>JBLHLW010000012.1:0-79157 GCA_047621345.1 Minisyncoccia bacterium | reverse complement strand
GCGTGGGCACGATAACCCCGTGCCCACCCTACGTAGGGTGGGCACGGCTTGTAGTGCCCACGCGCGCGCACCAGCCATGCCCGTCAATTCCGGTCGCGTGCCGGCGGTGCATTCGCGTGGGCACGATAACCCCGTGCCCACCCTCCGACACGGCATTGCAAGCAACCTCAACGACTGGTTTTGGAGCCGGAGAGTTCTTTCTTCATCCAGCCCAAAAAAGCATCACGATTACGCGAACACACAAAAATTTTTCCGTTGCCTTTGAAACGCAGAACGACCCCTTCGCCGCTGGTCTGCGAGTTGATCATCCCGCCTATCATGCCGCCGAGTCCGCCACCACCGGTGGTCGTTACGCTGACTTCGTACTTCAATGTACTGTCCCAAGCGACGACATGCGAATTGTCGATGATGACGTCTTTGCCCGCGACGACATCAAGCTGAAACAGCGATCCGAAACCCGAGATGGCCAGCTTGCCGCTGCCCGATGCTTCCATGACGAACCAGCCGCCAGACTGCGCAAACAGCGCGTTGCCGATGCTTTGCATGCGCGACTTCATCTCGACGCCCGAAGTCGCTGCCACGAAGGCACCATCGTTGAGCAGGTACTTGGTGGTCGTACCGATGTCAATGATTTCCATCGCGCCCGGCAATGTCGGTGACAGCAGGCAATCACCATCACCGCGCACGGCTTCGATGTGCTGCTGAAAAAATGATTCTCCATTGGCCATACGCCGCATCAGCGAACCCATGATCCCGCCGGTCATTCGGCCCTTCAGATCAAGATTGGCTTCCATCATCACCATCGAATCCGACTCGCAATAGATTTTTTCACCCTGCCGGAATGCGACATGCAAAAACGGATCTACATCGCCTGTCACTGTGAAAATCGGCATTGAGACCTCTCTTGAATTGGACCGGAAAACCGACAAGTGCATGAAAACAGAGAGCGCCAGTTGGCGACAGGTGTTGACCTGGCACCACCGGGTTTGCGTTCACGCCGCGACTGGTACGGCAAACTGACACGGGAGGACCTGCTACACAGACTCCTCCCGCAATACCACCGCTTAGTTACTTGATCAGACGTTGACGCCAAACGACTGGGCAAGTGGGCCCAGACCGCCTTTGAAGCCCTGGCCAACCGCCTTGAATTTCCACTCGCTACCAGCACGGTAGAGGTCACCAAAAATCATCGCAGTTTCGGTCGATCCGTCTTCGGAGAGATCGTAACGTGTGAGCTCGCCGTTTCCCTCAGCATTGACGCAACGGATGTAGGCTTTCGACACCATGCCAAAGTTTTGCTTGCGCTGTTCGGCTTCATGGATGGTCACGCCGAACGAGATTTTGTCGATATCGGCAGGGATCAATGTCAGATCCACCGTCAGCTTTTCATCGTCGCCGTCGCCACTGCCATCGGTGTTGTCACCGGCGTGAACCACGGAGCCATCGGCTGCCTTCAAATTACGGTAAAAAATGAAATCCAGATCGCCACGTACCTTGCCATCGACTTTCAGCATGAACGCGCTGGCGTCCAGATCAAACGCTGAACCATCGGTTGCGCGCGGATCCCATCCGAGGCCAACGATGATTTTTTTCAGGCCTGGTGCTTCTTTGCTGAGGTTGACGTTGCCGCCTTTTTGCAAGCTAATTGCCATTGAATTTCTCCTAATAAAATAAATCAAAAGTGAAGAGGGACACACCACTGCGTAACAGCCAAAGCTGCCAACTAGTTACGCAATCTGCACGCCCAACTGCTTCGCCACCGCTTCAAGCCCGCCCGCATAACCCTGGCCGACCGCCTTGAATTTCCACTCACCCTGATGCCGGTAGACCTCGGCAAAGACCATCGCGGTCTGTGTCGAATAATCTTCGGAAAGATCAAACCGGACAACTTCTGTTTTCGTCTCGAGGTTGACAATCCGGATGTAGGCCTCTTCGACCATGCCGAAATTCTGCTTGCGCAAAGCGGCATCATGAATCGTCACTACCACCACCAAACGCACAATCTCCGCCGGGACGCTGTCGAGCTTGACCTTCATGGCCTCATCGTCGCCGTCGCCTTCACCCGTCTGATTGTCACCCGTGTGCTCGATTGAACCGCAGAGTGACGCAAGCTGGTTGTAAAAAATGAAATCGTGGTCGCCGCGCACTTTTCCGTTTTCTTGCACCATAAACAAACTGGCGTCCAGATCAAAATCCGCCCCTCCGGAGGCTCGGGCTGCCCAGCCCAACCCGACGAGTACTTGCTTCAACGCCGGATTGCCCTTCGTCAAGTTGACGTTGCCACCCTTTTGCAAGCTGATTGCCACACCATTCTCCTGTTGCGTTATGCCTTGACCTCGTCCTCATCGTCGGTCTCGGCCTCATCGAGGACTGCCTGACGTTTGTATTTGACCGACGACCATAACGAAGCAGCAATAAACGCCACGCCGATGAGACCGGTAAAGATCTCGGAGACGTGATACTTCATGCTGGCCAACATGATCAACGCGAGAATACCGATGGCGTAATGGGCACCATGTTCAAGATAAACAAATTCGTCAAGCGTGCCCTGACGGACCAGATAGACGGTCATCGAACGGACGAACATCGCACCAATTGCCAGGCCAAGCATGATGATGATCACGTCGCTCGTGATGGCGAAGGCGCCGATAACACCATCAAAGGAAAAGGAGGCATCAAGTACTTCGAGATACAGGAAGGCGCCGATACCGCCCCGCTTGACGATGGCACCAACATCGCCTCCACCGCTGCCTTCAAGAAGCTTGCTGAGGACGTCGACACCGACGTAAGTCACGATGCCCCAGATACCTGCTGTCAGAACCACGGCTTGTTTGGCCGGATCGACCAAGCCAACCATCCCGAGCACTACCACAAGCGCCACCAGCACCGGGACCGACGAAATTCTTCCGAAAGCACCCAACTTTTCTTCGACTATACCAAGCCAGTGCACCTTTTTTTCGTCGTCGAGCAGAAAATTAAGGAAGACTAACAACAGGAACACACCGCCGAAGGCAGCGACTTCTGCATGATGGTTAGTCAGGTGCATTGCGTATTGAGCAGGGTCATTCAACGCCATCGTCCAGACCTCGCCAATACCCAGGTCAGCGGCAGTACCGACGATTACCAGCGGAAAGATCAGGCGCATGCCGAACACGGCAATGATGATTCCCACCCCCAGAAAGAGATCCTGCCAGAACTTGTCCCAGTTTTTCAGTACCGAAGCATTGACCACCGCGTTATCGAAGGACAGCGACACCTCCATCACGCTCAGGATGACAGCGATACCGAGCGCCGCGAATGCCGTGCTGACTCCGCCATGCGTATAGCCCCACCATGCGGACAAACCCAAACAGATAAGGGTTACTAAAAACGATATTCGAAAATGCTTCATGAATTTCCCATCTTGATTATTATTTTTGATCGGTGCTCAGCCCGATATCGCTCAACCTTGGTTACAGAATATCTTATGTACCTTTTCTGACGCGCCGACAATAGTCTTCAAACTGGCTTTTGTCCACGGGAGAAATAGTTATAAGGGATTTAATAGAGCTATTTACCTTCAAGCACCTACACTTGGTGTGTACTATCGCTTTTTCAAGTCCATAAATAAATCCGCATGCAAAGAGGCATTATTCTGAATTTTTCTACACCCTGATGGCAACCGAAAACACCCTCTGGTTGCAGCCGCTAGCAGACGTCCGTCTGACGTCGATCGGAAGAACGCCTGACGGCATGGTGGTCAGTCTGGAGACAGACAATCGGCCGTGCCGTTGCACCCTCTGCCAATCGCCCAGCACAGTGCGCTACGGCCGCATGGGACTTCGCGTACGCGACCTGGCGTTCGATGGTGAGCGCGTCGACCTGGATGTCAAGCGTGCACGCATGCGCTGCAATGCCTGCCTGAAGACCTTTAATGAACCCGTACCGGGCGTGTCAGAGCGCCACCGCGCCACCGAGCGGATGGTTACACTAGTGGCAAAGATGGCCTTGTCGGACTCTTTTCTCAGCGTGGCCCGTCAATTGTGTCTCGATGAAAAAACAGTGCGCGCGATTTTCAACGAACGCTTGCCAATACTGAGCACGATCTCCCGTCCTCACAGTCCGGCCAGCGTGCTGCTGTGGCTGCCGCATATCCAGGGCAAGCTGCGCGCAGCGTGGGTCAACCCCGCAGAGGGCACAGTGATTCGCATGGATGCCGGTGCGAGTGCAGCTTCGCTCAGCGAGACAGTGCGAGAACTCGCTGCGCGCGGTACCGAACTGCTGGCTTTGCCGCCAGAACCAGCGCTGATCAAGGCGGTCATCGAGACCGGATTGCTGCAGGCCCGCTTGCACGGTCCTGCACTGCGCGCGGCGTGTCGCAAACAGAGCTTGCCATCAAATGCACCCAAGCCAGTAGACGACTACCTCCAGCGGTTACGTCATTTCGTTGCCACCGACACGCCGGAAGAGGCCGCCCGGCATTGGAATACGCTATTGGAACCACCACCAGACATGCGTACCACCATGCAGCCTCTGCTGCAGGCAGTACAGATGATGGGACCGGCATGCTTCAACGAGATGCAGCACACCGACCGCCCCAGCGATCTCGAGATGATGCGCATTGAAACGCTGCTCAGCAGCAGGTTTGGGCGACGCTCCTATGAAGTCATGCTGGCAGTCATGTTGTACGACAAGCGGCTGTTCCTGACGCGACGCACCCCGATTCAGTCGGTCGGTGTGCAACTGGCGATGGGCTACCAAAAAATTAACTTTGGCACCAGCCTTGCCAAACTGGGCACGCGACTCAGCGCAATGCAGGATGAACCACGCGCACCGCACAAAGCAGTCCATCTTGAATAAATCCCTTCGCAACGCCGTGTCAAAGAATCCAATTGGTGATTGCCAGCCCCACATCGCAGGGGAAAGGTTTATTGTGTCGGACGCGTTCGCCAGAGCATTCCCGCATCCAACCTTAAAAGACCAACCCGATGACACTTGTCTACGCAGTAACCCCATTGATTACGTGGACCCTGGTCGGTCCGATCAAATTCCTGATCAACAGTATGCGCACGCGCCGCTGGGCATTTGACCTGATCGGCAATGGCGGCTTCCCAAGCAACCATAGCGCGGTTGTCACCAGCATGGCGACGATGATTGCCCTGCGCGAAGGCATCTCGCACCCGGCATTCGGCATCGCGGTGACTCTCGCCGTG
This sequence comes from Minisyncoccia bacterium, assembly GCA_047621345.1. Taxonomy (GTDB): domain Bacteria; phylum Pseudomonadota; class Gammaproteobacteria; order Burkholderiales; family Burkholderiaceae_D; genus Actimicrobium. The sequence goes on along the minus strand of JBLHLW010000012.1, from coordinate 73,965 downwards.
ATTGTGATAATCGACGCCAACAGCCTGCGCCAGCATGTCGGAAAGCATGCGCAACACATCAATGTGCTCAATACAGCCAATGCAGGCAGCGTCGAACGCAAGCCGCTGCGTGAGCGCATGGGCCATACCAAAATCGAGATTTGCGGTGGCATCGCCACCGGCATCTTGATCGCACTGGCGATTAGCCGGTTGCTACCCTGAGGTATTTGCCTGCCGGCCATGAAAACCCGGCATCAACTACGCTAGTTTTTATTCATCGCATCCAGTCTGGCCAGCAGTTCAGGCGACTTCAGGGAGTGCGCGTAATGGCCGCGCAGCACGGACTCGACGGCGACACCCTGCGCTTGGGCCATCAGATCAGCTTTCATGGTCACGAGCACTTTGGGCTCGCAGGCAAGGATCGCGTCCACATAGGCGCGCACTGCCGTGTCGAGTGCTTCGGTGGCAACCAGTTCGTTGAGAAAACCGATGCGCAACATCTCCTGATCCCCAACGGCCTGCGCCGTGAGGAAAAGTTTTTTGGATGCGGCAAGACCCAATACCGTCACGTAGCGCCGAATCCCGCCGGGGTAATAATGCAGACCGATGCGTGATGCCGGCATCAGCATCCGACTGCCCTGCACGCCGATGCGGAAATCACAGCACAGCGCCAGATCGGTCGCACCGCCGTAGACGCTGCCGTTGAGCACGCACAGCGTCGGCAAGGAAAACCGTTCGAGCTGATCCAGCATGTCTTCAAAGCGGCTGTCGAGCTGATCCCGGATCGCCCCTAGCGTGTAGCCAGAGCTAAAGGTTTTGACGCCGGTCCCCGTCAGAATCAACAGGTGCAATCCCGGCGTAGCGTCGAGCTGCGTCAAGTAGCGGCGAATCACCTCGCAATCTTCCGGTGCGAGGCGGTTGTGCTGGCTGGGTCGGCGCAACGTGATCGTCGCCACTGTCTCGTTGATCGTGAGATCAGGTGCCAGGCCTTGATCTTGGTCTTGATCTTGGTGTTGGTGTTGGTCGGACATTGTTTCCTTTTTACTTTGTCATTGCCGGTCGCAACCGGCTTCAGTTTCGGTACCGGGACGACATGTCAGCCCGGCATGTCAGCCTGATCTATCAGCCCGGCCCCATCAAGGTTGTCGGCAACCAGGTCGCGATACCAGGGAACGCGGTCAGCAAACCGATGAAGCAGACCATGATGCCAACGAACGGCAGCGATCCCATCATGATGTCGCGCAACGACACGTCCGGCGCGACACCGCGAATCACGAACAGGTTCAGTCCCAGCGGCGGATGAATCAACCCAATTTCCAGATTGATCGTCATCACCACGGCAAACCAGACCAGATCGATATTGCTGTGGATGAGCACCGGCAGAATCACCGGCATGCTCATCAGTATGATGGACACCGCCGGCAGGAAAAATCCAGCGATCAGCAGGAACAGATTGAGGATCAGGATCAATTGCAGGTTGCCGACATTCCAGCTGAACATCCACTCCGCCAGACTTTGCGTGATGTACAGGTAAGACATCATGTACGCGTAGACGGCAGCACCGGCGACGATCATCAGGATCATGCAGGATTCGCGTACGGCTTCGCGCATGATCAGCCAGAGCTCGGACAAACGCCACGTCCGGTACACGACCACCACCATCACCAGCGCCAGAAAGGCGGCAATCGCAGCCACTTCGGACGGGGTGGCAAAGCCACCGTACATCACCACGGTGACCGAGATAATGATCGCCAAAAAAGGAAGGATGCGAATGAGGCCCGACATTTTTTCGCTGAGGGTGTAGTTCTCGATGACTTGCTGCGGATGATTGCGCAGCTGGCGATAGCTGCTACCCCAGGCATAAGCGGCGAACAGGATGACCAGCATGATGCCGGGGATCACGCCGGCCAGAAACAGGCGCGCAATCGACGTGTGAGTAACGATGCCGTAAATGATGAAGGTCAGCGATGGCGGGATCAGGATACCGAGCGTACCGCCGGCAGCAATAGCCCCGGTGGCCAGGCGCGGCGAGACATTGCGCCGGATCATTTCGGGAATGCCAACGCGTCCGATCGCCGCCGCCGTGGCCGGACTGGAGCCGCACATTGCGGCAAACAGACCACAGCCAAAAATATTGGCGATGACGAGACCACCGGGTATTTTGCACATCCAGCGATGCAGCGATTCGTAGAGATCCTTGCCAGCACGCGACGCACCGATCGTGCAGCCCAGCAGCACGAAAAGCGGGATGGTCAACAGCGCAAAATTAGACAGTTCACCGACGAAGGTATAAGGGATTGTTGACAAGCCGCCTTCATCACCAAAAAAATACAGAAAAGCGATCGACACCAGAATCAACCCGAATGAAATCGGTATGCCCGAGAACAGCACGGCGAACGTCGCGAAAAACAGTACCGCACCAATTTCTAGTTCTGACATGATGTGGCCTCCTTGTGCATCGTGCTCACGTACTGCAAGGCAGTCATGAACATGCCGACCGGTATGGTCGCGTATTTGGGCCATGACAGCGGCTGCCAGATACCCAGCGCCCGCTCTCCGGTGACAAAAGCATGCTGCGCCATGCGCAGTCCTTCCCAGCCGAGGTACAGGCAAATCAGACAGCCGGCTAGCTTGGCGAGGAACGCGAGTTTGTGTTTGAGAACCTCGGGCAGGATCGCTTCGAGCAAATCCATCTTGACGTGGCCGCCGGTGGCCAGCGTGAACGGCGAGGCGAGGAAAATTGCGCCAATCATCAGCTCGATCGAGAGCTCCAGCTCCCAGGAATTCTGCATGCCGATACTGCGTTTGAAGACCATCCAGGTGATGATCAGTGTCGCCGCCAGGATCAGCCCGGCGGCGACAACGCCCAAGGCGTTACTGACGCGGGTGACCCAGCGATTAAAATAATGCATGTCTTGTCTCCGTATTTTTTCTCGTGAAGCGCAGCGGACCAGAACGGACCGCCGCGCTTTTTTTAAGCTTTATTTACTGAGCTTTTCCACGGCATCCAGCAAGCCTTTGGCTTCCGGACTGATGCTGGCGTAATCTACCCAAGCGGTCTTTCTGGACAACTCCAGCCATTGCTTGTACTCGGCCTGCGTCATCTGATGCACGTCCACTTTGGCTGCCTTGAATTTGGCGACTACGTCTGCCTTGAGCTTGTCCTGCTCAGCATTAAAATTGGCTTGCGTTGCATCGGCGGCCTGCTCGAAAATTTTCTTTTGCGCCGGGGTCAGTGCATTCCATGCCTTGTTCGACATGACCAATGGCTGGAACACCACGAACATTGTGTAATCCCCGCCCAGCGTCGCGTACTTGACCTGCTCATACAGACGCATGCTCATCAGGCTTTCGTACGACGTCATCAAGCCATCAAGTACACCGGTTTGCATCGCGTTGTACAACTCGGTGGAAGGCATCGCAAACACCGATGCGCCGGCCTGTTTGAGCATCGTGTCGATGGTGCGATCGGCACCACGGAATTTGAGACCCTTGACCGTATCGGGCGTCGTAATCGGACGCACGCGATTGGCAATGCCGCCTTCGGTCCACCACCAGGTCAGGATATGAAACCCCTGCTTCTCGGCGATTTCCTGCAGCCGCTTTTCGTAATCGGTTCCCTTGAAGCGCATCGCATCCTGCACGCTGTTGATCGCGCCCGGCAAAATCGTGATCGAAAATTCAGGTGCCCTGCCGACTCCGTAAATCAGCGGAAAAATCGACAAATCGACCGAGCCATTGGACAGCGCATCAATCTGCTTGAGCGGATTACTGATCAGCGACGCACCCGGATAGATCCGGAACTTGAAGGACGGATCATGCTTGGTCACTTCCTCGACAAAATGCCGCGCACCCTTGTCGCGCCCATCGCCCTGCGGCCATTGATGCGTCAATTTCAGCGTGTCGGCATGCACACTGCCCATGGTCAGTACAGCCGCTGCCAGAACCACCAGATTCTTGATTTTCATGCTTGTCTCCATTCGTATTTTTTATAACGCGTGCACATCCGACGGACAACAACACCGTCGTCATGCTCGCGGCCCTCAGTGACGTACTCAGTAACTCAGTCAACTACGTTGGAACACCACTTTCTTTTTGATTAATTCCCGTATCGCCTCTGGCGACAGGCCGTAAGCGGCTAGTACTTCTTCGGTATGCTGGCCAAGCATTGGCGGGGCACTGCGCACCGAACCCTGCGCGGTGGCCGCTAGCTTGATGGGTAATCCGACTTGTTTGAGCATTCCCAATATCGGATGCTCAACCGTCTCGACGAGCTTGCAGGCGATGACCTGTTCGTCAGCAAAAACATCGTCGAGGGAATTGATCGGTCCGGCAGGAATCCCCGCGGCGATCATCAGCGGCGTCCAAGCCATGCGACTCTTTTTGCGCAGACTGGACTCGAGTAATTCCTTGAGCGCCAAGCGGTTCTGCATGCGCTCGGCATTGGCCTTGAAGCGCGGGTCGGTCGTCAGCGACGGTAATTCCAGTACATCGCACAGGCGAACCCACATGTCGTGCGTCGCCGGTGCCAAGTTGAGCGGACCGTCGGCGGTCTCGAAGGTGCCGTAAGGAGCGATGACCGGATGCACATTGCCGCACGGTTGCGGCACCTCGCCCACACTGAGGTAACGCTGCCCCTGCACACTGAGCAAACCGAGCAGGCTCGCCAGCAACGAGGTTTCGACATGCTGGCCAAGACCACTGCGCTGACGTTCGATATACGCCGCCATCACCCCCATCGCCACCCACATGCCGGAGGTCAGATCACCGATGGCCGTACCGACCCGGGTAGGACCGGATTCGGGTGTGCCGGTCAGGCTCATGAAACCCGAATAGCCTTGCGCAATCTGGTCAAAACCGGGCCAGTCTCGCGCCGGACCAGTGCTGCCGAAACCGGAGATGGAGCCGACAATCAGCTCGGGACGGATGGCACGTAATTCGTCGAAACCCAGCCCCATCGACTCCATCGTGCCGACCTTGAAATTTTCGATGACGATATCGGATTTGAGTGCCAGCTCCTTGATCAGTGCCAGTCCTTCGGCCTGACGGAAGTCGACACCAATGCCTTTTTTGTTGCGGTTGGCACTGAGGTAATAGACGCTGATGTCCTGATCGAACGGTCCCCACTGACGGATCATGTCACCGTTGGGAATCGGTTCTACCTTGATGACTTCGGCGCCCAGATCGGCCAGGATCATTGAGCAAAAGGGACCGGACAATGCGCGGGTCAGGTCGAGCACCTTGATGCCGGAAAGAGGTAATGTCATGTCAGCGGGTCTCCTTGATGAACTTTTTATCTGTTTGCAAGGAGTCTAGGCAGTAATCCGGGTTGTTGGAAATACCGTTTTCTGACCGCAGCATAAGATAATCTTATGGCTCAAATACGCGACACATCAGATGATGACGCGGTGCGAACGCAGAGGAGATCCACGTGAACCTGAAACAACTGAATTATTTCGTCAAGATCGTTGAAGCACAAAACATGACCCGCGCGGCCGAAGGCCTGCACATTGCCCAACCGGCCTTGAGCCAGCAGATCACGCTGCTGGAAGAGGAACTCGGGGTGGCGCTATTGAGTCGGAGTTCACGCGGTATCCAGGCCACACCGCAAGGCGATTTGCTGTACCGGCATGCCAAGACCATCCTGCGACAGGTCGACAATACCCGCATCCTGCTATCAAAAAGTGATGGTGATGTAACCGGCAACGTCTCGGTCGGCATGCCGTCGAGTACCGCCAAGCTACTGGCGCTGCGCTTGATGCGCTTTGTCAAGGAGCGCTATCCGTCTATCGTGCTGGAACTGGTCGATGTCCCCAGCGCCGACCTGATTGCGCTGGTGCGCCATGGACGGGTGGATTTTTCGCTGGTGCCGGATCCGCAAAAGCCCAAGGACATCGAATTTTCTCCGTTGTTTCGTGAAGAGCTCTATCTGATGACCTATCCCGGTACGATCACCGGAAAGAAGGCCGTCTCGTTCAAGAAGATTGCCGAATTTCCGCTGATCCTGCCGAGTGCGCCAAACACCTTGCGCTCACGGCTGGAGCATTCCTTCTTGAAATCCCACCTGAACCTCAACTTGTTTGGCGAAGCCAGTACCTCGGCGATTCTGATTCCAGCGGTACGGGCCGGACTGGCCGCCACCGTCCTGCCCTACTCGGCGGCCCATGAAGAAATCTTGAACCAGCAAATTGAAATGCATTCGATAGGCGCCGGTTTTGCACGGGATGTGTATCTGTGCTCGAGCAACACGCTATCGGTCTCGCCAGCGACCAGTACTGTCATCGCGCTGTGCAAGGAGGTGGTGGAAGATCTCGTCAAAAGCGGGACGTGGAAGGGGTGCAGGCTGCTGCACTGAAAATGGTAGTCATCAATAGTCTGGTGCTACAGTGCCCTGCAACCGTCATTGCCGCGGCCGTGAGGCAATGCGACGGTGACGCGTCAATCGCGCTAAGTCTCACTGTGCATTCAATGCCAGCGACGCGACGTTGTCCTGCACGCCAGAAAACGCACTCCGCGTTACCGTATCTTTCCCCAGCACCAGACGCACGTCGGCCATGCCAGAGAGTTGTGACACCGCGACCAACACGGACTTGCTCAGCAGCGCTTTTTTCAGGGCAGCCGCTTCGCGCTCGTAGCCAGCAAGGTACTGAATTTCGGTTTCAGTCTGGCGATACGGACGGACGTTAGTCAGTCGACTTACTGCGATACCCTGTTTTACAAGTGCCTGCCGGACTTGCCTCGCCATGCCGGTGACGCCATTACCGTTAGCAATTTCAACGTTGCAGGCTCTTGCTGTTTCCGTTGCCACCCCGAGCGCCACGGCTACACCTGGCGCTGACTGCATCGCGCCACCGCGCAGCTTGAGCTCATACTCAGCCGGCGCAAGTTGGACCACCTCCATACGCCCGGAGCCCGCAAGCGGTCCTGCTGGAACGGCTAATAGTGACGATGACGCCGGTTGCCCTTGCAGTGCGAGAGACGTCGTTGCCAGCTTCACAGTCGCCGGGGCGTTGAGCAGAGCCAGCGCCGTGCGCGCCATGTCGAGGTTGTTACGGGTCTTTTTGTTTGACCTGTCGAGCGCCAATGCGCGCTGAAAGATGCTCACCGCATCGGCATATTTTCCTTCGAGGTAGTACACATAACCGAGGTTGTTCACGGGCTGCGCCACCATCGGGAAGTCGATCATCAACCCCAGGAAAGCCGCCTCTGCTTCGAGCAAACGACCCTGCTGCGAATCGATGCTGGCGATGGCGCTGCGTGCGTCCAGTTGTTTACTATCAAGAAATATCGACTGGGTATAAGCCGCTAACGCGCGCGGAAATTCACCCCGCTCCTGATGGTATTTACCAATCTGGTAGTACGTTGCGGCCTGCTCCTGAGAGTGCTGAATACGCAGCACGGGCTGGAATGCCAGCTCCTGTGTGGGCACCAGCGTACTGCACGATTGCAGCAGGAGAGTGCCGAGTAATGCGACACATGGACGAAGTCGAAGCACGGATTACTCCTGGTTAGTTTGTACCGGCCATTCCGGGCAACAGGACACGATAAATTTGAAGAAACGCCGGTCCAACCAACACAACCAGCAATGCCGGAAAAATAAAAAATATTAATGGGAAAAGCAGTTTCAGCGCGATTTTTGCAGCCTGTTCCTCGGCACGCTGGCGCCGTTTGGTGCGCAGCAGGTCGGACTGGATTCGTAAGGAATCCGCAATGCTGGTACCAAAACGCTCGGCCTGGATCAGCATGGCCACCAGCGCATCAACATCGTCGACCCCAGTGCGTAATGCCAGGTTACGCAGGGCCTTCTCCTTGGCATTACCGGCGCGTAATTCCAGTGTGACCAAATGAAATTCTTCGGCAAGGACTTCGCTTTTCAAGCCGATTTCTGCCGCGACTCGGGCTAGCGCAGCGTCCATACCAAGACCTGCTTCAACGCAGACGGTCATCAAGTCCAGCGCATCTGGAAACGTTTCGAAAATTTCGCGCTGACGCTGCTTGATCAGATGATTGAGCACGATGTTGGGCAAGTAATAGCCGATGGCGGCGGCGAGCAACAACACCAGTAACTGCGTGTTGGGCACCAGTTTCAGCTTGAGAAATACAACGGCTAAAAACGACAAGAGGGGTAGGCTAATCGCCAGTATCGTCTTGGCCGAAAAAAATACCGTCGGCGCAGAAGCGTTGCGAAAGCCAGCATGCACAAAGCGGCTGCGAATGACCGAACTTTCCGCTCCTTCGTCTGGCAAAGAGAGTTTTGCAAGCGGCCCCGTCAGCTTGATGAAGTTCACGACCCATGCATTGGGGCCCTGTTGGCCGCTGAGGGTGGTCGCGCCAACAGCGGCATCAAGACGTGCCTGGATCGGATTGCCAGTCAGACGGCGCAGGACGAACAGGGCAATCGCGAGTACCACCAAAAACAGCACGCCAAGAAAGGCAAGTTGAAGAATCGTCATGGCTGGTTAGCGCGATGTTGGGCAGTCAGACAAGACCGCTGAAGGCGACAGAGAGACACGAACCTGCTCATACCCGAATCCTGATGACCTTGCGCATGGCCAGTACACCTAGCACCATCATGATGCCGGCAACAAGCAGCAGCTTCCGACCTCCCCGGTCGGTGTAGAGAATTTCGAGGAATGTCGGGTTGGTCAGGTGCATGAGAAGTGCAGTACCGAACGGGAGCAAGCCCAGAATCCATGCCGATAATTTGCCCTCTGCAGACAACACGCGGACCTGGCCGAGCAACTTGATGCGATCTCGAATGATGGCGCTAATGTTGGAGAGAAGTTCGGTCAGATTGCCACCTGTTTCACGCTGAATCATCACGGCAATGACGAAGTAGCGCAGATCGGTGCTGGGCACCCGGTTTGCCAGACTCGACAAGGCATCCGGCATCGAGACACCGAAATTAATTTCATCAAATACCGTTTGAAATTCACTGCCGAGCGGATCTTTCATTTCATCACCGACCATTTTTAACGCTGTCGAAAAAGCGTGCCCGGCACGCATTGCCCGCCCGATCAGGTCCAATGCATCGGGAAGTTGTGCTTCGATGCGTTCGATGCGCGTGGCCCTGGCGCGTTTCACGACCAGCAATGGCAGCAGTGCAGCAGCACTAGAAAATGCCAGCAAAATCAGCCATTGCAATCCCATCAGGCTACTTGTCATCGCTGCAAGAGCAAACGCACATACCGTCATCGCCAAAAATCCAGCGACCCGCAATGCCATACCTGATTGCTGCAACAAGCGGTCGAGCACATCGACAAGTGGCAAGTTCAACAGCAAATTTTGCAGCCACGGCAACGTGCTGAGCAAACGTTCTTTGACAATTGAGGTAGCTCGCACGTTGCTCGCTTGCTGGCCTGACAAGAGTTTAAGACGCTGGGAAATACGTGATGCCTGCGGTCCTTGCGAGGAACTCCAGAACAGGTATGCCCCCTCGATCAACAGGACCACGACAATGAAGATCAACGTGGCGAACACGTAATAGAGGGTGTCCATCAGAATTGCTGCCTGGCAGGATCAAATAAAGAATCGGGTACGGTGACACCGAAATGACGGAGCCGCTCGGCAAAGCGTGGTCGTACTCCGGTCGCACTGAAATACCCCAGCACCTCGCCGTTCTCGCCCATGCCGGTCTGCTTGAAGGTAAAAATTTCCTGCATCGTGATCATCTCTCCTTCCATACCTGTGACTTCCTGGATCGACAGGACTTTGCGCTTGCCGTCAGTCAGACGGGATACCTGCACGACCACGCCAATGGCCGAGCTGATCTGCTGGCGCATGGCACGGGCCGGCAAGCTTGATGCGGCCATGCTGATCATGTTTTCAAGCCGAATCAATGCATCACGCGGGGTGTTGGCATGGATGGTGGCCATCGATCCTTCGTGACCGGTATTCATTGCCTGCAACATATCGAGTGCTTCGCCGCCGCGCACCTCGCCGAGGATGATGCGGTCCGGCCGCATCCGCAGTGCATTGCGCACCAGCGCGCGCTGGGTGACTTCTCCCTTGCCCTCGATGTTCGGCGGTCGCGTTTCCAGTCGGACGATGTGCGGTTGCTGCATTTGCAGCTCGGCGGCATCTTCAACGGTAACAATCCGTTCGGCCGGACTGATAAAGCCGGACAACACATTGAGCATCGTGGTCTTGCCACTCCCCGTACCGCCCGAAATCAGGATATTGACTTTCGATTTTCCCAATCCCTGCAGGACTTCTGCCATTTCGGCAGTCATGCTCTTGCGGCTCACCAGATCTGCCAGCCGTAGCGGCTCTGCGGAAAATCGCCGGATCGACAAGATCGGACCATCGATCGCCAGCGGTGGAATGATCGCGTTGACACGCGAGCCGTCAGGCAATCGTGCATCGACCATCGGACTTGATTCATCAATACGCCGCCCCACTCGGGAGACGATCTTGTCGATGATCTTCATCAGGTGGGCATCATCGTTGAAGGTGATGTCGGTCAACTCGAGCTTGCCGTGTCGCTCCACATAGACCTGCTTGTACGTATTGACCAAAATGTCGGACACAGTCGGATCGGCCAGCAGGATTTCGAGCGGTCCGAAACCAAGCATTTCGTTCTGAATATCGCGCGTCAGGTTTTTACGTTCGACATCGTTGATGGCGACGGCGTCTTCTTCCAGCAAGCGCTCGACCAGCAGACGTAGTTCGTTGCGAAGTTGCTCCTGCGATAGCCGTTGCATGCCTTCCAGGTCAACACGCTCGAGCAAGGTCTGGTGTATCCGCAGCTTCAGTTCCCGGTAGCTCTGGTTCTCGATCCCGATCGGCCGCGGCATTTGAAACGGCGTCGCGCTATCGATATAAGCATTACCGAGACGCTCTCTGATCGTTAAGGCGTTTGCGTTCATTGCATCAACTCCTTGCTATAAATCCACACCGGACAATGACTGTCAGGCGCGCTTGAAAACACGGGAAAACCAGCTCTGCTGGGGTTGCTGCGTTTCACCCGACAAAGTGGTCGCAAACTCTTGCAGCGATATCGAAATCGGACTATTCATCGCCAGCTTCAAAATAGGCACGCCCTGATTGACTGATGCTGCCGCTGCATCGTAATGGTTAGGAATGGTCCGAAAAACGGAAGTGCCATAGGCCTTCTCCAAATCCTGCAATTTGATATCGCCCGCCTTGTCATGGCGGTTGACGATCAGGTTGATTTTCTCTTTCGGATAATCGAGTGACCGGAAGATATCTAGCAGGCGTTTTCCATCACGGATATACGGCAACGTGGTTTGCAGGACAGGAAAAATCATGTCGGCCTCGTCAAGTGCACGAATACTGACGGCATCAAGACCCCGCCCGATATCGAGCAACACAAAGTCATAGTGACGCCGTGCCAATGTCAGGATTGCGTCAATATGATCGGGCTTGACATCGTTAGCACGGGCCGGATCGTCAGGTGCTGCCAGTATAAAAAAATTGGGCGTCACGTTGAGCATGCTGGAGGCCAGAAAAGACAGATCCAGACGATGAATCTGCAGGGCGATGTCTGACAGTGTAGCCACCGGCTTTTGGTCAGAGACGAACAATGACGCATCACCGAACTGGAGATTCAGGTCGATCAGCGCAATACTTTTTCCTTCCTGCATGGCTAGCGCATAACCCAGGTTGGTGGCCAGAAAAGTCGCACCGCTGCCACCTTTGCAGGAGATGAACGCGAGTACTTTGCCGTTGGCCCTGGCGAGGTTGCGGAGCTTCTCTTCGATACGAGAAATCGTCGGCAGCAAGCGCTCTGCCGTCACTGGAAACGGCAGCACTTCGCGCACACCCACGCGCATGGCCTGAATCAGCAAGTCCGGTGACTGCTGCTGGCAGAGCAGAATAAACGCCATGCGCGGATACAGCTGCCCCAATCGCTCGAGGCGATCGAGGTCACCATTGGCAATCGACGGTTCATCCAGTATCAGCACGTCGGGTATCGTCAGGTCGGCGATACCCGCCAGTTTTTCCAGCCCACCCGAAACGATGTTGATGTCATCCGTCGAGCTGCGTTCGCGCAACAACCGAGCGATGTCCTGCAAGTGGTTATCGTCTTTCGATATGACAGCAATTTTCAATTCAAGTCCTCAATACGGTGATGGCGAAAAAAATGGCATGGCCGATGGTGCTGTTCGTCTAGATTGTTTCGAATCCCATGCTCTCTGCATGCATGGTCGAAGAAGAGCTCGGCAACGCAATACTAAGGAAGTTGAACAAGCTCACCATCGGCTTGTAGGTGAGGTTCACGATCGAGACGCGCACGCTGAATATGCAGTTATCGGCGCGGGTGATGTCACCGCAGGCTGACAGGTTGTCGCTGGGATCGACGGGAAATGAAGTGACTACGGAGCCGTTTTTTTTCAGGTACTCGATCTTGATATTGCTGGCAGCCAGCTCGGCTCCGGCAGGCAAAGAAGTTCCTCCAAACAGTGCCAGTGTCTTGACCGCATCCATTTGGTCAATCCACCGCACAACCGCTTCCCGTGCACCGCGGCGGGTTACTTCTTGCGTCGAGTTAAAGACGTACATCATGCGTCCGAACTCCAGAATGGCGAACAGCATCGTAAAAAAAATGATGGCGATCAATGCGAACTCGACGGTGGCAACACCGTGTTGTTTGCTTCGTGAATAGGAAAGTGAGAGGCGCATTTTTTTCGTTCAAAGCATGTAACGCATCGTGGTATGCGGTACCAGCACAGCGGAATAGGACCGGGACGAACCCAGCAGAAAAGGAATGAACTTGCCGATCATCAGCGTATAGCCCGTGATTTCCACACGCACGCCACCGGGTGCCACATTATCGGTACAGACGGTGTCGATGAAAGTAATCGTCAGGCAGGTAACCCGAACATTTGGCGTGGTGAAATCAGGTACACCGGCACTGACAACGGCATCGACAACGACCTGTTTGGCATCGGCCACACCCGTCGACGCGATCAACGTCTTGCTCGTCACCGACATCAGGCGGGCTGCATCACGGGTGGCTTTTGTCAGCGCATCGTAGTACCAGAAGGCGCGCCCGATTTCAAAAATGCCCGCTACCAGCGTCATCATCAGGGTGAGGATCAGCGCAAATTCGACCACGGCACTACCGCCTTGCCGGTCGCTCCGGAGTCTTTTGAAGGGTGTAGCAAGTAGGCGCATGGTCATCACCGGTAAAGCTTGATTTCGGAGTTCGGAACGGCTCCGACCAGGCCAGCAAATTCGACGTCAAAATGGCGCTTGCTTGGTCCGCCGCTAAAATCAGCTTTGGTCGTCATGAAGAATCGACCGATTCCAACGGTACTCATGGCCCCGCAGGATGCCGGACCTACCGGCGCAACCCGGCAATCGACCAGGATCACATTGAGGAGGCGGCGATTGACAACACCGGGATGGGCGGCCGATGGTGCCTGAAAATACGTGCCGCTGGTTTGGTTATACGGAGACGGAGAAGTGCCTGACGCGAATCCGCTTCCCGCGCTAGTCGGATATTTGTCGGTACCTGTGGTATCGAAATAGACCGGCGCCGACGCTGGCGCGGTGACTTTTTGACTGTACAGCGTATTTGCATTGGCTTCTGTTGGTGTAAAGGCAGCACCAGCAGCAGGGGGAATCGCATTAGTCGCCTTGTAAGCTGGCCCATAGGACCAAAGCGCACCGTATTTATCTACCTCAACCCATGCGCCTAGCGGCCCGGACGTCGGAACAGGCGTTGACACGGTTGCACTGGGCAGGCGATATAGCGGCTGGCTGGTCGAAGGATCAACGCTGATGGATTGCTGGCTCGGCAGCGTATTGGCCGCCGGATCCATCCAGTTGATAGGCGGTGTAACAGTGACATCACCAGAGGCATTCACAACACAGCCAGCTGTGCTGCCGCGGCAAGGATACTGCTTGATATTGGTGTCTGGTGGCGCCGTCGCCGGATCACATACCGAAGGTGATGTGTAGTCATCAAATCGTGAATTCAAAGACGAATCCAAAGAGGCTGTGAAGCCCGTGTTGGTGTACACCGTGCCAGTGCCACCGGTAACAACCGCGCTACTTCCCATGCACATGAATGGCGCGGTGAAGCTGGTACTGGAGTGAGAGGCGACACACGAAGCGGGCGGCGCATCCACCGGGTTAATCAGGTAGGGATCCGATTGCCCCGGCAACTTGCCGAGTCCGAGCAAATTGTAAGAAACACCCCGACGAAAACCGAATTCGACCAGTTCGGTCAGCCCGCTGGGCGAGTAAGTATATTTCGCGGTCTTGTTCGCGGGGTCAACCGCACAGACCCCAATTGGCGTGATGTCATTGACAAACCGTCCCGCTACCGCCGTGCCGGCGGTACTGATCGTGCTCAGGCCCACTACCTGCATCAGGTAGGTGGGAAAGGTTTTGGTTCCGGTATCGATCTTGATGAAGGTCTTGCCTTGCGGGCTGGACTGGGCATCCGAGGAACTCAGCCAGGGACCATCCGGAGTGCTGCCAAAGACGATATTGGCCGATGCTAGCGCCACCACGGTTGAAAAATTAAAATTATTCAGCGCCGCAATTTTGGTCGCCTGATCAGCCGCACTGATGATGCCCGCAGCGCTCTCGTTGAGCTCCTTGGCGCCGGCAAGCGCCGCACTATCCGCGGCATTTTGCAATTCTGCCTTGGCGACATACAGATGCCCCAAGTCAAGGACCAAGCCGCCCATCGCCAGCACAACAATCAGCGTCAAACCAAACACGATTGCCACTGCGCCGGCTTGCCTGTGCTGTCTGGTATCGAACGATTTCATGGTCAGGTCCTTTTTGGCGACAAGCGGATTAACGCGCGCCCACGCCGATGGTCAGCGACCCTGGCTGTGGCACAGGTGTGACGAACGATTTTTGATAATCGGCATAGGCACTGCGCGCCTCCCTGCCCCCCATGCCTGCGACCGGATCAGTATTGGTCGCAGCAGCAGGATTGAGAATTTGCATGGCGTTGAGCTTGCTGACGGCTTCACCAAAATGTTGGTCGTAATACGGCGTTGTCGAGATACAGCCGGTCAATGCCAACGTCGTCAGCAAACAAGCAGGGCGGAAAAAGATGTGCATCATTGGATTTCCCTTATTTGAGTTCGAAGCCAGTAGCGACATCGGCTGGGGTGGTGATGTGCGACGGCGCAGTGCCCTCCATTTTTCCACCCAGGAAAAACTCGGACCGACTAGGCGGGATATAGCCATCGGTCGGCAATGTGTAATCGGCCGGCAATGGCTTGACCAAATGGGGGGTGATGATAAATACCAGTTCCGAGCGGTCGGTCTGGAAGTCGCTACTGCGAAATAGCGGACCGAGAACCGGCACTTCACCCAGCACCGGCAAGGCCTTGATATTGGTGGTGACGTTGTTCTTGATCAGCCCGCCAATGGCAAAACTTTGGCCATCGAAGAGCTGTACTGTCGTCGTGGCACGACGCGTCGTAAACGACGGCAAAATGGCCGTGGTCGAGATCCCGGTCGCAGTAATGCCGATCCCCTCCTTGTTCAGGTCCGACACTTCAGGCGCGACTTTCAGATTGATCCGTCCACCTTCCAGGACAGTTGGCGTGAACTTCACGGCGACACCGAATTCTTTTTCTTCCAACGTGATGGTGGGGGTGCCGCCATTATTGGACTGGCTAACCGGAATAAAGATTTTGCCACCGGCCAGAAAGCTGGCTTCCTGGCCGCTGATGGCCATGATGGTTGGCTCGGCCAGCACCTTCACGAGGGCGTCGCGTTTTTGTGCATCGAGCGTGGCAAAGTTGCCGTTCGTCGTTTTGCGCGCGCCGATCTGGCCGGGATTGTTGCTCAACAAGTTAGCCAGCAGCGTGTAGGTCCAGGCTCCGTTGGTGCGCGCTGCACCGAGACTGGCGCCGAGCTGGTCGACCAGTGTCTTCGACACTTCGGCGATTTTCACTTCCAGCATGACCTGCTGCGGAGCGGCGACCTGCAACATGTTGATCACTTTGGCAGCCATGCCTTGCGATGCTGCCGGAGCAGCACCTGCAGCACCGGCAGCAGGGGCAACTGCGGGCGCAGCCGCCGCTGTGCCACGTGCCGGATTACGCTGCACATACGCGGTTGCGACGGCAACGATCTGCTCTGCCTTGACCGTGTCCGACACCGTACCGGACAGAATCAGCGTGTCGGCTGCCGTGGTGATGCGAATGTCTTTTTCCGTTGCGAACAGCAAAGACAGTCGTGATTGCAATGCGGTGGTATCGATACCGACGGCGATATCGATAATGGTCGCGTCATTGCCCCGGTTCCAGAGAATCAGGTTGGTGGTGCCGATTGATTTTCCGAGCAAGTACAGCTCGCTGGGATTCAACAGGATCACGTCAGCAATGGCCGGATCGCCCACAGACAAACGCGTCGCTGGAAAGGGCAGATGCATCAGCGTGGACTTACCTTCGGACAGAGAGATTTGCGGCGCGATAGAGGCCGTGCCTGTCATCGGCGACTTGGCCGCAGTCAGCAAGACTGGCCGGGCATTCGCTACCTTTGGCTGTATTTTTGCGGCTGGAGTGACGGTGTCCATCGCGCTCTGCGCCTGCACCGATACCGCGATCAAGCCGGTGGCTATCAGTGCAGCTCCCCGCATCGCTGTCCGAGCCTTGTGACCAAATGCATTCATCAACTGCCTCTCTGGATATTCTTAAAATTGTTGGGTACTGCGATCCAGACCCTTGATGACTTCGATCTGCTCGGTGCGCACTGGCGCGCGTGCCTCGGTGACACGACGCACGGCCACCGGGCGTATGACGGGTGTAGCGATTGGCACCAGACTAGGCCGAACATCGAGCAAGCTGGTTTTCGTTGCGCCATCGGTGTGCACGGGGCTCGGGTCGATCTGGTTGCGCAACACCAGCGATAGCGTGCCGACGCTACGGGCCAGGTCGAGTTTTTCGGCTTGCTCGGGTGAGAGTTCAAGCGTGACTGCATTGACCACTTTCGGTTTGGTTTCGTCGCGACTGGATTCCTGCGCAATGGCCAGCACCAAAATACGCTCGAGCACGATCTTGGAGATGCTTTGGTCACGGTTGGTGGTTGTTTTCGCCGACTCATCCTGAGTGTTGACAAGGATGTCGACAAAATTACCCGGAAGCGCGAAGCCAGCTACCCCGACCACATCATTGACGCGCACGGTCATTGCGCGCATGCCATCGGCAACGACCGCAGAGAGCCCTCCTTTGGTACCTGGCGGTGCCAACTTGCTTTCCATGATCGGTTCTCCGCGCTGGATGCTGGCGCGTGTGACACGGGTATCGAGCAACTTCGGGTCCGTGATGGCACCCGGCGGCAGCGCATTGCTTGGCCAGTCAACCATGCGCACCATCTCCGGTGTCATCCTTGCGCCCAGACTGACATCGTTTTGCGCCACGGCGACCTTGCTGGTGGTAACCGCTGCCTGGTCACCGATCCAGCGTGCGGCCACCACAACGGCCCCCAGTGCCAATACAACAGCGATTGCCAGCATCATTAATGCACGGGTGTTTCTCATTGCCTACTCTCCAGTATGCGTCGATAAAAGGCACGTTATCGGCGCTCTTTTTTGTGATCACCGGCATCAAGTGCCAATGAAGTAATTGTTCCAGGCCCAATCCAGCGCCGCCGTATCGAGCCGAGGTGCAAGCCTCTCGTACATGGCGCGGTCGCGAATCTGTGACAACAGATCACGCGGGTGGCACGCCAACAGGGGCCGATCATCCTTGGCGTAATGTTCTTGCAGCAGATAAGCGAAGGCGTCGGCACAAAATGGCACGTCATATGTCGTGCAGGCATGACGAAAAACTTGTTCGTAATGTGACGGGCTGAGCGCGCCGATATGGATCTTGTAGCCAATACGGCGCAAAAAAGCGGCGTCTTCCAGACGCTCTGGCGGGAGGTTGGACGAAAACACGACCACCACATCGAACGGCACCTGAAATTTATGACCGGTATGCAGCGACAGGTAATCAATCCGACGGTCCAGCGGGACGATCCAGCGATTCATCAGGTCGGTTGGCGAGCAGTTCTGGCGTCCGAGGTCATCAATGATGAGCAGGCCGTTGTTGGCTTTCAAATGGGGTGGTGCCTGGTAAAACCGGGTACCTGCGTCAAACTGCAGGTCCAGCATCGGTAGCGTCAATTCACCACCGGTCAGGACGGCTGGCCGATGGCAGATTACCCAGCGCGGGTCACATCGGATGTGTCGGACGAGTACGGTGCTGTGTTCCGGTGTCTCGGCTACGGCAACATGCACCATCGGATCGTACATTTGCACAAGTTCGCCGTCGATGACGATGGCATACGGCACCAGCACTGCGCCTTTCAGTAATTTCGCAAGGTGCTCCGCGAGAAATGTCTTGCCGCTACCTGCCGGGCCATGCAAAAAAATCGCCCGGCTTGAGTTCATGGCGGCGCCGATCTGATCGAGTACCGCAGGGTTGACCGCGATATCACTGAAATGCGCGGCCACGTCTTCGCGCACGATCTGCATGTGTGCCACGCTCTGTGCCTCAACTTGGGCACAATAGGCCGCGACGGTCACCGGTGCCGGACCGGCATAGGCATTACGACCAATGAATTCTGCGGCACGGTCCCGGCCAGCATCCGTCAGGTGGTACGTCAGATCGGCATCCGTGCCACTGCCACCGCGGCGGGTGACTTCACAAAGCTTTTCTGCGCGCATGAAAACGAGGACCTCTTCCAGTACGCTGACCGTCAGTTTCAGATGCGCGGAGAGCTCCGAAAGGCGCAATTGTCCGCGCTGGAACAGCACCTTCGTCAGCAGCTCGATCAGCAGCAGAAATGACAGGCCAGTTTCTTGTACGGTGCGGGGGACCGGCAACATAGAAGGCGCGACCGACTCAACATCGGTTCCTCTTGCTTGCCTCAGCGTGCCTGTCAGGATTGTGGTTGCGTTAGGCATCAAATCACAAACGGAATGACGCGATATCGCACCTGCTGCATGTAGTCGCGGTAAGAAACGTCTGCACTCAGCAGTTTTTCCTCACGTACCATGCGCACGAAAAGGAACAGGACAGTCAAGGTAACAAGTCCGACATTGACCAGTGTGGTGTTCGACAGTACGTAACCGACATACATCAGCAAATAACTCGCATACATCGGGTGACGCACGAACCGGTACAAGCCACCCGTCTTGATTTTCCGACGTGCAGCGACGATGGCAAGACTGCGGTTCAGTGAGAGCATCGCGACAATTTGCAGCAAAGTGCCGAGGGATATCAAATGTCTCGCAGCCGGCCACAGCGCCGTTGTCGCAGGGATCAGCAACATTGGTAAAAACGTACCGGCGATACCGAACAACCAGTCCAGAGGATCTGTCGACACATTGACCGGCGCGCTGCGCGTGAAAAAAAACAAGGCACAGATGAGCTCCGAAATACAGAGCAACACATACTGCACATGACCGGTATCGATATAGGCGATCACGTGACGCCACGCGAACAACCCCAGCAACACGATCATCGGCAATCCGGCAAGCAGATCAAGCACCTTCATCCAGCCGGGTTGTCCTGATACCTCCGGTTGCTTGGCGTCGGTTAGCGGATTACTCATCTGAACATCCCATGCCCGGTATGTTCCAGCCAGAGGGTGGCAAATGTGCCTACTGCGATCGCGGCGCCATACGGTACGCTGCCTGTGGAGGAAGTCGGCACTTCGACGGTCATCCTTGTTCGTTGCATGCCACTGACCATCAAACTGGTGAGCATGAACTTCACGTTGTCGATGGCGCGGCGCAGCGATCCGTTAGCCAGGGCCACCACGATAGCCAGCACACCACCCGCCAAAAGCGTTGCAGCAACAGCGCCCAATGCAGACAGTGGCCCCAGGAACGCACCCACTACCGCCATTAATTTAACGTCACCAGCACCCATTGCGCGCAATGCATACAAAGGGATGAACGATCCGAAACCAATCAATAAGCCGAGGCCCCATGCACTGACATCGCCCGCGGTGATCTTGAGCCAAAGACTGAGTGCAAGTCCAAACAGCACCAGCCAGTTTGGAATACGTCGGGAGCGAAGGTCTGTCGCGGTGGCCATCACGAGCACCAGCACCAGCAAAATGGTGTTGGCATCACTTTTAGATTGGCCGTAATACGTGATGAAATGCTCGCTCATTTGTCGGTATGTTTCGCGGTCGTAATCGGTTGCATTGCCCAGCTCACCCGGTGGAAATGATTGCAACAGATGGCATTAGTCCTGCTGAAAGTCTCGCGCCCTCAAAAATAGTTATGGGAGCAGGCTTTTGAGTGTTGTAAACACTCCGTCAAGTTTCGTACCAAGAGCACCAATCGAGATAGCAATTGCTGCAGCGATCAATGCACCAATCAGGGCGTATTCAATGGCTGTTACGCCCTCGTCCCCGCACATGAACTTTTTGATGAAGGTCATTTTTAATTTCTCATCTGTATCCACGCCCACTTCGAACAGACTACAAAATCTGGTGGGCGCGGCGTGGTTTTTTATAGTCAGATGGCGCTAGTAATACTTGTGAATGTGGTGCTAATTTTTGTGCCAAGGAGACCGACGGCAGTTGCAATGACCGCTGCAATCAGCGCAGCAATCAATGCATATTCAATTGCCGTCACACCGTCTTCTTCGCGGATAAAGTTCTTGATAAAGTTCATGACATTCCTTTTTTGATAAGCGAGTCGGTTGACCCAAAATTCACTGCAGACATTGCTGCCAAAAGAGCCGCTCAACGTTGCCATCAACCATGACCAAAAATAAAAAAAGCGTAAATTTGGTGATCGACATGCTGCTCTTCTGATTGACATCTCCCTTTTTCCGGGTTGATTACCCGGTCTGAACTTTAGTTTCCTTGTGGTATGATAGGCGTAACAGTTCGTCGGTACATTGCATCAAAGTACTTTTATTAGCAGGAGAATGTGCCTGTTTTTTTGTTCTGAAATTAGGACTTTTGTACTGACTTTTGTGATGATTTTTAGCCGGATGTCTGATGACGACCAAGCAAAATGTCCGGACAACGTTATCAGGCGTCGGCATGACCGAGCTTGTGTTTGACGGCGTAGATGTAGAGTTCGAGCCGGTTGCCTACATTGAGTTTTTGATAGATCGAACTCAAGTGGTTGCGCAAGGTGGATTCGGAAATACACAGTTGCTGCGCCAGTACCTTGTGCAAGGCACCGCTGCCGTCGATGACGGCAACAATGATTTTCCGCTCACTGTTGGTCAATGATTTTTTTCGTATTGCTTCTGGATCAATGTGGCGCGACAGTACCGGAACCATCAGCACCTCCAGCACTCGGTTCAGCATGTCATGGTCGACCGACAGTTCGCCTCGATGGACTTTCTCGATCGCCTTGAGCACTAGTTCGGGGGCTGCGGACTTACTGACGACACCGCGGGCACCGCCTAAAACAGCAAGATCCAATGTAGCCTGATCGCGACTACCGGTCAGCACTAGCACCCGTGAAATCCGGTTTGACAGGAGCGCCGGCAACATATCGACAGAGTTGATGCCGTCAAGATCAAGGTCAAGCAAAATGACGTCCGGACACAGGCTAGCAGCCAGCGCCAACGCTGACTCTACATCACTCGCGGCGCCAACGATTTCCATCCTCGGGCTTTCGCTGCGCACTAGTTGCTCCAATCCCCACAGCACAGTTTTATGGTCGTCGATCAGCAAAAGGCGAATCGGGTTGGTGGTCGGGATGCTGAGTGCAGTGGTCATAGGGGTATCTCGATACGGATGGTCGTACGATCAGGAGAACGGCACACTTCGGACTTGCCACCCAGCGCGTGTGCCCGCTCGACAATCGAGTGCGGCGTAAAAGCGGCCGACATCGTGCCGTAGCAATGATTTTCTATCTCGATCCGTAGCACACCGCTGTCGGCGAACAGACGGATGGCACCTTGCTGCGCATTGCTGTGTCGGCAAATATTGCTCAGCCCTTCGCTGAAGATCTGAATGACCGGTGCCGCAAGGCGGTCGTTAATAGTGAGCGGACCTTGTACGCTGACTTGAATATCAATACCGTAAAACGCACGCGCCTGGTCAGTCTGTCGCCGTACGGCTGCCATTAGCATCGGTTCAGCGCTTTCCCGTCCTACCTTGAAGGAACCGGCATAGCTGCGCAGTTCGACGATGACTTGCGAGGTCATCCCGATCAGGGTATCGAGATCCTCCACCAATAGATTGTCCGTAGCGGCTTTCCTGCGGATCGCATTAAGCGCAAATTGCAGACCGATGTAGGGCTGGATGGTGGTGTCATGCAAGTCGTGGGCAATGCTCTGACGTTCCTGCAAGGCGGCATCTGAGGCTAGCCGGTCTATTAGTCCTATGGTCTTAATAACTGGAAACGCCTGTATTGCAAGATCACTGAGAAAAAGTGCATCTGCTTTACAAAATCGCGTTTGACGCGACGTGACGTGGATACGGCCACCGCCTCGGATGATCGATACGGGAGCACTGATCAACGAACTCGTTTCAAGCAATGCAGCGAGCCGTGTGCCCGTTTCGCCAAGGCGCTTGTACCATCGACCGTCTCCTTTTTCGCAGGTCAGACAAAGCGAGGAGGAAGGCAGGAATAACCGTGTAAAGCGGTTGCAAAGTGCGATCGTGTAGTCGGGAAATCCCGTCAACGTGATGGCAGCTTCTGCACTGATGTGCGTGGCGGTTAGAAACTGGTCATCAACCCGCGCGGTGGCCGTTCGCACCGACCAGGTGGACATTTCTTCATCGGGTAGCAGTAAAACGCAGGAACTGGCATTAAAAAAGATCCGGATTTTTTCAAGGATGGCGCCGATCGTATGATCAATGCCAAACCGCGGATTGGATAACTGGCTGACATCGCGCAGCAGCGCTAGCCGACGCTTCTGGGTAACCTCCGACTCACCCCAGTACGCAATCATGTAGCCCAATGTGAGCAGAAAGGTCAGTCTCAACAGCATTATTGAGATCTCCGCCGATGTATCGACCAGCCATGCTGTCGCTGCGAAGAGTGCAGCGGAGACGATCGTGACGCGTGCGCCTTCTTCAAATCCCCAGCGGAACGACGCGCTGAGAATGGCAAAGAAAAAAAATAAGAAATAAAAGCTATTGTTGTAACCAGTAAATAAAACGATCAGCCCGTACCAGCACACATCCAGCCAGTGGGCCAGCTTACTTCGTGGAAAAGACTGGCCGCATCGGGACAGCACATACAGGGCGACGCTGTGTGCCAGATAGCCGATAAAAACACTGTAGATAACAGTTCGCGAGTTATCGGTCTGTCCTGCGTCAATGACCACGGTCAACAACGTAGTTGTCGCAAGGACCAATCTCATCCAGCCGACCATTGCCGCGTTGGTATCGCTTTGCGGTAGGTTCGTGTCGCGGTGGTTATCGTGATTCACGACCTAATCCTGACACAAGGAATGCTTGTTGTTGGTAAGAAAACTGATGTGGAGTTGCATTTGTAAAGGAATCTGAAATTGCTATTAGTGGTCGCTAAAATAAAATACCGACTGGTAGTCTGACATGATATTCGTCGGCTTGCTTCCACTCGAGCAGGGAGCGTGACAGAAGCTCTCAGTAACCAGTCGGTGACATGGCTATTATCGCAATGGTCAGCATGCCCTTTAGTACCGCCAAGCGGCTCGCACGGCGCTTGATGGCAACACGCTATCGCTATCGACCAGTACCGTCATCGCGCTGTACAAGGAGGTGCTGGAAGACATCGTCACAGTGTGACGTGGAAAGACGGCAGGTTGCTGATTAACCGGCGGGTAATCGAGCAACGACGTCAAAGCTGACGTTCATTGCCCGCATCAAGCCAATGCCCGCGCCAGATACGGTGCGGTGCGACTGTCTGCCGCGAGCGCGACCTGATCGGGCGGCGCACTCGCCACAACGCGGCCACCCTGGTCGCCGGCACCGGGGCCAATGTCGATGACCCAGTCGCTTGCCGCGACCACACGCATGTCGTGCTCGACCACGATCACGGTATTGCCTGACGCGACCAAGGCATCGAGTTGCGCGATCAGTTTATCGATGTCCGAGGGATGCAGGCCGGTAGTCGGTTCATCGAGAATGTACAGCGTGTCACCGCGCTGCGGTCGTTGCAGTTCGGTGGCGAGTTTGACGCGCTGGGCTTCGCCGCCGGACAATTCGGTGGCAGCCTGACCGAGCCGCAAATACCCCAGACCGACCTCGCGCAAGACCGTCAAAGGACGTCGCAACGGTGCTTCGTCGGCAAAAAAATCCCATGCGGTATCGACCGTCATCGCCAGTACCTCGGCGATATTGCGCTCGCGGTACTGGACCGCGAGCGTGCCTTCGTTGTAACGCGTGCCGTGACAAGTCGGGCAAGGCGCATACACGCTAGGCAAAAACAATAACTCGACCATGACCTGGCCCTCGCCAGCACAAGTAGCGCAACGTCCCTTGACGACGTTGAACGAAAACCGGCCAGCGTCGTAATGCTGGGCGCGGGCGTCCTCGGTTGCGGCAAACAGTTTGCGCACATAGTCAAACAAGCCGGTGTAGGTCGCCAGATTCGAGCGCGGCGTGCGTCCGATCGGTTTCTGGTCGACTTGCACCAGTCGTTTGATCGCTTCCATGCCATCTGCGATATGGCCGCCGGTCGCTCTGACCGCGCGCTGTTCCAGCGCATCGCCTTCTTCCTCCTCCTGCGTTATCGGGTGACCCAACTGCGCCGCAACCAGGTCCACCAACGCTTGACTCACCAGGCTCGATTTTCCGGATCCGGAAACGCCGGTCACACTGGTCAGCACGCCCAACGGGAAAGCGGCATCCAGATGATCCAGATTATTGCGGGTCACGCCCTCCAGACACAGCCAGCGCTCCGGCGTGCGCGGCGTGCGGCGTGACGTGGCTGGTCCGGCAAACAGATAACGCCGGGTTTGCGATTGTTCGACATCCGCCAATCCTGCCGGCGGACCACTGTACAGAACGCATCCACCCTGATCGCCCGCGCCGGGACCAACATCGACAATCCAGTCGGCGTCACGGATGATGTCAAGATCATGCTCGACAACAAACAGTGAATTACCGGAGGCCTTGAGCCGGGCCAAGGTCGTCAGTAGCGCCTCGGTGTCGGCCGGATGCAAACCGGCCGATGGCTCATCGAGTACATACACAACGCCGAACAGATTGGAGCGCACTTGCGTCGCCAGCCGCAGGCGCTGCAGTTCGCCGGGCGACAGCGTCGGTGTACTGCGTTCGAGTGCCAGATAACCCAATCCCAACTCCAGCAGCACGGCGACCCGCTCGATCAGATCAACGGCAATGCGCTGCGTGACGAGCGCTTTTTCCGGATGTTCGCGCTGCTGTTTGGCATCGACCTTGGCGGTGCCGTCAGCGAACGGCGCAAGAAGTGCGCTGAGACGATTGAGCGGCAGACGGGAAATGTCAGCGATATCGCAACCCGCAAATTTCACCGACAGCGCTTCGGGGCGCAGCCGTTTGCCTTGGCACAGCGGGCAGTCGGAACTGACCATGTACTGCGCCACCCGCTTTTTCATCAGCGCACTTTGGGTCGTGGCGAACGTCTGCAATACATATTTTTTGGCACCGGTAAAGGTGCCCTGATAACTCGGCATCACCTTGCGCTCGATTGCGGCGCGCACTTCCTCTGCCGTGAAGCCGGAATACACCGGGGCGGTCGGCTGTTCGTCGGTAAACAGAATCCAGTCGCGGTCTTTTTTCGGCAGGTCGCGCCACGGCGTGTCAACGTCGAACCCGAGTGTCGTCAAAATTTCGCGCAAGTTCTGGCCATGCCAGGCAGTCGGCCAGGCGGCGATGGCGCGTTCGCGGATGGTCAATCGGTCGTCCGGCACCAGCGAGCGTTCCGTCACCTCGTAGACCCGGCCCATGCCGTGACACTGGGGGCAGGCGCCTTCCGGTGTATTCGCCGAAAACGACTCGGCATACAGCAACGCTTGGCCTGCCGGATAATCACCGGCACGCGAGTACAGCATGCGCAACAGATTCGACAAGGTCGTGACGCTGCCGACCGACGAACGGGTAGTCGGCGAACCACGCTGCTGTTGCAACGCTACCGCTGGCGGCAAGCCGTCAATCGCATCGACGTCTGGCACGGCCATCTGGTTAAACAACCGTCGCGCATACGGCGACACCGACTCCAGATAGCGCCGCTGCGCTTCCGCATAGAGCGTGCCGAACGCCAAGGATGATTTGCCTGAACCGGAAACGCCGGTAAATACCACGAGCGCATCACGGGGAATATCGACGTCGACTTCCTTGAGATTGTGTTCGCGTGCGCCGCGTACTTGGACGTAGCCGCTACGAACGGCCGGGAGGGCTGGCGATCTGGAAGGTGTCTTGGGCATGAGAGCGGGAGATTGGTGGGATGCAAGGATGCTAATCAAAGAGACGCCACTTGTCTGTACGGCAACTCACAAACCCTGACGACTTGGAGGACGGACATTCATTGCGACTCAGCGCACCACCATGCATGACGACGCACTCAGTCCTGCACCAAGTGAGCGCCGACTTCGTCGTATGTCGCCACCAACCGGTGATGTTTGTGCCAAGGGCAAAGCCATCACCGCCCTGCGCTCCCTGATTGAATGCGGCTATTCAGGCGACCGGTCGACCATGACTTATTTTAATGTCTATCAGGCACGATATCTGCTATGTTCAAGTCACTTTCATTAAAAGAAAAGTACTTTCACAGATCAGGCACTGCCACAGTATTCGCTGAATCAAGCCAATGCCCACCCGTGATGATTTGTGTTCCCCAAACCCGCATCGAAAGAGCTGAAGATGAAAATCTCGTACAAATTTGCCCAGGTCGCATTAAAAACTACGGTTGGCGTTTCATTGGTTGCGATGGCCATGGGGGTGTCTGCAGCCGACACCATCAGCATCGGTGTACCGGTCGGATTGAGCGGCGCCAACAGTGTGGTTGCGCCGTCGGTCGTGCAGTCAAGCCAGCTCGCCGTTGAAGAAATCAACGCCGCCGGTGGCATCCTCGGCAAAAAAGTAATGCTTGAAATTGCCGATGACGCCAGTGGTGCGGCAGGTGCACAAAAAGCCTTTGACTCGCTGGTCTTCCAGAAAAAAGTGAATGTCCTCATCTCGATGGAAACCAGCGCGGCGCGTAACGCCGGCCTGCCCATCGTCAGCCGTGGCAAGGTGCCTTATATCTACACCTCGTTCTACGAAGGCAAATCGTGCAACCGCAACATGTTCGTCAATGCCTGGGTACCGGATCAGCAGGTCGCACCGATCGTTGACTACTTCGTCAAAGAGTACAAGGCCAAGACTTTTTTCCTGATCGGCAGCGATTATTCGTTCGGTCGCGGCATGCTCGACTTTACCAAGACCTATATTGAAAAAATCGGTGGCAAAGTCGTCGGCAACGAATACCTGCCTATGGATGGTTCCGACTGGACACCGATCCTGAGCAAGCTGCAGGCTGCCAAGCCGGACGCCATCATTACGTCGACTGCAGGCGGCGCACCGAACGTGACACTGACCAAGCAGATGCGCGCGGCCGGTATCAAACTACCCTATGGCAATCTGGCGGTCGATGAAGGCACCGCCAAGAACATGGGACCGGATGCGGATGGCATCTTCATCGCCGGATCGTACCTGACCAATATCGACTCGCCTGCCAATACCAAATTTTTGGCCAGCATGAAGAAAAAATTCGGCGACGATCTCAAGACACCAAATGACCTCTCAGTGCCGCAATACGAAGCGATCTATCTGTACAAGGCCGCCGTCGAAAAAGCCGGTTCGACCGATACCGACAAGGTCCTCAAGGCCCTGCCACTGGTGTCCTACGAAGGTCCGCGCGGCAAAATCCAGATGAACAAGCAGCACCACACGCCGCTGACCATGTACCTCGGCCAGGTCCAAAAAGATGGCGCAGTGAAGATCATCAGCTCCTTTGCCAACGTCGATCCGGGCGCACAGTGCCCGAGCCTGAAGTAACTCCCCGCCTGCACGCGCAGAGACTCTGACGCGTGTCATCCCCAAGCACCGGAGGCGCCTAAGCGCGCCTTCGGCACGCCGGTTTTTTTCCGCAGGGAGAGCGCTCGTGCTGGATATTTTCCTCAATGTCATTACCTCGTCAGCGATTCTGTTTATCGTCGCGGCGGGTCTGCTGATCATTTTCGGCGTCATGAAAATCATCAATTTTGCGCATGGCGCATTTCTGACCGTAGGCGGTTATTCTGGCGTGATCGCGGCCAAACTCGGCCTCGGTTTTCTCTGGACCTTGCCCCTGTCTCTGGTCATCGGTTTCGCTCTCGGCGCCGTGATCGAACGCCTGGTCGTGCGCCCGCTGTACGCCCGGCCACTCGACGCCATCCTCGCCACCTGGGGGTTGGGCATCATCATCGGACAAGTCATTACCCTCGCCTTCGGCCGCGAGATTCAATTCGTCGCCAGTCCTGTCAGCGGCGCCATGCCGATTTTCGGCGGACAGTATTCGCAATATCGCCTGATCCTGCTGGGTGTCGCCGTCGTGCTGGCGTTGGCGCTGGGCGCACTGCTCAACGGTACCCGACTGGGCCTGCAAACCCGCGCCGTGATCATGAATGAATCGCTGGCGCGCGGGCTGGGCATTAGCAGCGGGCGCGTGCGCTTTCTCAGCTTTTGCATGGGTGCGGCGTTGGCCAGTCTGGCCGGAACGCTCATTACGCCACTATCAAGTGTGGACCCGAACATGGGCGTACCGTGGCTAGTCAGTGCTTTCATGCTGGTGATGGTCTCCGGCTCCTCGCTGGTGAGTCTGGCCGCCGCCTGTCTGGTACTCGGTGGCGCACAGGCACTGGTGAGTAATCTCGTTAATCCAGTGCTTGGCGGCCTGACACTAGTGATCCTTGCCGCCCTGCTCTTGCGCATCCGCCCGAAAGGATTCTCGAATGAATAACACTTCAGCCGCATCGGCTACACGCGCTGCGCGTCCCATCATGTCGCGTCGGGCCATTGGCATCCTGCTGGCAGTGCTGATTCTTCTACTTGTGAGTAGCTATACCCTACCCACATTTTTGGTCAACAACCTGATTCGTGCCTTTTTGTTCGCCGCCGTCGCCCTCACGGTCGATCTGCTGTGGGGCTATACCGGGGTGCTGACGTTCGGTCAGTCGGCATTTTTTGGCATTGGTGCGTACGCGGCCGGTCTGACATTTCAGCATTACGGCTTCTCGCCGCTGACCGCCGTGCTGGCATTTACCGGTGGCCTCGCGGCCTCATGGACTGTCTCGCGTCTCGTGAGCTGGCTGGCGTTTTATCATGGCGCTTCGCCGCTCTATGCCTCGGTCGTGTCGCTGGTGTTGCCGATCGTACTGGTGCAGGCGATTTACTCGGGCGGCGTGCTGACGGGTTCGAGCAGCGGCATTTCCGGCTTCGAGAGTTTCGATTTGCCGCTCGAAGTCTGGTATCTCATCACGGGCACATTCCTGATCGTGCTGACGCTGGGCGCGTGGCTGTTCGTGCGCAGCGATGCCGGCAAACTGCTGGTCGCCATACGCGAAAATGAAGCCCGTTGCGAATATCTCGGGATGAATACCTCGCGCATAAAAACACGGCTGATGGGTATCGCATCGCTGATCGCCGCAACCGCCGGTTTCCTGTTTGCGTGTGTGCAGATGGTGGTGGCACCGGAATACGCCGGCTTCGTGTTCGGCACCGAGCTCGTGATCTGGGTGGCACTCGGCGGGCGCGGCACGCTGTTTGGGCCGGTCATCGGCACCATCCTGATCGATGTCGGCAGTGCCTATCTCAGCGGTGACATGCCTTATCTCTGGAAACTACTGGTCGGCACTGCCTTCGTGCTGGTCATCGTGGCGATGCCGCGCGGCCTGATGCCGTTAGTGACAGGTGCGCTGCGCGGACTGCGACTGCGGGTGACCAAGGTCGCACCACAGCAATTGGAAGAAGCGGTACCACTACCGTTTCAGGCCAATGCGCCATCGGCACTGGTACTCAATGGCGTGGCCAAGCATTTCGGTAGCCTGTCGGTACTCAACGGCATCACGTTTTCGGTACGACCGGGTGAACTGCTCAGCATCGTTGGCCCCAATGGGGCCGGCAAAACCACGCTAATGAAATGCATCAGCGACGGTGCCGAAAGCTCGTCGGGCACCGTGCATGTCAATGGTTTCCCCACCCATGGTCTACCGCCGGATCAATGCGTGGCGCTCGGGATCGGGCGCAAATTCCAGACCGCCATCACCTTCGATTCGCTGACCGTGGCCGAAGCCTTGCGCATTGCCCGCACCCGGATCCAGACGCCCGATCGCTGGGCAACCAGCCCGGTACTGGCATTGCCGAAAGCCGCGCTCGACGTCTTGCGCGCGACCGGCCTGGATCAGGAACTGGAACGCGAATGCCGCATCCTGTCGCACGGCCAAAAGCAAGCGCTGGAACTGGCCATGGTGCTGGCTCTTGAGCCGCGCGTACTGCTGCTCGATGAACCTACCGCCGGCCTGACCAAAGCCGAGCGCACCCTCATCGGCAGCATTCTGGTCGACCTGTCGACCAAGTACGGGTTGTGCCTGCTGCTAGTCGAACACGACCTCGAATTCGTGCGCGCCATCAGTTCGCGCATTGTCGTTTTACATCAAGGAAAAATCGTCATGGATGGTTCGGTCGATGAAGTCGTAGGTTCGGACATCGTCCGCGACGTCTATGCCGGTAGTAATCACGCACCAGCGGTGTCGACATGAGTACCACTGCGGCGCTGCTGACCGTGCAAGGGATCGATAGCGGATATGGCGAAGCGATGGTGCTCAAAGAACTTAGCCTGTCGCTGCAACCCGGCGAAATACTGGCCATCCTCGGCAAGAACGGGATGGGCAAATCGACGCTACTAAAAACACTGATGGGCTTTATCCGGCCAAAAAAAGGCGCTGTCTCGTTCTTTGGCGACGCCACCACCACATGGAATCCGGACCGCATCGCCCGTCAACGGGTTGCCTATATTCCGCAAGAGCAGGCGCTGTTTCAGGACCTGACCGTGCGCGACAATCTCGGGCTGGCGCTGGCGCGCGACAAGGATTTTGCCGTGCGTTTTGACGCCATCGCGGATCACTTTCCGTTCCTGAAGGAACGCATGGCGCAAAAGGCGGGCACGCTCTCCGGGGGCGAACAAAAGATGCTGCTGGTGGCGCGCGCGCTGATCTGCCGGCCGCGCCTGATTCTGATCGATGAAATCACCGAAGGCATGCAACCCTCCGTGATCGAACGCTTGATCGGCATCTTGCGGCAGGAACGCGAACAATTCGGGACGGCTCTGCTGCTGGTCGAACAAAACGTGCATTTTGCGCTGGCCGTGGCCGACCGGTATGCGGTGCTGGAACTGGGATGCATCGTCGATACCAGCGCCACCACCGACGCGGATGCGCACGCGCGCATCACCCGCCACCTGTCCGTTTAAAGGAGACTCCCCGATGACCTTTTCCATCGTTGCCCGTTGCCCCGAACGACACCTTCTGGGCGTCGCCGTCAGCACCGCCGTGCCCGCCGTCGGCGCCATGTGCCCGCACAATCGGCCCGGCGTCGGGGCCGTGTCCACGCAATCGTGGGTCAACCCGTACCTGGCCATCGCGGTGCTGGACTTGCTGGCGACAGGCCGCCCGGCGCGCGAAGCACTCGATACCGCATTGCGTGCCGATGCGCATGCGGATCTGCGGCAGATCGGCCTCGTTACTGCCGACGGCGTTGCCCTCAGTTGGACCGGGTCCTCCTGCACCGGATGGGCGGGCGAGCGCACCGGTCCCGGTTACGCGATTCAGGGCAACATGCTCACCGGCGCGGCCACGCTGGACGCGATGCAGGCGGCCTTCCTCGCATCGACCGACCAGCCCTTTGAAGAGCGCATGATGCAAGCGCTCGAAGCAGGCCAGCGCGCCGGTGGCGACAAGCGCGGCCGGCAATCGGCATCGCTGCTGATCACCGATAGCGAACCCTATCCGTATCTCGATCTGCGGGTCGATGAACACACCGATCCGGTGACCGAATTGCGGCGCGTGTTTGGCGTCGCGGTCGCGCAATTCCTGCCCTTCCGCGCCAGCATGCCGAGCCGCACCAACCCGGCCGGCGTGCCGCCGAAAAGCGTCAGCGACTTGTTGCTGCTTGCGCCGTCCCTGCGCCCCGGTGCAGCACCACCGCCGGACCTGCTGCAAACCATCACCGGTACACAATTCACGCCAGAGCGTGCCGCTGCCAACATCGCCGCCTTCCGGCCAATTCTGGCCGAGATCCACAAGCTGCGCGAACTCGACCTTGGCGACATTCACCCTGCGGTCATGTTCGATCCGACCGCGCCATGGAGACGGAGCGAGCAATGACAATCCCACTAACGGACATGGACATCGTCGGGCTGGCCGGTTTGATCGCCGCCCGCACCGTATCACCCGTGACGGTGATGGAAGCTTTTCTGGAACGCGTCGAGGCCATCGATCCGACACTGCAAAGTTTTATCCACCTCAGTGAGACCGCACTGGCGCAGGCCCATCACGCCGAAGCGCTGTTGCAGCAAGGCGCACGCGTTGGTCCTCTGCACGGCATACCGCTCGCCATCAAGGACAACTATCTGACCCGCGACATGCCGACCACCGCCGGCAGCACCGCGCCCGGTTATGACTTTGCCTTGCGCGATGGCACGGCCGTCAGACGCTTGCGCGAAGCCGGCGCACTTCCCATCGGCAAAACCCGCACCCATGAATTCGCCTGGGGCACGATCACGCCACTGACGCGCAATCCATGGGACTTGAGCCGGATTCCCGGTGGTTCGAGTGGCGGTTCCGGCGCGGCCGTTGCGGCGCGCCTGGTCCCCGGCGGGCTAGGCTCCGACACCGGCGGCTCGATCCGGATTCCAGCCAGCTTGTGCGGTGTGGTCGGCCTGAAACCGACCTTCGGCCGCATCAGTCGCGACGGCATCGTGCCGCATAGCTGGTCACTCGATCATGCCGGACCATTGACCCGCAGCGTGCGCGATGCAGCGCTGCTGCTCAACGTGATGGCTGGCTATGATCCGCAGGACACGGCCTGCCAGAACCAACCGGTGCCCGATTATCTGGCGACGATCACGCAGCCGATTGCTGGCCTGAAGATCGGCATTTGCCGTAACCATTTTTTTGGTGCCAACGAGCCCGATGTCGAGCAAGCGGTCGAGCGTGCCATCGACGATCTGGCCAGCCTGGGCGCACACATCGTCGAACTGCACATCGATCATCTGGAGTACGGACTCGGCGCCATTTTTGCCATTGAACTGGCGTCGTCGAGCGCCTATCACGACCGCGCCTTGCAAAGCGGTGCGACGAGCGGGATGACCGACGATGTCCGCACCCTGGTTGAAATTGGTCGCATGGTGACCGGCGCCGACATGGTCAAGGCCGAACAGTTACGCGCGGTACTGATGCACAATTTCAAGAAGGCGTTTGAACAGGTCGACGTCATGCTTACGCCAACCATGCCGCTGACGGCATGGAAGGCCGACCAGACCGACATGGCGTTCACCTCGCGCAAGGAAAGTCCGCTGGAAGCCTCGTGGCGTCTGACCTATCCGTTCAATCTGACCGGCATGCCGGCCATCTCGGTGCCCTGCGGATTTGACCGTCACGACCTGCCGATCGGCTTGCAGCTCGCCACCGCACCGTTTGATGAAGTGACCCTGCTGCGGGTGGCGCATGCCTATGAATCCATCCATCGCTGGGGCGAACGCCTGCCGCCGCTGCGCCATCGCGACAACACAAGGAGTTGACCATGACGACACCCCCACCGCAGAGTTTGCTCACCATTGCCTGCATTCAGATGCGCCCCGAAATCGGCGAGATACAGGCCAATGTCGCCCACTCGCTGCAGCTGATTCGACGCGCTCATCAACAGGGTGCGCAACTGATCGTGTTACCGGAGTTATGCAATTCCGGCTATATGTTCGCCTCGCGCAGTGAGGCCTTTGCGCTGTCCGAAACCATCGACGGCGAGACCGTTCAGGCATGGCTGGCGATTGCGAAAGAGCTCGACATCACGCTGGTGGCCGGCTTTACCGAACGGGACGGCGACCAGCTGTTCAATTCGGCGGCGCTGGTCGGACCGGACGGCCTGATTGGCTGCTACCGCAAACTCCATTTGTGGGGTGAAGAAAACTTGTTTTTCGAGCGCGGCAATCTGCAGGTTCCCGTTTTTTCCACACCATTTGGACGGATTGCGTGCGCCATCTGTTACGACATGTGGTTCCCGGAAGTCATGCGCCTGGCAGCACTGCAAGGTGCCGACATCCTGTGCGTCCCGACCAACTGGGTACCGATGGCCAACCAGCCCGTAGACCAGCCAGTCATGGCCAACATCCTCGCGATGGCCGGTGCCCATTCAAACTCCATGTTCATTGCCGCCGCCGACCGAGTCGGTATCGAGCGCGGCCAACCGTTTCTTGGTTCGAGCATCATTGTTGGCTGCGAGGGCTGGCCGCTGGCCGGTCCGGCCAGCATCAATGACGAAGAAATTCTGATTGCCCAAGTAAACCTGTCGGACGCCCGCAAGAGCCGGCAATTCAACGCCTACAACCATGTGCTGCACGACCGCCGGACGGATTTTTATCAGGACATGCTGGGGACAACGTTAGTACGGGGGCCGGGCTAAACTCAATCCACTCAAGTTAAGGAAATTACCCATATTCAACATTACTGTTGAGTCATAAATTTGTGCGGCTTCGCTCGCAACATGCGTGGCTTTGAGAGATTTTCCCGATGAAGCGAAACCTCTTTGGCAATTAATACCAAGACATTTTTTAACAGATCGCCAAATATTAGGGTCAGAGTCAATTAAAATCTAAGAATTAATTGACTCTGACCCTAATTATTTTAAGAATTAATTGACTCTGACCCTAATTATTTAATTGACTCTGACCCTAATTAATTTCCACGCTCTGCCCGGCGCCATGCTCATCGACCTCGATGTCATTCAGAAAAACTAGAGTCCAGCCTCGACATCACTGTTACATTTTTGCGCCCTACCGATCGTGTCGACGGATTACGCAATAGCTTGCGAACCGGAGTACGGAAAATTTAATTAGGGTCGTTAGGTTTTTGCGCATTCCCTCTTGCCTTATAAAAAGCAAGAACAGCATTATTCCACTTGTCATCAAAGACATTTTTAGAAGGAGTTTTTTCTGATTTATTCGCAGCACTTTTAAATGTTGCGGCGGATACCAAATTAGTAAATGCTTTGCTATTAGCTCTTGACCAATTAACTCGAATATTATCAATTACGCGTTTGCCGTTAGCGGTCATTACCTCACTATTCGCTCCGCCCTTTATCAAAGTAACGACCCATTGCTTACCTCTTGCGGTTGGCTCTTTTTGCAAGGAAATTGCTGTTAAATGCGCATCCAACTCTTTTTGATTAAAGGAGGCATTCATTTCCATATTTTTAATCTGATCCACACTGTCTCCCAATCCCCAACCTTGGTTGCTCCCTAAAGCATCCAATATCGTATTTCCACTATCGTCTACTGCATCCAAATTTCCTCCACTTAGCCACAACTGTCTGACTATAGGCAGGTATTGCTCATCTCCCAGAAATTTTTCTTTTCCCTTTAATGCAATTAAATGCAATATGGTTTGACCACCAAAAAACTTTATATCCGGGTTCAAACCATTCTCCAAGCGCTTTTTTAGGGAATCCATATCATCATTCATAACATCTTTAAACGCCGCCAATGCATTAGGATCATTGTTATTACCTAAAAATTCACTTAAATCACCTGCGTTATTATTTCCATTGGCCCAAAGTTTCTTAAGTCGGTATTTTAAATTGAGAGAGTCACTATTTTTCTGTTGATGATTGCTGTGAGACGGATCAGGTTTAAATGCGACTGCTTTTGTCGCAGCGAATGCCGCAAAACTGGCCGAGGCGAAAGTAGAAATTTTCATTATTTGATTCCAAACGATTACTTGACGTAAAATGGCCATCATTTTGCAACGGCCTCCTATGATTTAAAAATATATGGTTGAGTGCAGCCTGACCCGTATTAGTTCAAATCAACGTGTGAAATTTAAGGGCTCTATGCCGCGTCCAGTGAAACTTGACGTCTATCTCGATAACGCGTCACGCCGTGCCCGCGTGATACCGCCAGCGCAAATAGGCTCTTCAGCAAGCGCGTAAGTTTACCCATACGCAGATATGCGATAGCCACAAAATTGGAGACAGTGCGGAAGCCGCGTGCGGCAGTTTTGGTTTGCTGAAGCAAGCCGTTCATTGCTTCTACATACGCATTGCTGCGCCCGTCAAGCATGCCGCGCACAATGCCCGGCAGATACGCCGTCAGCGTGCTTGCCAGACGTTTGAACGGCTCGAGCCAACAGCGTCGCGTCCAAGAAAACTGACCAGTAGCGCAGAGGAAGTCGATTTTTGCATTCAGGGTCCGGCTGAACACGGCATTCCCGGCTTGATCAATCTGTTTGGCATTGAATCGCCCGGACTGACCGCCTCGTTGGCCATTGCTTTGCACGTAGGTGAAATGGCATCACGTGCAGATGACTGAACGCCCCTCCCGCGTCGCCTCGTTGCGCTGGATCGTGTTCACACCGGGAATGATGACTTCTTTCAAGCCAACCAGTGCATCACGTACCGGTTGATGAGCGCCCCACCCCCAATGAGCCACGTGAACAGCAACGCCGCCAGCAGTAACGGCCGCGCACCGGCCTGACGGATCGCCGACAATCGGGTACCAAGGCCGAGCGCGGCCATGGCCATCGCCAGCAAGAACGTATCGATATCGATGAGTACCGTCACCAGCGCAGGTGGCAACAATGCCAGCGAATTGAAACCGACGACGGCAATAAAAAGGAAAGCAAACCACGGCACGGCAAGTCGGCCCGGTGCGCTTGCCTCGCTAGTGCTGGCAGCACGCCGGGAGCGGGTCACGTAAGCCGACAAGGCAATCAGGAATGGCGCGAGCATCATCACGCGGACCATCTTGGCAATCACAGCAGTATTGGCTGCCTCATCGCTAACCGAGCGTGCCGCGGCTACCACTTGGGCGACTTCGTGCAGCGTCGATCCGATGTAAATGCCAAACGTCGCCGGCGTCACATCCAGCACCTGCCAATGCAGGTTGAGCTGAAACAGCAGCGGATATAAAAAAATCGCCAGCGTGCCAAATACCACCACCGTCGACACCGCCACCGTCACCTGTTCGCTGCGGGCCTGCAAGACCGGCTCGGTCGCCAGTACCGCGGCTGCGCCGCAGATGGAACTGCCCGCACCGATCAGGATCGCGGTATCGCGCTCAAGCCGGAACACTTTGACGCCAAGGAACAGCGCCAGCCCGAAGGTCGAACACAGCACCAGCGCATCGATCACCACACCGGCCACGCCGACCTCGCCGATCTGTTGCATCGTCAGGCGCAAGCCATACAGGACGATACCCACGCGCAGTAAATTCTGCTTGGAGAACTGCACGCCCGCCGCACTGGCCAAGGCGATGCGTGGCGAGAAGCTATTGCCAAGCACGATGCCAATCAGTATCGCGAGTGTCAGAGCACTCATGCCGTGACCGGAAAACACGGCCAGCTTGCCCAGTTCCATCGCCACGGTCGCAATCGCTGCGCTCAACAACAATCCCGGCAATAACGTGAGGCGGCGATCAATGCTAGCGGGCGGCATCAGCAGTGCGGTAGTGGTCATCTTAGTCTCCAGGCGCAGGACCATGACAGCCCCGATGCGATCAACTGTAGCGGCTTGTCCGACCGAATGAAAACGCATCGTCTGACTGATCGTTACCTGCAAAACCGGTAGTTCAATGCACCCCGTAAAATTCATCCTCAGTCAGCACCGTCATGGCCGGTAGAATGCCGCATGATTGCACCTGCCCGTTCCTTGCGACCATCCGCCGCGCTCAGCTTGCGCCACAAAATCAACCTGATCTTCGGGGTGATCAGCATGCTCGTGCTCGGCTTGCTGGTCATGGTGCAAATTCAATCGGCACGCACTAGCGTCCGCGAAGAAATCGAAGCATCAAACCGTATTGCAGCACAACTGCTGGGTCGCATTACCTGGCTGTCGGCGATGGGCGGACTGGAACAACTTGGCGGCTTTTTGCAAGAAACTGGCCGGGTCCGCGCCAATGAAATCCGCTTGCAGGATCAGTCGGGACGGATCATTTATGCTTCGCCACCCTCGACCTACAAAGCCGGGCGCGATGCGCCAGACTGGTATGAAGCGATGGTCACGCCGCATCTGCCAGCGACCACCATCGTACTGGCCGGCGGTCAGTTGATTGTGACACCCAACCCGACCCGCTCGGTACTCGATGCCTGGGATGATCTCAAGCGCGTCGTACTGGTCGAAGCCTTGCTGCTACTGGTGGCCGATCTACTGGTATTCGTCATCGTCGGCCGCTGGCTGGCACCGCTCGATAGCATCCAGAATGGATTGCGTGCGATCGAACGTGGTGAACACACGGTCCGTCTGCCGCCGCTGGCCGGGCGCGAAGCCGGCGAGCTGGGCCGTACGTTCAACCGCATGGCGCAAGCTGTCGAAGAAAACATGCAGGTCCGCCAGACTAGCGCCGACGTCCAGGCCCGACTCGCGGCGCAACGCGAATTCACGACGCTGCTGCATCAGCGTATCGAAGAAGAACGCGCTGCATTGGCGCGTGAACTGCACGACGAACTGGGGCAGTCGCTGACCGCGATCCGCAGCATTGCCAAGTCGCTGATGCAGCAAACGGCGATCCGCGATGGGATGAGCCAGCGCAGCATACAGATGCTGTTCGACACGGCCGGTTCGACCGCCGATGCACTACACCGAATGATTCCGCGGCTGCGGCCAATCCAGCTTGATGGCATGGGGCTGGCCGATGCGCTGCGCGACCTGATCACTGAACTGCAACTCGCCCATCCGGCGCTCGGAATTACGTTCCGGTCCGATGACGACCTGCCCGTCCTGTCCGAACCGATCGAAATCGCGTTGTACCGGATTGCTCAGGAAGCGCTGACCAACGTGATCCGTCATGCCGGCGCAGCGCACGCCATGGTCTGGTTGCGGCGGCATGACGACAACCTCTGCCTGTCTATCGGCGACGATGGCAACGGGGCCCCCAAGACGTTAATCCGCGCCGGTCATTACGGCGTGCGCGGCATGCAGGAACGGGCCGAATCGCTAGGTGGCACGTTGCGTTTTCAGCCGGGTGAACAAGGCGGTCTGCTGGTCGAACTGACGATACCAATGAAAGAAACTGCCGCATGAGCCACTCTGGCATGAACAAACCTGTGACCGTCATGCTGGTCGATGACCACATGGTCGTGCGCTTTGGTTTTCGGATGCTGCTTGATGCCACACCCGATATCCGCGTCATTGCCGAAGCCGACTCGGCCGATGCGGCCTATCTGCAATTGCAGACCTGCCAGCCGGACGTGGTGGTAATGGATATTTCCTTCGGCGATGGCAGCACCGGTGTCGATGCCACACGCCGCCTCCTCGCCCGCAACAAGCACCTCAAGGTGCTCGGCCTGTCGTCGCACGAAAACCCGAGTTACGTGCGCTTCATGCTCAAGGC
Source organism: Minisyncoccia bacterium (assembly GCA_047621345.1). Taxonomy (GTDB): domain Bacteria; phylum Pseudomonadota; class Gammaproteobacteria; order Burkholderiales; family Burkholderiaceae_D; genus Actimicrobium. Next base: position 34,490 of record JBLHLW010000012.1, on the reverse strand, counting down.
CGGCGCGCTGGGCTACTTGTCCAAGCGCAGCGCGCCGGATGAACTGATCCACGCCATCCGGCAGGTTGCCAGTGGGCGCATGTACCTCGATGCGCATGTGTCGCAGCGGATGGCGCTGCAAGAATTCGATGGCGCCAAAAATCCGCTGGAGATTTTGTCCGAACGCGAATTTGGTGTTTTTATTCAGCTGGCTAAAGGCTTGTCAGTCAACCAGATCGCGATTGACTTGAACATTTCTCCGCGTACTGCGGGTACGCACCTGTATAACGTCAAGCAGAAACTCGGTGCAGGTAATCAGGCCGAACTGGCATTGATCGCCGTGCGACATGGCTTGATCGAGGTGTGATCCGTCAACCGGCAAACGCATGCGGTGGTGCACACGCGTTGGCACAAACCGACGAATGGTAGGGTGGGCACGGTCCGTTGTGCCCACGCGCGCGAATTGGAGAGGTCGGTCCATACTTGCCAGTCGGTGGTGCGCACGCGTGGGCACGAACACCCGTGCCCACCCTACCAAACTGATCGCCGTGCGACATGGCTTGATCGAGGTGTGATCCGTCAACCGGCAAACGCATGCGGTGATGCACGCGCGTTGGCACAAACCGACGAATGGTAGGGTGGGCACGGTCCGTTGTGCCCACGCGCGCGAATTGGAGAGGTTGGTCCATACCTGCCAGTCGGTGGTGTGCACGCGTGGGCACCAACACCCGTGCCCGCCCAACCAAGTGCGCGCGTATGAGCACAGACGCCCGTGCCCGCCCAACCAAGCCCACGCGGGCGAACTAATTGGACCACATGGAAATTTTCGACCGCATTCTCGGCATCATCTTGCCGGTGTTTTTCATTATCGCGATTGGCTATGGCTACGGCCGTGTGCGCGGCGCTGCCGTCAAGGTGGACATGATTGCCGTCAATACGGTGAGCATGGATGCGCTCTGCCCGCTGCTGGTCTTTACGGCACTGGCGGCGCAGGATTTCAACCTGGCCCAAAACGCCAGCCTCATTGCCAGCGGCGCACTGGTAGCGCTCGGCTCGGGCTTGCTGGCATGGCCGGTCGCCCGCTTGCTCGGGTACGACATGCGGACCTTTTTGCCCCCGATGATGTACAACAATTGCGGCAACATGGGCTTGCCGCTGGCAGTGCTGGCGTTCGGCCCCAGCGGCTTGTCGGCTGCGGTGGCGATGTTCATGGCGTGCAATGTGGTGTACTTCACCCTTGGCATCAAGATCATCGAGACCGGTGGCAAGCAACATGTCTCGCCGTGGGCTTTCCTGAAAAATCCGATGATGCTGGCGATGTTTGCCGGACTGTTTTTTGCGCTGTTGCGGATTCCGATTCCGGCACCGCTGTTTCAGGGCATGAAATTACTGGGCGACGCCAGCATTCCGATCATGCTGTTCGCACTGGGTGTGCGGATGCTCGATATCCGTTTTGATAGCTGGAGGATTGGCGTGGTCGGGGCCATCGTCTGTCCCGTGGCCGGTCTGCTGGTGGCACTTGGATTGGATCAAGTGCTCACGCTGAGTCCAGCGCAACGCGGACAACTTTTTCTGTTTGCCGCACTGCCGCCAGCCGTGTTCTGCTTCATGATCGCTGAACGCTACCAGCAGGAACCGGACAAGGTGGCCTCCATCGTCATGATCGGTAACCTGGCTGCGCTGTTGTTCGTTCCGCTGGGACTATGGTTAGGTCTGCGCTAATCAGGCCACCGATGACAGCTTGAGGCCGATTACGCCGGCGATGATCAGTGCCAAGCTGAACAACCGCCCGGCACTGACTGGCTCGCCCAGAAAAAACATGCCCACTAGTGCGGTACCGACGATACCGATGCTGACCCAAACCGCATAGGCCGTATCGGCAGGCAGGGTTTTCATGGCGATGCCGAGTAAGCCGAGGCTGACGCTGATGGCCAGCACAGTCAATACCGATGGCCACAGCCGGGTGAATCCTTCGGTGTATTTCAGGCCAACGGCCCAGCAAATTTCAAGCAGTCCTGCACAGACCAGCAATATCCAGTTCATCAAGCACCTCATCGTGACAGGGAAGCCGTCTTCCGGATCGGGATGGAGCGGTGAGGTCGTCCTCACTTCCTGACACGCTGCGGCGCGCTAATCGGGCGCCACGTCCTCTGCAGCACCCAGCAATTGCTCTGCCTGTGCCGCTGGCAATGCTTCAACCGACTTGAGTTTGCGCGCCATCTGCCGGCTGCGCACTTCGGCATTTTCAATATTCTTGGCCGCGCGTTCCAGCGCCACCCGCGTGGCCGACAAGACGTCGCCAAACTTGCCGAATTCGGTTTTCACCGCACCCAGCACCTGCCAGACTTCGGACGAGCGCTTCTCCAGCGCGAGCGTGCGAAACCCCATCTGCAGACTGTTGAGCAACGCCGACAACGTCGACGGACCGGCAATGCTCACCCTGTGCACGCGCTGCATGTCGTCGGCCAGTCCGGGCCGGCGCATGACTTCGGCATACAGCCCTTCGGTCGGTAGAAACAGGATCGCAAAATCGGTGGTCAATGGTGGTGACAGGTATTTGTCAGCGATCGTCTTGGCCTCGCCACGAATCACGCGCTCGAGTTCGCGACCGGCCGTGGCGACGCCTTCGGCATCGGCGCGATCGGCAGCATCCGACAGGCGCTCGTACTGCTCTTTCGGAAACTTGGCATCAATCGGCATCCAGACCGGTGTGTTGCCATGGTCCTGTCCCGGCAATTTGATGGCGAATTCAACGCGCTCGCCGGAGCCGGGCACAGTCTCGACATTCTTGGCGTACTGCTCGGGCGTGAGCACTTGCTCGAGCAGCATTTCGAGCTGCACTTCGCCCCAGGTACCGCGCGTCTTGACGTTGGTCAGGACGCGCTTGAGATCGCCCACGCCGATGGCTAACTGCTGCATTTCGCCAAGGCCCTGATGGACTTTTTCGAGCCGGTCAGACACGAGCTTGAACGACTCACCCAGGCGCTGTTCGAGCGTGGCGTGGAGTTTTTCATCGACGGTCTTGCGCATCTCTTCAAGCCGCGCGCCATTGTCGGTCTGCAGGTCCTTGATTTTTTCTTCCAGCGTGGCGCGCACTTCGAGCAGGCGCTGGGCGTTGGATTCGGTCAGCGTCGCCAGGGTTTGCTGCAACGTATCGCCGAAGCGTTTGAGCCCCAGCGCCTGTTCCTCACGACCACTGTGTGCCTGCTGCGCGATCGCGCCATTGAGTGTGGTCAACTGCGCCGACAGGGTTTGCTGGAAATGGGCGAAGTTGCTGCCCAGCTCAACGCGGGTGGCTTGTGCCGAGGCCTGAACCTGACGTTCGAGACGCTCGGCGGCCAACTCCTGCTGCTGCAGTTGGGGCGCGATGTCGCTGCCGCGAGCACGCACCAGCAGCAAGATCTGCAGTGCAATCACGACCACCAGCAAGAGTAAGACAATCAATTCGACAGGCGTCATTTCATCTTTTCAACATGGGTTCAGGAGCATGCGTGAACGGCGCCCGTAGGGTGGGCTCAGCCTCACCGAGCCCACGCGAGCGCACTCCATACGGTTCAACCTTCCCGATTGCGCATCCAATCCGCAGTCTGGTAAAACGACGTGATCAGCCGGTCGCGCAACCCCTCCTCGACACCAATGTCCTGCAACGCGAACGCCATGCATTGCATCCACTGGTCGCGCACGCTGACCCCGATCGGATACGGCAAATGCCGCGCCCGCAACCGCGGATGGCCGAAGCGTTCAATGTACATATCGGGGCCACCACTCCAGCCACTGAGGAACCAGTACAACTTGTCACGCGATCCCTCCAGCGTGGTCGGATGCAGCGCACGCAGTTCGGCAAACTCCGGCTCCAGATCCATCAGGTCATAGAACCGGTCGACCAGTTCACGCACCCGTGCGTCGCCACCGATGAGGTCGTACAGCAGTGTCGATTCGACCGTCATCATCAGGCTCCGCGCAGGGTTTGTAGTGGTGGCTGGTTGAGCACATTGCGCAACCCGACCCAGCCACCAAAGACTGCGCAGGCCGCACCGACCACCAGTCCGGCCACCCAGACGACCGGGCTGAACTGCCATTCAAAATCGAATACAAAGGTGGCCAGTGACCAGCCAACCGCCGCCGCGCCGGTGGCTGCCAGCAAGCCCGACAAGCCGCCGACCAGCACGAACTCGATCCACTGTGCTTGCGACAATTGCTTGCGCGTTGCGCCCAGCGCCCGCAGCAGTCCGGCCTCGCGGGTGCGTTCATCATGCGAACCTGCCAGCGCGGCATACAGCACCAGCACGCCCGACGCCAGCGTGAAGAGGAACAGGAACTCGACCGCCGTGACGACCTGATCGACCACGGCCTGAATCTGCTTGATCACATTGCCGACATCGACCACCGTCAGGTTCGGAAAGTCGCGCGTCAGCTGATTCACCAGCGCCACATTTTGCGGTGGCAAATGGAACGCGGTAATCCACGTTTGCGGCGTATCGGCCATCACGGCCGGGTTCAGTATCACAAAGAAATTGACTTGCATCGAACCCCAGTCGAGCTTGCGCAAGCTGGTGACGGGCGCTTCGACCAGTTGCCCGGCGATGTCGAATTTGAGCACATCACCCAGCTTCAGTCCCAGCGTCTTGGCGAGGCCTTCCTCGACCGAGGCTTCCGGCTTGCTGTTGTCGAACCAGCGTCCGGCAATGACCTGGTTCTGTGGCGGCAAACCGATCATCGTCGACAGGTTGAACTCGCGCTCGACCAGACGCTTGGCACGGTCATCCACATACTCGTCGCCACCGGCCAGCTTGCCGTTGACTTCGATCAGACGACCGCGAATCATCGGATACAGCGTTGGATCGATGACGCCATTGGCCGACAGTTCGGTGGTGACGCGTTGCGTCTGGTCTGGCTGGATGTTGATGACGAACTGGTTGGGCGCGTTATCAGGAGTCGCCTGGCGCCAGGCACTGACCAGATCACCGCGCACGACCGTCAACAACAGCAGCGCCATGAGCCCGAGTGAGAGCGCCACGACCTGTACCAGCGTTGCACCGGGCCGGCGCTGCAAGGCAGTCACCGCGAAGCGCCAGCTGGCATGATTAAACAGGCCACGCAATGCCCGCAACGATTTCAGGCTGAGCCAGCCGAGTAGCGCAAACAGCACCAATCCAACCAGAAAGCCGCCAGCCGTCAGCAGGCCCAGCTTCACATTTCCCGCCTGCCACAGCAGCAGACCGACGAAGGTCAGCAAGCCCAGACCGTAGGTCAGTACCGCCACCGGCTGCGGCGCATCTTGTTCACGCCGGATCACGCGGTTGTGCGGCACGTTACGCAGTTGCAGAACGGGTGGTAACGCGAACCCGACCAGCAGCAACAAACCAATCGCGACGCCCTGCAGTGCCGGCAGAAAACTGGCGGCGGGCAGATCGTTCGATACCAGACTGCCCAGCCATTCCAGCAACACAAAATGGGCGCTAAATCCAACCGCGGCACCGATTGCGCTACCGACCAAACCGATGACAAAAAACTCGATCAGGTACATCAGTGTGACCTTGTTTTGCGTCATGCCGAGGCAACGCAGCATCGCGCAGGCATCGACGTGACGCAACATGAATTGGCGCGCTGCCATGGCAATGGCGACCGCCGCTAGCAGTGCCGACAACAAGCCGACCAGCGACAGAAATTGTTCGGCACGTTCGAGCGTCGCGCGCATCTGCGGCTGACCGCTGTCGAGCGACTCAAGTCGAATACCCTTGATCGCATTGGTGTCAATGCTCTCCTGCACCCACTGCTGGAAAGCGCTGGCAGCTTCCGGCGGACCGGCAACCAGCAAGCGATAGGTAATGCGTGAGCCGAACTGAATCAGGTTGGTGCTGGCCAGATCGGTCTCGGCCAGCATCACGCGAGGCGCAAAATTCATGAAGCCGGCACCGCGATCGGGCTCCGAAGCGATGACCCGGTCGATCTTGAACTGCCGGTCGCCGAGTTTGATGGTTGCGCCAACTTGCAGGTTCAATGCCAGCAGCAAAGTCGGATCGACCCAGACCGTACCCGTCGCCGGGATCGCCCGGGTGGTCACGCCAGCGTCGGTACTATTCGGGGCAACTCTCAGATTGCCGCGCAACGGATAGCCCGTGGTCACAGCTTTCACCGAGGCCAGTTTCGATTGCATCGCGTCGCCTTCGCCGGCCAACGCCATGCTTGGAAACACGACGGTGTCAGCCAGCGTCAGCCCACGTTTGCGGGCTTCGGCGCGCCACAGTTCACTGATGGGCGTATCGCCACGGATCACCAGATCGGCACCTAGCAGCTGATGCGCATCGCGGTTTAATCCCGTGCGCATGCGGTCCACAAAAAAACTCACCGAGGTCAGTGCCGACACCGCCACCACCAGTGCCACAAGCAGAAAACGCAATTCGCCGGCACGCCAGTCGCGCAGCGTCATGCGCAGTGATTGCATTAAAGTGCGCATCATGAAGTGGGCTGCCCGTCAAAAAATGTATCGACTTCAGCCAGATATTTTTGCCGAGTCGCGCCATCGATGAAGGCGGCCTCGAAGCTATTGCGCGCCAACTGGTGGGCATGGGCACGCGTCAGCGGCAACGCCTCGAAGGTGGCAACGAAGTTGTCGTTCAGGTAGCCGCCAAAGTAGGCCGGATCATCCGAATTAATGGTGATCATCAGACCGGCCTCGATCAATTTCAGCAGGTTGTGATCTACCAACCGGTCGACTACGCGCAACTTCAGGTTCGACAGCGGACAGACCGTCAGTGGAATGCGCTCCTGCGCCAGTCGTGCCGTCAGGGCGGCATCTTCGAGGCAGCGCACGCCGTGGTCGATCCGTTCGACTTTCAGCACATCGAGCGCGGAAGCAATGTAGGCCGGCGGGCCTTCTTCGCCGGCATGCGCGACCAGATGCAGACCGAGCTGACGGCACTTGGCAAAGACGCGGGCAAACTTTTCTGGCGGATGGCCGAGCTCGGCCGAATCGAGTCCGACGCCGATGAATTTATCACGCAGCGGCAGCGCCAGTTCCAGGGTATCGAAGGCATCATCTTCGGACAGGTGACGCAGGAAGCAGAGGATGAGCGCTCCGGTCATGCCCCACTCCTGCTGCGCATCCTGTACGGCGCGCCAGATCCCGTTGATGACAAATTCCATTGGCACGCCGCGCGCAGTATGGGTTTGCGGATCGAAAAATAATTCGGTGTGACGGACCTGGTCCTGATGCGCGCGCAGCAGATAGGCGCGCGTCATGTCATAAAAATCCTGCTCGGTCAGCAGTACGCTGGCACCGGCATAGTAAATGTCGAGGAAAGACTGCAGATCGGTAAACGCATAAGCCGCACGCAAGGCATCAACAGACTCGAAAGCCAGTGCCACGTTGTTTCGGCGGGCCAGCGCGAAGATCAGTTCCGGTTCGAGTGAACCTTCGATGTGGATGTGCAGTTCTGCTTTTGGCATCTGCTGCAGGGTGTGGCGCAATGCTTCATTCATGCGGAAATCCTTGAGAGTAACTGACCATGATAAAGGAATCGCCCAAAAAAAACCGCCAGCACCATCGGCCAGCGGATTTTTAAATGGCGCCTCAATGCTTATTTCGGGATAGAACCGTCGACGCCTTTAACGTAATAGCTCAATCCCTTCATGTCTTTGATCGACATCGTTTGACCAGCAGCGACCACTTCTTTGCCAGCCTGGTCAACAATCGGCCCCTGAAAAGGTGTCAGCGTGCCGTCACTGATGGCCGCAGTCTTTTGATCCAGCAGTGTTCGGACGTCGGCCGGTAGCGCCGGATTGATGCTGGCCATGACGATCGCGCCTTCCTTCACACCCCACCAGCTATCCGCACTCTGGACGGGGCCAGCAAGCGCCTCGCGCACTACCTTCGTGTAATACGGTGCCCAGTCAATCGCTGCCGAGGCGAGGTGCGCTTTCGGACCGACTTTCGACATGTCTGAATCCCAGCCGAATGCATAGACGCCTTTCTCTTCGGCGGCTTGCACGGTGGCCGGCGAATCGGTGTTCTGGATCAGCACGTCGACGCCCTGCCCGATCAATGCCAGCGCGCCTTCGCGCTCCTTGCCGGGATCAAACCATTTGTTGATCCACACCACACGGGTGGTAATCGCCGGATTACTGCTTTGCGCACCGAGCGTAAATGCATTGATGTTGCGAATGACTTCCGGGATCGGAATCGAGGCGACAACGCCGAGCTTGCCCGACTTTGTCATCTTGCCAGCCACCACGCCAGCGAGGTAAGCACCTTCGTAGGTATGCGCGTCATAGACACCCATGTTCGTGGTCGTCTTGTAACCGGTCGCGTGCTGAAAGCTCACGGCAGGAAAATCCTTGGCGACCTTCAGCATCGGCTCCATGTAGCCGAACGTCGTCCCAAAAATGAGCGTGTTGCCCTGAGCGGCCAAGTCGCGAAACACGCGCTCTGAATCTGCCCCTTCGGCGACATTTTCGACAAAGGTCGTTGTTACCTTGTCGCCAAATTCTTTCTCAATTGCCTTGCGGCCCAGATCATGCGCAAATGTCCAGCCAGCGTCACCCACCGGACCGACATACACGAAGCCAATTTTCAGTGGACCATTTTTGGCTGGGGCCGGCGCGACTGCGGGGGCCGTCGCGGTCACCGTGCCGGTCTCGCTTTTCGGACTACAGCCAAGTAGTGACATGGCTGCAGCCAGCGTCAGCAAACGCAATGACATGCGTCGATTCAGGAAGTCAGGCATAGGAAAAACTCCTTGTAGTAGCGAAATAGAGATCGATAAAATTTTGTCAGGAACGAACAGTACCGCAAGACGTTATAGACCGTCACATTGCCAGCGCGCGTTCTTTATGTGAGACTTTGGTTTGCCCAACATCTCCTACCAACCACCACAAGAAAAGGAATCCGTCGATGCTGAAAGTGGTAATCATTGATGCCAATTCAATCACACGCAATTTATTATCGACGTTGCTGGTCGCGGGCGGCCATGACGTGATCGGTGACTCGAACATTAGCGATGCAGGTCTGGCGCGCACGATTAAACTGGCACCACAAATCGTCTGCGTGGATATTGGTGCTGCCTCCGAGCAGGGCTTCGGCATACTCGATTTACTGCGTGAAAGGTTGCCAAAGGCATTGATTTTTTTGGTGTCCGGCAACATGGAGCCGTCTATCGTTCAGGGAGCCGCGCAACGTGGTGTCCATGGATTCATCGTCAAACCGTTCAATCCGATGACCGTGCAAACCGTCATCCGTAACGCCATCCTGAAAATCGCACGACAGCAGCAAAGCAAGGTAGCCGCTGACACCGAAACACTTGCATCATCAAACCAATCAGCCGAAAAACCGTCTGGGACTTCAGCACCCGACATCACAAGCTGACATCCCCATCAGCAAGGCCATCGCGGTCTCCGCCGCTGGCTGGGCCTTCATATCAGACACGGTGTTCAGATCGCCATACCCCCGGCGGAGTAGTTTCTGCACTTCGTTTCTGTACCTCCCGCAACTCCCTAATTGGTGATTGGCTTCAAGACGTGGTCAAAAATGAACGTTAGTTGTTTTATAAAAACTTTTAGTTACAATTAATTCAAACTAGCGGTATATTGAACTTGCTTCATCTGTAACACCTCTCCAAATGGGTTTGGGCCCGCTTCACCGCGGGCCTTTTTTTCACCTCCCAGGCAGGCCTGCGATGCATGCACTCTATTCCTTCACTATCCGTCAAGTTGCAGCAGCGCACAGCGGCAACGACGCGCTTGCGAACAAAAAAATCGATTGCTTCACTGTAGTTTTTGACTAGCAGTACCCTCTACAAATAGCAAAAAAGATGTAACTCCGTCAAGAGTGCTTGAAAATCACGTAAAGTAACGACTTAGCAAACCGTATCGCCGCCAGCGCTACCCTACAACGAAGAGACTGCCCCGAGGAGAAATCAATGACCGATATCAGTACACTGGACAACGTCGACTACGATCCAAATCGCCTGCTGGACTTTCTGATCGAAAAAATGCATAGCAAGAATGACGCTGGACTGTCCCGCGAACTTGGCGTCGCTCCACCAGTTATCAGCAAGATCCGCCATCGCCGTCTGCCGGTGGGCGCATCAATGCTCATACGCATGCATGAAATCAGCGATCTAAGCATCCGGGAACTACGTAATCTGATGGGAGACCGGCGTGAAAAACACCGGATTAGTCCGGAGCAATTCAAGCCAAAAGCGGAATAAGCGGCAGTCTCCGGAAGGAACCATTGCTGAAACTTTCCGGAGAGTTTATTTTGCTGGGTTGGTTAGCTAAGTTTCTTGATTTCACCTGCTTGCAGGCGTGCAAAATACGATGCTGCCTCGCGCTTGACTACAGGCATCAGGCAATACAACGCAGCTATATTAACCACCGCCATCGCAAAAATCATTGCGTCCGAAAAGTCGATGACCGAGCCTAACTGCGCAGCAGCACCAATAACCACGAAGACGCAAAAAACCAGCTTGAACACCAGTTCCCGTTTTTTACCCTCGCCAACCAAATACGTCCAAGCCTTGAGTCCGTAATACGACCACGAAATCATTGTCGATAATGCGAACATCAGCACAGCAGCAGCCAGAACATATGGAAACCAGCTGAGTCCCTGAGCGAAGGCCATTGAAGTCAGCTCGACCCCAGAGGCGCCTCCGGACGTGACGATTTTCCCATCGGTGACCAGATAAAGACCTGTTACCGGGTCAACCGTCAACACACCAGAAATCACAATCACCAGCGCCGTCATCGTACAGATCACGACCGTATCGATAAATGGTTCGAGCAGCGAGACGATACCCTCGGTAACCGGCTCGTTGGTGCGTACCGCAGAATGCGCAATCGCGGCAGAACCGACTCCGGCTTCATTCGAAAAAGCAGCGCGCCGGAAACCCTGAATCAAGGCACCGACGAAACCGCCAGCCACGCCTAGCCCGGTGAATGCACCGTTAAATATCTGCCCGAACGCCCAGCCAACCCGATCGTAATTAACGAGAATGACGATCAGTGCGGCACCGACATACAACAAGGCCATTAACGGGACGATTTTTTCAGTGACTGTGACGATCGACTTGATACCACCGACGATGACGGCAAAGACGATGACGGCAAGAATCAACCCGGTTATCCAGCCATGTCCGGATAACACACTGTTTGCACCGCCGGTAATATTGACTAACTGAGCATGTGCCTGATTGGACTGGAACATGTTGCCACCACCAAGCGCGCCACCGAGACAAAACAACGAGAACAGAACCGCCATAAATCGACCACCCGGCAAACCGCGCTCGCGAAAACCTTTTGACATGTAGTACATCGGTCCACCAGAGACCGAACCGTCCGGATACTCATTGCGATACTTCACGCCCAGCGTACATTCAGTGAACTTGGTCGCCATGCCGAGCAAGCCGGCGAGGATCATCCAGAAAGTTGCCCCCGGTCCACCGATACCAACAGCCACAGCTACTCCGGCAATATTGCCCAGGCCAACAGTACCGGACAACGCCGTTGCAAGCGCCTGAAAATGACTGACTTCACCCTTATCCTTAGGACTTGAATAATCGCCTCTGACGAGCTCGATTGCATGACGGAAAGCCCGAACCTGAATGAATTTGAAATACAACGTGAATATCAGCGCGGCAGAAACCAGCCAGAGTACGATCCAAGGAAACGTTGTGCCAGGCAATGGTGCAAAGATCAGGTTGACGAACCAGCCCGTCGAAGAAGCGAAAGCAGCATTGATGCGTGTATCGATGGTGACGACATCCTGCGCAAAAGCAGATCTGGATAACAGGGCGAAAGCAAATGCGATCGGGAGAAATTTCAGGTGTCGCATAGTCACACTCCCAATTGGCGATGAACGCCGGTGGTCTCAATGGTGTGCTGATGAATCTTCATCAGCATCGAAGGAACACGACATGCTCTTCGATAATGAAGGCGTCGTGCTGGGAGGGTTGCTCCTCCCGAGTAATGGTCGGGACTGGGCGGATCGAGGCTACTGGAGTTTAAATTAACTTCATAGCAATAATTTAAGGCAACTTGTGGTGACTATCTACGCTGTAAAAAGTCATGCACCAAGAGATCAGGAAGACAAGCGCAGCGGCACCATACTGACGAGATAACCGTCGCAGCGTTGAAAGAAATGAAAGAGGATAACGAAGAAGGGATGGTGGGTAACAAGAACGCCAGACAGCAAAAATGGAAGCCAGACTGCGCTTCCATTGAGCCGATACAACCTTCAGATATGCCAAATAAGTCTAACTTCGACGACCACTGGCTTTGCCAGAAGTCGGTAGCAACGAATTTGGTAGGCACGATTGGACTCGAACCAACGACCCCTACCATGTCAAGGTAGTGCTCTAACCAGCTGAGCTACGCGCCTGAAGAGGCCAAAGTATAGCCAAGTATTTCCTGTTTTGCCAGTCTGTTTTTCCAGATACTGCGAATAGGGTAGATTTTATCCCGGGACAGGCTTTGAGCCTGTTCTGTTGGCTGACTCAGGCGCGCCGCACTTCCATCACGCCATCCACCTCACGGATCACTGACAAGGCCTTCATCAGTTGCGCCGTCGAGGCGATTTCGGCAGTGAAGGCCATGCGTGCGTGTCCCTTTGCACTTTGTGTACTGACCCCAACCACATTGATTTTTTCGCGCAGGAAGACTTCGGAGATATCGCGCAGCAAACCTTGCCGGTCGCCCGCCATGACAAAAATATCGACGGGATACACCGTTTCGGCGGCGGCATTGCCCCAACTCGTCTGGATTACACGTTCGGGCGTCTGAATCTGCATCTCGGTGAAATTTTTGCAGTCGACACGGTGAATCGATATCCCTTTGCCGCGCGTAACAAAGCCGACGATCGCATCAGGTGGTGCCGGCTTGCAGCATTTCGCTAACTGGGTTAACAATCCATCGGTGCCGACGACTAGCACACCGGTCTTGGCTCCTTTGACGACGCTCGATGCGCTCTCACGTTTGGGGACAACGACATGGTCGGGCGTGGCATTTTTCTGGGCGGCCTTCCCAGCTTCGTCGGCATGCAAGACTTGCTCGACATGGCGCAAGCTGAACTGATCCTTGCCAACGGCCAGATACAGGTCATCGGGTTTCAGGAAGCCCAGCTTGTGCGACAACTCTTCCAGGTTGATCGCTGTCTTGCCTTCGCGCTGTAACGTTTTTTCGATTAGCCCACGACCACTCGAGAGCGTCTCTTCCTGCGCGATGGCATTGAACCAGGCCCGAACCTTGGCGCGCGTTCGCGCACTGACCGCATAACCGGGACTAAGCCAGTCACGCGATGGCCCAGCCGCACCGAGCGCGACACTGGCACCGCGCGCGGTAATGATCTCGACCGTCTGACCATTCTTGAGTGCCGTGTTGAGCGGCACCATCGCGCCATCGACACGCGCACCGCGACAGCGATGGCCAACATCGCTGTGCAAGTGATAGGCGAAGTCGATCGGCGTTGCACCGCTGGGTAATTCGATCACCCGCGCCTGCGGCGTGAGGACATAGATACGGTCATCCAGCGTGGCCGACTTGAGTTTATCTACCCAGTCACGTCGCATCGCCTCATCATCATGGCCAACCACGCTGTCGGCGACATCGCTTTTCCAGGCCAATAACTGCCGCAACCAGGCGATTTTTTCATCGTATTTCTGGGCTGAAAAATTGGAGCCGCCGCTTTCCTTGTAGCGCCAGTGTGCCGCGACGCCGTACTCGGCGAAGTAATGCATTTCTTTTGTGCGAATCTGGACTTCGAGCGGGCGACCGTCCTCCGCCATCACGATCGTATGCAGCGACTGATAGCCATTGGGCTTGGGACGCGCAATGTAATCGTCGAACTCTTCCGGTACCGGCGCCCAATTCTCATGCACGATGCCGAGCACCGCGTAACAGGCCTTCACATCGTCGACGATCACGCGAAAAGCGCGCACGTCATGCAGCGATGAAAAATCGATGGCCTTGCCGCGCATCTTGTTCCAGATGCTATAAATATGCTTGGGGCGGCCAAACACTTCAGCGCCAATGCCGGCAGCAGCCAGTTCAGACTGTAGCCGGACAATGGCAGAAGCGACGAACGTCTCGCGGCCAACGCGCTTTTCTTCCAGCATCCGCGCAATCTGCTTATAAGCCGTCGGTTCCAAAAACCGGAACGACAAGTCTTCCATTTCCCACTTGAGTTGCCAGACACCGAGCCGGTTCGCCAGTGGCGCATACAGATCCAGTGTTTCGCGGGCATAACGGTACGTCCGGTCATCCTCAACACGCTGCTCCGCAAAATACCGCAGCGTGGTCGTACGTGACGCCAGCCGGACCAGCACGACGCGCATGTCGGAAGCCATTGCCAGCAGCATCTTGCGCAAGGTTTCGAGCTGGGCAGCAGCCTGCTGGGCGGCGTTCTTGCCACGCCCGATTTCCTGCTGGCCAAAAGTCAACTCATGCAGACGCATCATTTGCCGCACATCCTCGACGAAAACGGCAACCTCTTTGCCAAAACGGGTTTCAATCTGTGCAGCCAGCAGCGGATCGAGCACCGGTAACTCGAACAACAAGGCCGCGATACGCGTGTCCGCATCGGTCTGTAGCAACGCCAGCGTGGTGGCAACACCGAGCGAAAATTCAAATGCATCCTGGCCCGTCACAACAAGGCGGCCGGTATAGACCGGTTCAACAAAAGCGAGCACGTTGGCAACGCGCTGTGCATCGGCCTCATTGAGATCGGATGACAGTTCGCGCTGCGCCATGCCGGATAGTGCCAGGGAAGAAACCATCGAACTCGATTACCTTATTTTTGTGCGGCGATCACGACTACTTCAATTAACCACGCCGGATTAGCCAGAGCGGCTTGAACGGTCGCCCGCGGCGGCGTCTGGCCCGGTGTCACCCAGTCGTTCCAGACCGCATTCATCACGTCAAAGTCACTCAGGTCAGGCAAATAAATCTGGCACATCAAAATGCGGCTGCGGTCACTGCCGGCTTCCTGCAGCAACCGGTCGACGTGCCCCAGCACTTCGCGAGTCTGGCCAGCCATGTCGAGCGTGGTGTCCTCAGCCACCTGACCTGCCAGATAAATGGTACCGCGATGGATCGCGACTTCGGACAACGTTGGTCCAACATGCAAGCGCTGTATGGTCATGATTTCGATTGGTTATTGAAGCGGGGTTAGGCCGGGTGGCCAAGCAAAAACTCTCTGGCCAGGGCAATCTGGTCAGGCTGTACGAAGGTCGGCGCATGACCGATTCCGTCTAGCTCAACAAGCCTTGCTTTCGGTCCGCGCTGCGTCATTTCTTGCGCAGTCGCGTGCGACAACAAATCCGATTGCGCACCGCGTACCAGCATTGTCGGAGAACGCACGGCATCGTACGCATGCCAGAGCGACGCTTCGCCCTGGCGGGTCGATTCGTCAGTCGCTGCCTGGAACGGCACGGCCAGCGCCAGATCGTAATGTCTGACCCACTGGCCCTCGGCATTCTGTCGCAGCACATCGCTGGCGAGCTTGTGCCATTGGGCGTCGCTATGCGGACCGAACGGTAGCGAAATGGATTTGATGTAACTGGCACCGTCATCAAAACTCGCAAAACGCATGTCCTGACCAATGTAGTCGCCAATGCGCGCCAGCGCGGTGGGGTTCAGGGTCGGACCGATATCGTTCAGAATCAGGCGATGTACCGGATTACCAGGCAGTCCGGCAAGTCCAAGACCAATCAGCCCGCCCATCGAGGTGCCGAACCAGTCGACCGTTTCGGCATCCAGACGCGCCAGCAGGGTCACGATATCAGCCACGTATTGCGGCACCTGATAATTACGAGGGTCAAGCAAGCGACCGGAGCGACCGCGACCAACGATATCGGGACAGACGACACGCCAAGTGTCACTTAGTGCTGCCGCCATCGCATCAAAGTCGTCCGACACGCGCGTAACGCCGTGCACGCACACCAGCACGCGCGGATTATGTGGGTCCCCCCATTCCTTGTAGGCCATTCGGTGCAGACCGGTCGGGGAGAGACATTGGACGTGTTTGATACGGGCTTCTGACATGGGAACTCCTGCGGTTACAGTGCGCCCATTTTACCGTCGTCCGGGTCCCGTGCAATACGCCGGCAAAGAAGATTTCTGCCGGACAATCCAATCGACCGCAATTAGCTTGCACCCAACCAAAAAAAACCCGGTTGCCCGGGCCTTCACAATGCGCTAACAACGCTCAGGACACCGCACTCACATCGAGCTTCACACCGGTCTTTTCAACCACCTCGGCTATGGTCACTTCAGGGGCCAGTTCTATCAGCTTCAAGCCCTCCGGCGTGACGTCGATGACGCACAAATCCGTGATGATCCGATCGACTACGCCGACGCCGGTCAATGGCAGATCGCACTTCTTGAGAATCTTGTGCGAGGTCGTGCCATCCTTGGCCTTGGCCACATGTTCCATCAGCAGCACCACGCGTTTGACGCCCGCCACCAGATCCATCGCGCCGCCCATACCCTTGACCATTTTTCCGGGGATCATCCAGTTCGCCAGATCACCGGTTTCGGAAACTTGCATCGCACCCAGAATCGCCAGATTAATCTTGCCGCCGCGGATCATCGCGAACGAATCGGCCGAGCTGAAATAGGACGAGCCCGGCAGTGATGTCACAGTCTGCTTGCCGGCGTTAATCAGGTCCGGATCGACCTGGTCTTCGGTCGGGAAAGGGCCGATGCCAAGCAATCCGTTTTCGGATTGCAGCGACACTTCGATGTTGGCCGGCACAAAATTGGCCACCATCGTCGGTAAGCCGATACCGAGATTCACATAAAAACCATCCTGCAATTCCTGCGCTGCACGCGCAGCCATCTGTTCACGAGTCCATGCCATGTTCGTTCTCCGCTTACTGTGCACGTACCGTGCGTTGTTCAATCCGTTTTTCGGGCGTGGCATTGACCACGATGCGGTGCACGAAAATGCTTGGCGTGTGTACTTGGTCCGGATCGATTTCGCCGATCTCGACTAATTCTTCGACTTCAACAATGGTGATCTTGCCGGCCATCGCTACGTTCGGATTGAAGTTGCGTGCCGTTTTGCGATAGACCAAATTGCCTGCACGATCAGCTTTCCAGGCTTTGACCAGCGACACATCCGCGACCAGAGAATGCTCCAGGACGTATTGTTCACCATCGAATTCGCGCAAGTCCTTGCCGTCGGCGACGAGGGTGCCCACGCCCGTCTTGGTGAAAAAGGCCGGAATGCCGGAGCCGCCAGCGCGCAGCTTTTCGGCCAGCGTGCCCTGCGGAGTGAATTCCAGTTCCAGTTCGCCGGCCAGATACTGACGTTCGAATTCTTTGTTCTCGCCTACATATGAGGCAATCATTTTTTTGACCTGGCGTGTTGCCAGTAACTGGCCCAGGCCAAAGCCATCGACACCGGCGTTGTTCGAAATCGCGGTCAGATTGGTCACGCCGGAATCGCGCAAGGCAGCGATCAAGGCTTCAGGAATGCCGCACAGGCCGAAGCCGCCGACGGCGATCGTCTGGCCATCCTTGACAACACCGGCGAGCGCACTGGCCGCGTCGGGATAAACTTTTTTCATAACTAGCCTTTTTCATGAACGGTAAGTACCAGCACACAATCTACCGGGCAGACCAGCATATTGTGCGGCGCAATCGGGCACAATACCGTAAAAATACTTGGCTGATTCAAAAAACATGATGAGCAGATGAATAACGACCCCTCTATTGATTACGCGCTAATTTTTCACCATGCACCGGTCGGCCTGTGCGTTTCCAAACGCCGCGTCATCCACACTGCCAATCCCTCGTTGGCCGCCATGTTCGGCTACACACCCAGCCAACTGGCAGATCAGTCGTTTCAGATCCTGTATCCGACCGTCGAGGAATTCGAGCGTACCGGGTTGCGTATCGTGCCAATCATGAGCGAGCGAGGCTCGTACTCAGACGAGCGCATCATGAAGCGCGCCAACGACGAATTGTTCTGGTGCCGTGTCAGCGGACGGGGTCTGGTCGATGACGATCCTCACGCCGCCGGCATCTGGACTTTCGAAGACCTTAGCGAAAAACGCAAGGTGACGACTAGCTTGACACCGCGCGAGCGAGAAATCGCCGCGCTGCTGATCGAAGGGAAAACTAGCAAGGTCATTGCACGACAGATCGGCATGAGTCCGCGCACGGTCGAAATGCATCGGGCAAAACTGATGAAAAAGTTTTCCGCGACAACATCCGGCGAACTGGTGCACCAATTGCTCGGCACACCTCCTCCCGAAAACGACATGTCCCTGCATGCAATTTACGAATAACAGCTATCACTAATCACAATTGGCGGTATCAACTCAAAACTCCTATAGTGATGACGCACTGCAGCATTAAAGCAGTCCTTCAACATTTAGGAGCTTTTTATGACCACCTTGACTCACACATCCCAATTCGCCAACTTGACTCATTCAGTTGTTCATTCGATTTCGTCGTTTGGTCAATTCATCGGCAATCGCGCAACCACCCTCCTGAACACCTTGTCAGAAAATTTCGACAAACACCAGCGCACCCTTCAAGATGACTACCTGGGGCAGTCCACTTCGATCGCGGACCTAGAGAATCGGATGCATGATCTGGAGCGGCGTGACGGTCAGTCAACACTGAATATGATGACCGGCATGCATTGAACAAGAGGCCCACATCAACGGCATTGCAATGCACCATATTTAATCGGCGCATTTCAGGAAGTAGCCGCGAACTGATATGGCACCAGCACGATCGGGCAACCATTGCTCACCAACGACAGAGCGCTCTGTCGAGCGAGCAATCGCACACCTGAGACAAATTACATCGCGCTCATGCCGTCATCGGCTGTCATGATTGCGCCATTAATGAAATGCGACTCTTCCGACGCCAGCAACAACAACAAGCCATCAAGGTCCTCAGGCTTGCCAACACGCTTACGCGGCAACGTCGCCAGCAACTGTTGACCGTGCTCACCACGGAAATGTTCTTCGTTGATTTCGGTACTGATATAACCCGGGCAAATCGCATTGACGTTGATCCCATAACGTCCCCATTCGATGGCCATTGATTTGGTCATGTGCACAACGGCCGATTTACTCATGCAATAAATGCCGATTTGGGGCAGCACGCGCAAGCCTGCTACCGAGGCGATGTTAATAATCCGATGCTGCAATTTGGGATCGCCTTTAGCGCGCGCAATCATCCGTTTGGCCGCTTCCTGCGCAACGAAAAAAGCACCGCGCTGATTCGTGTCCATCACGTAGGCATAATCTTCCGGCGTCACGTCGACAAGGCGCTGGGTGGTTGACACACCTGAATTGTTGACCAGAATATCAATCGGCCCGGCCTCGGTTTCGGCATGCGCGATGGCGGACTTGATACTGGCATAGTCGGTCACGTCAAGCGCGACCACATGCGCTGCGCCGCCATCGGCTTCGATTTCGGCGCGTAATTCTTTGAGACGATCGACACGCCGCGATGCCAGCACGACCTGCGCACCCGCTTGGGCCAGCACCTTGGCGAAACGTGCGCCAAGGCCACTGGAAGCGCCGGTGACCAGCGCGATCTTGCCTTCAAAATTAACTTCAATGCCCACGAATTTCTCCTTGTTAAGCAGGTTCCTGCGGTTGAGCCGTTATCATTACACGAATGCCGCATGATTTGAGTGCAAGGGATTCCTTTCCCGTGCAAAATGCTGAGTAATAAGCACGTTCGTTCGATAACAACTTTACGGTGACCTAATGATGCATAACCAAAACCAGATCCTGCTTGATCAATACGGCCCACGTGAGGCTATGGAATACGATGTCGTCGTGATCGGTGGCGGACCCGCTGGCTTGTCAGCCGCGATCCGGCTCAAGCAACTGGCGGCAGCCAAAGGGACGGAAGTCAACGTGTGTGTACTCGAGAAAGGCGCGGAGCTGGGGGCGCATATCCTGTCTGGCGCGGTCATGGACCCCATTGCCATGAACGAGTTGCTACCGAACTGGAAAGAGATTGGTGCACCGTTGAACACCCCGGTAACCGAAGACCGTTTCCTGTTCCTGACAGAAACCAAAGCCTACAAAACACCCAACTGGATGTTGCCTGGATGCTTTCAAAATCATGGCAATTACGTGATCTCGCTGGCCAACGTTGTGCGCTGGCTTGGACAACAAGCAGAAGCACTGGGCGTGGAAATTTTTCCTGGCTTTTCGGCCGCCGAAATTCTCTACAACGACGATGGCTCGGTAAAAGGTGTCGCCACTGGCAATCTCGGTGTCGATCGCCATGGTCAGGCTAGCGGATCATTCCAGCTCGGTATGGAATTACATGCGAAGTACACGTTCTTTGCCGAAGGCGCGCGTGGTCACCTTGGCAAACAGCTGATGGAAAAATACCAGCTCAACAAGGGCAAGGACCCGCAAACCTACGGCCTCGGCCTCAAGGAATTGTGGGAGATCGATCCCAAGCTGCATCAACCAGGCCTTGTCGTGCATTCAGCAGGCTGGCCGCTGGAGAACGATACTTACGGCGGCTCGTTCCTCTACCACCTTGAGAATAATCAGGTCGCTGTTGGCTATGTCGTCGGCCTCGGTTATGCCAATCCTTATCTGTCGCCCTACGAAGAATTCCAGCGCTACAAAACGCATCCTGAAATCAGCAAATTCTTCGTTGGCGGCAAACGCATTTCATACGGTGCCCGGGCGATCACTGCCGGCGGCTTGCAGTCGCTGCCAAAGCTGACATTTCCTGGTGGCGTATTGATTGGTTGCGACGCGGGCTTCCTCAACACCAGTCGGATCAAGGGTAGCCATACCGCCATGAAGACGGGCATGCTGGCCGCTGACGCCGCTTTCGAAGCCCTCGGCTTGGGTCGTGAATTCGATGAACTGACCAGCTATCCAGCCGCATTTGAGAAATCATGGTTGCATGAAGAATTGCATGTCGCACGCAACTTCAAACCATGGATGAGCAAGGGCTTGCTGACCGGTTCAGTGATGGTCGGCATTGACCAGATTGTCTTCCGTGGTAAAGCGCCTTGGACATTGCGTCACAAACACGCCGATCACGAATGCCTGAAGCCAGCGGCCAATTACACGCCCATCGTGTATCCGAAACCGGATGGCAAGCTGACCTTTGACCGCCTCTCGTCGGTGTTCATTTCCAATACCAACCATGCGGAAGACCAGCCGATTCATCTGACGCTGAAAGATGCCGGTGTTCCGGTCAACGTCAATCTGGCGCGTTATGCGGGGCCGGAGGCGCGCTATTGTCCAGCCGGCGTCTATGAGTATGTGAAAACGGATGCGGGTGCAGATCGTTTGCAGATCAATGCACAGAACTGCGTGCACTGCAAAACTTGCGATATCAAGGATCCTACGCAAAATATCGTATGGGTCACGCCTGAAGGGGGTGGTGGACCGGGTTATCCGAACATGTAGTCCATGTGGATTCGCGTGGAGAACGGCGGCTCTTGATGCCGTCGATGGCGCGCCCGTTGGCGGCAACCAGTGGAGGGTAAGGGTCGTATTCGGTGCAATGTCCTACCCGCCAACGCCTTCTGAAGTGGCTTCCGCACCCCAAGTACCCGCAAGTATTTTTTCCAACCAGAACGTCCCGATGACTGTCTTCACATCGGTGATCTTTCCCTCGCGCACCCAAGCCATCAACTCCGGAAGCGTTGCCGTAAAGGTCTCCAGAAATTCACCCTCGTCGAGCTGGTCGGGGCCAGCAATCAATCCGCGTGCCAAATAAATTTCGAGGTGTTCGTCCGAGTAAGCGATCGCATTGTGGATAGTAGAAACATATTGCCAGTGCGTCGCCGTGTAACCGGTTTCTTCTTGCAATTCACGTTTAGCGCAGGCCAACGTATCTTCGCCATCATCAATTTTTCCGGCTGGATATTCGATGAAGACCCGATCCAGCGGATAGCGATACTGACGCTCAAGCAAAATGCGCCCATCATCAAACACCGGCAAGATCACCACGGCCCCGGGATGGACGATGTACTCCCGCCCTGTCAGCTTGCCATCGGGTAGGCTAACCGTATCCTTCCTGACCTTCAGGAAATGACCGTCATAGACCAGACGGCTATCAATGCGACTTTCTTTCAGATGCTCGTCCATCAGATGACACTATTGCGCTTGCGCAGGTAGCGGTAAGCAAAACCCGGGTACGCCAACACGATGAACGCTACTGCTGCGATTGCGTAGAACTCCCAAGTCTGCGTAAACACGTCGCCAGTACGCCCCTCCACCACGCGACCGACAAGTCCGACAAGGGAGTACAGCACCAACAGTTCCAGCAAGCGCCACCACATCGACTTATCAGTCGGTGCCGTCTTCGGCGAGAGTGGAATCAGACCAAACAGACGTTCACTGAAAAACGGCAAATTGGCTGACGCGAAGGCGAGCAGGATGACGAACCAGCTGGCTAGAGAGATATCCACCTTAGTACAAGGTCTGAACGAAGGCGCGCAAGGACAGGCCAACCGCTGTTTCGGAAGCGGTCATCAATGCACCCGGCATTACCCCCAGTGCCACCACGGCAATCCCATTCAGACTGAGGACCACGCGCATGTCAGTGCTGGCGATAATTTTCTCGGTACTCATTGGCTCATCAAAATACATGACCTTGATGACGCGCAGGTAGTAGTAGGCACCGATCAGCGAGAAGAATACCGCCAGCACCGCCAGCCAGATATGCCCCGTTCCCAGCACCGCCTGAAGTACTGACAACTTGGCGTAGAACCCCATCATCGGCGGAATACCCGCCAGCGACAGCATGAACACCATCATCACCAGCGCGAACCATGGACTACGTTGGTTCAGTCCTTTCAAATCATCAATATTTTCTGCCTCAAAATTCTGACGTGACAGCAGCAACAAAATGCCGAAGGTCCCTAATGTCGTCATGACGTAGGTAATCGTATAGAACATCGCCGAGCTGTAGGCATTGACCGCCGAGAACCCATTGCCATCCGTGACCCCCGACGCCATGCCGAGCAACACAAAGCCCATTTGCGCAATTGTCGAATAAGCCAGCATACGCTTGAGGTTGGTTTGAACAATCGCCGTGATGTTACCAATGGCCAGCGATGCGACTGCCAGCACCAGCAGCATTTGCTGCCAGTCAAATGCCAACGGCAGCAAACCTTCCACGAGCAGACGCAGGGTAATGACAAAAGTCGCCAATTTCGGTGCGCCACCCAGCAGCAGCGTGACAGCGGTTGGGGCTCCCTGGTAGACGTCCGGTACCCACATGTGGAATGGCACAACCCCAAGCTTGAAGGCAAGACCGGCGACAACGAACACGATGCCGAACACCAGAATCATCCGGTTGGCCGTGCCCGACATGCTGACCTTGACGATATCGCTCAGGTCAAGCGACCCGGTGGCGCCGTATAGCATCGACATCCCGTACAGCAAAAATCCGGAAGCCAGCGCACCAAGAATGAAATACTTCATGGCCGCTTCGGTCGACTGTGAATGGTCGCGACGCAATGCCACCAACGCATACAGCGACAACGACATCAACTCAAGACCCAGATAAATGATCAACAAGTTGCTGGCCGAAATCATCACCAATTGTCCCAGCAGCGAAAACAGCGCCAATGCATAGAACTCGCCACCAAGTCGGTTATTAACGATGCCGCGCGCGACCACGTAATTACGCGAATAGACCAACGTCACGCCGACTGCCAGATAACTGAACAGTTTCATCATATTGGCCATCGGATCAAGCACGACCATATTGCTGAACAGGTAGACGGATTCACCACTCATCAGAGACACGTAATTGAACGCAGCACAAACGACAAGCGTGATCAGTGACAGGACATACGTGACGTTGCGCTGCTTGTCCGTCAGGTAAAGATCGAGCAGCAGAATGATCGAAATCGCCACCAGCAAGATGACTTCAGGGAGGAGCGGAATCAGGTTCATGTTATTCATTTTTGTGCCGCAACCGGCTGTCCACTAAGAATGTTGAAGATTGGATTCATCAGTTGGCTTTGGAAATAGAGACATGCTGCAGCAGGTCGGCCACCGAGACCTGCATCGCATCGGTAATCGGTGCCGGGTAGATACCCATCACGAGCACGGCAATCGCCAGAACACCGAGGATGCCAAACTCGCGCACACTCAAGTCCTTGAGCTTGGCGACATTCGGATTCGCGACCACACCGAAAATCACACGCTTGACCAGCCACAGCGAATACGCCGCGCCAAAGATCAATGCCGTTGCTGCCAGCAGACCGATCCAGAAATTAAACTTGATCGCACCAAGGATCACCATGAACTCGCCGACGAAGCCGGAGGTTCCTGGCAAGCCGCAATTGGCCAGCGAAAACAGCACAAAAAACGCAGCAAACTTTGGCATGGTGTTGACGACACCACCGTAATCGGCAATAGCACGGGTATGCATGCGGTCGTACAACACGCCGATACACAGGAACATCGCCGCCGACACGAAGCCGTGTGAAATCATTTGCACGACACCGCCCTGCACTGCCATCTCGTTGAAAGCGAAGAATCCCAGCGTGACAAAGCCCATGTGCGCGATGGAGGAATACGCGACCAGTTTTTTCATGTCGGTCTGGACCAGTGCGACGAGGCCAATGTAGATCACAGCGATCAGCGACAGCGCAATCATCATCGGTGCGAGTTCATGGCTGGCGTCCGGTGTGATCGGCAGTGAGAACCGCAGAAAACCGTAGGCGCCGAGTTTGAGCATCACCGCAGCAAGCACCACCGAACCACCGGTTGGCGCTTCGACGTGGGCATCCGGCAGCCACGTATGCACCGGCCACATCGGCACCTTGACCGCGAACGCCATCAGGAACGCCAGGAATAACGGGATCTGGACATTAAGCGGCAGTGGCAGGTCATGCCAATACGTGATGTCGAACGACCCGCCTGATGCGAAGTACAGGTAGATCAATGCGACCAGCATCAACAGCGAACCGAAGAACGTATAAAGAAAAAACTTGATGGCAGCATAGACGCGATTGCCACCACCCCAAACGCCGATGATGATGAACATGGGCACCAGCGTCGCTTCAAAGAACACGTAGAACAGCATGCCGTCGAGCGCACAAAATACACCGATCATCAGACCCGACAGGATCAGGAACGCGCCCATGTATTGCGCGACTTTTTTCTGGATTACTTCCCACGCCGCGACAACGACAATGACAGTGATGAACGCTGTCAGCACCACCAGCCACAACGAAATACCGTCGATACCGAGGAAATATTCGATGTTGAAGCGTTCGATCCACGGCATTTTTTCGGCAAACTGCATGCCGTGCGCGGCGTTGTCAAAGCGCTGAATTAGCGGCAGCGTGACAAGAAAGCTGACTATGGACCCGATTAGTGCAGCAATGCGCACCAAGCCAGGATTATCATCCCGGCCAAAAGCCAGGATCAGGACACCGAAGGCAATCGGGCACCAGATGGCCAGACTGAGTAATGAGAATGAAGCGGAGAAAGTGGACTGAATCATGAGTAGTGAGTGACCTTGGCCAGCTTATTGGTTAAACGGAAACCGTGGGAATGGCAGGAATACCATCATGAATCCCAGCACGCCAAGAATCATCACAAATGCGTAATGGTAGATGTAACCGGACTGCAGCTTGCGCACGATGGTCGACAACCAGCCGATCACCTTTGCGCTGCCATTGACGGCGAATCCATCGATCAACGCCCGATCACCAAAGCGCGAAAAGCCGGAACCGATCATCCGTGCGCCGTCGGCAAACACCACCTGATTGATCTTGTCGAGGTAGTACTTATTCTCGAGCAAGGTATGAATCGGCGCGAGGGTTTGCTTGATCAATGCCGGCACTTTAGGATTGACAAGGTAGAAATACCAGGCAGTCACCACACCAGCCAGAGCGAGCCAGAAAGGCGCCATGGTCAGGCCGTGAATTGCCATCTGCCATGGACCTTGAAACTCGTGGCGCAACTCCTCCATTGCCTGATGGGCTTCATTGACGAAGATCACGCCCTTGAAGAAATCGCCGAACAGCATCGGCTCAATTGCAATGAAACCGATCAGCGCCGAGGGAATTGCCAGCAACACCAGCGGCAGTGTGATGACCCATGGTGACTCGTGCGGTTTCTGACCGGGCGCAAGACCATGGTGCTCGTCATGACCGTGGGCATCCTCTTTGGCATGGTGGTGATCATCGTGTCCATGCTGCGGTTTGCCGAAACGCTCTTTGCCATGGAAGACCAGGAAATACATCCGGAAAGAATAGAACGCGGTGACAAAGACACTGACCAGTACCGCGAAATACGCGAAGCCGGAACCGGTCAGATGCGTCGCGGCGACCGCTTCGATAATGCTGTCCTTCGAGTAGAAACCCGAAAACAGCGGTGTCCCGATCAAGGCCAGCGAACCGATGAGCGACGTGATCCATGTAATCGGCATGTATTTGCGCAAGCCACCCATGTTGCGAATGTCCTGATCATGATGCATCCCGACGATCACCGAACCGGCTCCAAGGAACAGCAACGCCTTGAAGAACGCGTGCGTCATCAAGTGAAACACCGCCACCGAGTAGGCCGAACAACCGAGCGCAACAGTCATGTAGCCCAGCTGCGAGAGCGTCGAATACGCGACCACGCGTTTGATGTCGGTCTGAATCATGCCGAGAAAGCCCATGAACAGTGCAGTGATCGCACCGATGACGAGGATGAACGACAGCGCGGCATCTGACAACTCGAACAGCGGCGACATACGCGCCACCATGAAGATGCCTGCAGTAACCATCGTTGCTGCATGGATCAATGCTGAAATGGGTGTCGGGCCTTCCATCGAATCGGGCAGCCACACGTGCAGTGGGAACTGCGCCGACTTGCCCATCGCGCCAATGAACAGGCAGATACAGGCCGTTGTGATCAACAACCAGCTAGTACCGGGCAGCGTCATCGTTGCCAACGTTTCTTTTTGCGCGAAAACTTCCTCGTAGTTCATTGAGCCGGCATACGCCATCAACAAACCGATACCAAGAATGAAACCAAAGTCGCCGACCCGGTTGACCAGAAAAGCTTTCATGTTGGCGGCAATGGCGGTCGGCTTGGTGTAATAGAAACCGATCAGGAGGTACGACACGAGGCCAACTGCCTCCCAGCCGAAGAACAGTTGCAAAAAGTTGTTGCTCATGACAAGCATCAACATCGAGAACGTGAACAGGGAAATATACGAAAAGAAGCGGTTATAGCCTTCGTCTTCGCGCATGTAGCCCACCGAGTAGACATGCACCATCAGCGACACAAATGTCACCACGCACATCATCATCGCTGTCAGGCTATCGACGAGAAACCCGATTTCCATTTTCATGCTGCCAACGGTCAGCCAGGTGTAGAGCGTCTCGTTGAATGTGGCGCCATCCAGCACTGCCAGTAGCGTGTGAATCGAAATGAGCAGCGCAATGAACACGCCCAGTATCGTGACCGTGTGCGAGACCTTGCGGCCGATCACGTTGCCAAAAAAGCGGGTACCGAACAGGCCAGCAATGGCCGATCCGATCAATGGAGCCAGAGGCACCGCCAGCAAGAGAGTGGAATTCAGTTGGCCTGCCATGATTAGACCTTATCGTTATTTTTGTCGTGCATGTTCGTCGTGGTGTTGCAGTCAATGAAGCGGTTCATCATTACCCCTTCAGGCTGTCGAGATCTTCGACATTAATGGTGTCGAGGTTACGGAACATCACGACCAGAATTGCCAGTCCGATCGCGGCTTCAGCAGCAGCGACGGTGAGGATGAAGAAAACGAAGATCTGTCCGGCGGCGTCACCAAGGTAATGCGAGAACGCAATGAAGTTGGTATTCACCGCGAGCAGCATCAATTCGATAGCCATCAGCAGAATAATGATGTTCTTGCGGTTGAGGAAAATGCCAACGATGGAGATCGCAAACAGGATCGCGCCAAGAATGAGGTAATGAACGAGAGTAACGGTCACGTGCGCGCCTTATTTTTGTTTTGCTGCCGGGGCAGCGGGTGTGGAAGGAGCGACATCGGAGCTGGTGTCAGCAATAACGTCAGCAGCGTTACGGGTCGATTCGGATTTCATCTTGACGATGCGTACGCGATCAATGGCCTTGACCTTGACGGCATCAGCCGGATCAAAATACTTGCTGTCCTTGCGCTTGCGCATCGTTAATGCGACTGCGGACACGATCGCCAGTAACAGGATCGCCGCAGCGATTTCAAACGCGTAGACGTACTCGGTATAGATCAGCATACCCAGCGCTTTCGTATTACCAATGGTCGACGCTGCGGCTGGCACTTGGGCATCCGGCGCCCAAAAAGCTTGTAGCAGCACGGCCGACATTTCCAGCACGATCAGCACGCCAATGAACGCGGCAAACGGTAGGTAGCCCCAGAAGCCTTCACGCATCCTGTCGACATTAATGTCGAGCATCATCACAACGAAAAGGAACAGCACCATCACCGCACCGACATACACCAGCACTAGCACGATGGCGAGGAATTCAGCTTGCAGCAGCAACCAGATGGCCGCAGCCGAGAAAAATGCCAGCACCAGATACAGTGCGGAATGGACCGGGTTGCGGTCGGTAATGACTTTCAGCGCTGCCATCACGAGGATGGCCGAGAACGCGTAGAACAGGGCAGTTTTAAATTCCATGATGGACCAGAAGAGTCGGCATGCAGACAGCCAGGTTAGTGTGGAGCACTGAAGCGTTCATCAGCGATAAGGCGCATCGGCAGCGCGGGCTGCGGCGATGTCATTCTCGTAGCGGTCACCGACGGCAAGCAGCATTTCCTTGGTGTAGTACAGATCACCGCGCTTTTCGCCGTGGTATTCGAGGATGCTGGTTTCGACAATCGAATCGACAGGGCAGGA
The DNA here is from genome assembly GCA_047621345.1 of Minisyncoccia bacterium. Lineage (GTDB taxonomy): Bacteria > Pseudomonadota > Gammaproteobacteria > Burkholderiales > Burkholderiaceae_D > Actimicrobium. Next base: position 5,665 of record JBLHLW010000012.1, on the reverse strand, counting down.
TTCTTCGCAAAAGCCGCAGAAAATGCACTTGGTCAGGTCGATGTCGTAGCGTGTGGTGCGGCGCGAACCGTCATCGCGCTGTTCGGATTCGATCGTGATCGCCATTGCCGGACACACTGCTTCGCACAGCTTGCAGGCGATGCAGCGTTCTTCTCCGTTCGGGTAGCGGCGTAATGCATGCAGTCCCCGGAAACGCGGCGACTGCGGTGTTTTTTCTTCCGGAAATTGCACCGTGATCTTGCGAGCAAACATGTAGCGGCCAGTCAGGGCCATGCCCTTGAACAGCTCGCGCAGCATCAAACTACTGAAAAAATCCTTGATGGCTTCCATCGTATATCCGCCCTTTTCTTTACTTCCAAATATTCCATGAGGTTTGCATCCAAGCCGCCACAAACACCAGATAACCCAGTGTCAGCGGGATGAATATCTTCCAGCCGAGACGCATGATCTGGTCATACCGGTAGCGCGGAAACGATGCCCGCACCCAGATGAAGATCGAGACGATCAGGAAGGTCTTGATACCAAGCCAGATCCAGCCAGGCAGGTAGGACAGCAAGCCCAGAACTGGCACTTGTGCACCGATCGGTGAGTCCCATCCGCCGAGGAACATTAACGCCGCGAGGATAGAAATCAGGATCATGTTGGCGTATTCAGCCAGGAAAAACATCGCGAACGACATGCCCGAGTACTCCACCATGTGACCGGCGACGATTTCCGATTCACCCTCGACCACGTCAAATGGATGACGGCTGGTTTCAGCGATTCCGGCGATGATGAAGACGCCAAACATCGGCAGTAGCGGCAACCAGTTCCAGGACAGGAAATTCAAACCCATGCTCGCCATGCGGCCTTCGGTTTGGGCCAGCACGATCTCGGTAAAGTTCAGGCTGCCCGTGACCATTAGAACGATCACCAGCACAAAGCCCATTGAAATTTCATACGAAATCATTTGCGCCGAAGCGCGCATCGCCCCAAGAAACGCGTATTTGGAATTGGATGCCCAGCCAGCGATGATCACACCATACACTTCAAGCGACATGATGGCCATCGCGAACAGCAGGCCGGCATTGAGATTGGCCAGCGCGACTTCCGGACCGAATGGGATCACAACCCAAGCGGCCAACGCCGGCATGATGGTCATGATGGGGGCAATCACGAACAAGGCCTTGTTGGACTTGGCCGGGATGATAATTTCTTTGAGCAGCAGCTTGAGCGCATCGGCAATTGGTTGCAACAAACCGGCAGGGCCGACCCGGTTCGGGCCGATCCGCACATGCATCCAGCCGATCATCTTGCGTTCCCACAACGTCAGGTAGGCAACGCAACCCATGATCGGCAACACCAAGGCAATGATCTTGACCAGATTCCACACCAGCGGCCAGAAATAGCCGAACCAGCTATTACCGGTCGCGTGTATGTTCAGAAGCAACTGATCCATCAGACTTTCTCCACACTGATTGGGCCGAACATCGCACCCAGCATTGCCGTTGCCTTGTGCGCGGCAGCGATGCGCACCGCATTATCGGGCAAGCCGGCCTCGATGACTACCTCAAGAACCGTATTGCCGCTGCCCTGCGTGACACGCACTGCTGCGCCGTCGACAACACCGAGCTGCTGCGCCAGTGCGACGGACAGTCGTGCCGTCGGTGCGCGTGCATCACTGGTTTCCTGCAAGGCAGGTGCGCGCCGCGCAATCGCATCAGTGAAATAGATCGGTACTTCGGCAATACGCTCGAGGCCACCACTGTTTTGCATTAGCGGGGCTTGGGGTGCGAACGTCGTCTTGTTATTCAAACGCGTTGTCAGGTCGAGGCCAACGGTGGCACCGTCACCTAGCACTTCGTTGCGAATGGCTTCGGAGGTGTCGTAGTCGAAACCGCTCAGGCCGAGCAAGTTACCCAGTACGCGCAAAACCTTCCAACCGGGACGCGTGTCGCCGAGCGGCCTGACGGTGCCATTGAAACTTTGAACGCGGCCTTCGCAGCTGACGAACGTGCCGGCAGTTTCGGTGAACGGTGCAATCGGTAACAGCACATCGGCATAATCGGTGCCGTGCTTGAACGCCGACAGGACGACGACCATCTCAGCTTGATCAAGTGCTGCGCGCGCGACTTGCGGATTCGCACTGTCGAGTTGGGGCTCTGCATTGAACAACACGTAGGCCTTGCGCGGAACAGCAAAAGCACTTGCGGCGTTTGCTCCCGAACCCGGAATCGCGTTGGCGAGATAACCACCGACTGTATTGGCCGCCTCGGTTAGAAAACCGAGTGTGGTGCCCGTTGCTTCGGCAATCCACTGTGCTGCAGCGTGCAACTGCGCGGCTTGCGGATGCTGTGACGCTGCATTGCCGAGCATGATCGCACCCGGTGCAGCCGACATCAGGCTAGCCGCAATTTTCTGCGCTTCTGTCGAGGCAATAACACCTTCGAATCCGGTTGGCATCACCAACGATTTTGCTTGCGCTACTGCGACAATGACCTCGCCCAATACATTCAACCAAGCTGATGGCGCAGCAATGATCTTGTTAGCTACTGGCATGAGTAAATCATCATCGGTGGCATGCAACAGACTAACTTGCGCACCGCTCTTGACCGACTGACGCAAGCGCGCGGTGAGCAGCGGATGGTCCTTGCGCAGGAACGATCCAATCACGAAGACGCGATCAAGCAAAGCGAAGTCGGCGATCGACATCCCGAGCCACGGTGTCACTGCACCATCGAGCGCGAAGTTCGATTGACGCAAACGGAAATCTATATTCTCGGAACCGATGCCGCGCACGACTTTTTGCAGCAGCGCTAATTCTTCAAGTGTTGAATTCGGCGTCGCCAATGCAGCGATTGCATCGGCGCCGTGTTCATGTTTGATATTACGCAAGCCATGCGCGACGTACTCAAGTGCAGTCTGCCAACTCACCTCTTGCCACTTGCCGTCTTGCTTTAGCATCGGCGCGGTAAGACGCTCGTCGCTATTGAGACCTTCATAGGAAAAGCGGTCTTTATCAGACAACCAGCATTCGTTGATCGCATCGTTTTCGAGCGGCAACACGCGCATCACGCGGTTGCTCTTGACTTGCACGACGAGGTTGGTGCCAAGGCTGTCATGGGCGCTCACCGATTTGCGACGCGACAATTCCCACGTACGCGCACTGTAGCGAAATGGCTTGGAAGTCAATGCACCGACCGGACACAGGTCGATCATGTTGCCCGACAATTCCGAGTCAACGGTCTTGCCAACGAACGAGGTAATCTCGGCGTGCTCACCGCGACCGAGCATGCCGAACTCCATCACACCAGCGATTTCCTGGCCGAAGCGCACGCATCGGGTGCAATGAATACAGCGTGTCATCTCTTTCATCGAGATCAGTGGACCCGCATCTTTTTGCACGACGATGCGTTTTTCTTCATCGTAACGCGAAGAAGATTTTCCGTAACCCACCGCTAAATCTTGCAATTGGCATTCGCCGCCCTGGTCGCAGATCGGACAATCGAGCGGATGGTTGATCAACAAGAATTCCATCACGCCCTTTTGGGCCTGCACAGCTTTCTCGCTATTCGAACGCACAATCATGCCGGCCGACACTGGCGTGGCGCAGGCTGGCAAGGGCTTCGGCGCCTTTTCGACTTCAACGAGACACATGCGGCAGTTGGCCGCAATCGTCAATTTCTTGTGATAGCAGAAATGCGGGATGTAGGTGCCAAGTTTGTTGGCCGCATCCATCACCATGCTGCCTGCGGGTACTTCGACTTTCTTGCCGTCTATTTCGATTTCAACCATGGCCATCTTTTTTTGCCCAAGTAGTGGCGGCTGCGCTGGGCAGACCGCACGGTGCAAATTGGTCGAGTCAGCCGACCCGGTTCAGCTTAAATATAGGCTGGAACCAGGCAGTGCTTGTGCTCGATGTGGTATTCGAATTCTTCGCGGAAATTCTTAATCATCGCCCGCACTGGCATCGCTGCGGCATCACCGAGCGCACAAATTGTGCGGCCCTGAATGTTGTCAGCAATCGAATTGAGCATGTCGAGATCGTCCGCCCTGCCCTGACCGTGTTCGATCCGATGGACCATGCGATAGAGCCAACCGGTGCCTTCGCGACACGGCGTGCATTGACCGCAAGATTCTTCGTAATAGAAATACGACAAGCGTAGCAATGACTTGACCATGCAGCGCGTTTCATCCATCACGATGACCGCGCCCGAACCCAGCATCGAACCAGCTTTGGCGATCGAGTCGTAATCCATGTCGGTAGCCATCATGACGTCACCGGTCAACACAGGCATCGATGAACCGCCGGGAATTACCGCCTTGATCTTCTTGCCATCGCGCATGCCACCGGCGAGTTCCAGCAAGGTTGCAAACGGCGTTCCCAAAGGGACTTCGTAGTTACCCGGCCTGGCCACGTCGCCCGACACCGAAAAAATCTTGGTGCCGCCGTTATTCGGTTTGCCGAGGCCAGCATAGGCTTCGCCACCCATCGCAAAGACGAACGGCACGGCCGCGAAGGTCTCGGTGTTGTTGATCGTTGTCGGCTTGCCGTACAAACCGAAGCTGGCAGGGAAAGGCGGCTTGAAGCGCGGTTGGCCTTTCTTGCCTTCCATCGATTCGAGCAAGGCGGTTTCTTCGCCGCAAATGTAGGCACCATAACCATGGAACGCATGCAACTGGAACGTGAAGTCGCTACCGGCAATCCGGTCACCGAGCATACCGGCAGCACGGGCTTCTTCGATGGCGTCTTCGAAGCGTTCGTAGTCTGCCCAAATTTCACCGTGGATATAGTTGTAGCCGACCGTGATGCCCATTGCATACGCACCGATGGCCATGCCTTCGATCAGCGCATGCGGGTTGTAGCGCATGATGTCGCGATCCTTGAAAGTGCCGGGCTCGCCCTCATCCGAATTACAGACCAGATACTTTTGACCTGGAAACTGGCGCGGCATGAAACTCCATTTCAGGCCGGTTGGAAACCCGGCGCCGCCGCGTCCACGTAATGCCGAAGCCTTCAGCTCGGCGATGACTTGCTCGGGCGTGATTTTATCGTTGAGGATACGTTTTAGCTGGGCATAACCGCCGCGCGCCACGTAGTCTTCAAGATGCCAGTTCTTGCCATCGAGACCCGCGAGGATCAGTGGCTTGATGTGCCGTGTGTGCAGGCTCGTCATTTTTTTAACTCCTCTACTAAGTCATCGATCTTGTCGTTGGACATCCAGCTGCACATCCGCTTGTTATTCACCAGCATCACTGGTGAATCACCGCAGGCGCCCATGCACTCGCCTTCCTCCAGCGTGAACTGGCCATCCGCCGATGTTTCGAGATAGCCGATACCCAGTTTTTGCTTCAGGTATTGCGCTGCTTTTTCGCCACCGGACAAGGCGCACGGCAAATTGGTACACACGGTAATTTTGAATTTGCCGATCGGCGCGGTGTTGTACATCGAATAGAACGTGGCCACTTCCTGTACCGCGATGGCCGCCATGCCGAGATACCCGGCAATTTCTTGCATCAGGTCTGGCGACAGCCAGCCTGCTTCGTCCTGGGCAATCGCCAGTGCACCCATCACCGCCGACTGCTTCTGGTCGACGGGAAACTTGCTCACTTCACGATCAATTTTTTTATACGCTTGTTCAGATAACAGCATGCTTTGTGCCTCAATAGCCTATCGCAAATCAGC
>JBLHLW010000011.1:0-79545 GCA_047621345.1 Minisyncoccia bacterium | reverse complement strand
CGCCAGACAGGTTTCGCTTCATCGAGAAAATCTCTCCAAGCCTCGCAAGTCGCGACCGAAACCGCACAAATTTATGACTCAGAAGCAATGTTAGTTATTAGTAGCTCGCTTAACTTGGGTGGATTGCGGCATAACCTACCCTGCCGCTGCGCATGTCAAGCATGATTTCTTTGATGTCCCCCAGATCCTCCTCTTGGTGGTTATAGACATCGGTACCAATAAGCGTATCTGCACCCATCAATGTCGAGCCCAAATCGTTTACGATCTCATTTTTATACATACCGTAAGTGTCGCGATCTTCATAACTCATTTTTAACTCCTTAATAATGAATCGGAGACCGTATATTGAGAGGGACTTTAAAAAAAGTAAGTTCGGTAACACACATATTTTTCAATTTTATTCGCGCTCATCACATCACATAGAGACCACGCCGAACCTGAAACATGCGGGAGCCTGATAAGGCAAGGATTGACGCATTCAACTCAAACGCTGATTTAATTAATAACAAACTACAACTTCTTTCCTATTAGCATCGAATTAAAAAAATCGACCGACAGTATATTTTTATTACTCGATATTAATAATGCCTTTTGGGAACCGCTGATTTAATCGATTTTTGATCGTAAAGTATGAGTTAAGTCGTTGATTTTATTAGGGCTGAAATTCTTTGAGTTGATTAAATCAGCGCCTCCTTTGACACGATTTTGCAGATTATTTGAACTCGACACCTTTTTCGTCCACCTCCGGCAGCAGGTCCCGTTGGCGCGCCACGTCCAGGCGCAAGCCTTTGCACCGAGACGCGCGAAAATGGCGACAACCGCACTACCGCAGGTCAACGGCTGCTTCGCAACACGCGCCGAACGTGGTGGACGGGTACCGACTCGTTGCTGCCGATGCGACGACAAGGCGATCGGTCTGCGCACAAGCCATGTGCGACGAACCGGACTCGCAGCTTGTCCGTACGGTGTGTCCGGCAGTTCAACGCCCCCCCCCAGGCGAGGATTGTGGTTATACTCGGAACCTTCGAAACGCTGCCGGAATTTATGAGACGAGTATTCGTCCTGTGTCTGATGTGCCTGCTTCCGTTGCAACTGCTTGCTGACGGATTCAATTTCCCCGCTCCTGCACAGACTCCTGCCGTTGAGAAGGTGTTGTCTTGCACGCAATCCATCCCCGATGACGATGCCAACTTACCTATCGCCAGCGCCGACCTGAGCGCACTCACCAACCCGAGCGCTTCCTGCCTGCGCAGCACCTCGACCGTAACGCCGTCCCCGGCTTATGTGTCGACCATCGCACGCGATTTGTTTATCCCGGTCCCGAAACCGCCACCACGGCACAACACCCTCCGCTTCGACCTCTAATTTCCGGGCTGCTCCGGTCCGCGCCAGCGCGCGCGTTTCTCGTTTTTTTTATTGCACAAGGCATCGCATGGAATGGCTTTTCGACCCCACCATCTGGGTAGGCTTATTGACCCTCGTCGTTCTCGAGATCGTACTCGGCATCGACAACCTGATTTTTATCGCCATCCTGGCCGACAAAGTGCCACCGCACCAGCGCGACAAGGCACGCCTGATCGGTCTGTCGCTGGCAATGATCATGCGACTGGGCTTGCTGACGATGATTTCGTGGTTGGTCACACTCACCACGCCACTGTTTTCAGTTGGTCCGGTGGCGTTTTCCGGCCGTGATTTGATACTCTTTTTAGGCGGTCTGTTCCTGCTATTCAAGGCCACCATGGAATTGCATGAACGCCTCGAGGGCATCACGCATGTGCAAACCGGACCACGGGTCTACGTCAGCCTCGGCGTTGTCATTGCCCAGATCGTCGTACTCGATGCCGTGTTCTCGCTCGACGCAGTTATCACTGCCGTTGGTATGGTCGATGAACTCGGCGTCATGATGGCGGCAGTGATCATTTCGATGGCCATCATGATCCTCGCATCGAAGCCACTGACCCGCTTTGTCAATGCCCATCCGACGGTGGTGGTGCTGTGTCTGAGTTTCTTGCTGATGATCGGTCTGAGTCTGGTGGCCGAAGGCCTCGGCTTCAAGATTCCGAAAGGCTATCTGTACGCGGCGATTGGCTTCTCGATCCTGATCGAATTTTTCAATCAGCTAATGCAGCGTAACTTCATGCGCCAGGCCGCCCATCTGACCTTGCGTGACCGTACCGCCGAAGCCATCCTGCGCCTGCTTGGCAGTCGCACCCGTGCCGAGCAGAGCGAGCAAGCTGCCAGCGCCGAGTCGGTCGTCGGACTGGCCACCTTCGGTGCCGAGGAACGCAACATGGTCAGCGGCGTGCTGAGCCTGGCTGAACGGTCGATCCGTTCGATCATGACGCCACGGTCGGAGATGTCATGGATTAACCTCGATGAAGACGCAGAGACTATCCGGCGCCAGATCGTCGAAACGCCGCATAGCACCTTCCCGGTCTCACGCGGCCAGATGGACAACATCCTTGGAGTCGCCCGCGCCAAAGACCTGATCGGTGATTTGGCTAAGAGCGGCCGGATCGACGAGCACAGCAGCGTGCACCCACCGATGATTCTGCCGGAAACCGTCGGGGTCATGAAAGTGATGGAAGCGCTCAAAGGCTCATCTGCCAAATTGATCCTGATCACCGATGAATACGGCACGTTGCAGGGTCTGGTCACGCCGCTCGACATCCTAGAAGCCATCGCCGGCGAATTTCCTGACGAGGACGAGCAACCGACCGTACAACTTTTGGCGGCCAACAACTGGCAGGTCGCCGGTAGCGCGGACTTGCGCTATCTCGAACAAGTGCTGGAAACGGATGTGCTGGTGACCGACGACGACGACTACACCTCGGTCGCCGGGTTCTTGCTGGCGCGCTTTGCGACCTTGCCTGCTGTTGGTGATGCGATTGAACTCGATGGCCTGCGCTTTGAGATCGCGGCGATGCTGGATCGACGGATTGCGACGGTGCTGATCAGCCGGGTGGAAGGGAGCCAGCTATAAGGTTGGCTAGCGCAGGGCGAGGAGCCGCATCCAAATAGCAAACTATAATTGCTTTTTTCGACGAAATAGACAATTCTGGTTGCATGTTCAAAGAACCTTCCATCGTCTCACCGCTACCCGCCGCTGTGGAGCGCAACTTGCGCCAGCTCGGCGAACATCTGCGCATTGCACGCAAGCGTCGCAAGCAATCGCTGGCGGCGTTTGCCGAACGCATGCAAGTCTCGATCCCGACGTTGCGCAAGCTCGAAGCGGGCGATCCGGCCGTGTCGATGGCGTCGTATGCGACCGCATTATGGCTGGTCGGACGGGTCCAGTATCTGGGCGAGATTGCCAATCCGGAAGCCGACGAGACAGCCCTGCTGACGGAATTGCGGACCATCAGAAAGGGAAAGGCAGGGGCGTGATGACATCATGGAAGGGGGATGGGGATGTGCTTGGCAGCCGCAGGCAGTAGAGCCGACACCATGCGGTACGCTGGAATTATTGCAGGGACGGGTCTGCCGCTTTAGCTACGACCCGCACTGGCTGCGCCATGCGGCTGCGTTCGCACTGGCACCGGATTTACCCTTACTCACAGGCAGCTTTAATCCGCCTCCCGGCTGCGACCTGCACCCGATCTTCGAGGATGCGGGACCGGACCGATGGGGCCGGGCCGTCATTAACAAAGTCTTTCATCCGTCCCGTCGCTCGCCGCTCGATTATCTCGCGCTGGCCGGCGAAAACCGCATTGGTGCGCTCGGGTTTTCAGCCACGCGGGAATCGTTTCAAGCCGAACGCCAGCAAGTCTACGAGACCGCGGATTTGCCAGCACTACGCGATGCGGCCAATGCGCTTGCGGCCCAATTACCTATTTCACCGGCCATGCTGCGGCTGCTGCAACCGGGCTCCGGCGCCGGTGGCGCGCGTCCGAAAGCCATTGTGCGGCATCGAGATGCCGACTGGATCGCCAAATTCCCCGACCGGGAGGATCAGGTGGATGTCGCCGCCATCGAACACGCCAGCCTGAGACTGGCCAGCCTGTGTGGAATTACCGTTGCGACTTCAGAATTGATCGCCGTGCCAGGCAAGCATGTGCTTCTGGTACGACGCTTTGACCGTGATACCGGTACACGCCTCCACTTTGCCAGCGCCAGAACCCTGCTCATCGCTGACGGACTCAAGGAAGGCGACATGGGGTACGCCGATCTGGCCGACATACTGCGCCGCGAGGCACGCGCACCGCAAGCGGACTGTCGGCAACTGTTCCGGCGCATGGTTTTCAACGTACTGATCGAAAACACCGATGATCACGAAAAAAACCACGCGCTGTTGTTTCAGCAAGGTCACTGGAATTTAGCCCCGGCATTTGACTTGCAACCGCAATTACTGGGAGTGGGATACCAGTCGCTACGACTAGGCAAACAGGGGGCGCAAGCACTGCTGTCGAACGCGCTGTCCGATTGCGGACGTTTCATGCTGAAGTCGGGTGAAGCAATGCATATTGCCGATGAAGTGCTGGCGCAGGTACGGCAGTGGGAACCGGTGTTTGCGCGCTATGGCGTGAGCAATACCGACATCGACGCGTGCCGCAGCTTTATCTTGCGTCCGTCGGCGTTGGCGGGATAGCCAGATAACCAGCTGCCTGCAGCCAGGTAAAAAGTTGGGGATATCACGGCGAACAACAAACCAGTTGCCGACCGATTACAAGGTATCAAAGAGCTCTTCACGGCTGGCCTTGAGTCGTCGACTGGCTAGCTCGAGCACGGCGGAGATGGGTTCATCGGGGATGAAGGACCCACGCAGCAGGCCGGCCCGCGCCAGCGTGGCCACCCACTGCGCGTCGCCGACGTCCGTCTTGCGCCCGGGGACCTTCTTGACATGCCGGGCATTGACTACCTGAGCGCGAATGCCGACCGCCTCCAATGCCGCATGCGGACTCTTCCAGTAAATGCCGGGGCTTTGCATGACAACTTCTTCCGGACGGCGCGCGGCCGCCCATTCGGCCAACGCACGTCGATCTTTCTTGAATGCGCCAAACTGACACGGGGAGGAAGCTGCGAAGAAAGAAAGGAAAATGAAATTCACGTCACTTCTCCATCATGTGACAACTTTGCTGCGGTTGGATAGTTTCTATGACATCAAGCGCAACGCGGCGGTGGGCCTAGATGGAGTGACGTGAAGAGACTACGAGAAGACTCTCTACACACCGGTACAGGATTTGCATCGGGATATTCACACCGGTGCCAATCGCGCCCAAGCCTCCCGGCGCGTCTACATTACGAAGAAAACAGGGTGCGTTTTGCCCGACGTCGATTAATTCAACAACGTCCTGTGGAACTGCGCTCGTCTTTTCCTGCTGCTTGCTTGGAACCTTTTCCACACGTCGCCCACTCATAACTTGCAAGAAGGCAAGTTTAATTATCTTCAGGAAATTTTTCTCGACTGGTCTACAACTGAACACCCTTTTAAAAGTTAATTTTTCATCATCACCTCCCAAAAAAAAGGACTTTTGTGAAAAATATGACCACCCCTCACAACCCTCATAAAACTCCCGAATCAAACTTGACTGAAACCGGAGATTATTCTGTCAATGGTTCGATAGCGAGCGGCATCGCTGGAAACTATCCATTCTCCGTGCGGGCAATCATCAGCGAAGCATGGAGCAAAACCAGCGGATTCAAGGGCACCTGTTGGTTAGCGTTTTTGTTCTATGCCCTTGCGTTTTTTCCGCTTTCGCTCGTCATTGAATTCGGAATGCAAAACATGGGCTTGATCAGTGCACCTGGAGTAACCGCTACTTGGCAACAAATGTTATTTAAGATCATTTCTGCCTTGGCGATCATGCCGCTCACGCTGCCGCTTGCACTGGGGCTTTGTATGCTTGGCATTAAACGAGCTGCTGGAACAACGGTTGTAGCGAAAGAGATATTTTTCTACTTTCCTAAAGTCACTCGCCTGTTTTTAACGATGCTTTTGTTGTATCTACTATGCTTGATCGGACTCATGTTGTTTATCCTGCCTGGCATCTACCTCATGGTGGCTTATTCATTGGCGCTACCGCTGGTGGTAGAAAAAAATCTTAGCCCTTGGCAAGCATTAGAGACCTCCAGAAAAGCGATTACCCATCACTGGTTTCGTTTTTTTGGTCTCTACCTGGTCATGACGCTGATCTTTATCTTGGCGACGATTCCCATTGGCATAGGATTAATTTGGGTTGCGCCCATGTTCTTTGTCGTCAATGGCATTGTTTATCGCAATATTTTTGGCTTGGGTAGTGATCCAACCTGACTGCCCTATGCCGTGGTGTCCGGTTCTGTTGCAATAAGGATGCTGCGGCAAGTTAAGCCGGGAGGGCATTTGTAGAGCAGGCGGCGAGCGAGTAGAAGGCAATTCGGGGTTCCGATCCCAAACCGGCGCAATTTGTTCACGCTACGATTTTCGATCTCAAGCCAGCCGAACTACAAACCTGCCATGGAGCGATTGCAGAGTACGTTATCGACTCCTCAAGGCAGCTCCGCCGACCCCATTCGCCGCAAAATCAATCCGGTACGCCCGGCCAGATAACCCGAGCCACGATTCTTGTCATAGAACCTCGGCCGCGGCAACATGCCGGCCAGCCGTGCTGCCTGGCTGGCACCGAGGCCGGCTGCCGACACCCGGAAATAATACTGCGACGCGGCTTCAGCACCGAACACGCCGATGCCCAGCTCGACCACGTTGAGGTAAATTTCAAAGATCCGTTCCTTGTCCATCAGGAACTCGAGCATGTAGGTGATGACGAGTTCCTGCCCTTTACGTACATAGCTGCGCTCCCCCGACAGAAACAAATTCTTGGCCAATTGCTGGGTGATGGTCGAGCCACCGGAGACGACTTTGCCCCGGCGATTATTTTTTTCGTAAGCCTTTTGCAAAGCCTCCCAATCAACGCCCTCGTGCTCGGAAAAATGGGCATCTTCCGAAGCGATGACCGCGCGCTTGAGGTTGTTCGAGATACGGTTGTACGGCACCCACGTGTACTTGATCCGGAAATCAGGGTTTTTTTCGCGCAGCACCGATTCCTGCTCACGCATGAAACTGGTCGAGCCGGGATTATGGTCAACCCACCACCAGATCTGCAGGAAAAAATAGGCCTGAACCACTACGACCAGACCTAATGGCACGACGACCAGCAACAGCATGAGCTTGCGCAGCGTTCTCATGGAACGAGTGCCGCCCGCAAGTTGGCCAGGACGCCAGCGGTCTCCGGACGCACACCACGCCAGAGCAAAAACGATTCGGCGGCCTGCTCGACGAGCATGCCGAGACCATCGCGTACCGAGGCACCGTATTGCGCTGCAAAACGCAAGAAAATTGTCAGCTGCGCGCCGTACATCATGTCGTAAGCCAAGGTGGTCGGCCCGAACAGACTACCGGCGATAGGCGGCAGCGCATCCGCCAGACTCGCCGCCGTCGCATTGATGACAAGGTCGAACTGGCCGTCTAGCGCATCGAATGTCTGTGCCACGATCGGGCCATGTGACCCGAATTGCGCAGCCAGCGCGGTGGCTTTGTCGCTGCTGCGGTTAGCGATCACCAGTTGTGCCGGTCGCTCTACCAGCAAGGGCAAGATAACGCCACGCGCGGCGCCGCCGGCACCCAGCAGCAAGATCCGCTTGCCCTGCAGGGCGACACCAGCATTGACGACAATATCCGTGACCAGACCGGCGCCGTCGGTATTGTCGCCAAAGATACCGTCACTATCAAAGCGCAAGGTATTAACCGCACCGGCCGCCTGCGCCCGCTCGCTCAGCGTCGTCGCCATTGCAAACGCCTCGAGTTTGAACGGTACAGTGACGTTGGCGCCACGACCACCCTGCGCCATCAGCGCACGCACAGTGTCCTCGAAGCCATCAAGCGGTGCCAGTAGCGGCGCGTAGGTCAGTACCTGTTGGGTCTGGCGAGCAAACGCCACATGGATGTCAGGCGACTTGCTGTGGGCAATCGGATGGCCGATGACTGCATAGCGGTCTGCGGCACGGGGAGAGGAGAGATTCAACGAGAGATACCTTAATTGTTGCCACCGCGGAGTTCCGCTTCCAGCGCGTCTTCACGCGTGAACTTAAAGCGGGTGATGATTTCCCAGACATCGTCCTTGTCGGATGAACGCATGTTGGGAGGAAATTTTCCAAACGGTGCCGCGCGCCGCACGATGCGCAGGGCCGCATTATCGAGAGCAGCGTTGCCGGAACTGCGCTCGACCCGCGGGCCGCCATCGCGCTCATAGATCGTACCGTCCTGATAGACGGGGATGTACAGCACCAGTTCGCCATACAGCTTCTTGCCGTCCTTCTCCGGAAAATTGACCGTGCCCCGTTTTTCGATACGGTCCTGCAGCGTCTTGTAGTACATGGCATAGCCGACTTCACGGGTATTGGGCGTGATCTGGGTCTTTTTCGGACGCTTGTTGTATTCCTCGATATTGCGGGCGATTTCTGCTTCGCGCCGGGCAATCATCTTGCTGCTGTCTTGCTCGTCAGAGCCATCCGGTTGTGGAGGCTGCTTCGGTCGTTCGAGATCAGAGAGGGACGGAATGACCAACGACGTCGGCGTGTTGATTTGGGCCAATAATTTCTTTTGCGCCTGCTCGAGCTCGGCGGCGCGACGCCGGGTTGCCTGCACGCTGTCCCCATCCTGCGTACGGCGCATATCTGGCAACGGTGACTTGGTGCGCCCCGATTCGGCATTGCCGCCGCCGTCGAGATTGGCTTGCGCCAGCACGTCCGCTTTCAGCGGGGGGTTCTTGTGCTTGGCGTTGACCAGGATCACCTCAAGGCCGGGATCATCCGGCTTTTGCCGGAGCAATTCGGGCGCCGTAAAGCGCACAGCCAACAGCGCGCCATGCACCAGCACCGAAATGGCGATGGCGATGGTCAGGGTTCGGTTGCGCAAAGGTAGCTTCACAGGCGGTCAGGGAGTGGGATCAAGTGGCGATGATTTTACGGTAAAGGTTGGTCGTCACTGTGTACGATTCCATCGGACAGTGGTGCACCATCGACAATCGTCACCAGATCAGGAGCGACGATGGCATCCACCTCGGTACCCACCTCGACATCGACATTGGCATCGACCTCATCGGCAGTCTCGTCGGTGTCGTCATTGCCCAGATCATCGGCCAGTGCTGGCACCACCTCGATCAGCCGCGCTTCAACACTCAGATCAATTTCATCCCAGCGCGCCAGATCGAGTACGACTTGCGTACCGCGTGGCAACGCTTGCATGCCCGGCAACTTGATGACGAGCGGCAAATCGGCCATACGCAGAATTTCATCCTTGAGTACCACCGCTTCAAGCCGGTGCGACGTTTGCTGCCCAAGCCAGCGCAGACACCAATAGCGCTCCATGTTCGACTGGAACTCGCCATACGCCCCATAGGCCGCATCGAAAGCCGAGACGATGGCGAACAGATCCGCATCGCGCGGCTTGAACGGTGCCGCCAAGGGTGCCATGACGCCGTGCTCGACACAGGCCAGAATTTGCCATTGGTTGACGAGGTCGGTATAGCGGCGCAGCGGCGAAGTGCTCCATGCGTACTGATCGACGCCAAGACCCTGATGCGGCGCTGCATGCGTGACCATGCGCACCGCCATCTTGGTGGCCCAGCCGCCGCTTCCGCCGCCCTGTGCGCGATAGATGCCCGGCACACCGCTGTCGTTCATCAGTTTGCCCCACGTGCTGTTGGCAAAAATCATCAGTTCAGCGACCAGCTTGTCGAGCGGCGCACCACGTTTGCGCTTGGAAATCGTGACGACATCGTCATCAACGTAAAAATTGAAATCAACCCGATTGTTCTGCTCGGGCCGCAAACCGAAGCCTTCGCGCTTGACCATGCGGCCCTGCTCCAGCACCAGCGCCCATTGCCAGATCAGTGCAATCTCGGCCTTGTGCGGATACTCGCCGGTACCCGCAGCCAGATTTTCTTCGGTAACGAATTCATCGAGCGTGTTATGGCGCAGATTGGCGGCAATCGGGACAGCTTCAGCACGGGTCTCGGTCGAGATGACCGACCAGTCAGCCGGGTTCAATGTCGCGTACAGCGAGACCGCCGGACAGGTCTTGCCTTCGGCCAGCGTGAACGACTGCACCAGGTCATCCGGCAGCATGGTGATCTTGTCACCGGGCATGTAGACCGTTGACATCCGTGCGCGGGCGATCGCATCAATCGCATCGTCACGCTGAATACCCAGCGCCGGCGCTGCAATGTGGATGCCGATGCGCACGGTGCCATCGGCCAGCGTCGTGACCGAGAATGCGTCGTCGATTTCAGTGGTGGTGACATCGTCGATAGAGAACGCCTGAACGTCGGCCACCGGCAACTTGGGCGCGGCGGGAATCGTGAAGGCCGGAAACGCCAACCCCTTCGGAAATTGCTCGAACAAAAAGCGATCGAAGTGCAGCTGCTTGGCCGAAGCCAATCCGCCGCAGGCCAGCATCAGACGTGGTGCGGTGGTTTGCAGTTCACTGCAAGCCGCTTCCAGCGCCTTGTACTCGAGGCTATTTTTGTCAGGTTTGAACAGTAATTGCCGCACCAGAGGCCGCATCGATTCCGGCAATTCATGCGCCTTGAGCTGCTCGACGTACTGCGCCTGCACGATGGCTTGCTGTTTCTTTTTCTCGATCCCGGCTTGCGCGGCCTTCAGGGCGGTTTCGGGCGCGGCCTTGTAGCGGCCCTTGCCCTTCTTGTAGAAATAAATCGGCGAGGTATGCAACAGAAACAGCAGACCGGCGGATTGCTCCGGTTGCGGCGCCTTGCCAAAGTATTCGACGGCCAGTTCGGCAAAGCCAAATTCTTCTTCGCCAGCGACTTCCCATAAAAAATCGAGATCGATCTCGTCACACACGCTTTTGGCGGCGGCGATCAACTCATGGGGCGCCGGGGCGGCAAACTGCAACAGGACGTCGCGCACCTTGACCTTGGACCGCTTACCAGATTGCATCTCGACCTGATAGGCCTCGCCGGCTTGCGACATCATCACGCCGGCCTTGAAGTCGCCGGATTCTTCAAAAAATAAATTCATCAATCACTTTGCTGTGGGAAGTGGGAATGTCTGCGCGATCTGGCGTGGGCCGAAATCGGCTAAACCGTTATTGTGCCATTGCCGACAGGCGCAAGCCCAATAATCGCCGGCAAGAAAATTTCACAGACCAACAAGATACCGTGACGGCGCCGGTACAAGCAACGCCGCGCCAGCAAGTCCGGCTGCGGACCGAGCGTGGCAACCAACCGACGCATCAGCGGATGACGCGACGACAAGCGGGCAAATTCCAGTGCGCTGCGCTGCACCAGTGGGTCGCCGAACAGCGTGCTACCGAGCGAGCGTTCGCCGAGACTGCCGAACAGCGGCCAGTCGCTCGCCGTCGCCGTCAACGGCACGCTGGTATGCGCAAACACGACCGGCTGGCCATCGCATTCGAGCACCACATTGCGTTGCTGCACCAGCACCCGGCGCGGCAATTGCAGGCTGCGCTGCTCGTCGAGCGCGACCAGTCCGCGCGCCTGCCGAATCCGCCGCACACGAAAATGCTGGCTATGTGCCACCAGCCGCGCCGTCAGCGAACCGGTCGCTGTCAGCCATGCGCGCTGCTGTGGTGTTGGGTCGAGCGCATTGGCATGCGTCGACCACTGCGCCAGCGCGACCGAGGTCACGCCGCTCCTGGGCGACGGTCGCAAAAGGCCAGCACCTCATCGACATAATCGGGAAACTCGCTGATGCCGTGGTCGCTGCCCTCGATCACGTGCTGCACCGCGCCCGGATAATGGGCCACCATCTGGCGCCAGTCGAGCACCTCGTCGCCGGTCGCTGCCAGCAGCAAGTAACGCGTTGGCTGGGTGATCTGCGCGACAGCAATGGCGCCCAGCTCGTCGATGTACTCGGGCTTGAACTCGAACGGTTCATCAGAGTGGAATTGCGTTGTACTACCAATGTATTTCTGCAGATCGTTCAGCGGCGTGATCGCCGGATTCAGCAGGACGGCGCGGCAACCAAGCTGTTCGGCCAGCCACGTCGCATAGAAGCCACCGAGCGATGAGCCGATCACGGTCAGCGTGGCCGGATCGATTCCGCCCACCTGTTGCTGCGCCAATGCCATCGCCGCACGCGGCGAAGCCGGAAGTTGCGGGCAAATGAATTCGGCGTGGCGACCGAGTGCTTGCAAGCGCTGCGCCATTACGCGTGCCTTGAACGATTGCGGCGAAGACCGAAACCCGTGCAGGTACAGGATCATCGCGTCACCAGCGCCAACGCATCGAGGATTTTCTGGTGCACGCCGCCGAAGCCGCCGTTGCTCATGACCAGAATCTGGTCACCGGGACGCGCCGCTGCGACGATTGCCGCAACCAGCTCGGACAAGTCATCAAACGCCTGGGCTTTTTTTTCCAGCGGCGCGAGTGCCTCGGCCAGATTCCAGCCGAGCGCGTTTTTACCCTCCCCTTTGGCGCCGTAACCGAACACCAGATCGGCTTCGGACAAGCTGGCGGGCAAGGCGTTTTTCATCGTACCCAGCTTCATGGTGTTCGAGCGCGGTTCCAGTACCGCGAGAATGCGCGCCGTGCCAACGACCTGACGCAAGCCAGCCACCGTGGTCGTAATCGCGGTCGGGTGATGGGCGAAGTCATCGAAGACCCGGATTGCGTCGACTTCGCCGCGTAATTCCATACGCCGGCGCACATTCTGAAAGGTCCCTAGCGAGGTAATTGCCTGCGCAATCGGCACGCCGACATGGCGCGCCGCGGCAATCGCCGCCAGCGCGTTCAGGCG
This sequence comes from Minisyncoccia bacterium, assembly GCA_047621345.1. Taxonomy (GTDB): domain Bacteria; phylum Pseudomonadota; class Gammaproteobacteria; order Burkholderiales; family Burkholderiaceae_D; genus Actimicrobium. The sequence goes on along the minus strand of JBLHLW010000011.1, from coordinate 66,789 downwards.
GTTGTGTTCGCCGTTGAGCATCCAGTGCACCGTGCCTTGCGGCTGGCCATTGAAGATGACCGTGAAGCTGCCGTCAGCATGGGCATCGAGCTGCCAGCCGGCCTCGGCAACATCGCCGCCAAACCATTCGAGCTCGCTCCAGCAGCCACGCGCGATCACCGTATGCAGCGCCGCTTCGCGCTGATTCACCAGCAAGCGGCCGATACGCGGCACGGTGCGCACGAGGTGATGAAACTGGGTTTCAATGGCACCGAGGTCGGGGAATATATCGGCGTGGTCATACTCAAGATTATTGAGGACGACGGTACGGGCGCGGTAATGGACGAACTTGCTACGCTTGTCGAAGAAGGCCGTATCGTATTCATCGGCCTCGATGACAAAGAAGGCCGACTCGCCGCCATCACCGGCCAGCCGCGCCGAGATGCCAAAGTTCAGCGGGACGCCACCGATCAGGAATCCGGGCTGATAACCGGCGTCTTCAAGTATCCACGTCAACATCGACGCGGTGGTGGTCTTGCCGTGGGTACCGGCCACCGCCAATACCCAGCGATCCTTCAGGATATGTTCGCCGATCCATTGCGGCCCGGAGGTGTACGGCAGGCCGCGATCGAGGATGGCTTCCATCAGCGCATTGCCGCGGCTGACGACGTTGCCAATGACAAACAGGTCAGGTGCCAGTGCAATCTGTTCAGGATCAAACCCTTCGATCAGTTCGATGCCCTGCTCTTGCAGTTGGGTGCTCATCGGCGGATAGACATTGGCATCGCAGCCAGTCACGCGATGGCCGGCTTGTCGCGCCAGAACGGCCAAGCCCCCCATGAAGGTGCCGCAGATACCGAGGATGTGGATGTGCATGGGATCTCAACAAATTGGAATGACACGATTTTACTCGAGCCGGCGACGAGCGACGAGCCCGGTAGCGCGCGCTTTCGGTTATCCTCGTCGCACAACAAAACACCCAACGGAGCCCACCATGCCAAGACAGCCTGCCCTGCCACTCGCCCTCAACGATCCAACCCTGCTGCGCCAGCACGCTTATCTCAATGGCGAATGGATCAGCGGCGCCAGCCATTTCGCCGTCACCAACCCGGTTGACGATGCGGTACTTGGCACGGTACCCAACCTTGGCCCGGCCGAAGCGCAGCAAGCCATCGATGCCGCCGCCGCCGCTTTTCCGGCCTGGTCGAAAAAGACCGGCAAGGAACGTGCCGCCATCATGCGCAAGTGGTTCGACCTGATGCTGGTCCATGCCGACGACCTGGCCGCCATCATGACCGCCGAACAAGGCAAGCCGCTGGCCGAAGCCAAAGGCGAAGTGATGTACGGCGCCAGCTTCATCGAATGGTTTGCTGAAGAGGCCAAGCGCGTCTCCGGCGATGTGATGGCCTCGACCTGGAGCGACAAGCGCATGGTCGTGCTCAAGCAGCCCATCGGCGTATGTGCCTCGATCACCCCATGGAATTTCCCGATTGCGATGATTACCCGCAAGGTCGCACCGGCCGTCGCCGCTGGCTGCACCATCGTCATCAAACCCGCCGAACAAACGCCGCTGTCGGCCTTGGCATTGGCCGAACTGGCACACCGCGCAGGCTTGCCCGCTGGCGTCATCAACATCATCACCGCCGATGCCGACCACTCGATCGAAGTCGGCAAAGTACTGTGCGCCAGTCCGCTGGTGCGTCACTTGTCGTTCACCGGATCAACCCCGGTCGGCCGCATCTTGATGCAGCAATCGGCGCCGACCGTCAAGAAACTGGCGCTCGAGCTGGGTGGTCATGCACCGTTCATCGTGTTCGATGATGCCGACGTCGATGCCGCGGTTGAAGGTGCGCTGCAATCGAAATACCGTAATGCCGGCCAGACCTGCGTCTGTACCAACCGTTTCTATGCGCATGAGTCGATCTATGACCGCTTCGTTGAAAAACTGGCTGCCGGCGCAGCAAAAATTCTGGTCGGTGACGGCTCCTCCGCTGGCGTCGTGCAGGGTCCGCTCATCGATGAACAAGCTGTTGCCAAAGTCGATGACCATGTACGCGATGCGCTGGCCAAGGGTGCAACGCTGGTGACCGGCGGCAAGCCGCATGCGCTGGGAGGCACGTTCTACGAGCCGACCGTGTTGTCGAACATCACGGCCGACATGAAGATCATGCGCGAAGAAACCTTTGGACCGGTCGCTGCGGTAGTGCGTTTTTCAAGCGAGCAGGAAGTCATCGCGGCCGCCAACGATACGGATTTCGGATTGGCCAGCTACTTCTACTCACGCGATATCGGTCGGGTCTGGCGTGTTGCCGAGGCGCTCGAATATGGCATGGTCGGCATCAACACGGGGTTGATCTCGAATGAAGTGGCACCGTTCGGCGGCGTCAAGCAATCAGGCCTCGGCCGCGAAGGATCGCGCTATGGGATGGATGAGTATCTGGAGATTAAATATTTGTGCATGGGTGGGATTTGAACCGGACAGCGATGCTAGGCCCCACGCTGTAGGCGCAGGTAGGGTGGGCACGGCTTCATCGTGCCCACGCGCGCGTGCCACCGGTGCCGGTCAATTCCGATGTGAGGCGGTGCACTCGCGTGGGCACGATGACCCTGTGCCCACCCTACGAAGGACGGTGTCCGTAGGGTGGGCACGGCTCCATCGTGCCCACGCGCGCATGCCGACGGTGCCGGTCAATTCCGATGTGAGGCGGTGCACTCGCGTGGGCACGATGACCCTGTACCCAACCTACGAAGGACGGTGTCCGTAGGGTGGGCACGGCGTCATGTGCCCACGCGCGCGAACCGACGGTGCCGGCCAATTCCGATGTGCGGCGGTGCATCCGCGTGGGCACGGCTTCATGTGCCCACGCGCGCAAACTTCGCCTCGGCTGATTTTCGTCCAAAAACCCCTCTGAGCATCTCGTCCTGCACCCCGACTAACCCGCGTTGATCAGCGCCCTCCACTGCCGATGAACCCGCGGTGCGCTCCACACCTCCAGATGCAATTGCGACAGCGCGAGCGGGTCTTGCAACAGCAAATTGCACTGCTGTGGTGTCAGCGCGGCAGCACCCTGCTCCAGCGCAACCTGCGCTAGCACGCGATGGCTGGACTGCGCAGCGGCGGGCAAGCCAGGGCGCGCGCTCGCGCAGGCGCAGACCAGCGCGTTGAGTTGCGGATCGACGACGGCATCGGCAAATGTCGGCGCCGGCGCCGTCGCTGCGAGGTAAGTCGTGGTGGCGCGCAACTCCGGTGGCGGTTTGATTTCTTCGGGAATCACGAACAAGCCGAGACGCCGCAAACGCCGCCCCAGCGTCACCCGGCTTGAAAGCGCCGACAACGGGATCGACAAGGTCAGCGAGCCGACGATCGGCAACAGCCACCACAGGAAACCTGGCTCCAGCCAGACCACGCCAGCGCCCCAGACCAGACCGAACAATGACTGCAGCCCATGCTTGCGGACGGCTTCAGCCCAACTGGTTTCGGCATCGCCACGTGGCGGTGATTTCCAGCGCATTTCCCAGCCGAGAAAAGCCGCCGTCACGAAACGCGTATGAAATAGCATGCGGACAGGCGCCAGCAAGGCCGAAAACACCAGCTCAATCAACATTCCCAGAAACAGCCGCAGCGAGCCGCCATAGCGCTTGGCGCCTTGCAACGAAATCAGCGCCACACTCAATACCTTGGGTAAAAACAAGAGCGTCGCCGTTGCCGAAAACAGCGCCAGCGCTTTTTCAGGATGCCACTCGGGCCAGATCGGGAACAACTGGCGCGGCATCGTGAAATACTCGGGCACGATCAGCGTATGCGCTGCCAGCATGCCGGTCGACAATGCCAGAAAGAGCAACCACAACGGCGCCGACAGGTAAGCCATCACACCCGTGGCAAACACGGTCCGGTGCACCGGATGCATGCCGTGCGCCATGAACAGACGGAAATTCATCAGATTGCCATGGCACCAGCGCCGGTCGCGCTTGAGTTCATCGAGCAAGTTTGGTGGCATTTCCTCGTAACTGCCCGGCAAGTCATAGGCAATCCAGACCGCCCAGCCGGCGCGCCGCATCAACGCGGCTTCGACAAAATCATGCGACAGGATATCGCCGGCCAACCCGCCAGTGCCCGGCAGCGGTGCCAGCGCACAATGGCGCATGAACGGCGCCAGCCGGATGATCGCATTGTGGCCCCAATAGTGGGATTCGCCCAGTTGCCAGTAATGCAGGCCAGCCGTGAATAGCGGCCCGTAGATACGTGTCGAAAATTGCTGAATACGGGCATACAACGTGTCACGTCCGGACGCCCGCGGCGCAGTCTGGATGATGCCGGTACCGGGATTGGCTTCCATCAGCCGCACCAGCGATGCCAGACAGGACCCGCTCATCACACTGTCGGCATCAAGCACGATCATGTAGCGATAATTGGCGCCCCAGCGCCGGCAGAAATTGTCGATATTGCCGCTCTTGCGCTTGACGCGCAGTTGGCGATGACGATAAAAAATCCGCAGGCTCCCATCCGTATCGCGACAAAGTTGTTGCCAGGCAGCCAGCTCGGCGACACACAGATCGGGATCACTACTGTCACTGAGAACAAAAAAATCGAATTGCGCCAGCGTGCCGTTACGTCGGACCGAATCGTACGTCGCCCGCAAGCCGGCAAAAACCCGACCCACATCTTCGTTACAGATCGGCATGACGATGGCAGTACGCGCTGCGGCCTCAACAGCACCACCTGTATCACTGGACGAAATCAGGTACCGGTCGCCCCGGCGCAGCAACACCAGAAAACCCGCCATCGCCGTCCAGAAGCCGACCGACACCCAGCCAAACAAAATAGCGAACAGCACCAGCGTCACCATTTCCATCGGTTTGGCACCGTGATACGGCAACACCTCACTCATGAAATAAGTGGCCATGCCGCCTTGGACTAACATCAATAACAGCAATACAATCCGGCGCATACCGCCACCGCGCTGCCAATTACCACGCGGATCAGGCGCATCGGCCGACGTCGGCCCGCGGCGGATCGACTGTGAGGCACTATCGTACCGACCGAGCATCGAATGAAACCAGCGCACCAGTGGATTGAGCTCGCCCCATGGCTGTGGAACCATCGACGTCCGGTTGAGCGCTGGCGTTGTCGGGACAATCTTGCCTCCTGCAGAGCGACCCGCATCGATTGCGGGCATGTCTGCCAGATGCAGTCGGGCAGCGACCGATGCGTAAGCCGGAGTATCGGCATGTTCCACGCCAGCCAGCGCCGCATGAATCGCTTGCATCGCTTGCATCGCTGACGACGGATCGCCAGCGACTGCGGCAGCTTCCAGTACGCGCCGTTGTGACGACGTCAGCTGCAACCGGTCAAGATAGGCACTGCATTGCGCATCAAGTGGCGCCGGGAGAGGGTTTAGTTGGGCGGCAATATGTAGCTCCAGGTTTCTGAGGTGACTTCTTTTTCGTTGCGCAGGTGGGCGGTCAGTTCGACCGGTTTGGCATCGTCGTTGCGATCAAGCCGTATGGCAATACGCCAACCACCGGTGACTTCATTGCGATACGTGTTGGTTTCCATCAGCTTGCCGTTTCCATCAATGGTGACGGCGCCCTCCAGCCTGGTGTCGGCCGGTAATTTCTTAAAAGCAGGGCCATCGAAATCGATGATCAGCGCGATACTGCCGTCGACTTTTTTGGTGTAGCCGTGACCGCGGCGTGTTTGCGTCACCCAGGCATGCGGAGGCTGCGTTTCGGACTCCTTTTCCCAGCGCATCTTGTACTCGACGTTATACGGCTGCCCCGGCTTGGGCATCCGCTCCGGCACCCAGAACGCTACCGCGTTGTCGTTGGTTTCATCGGCCGTCGGTAGTTGGACCAGTTCGATGCGGCCCTTGCCCCATTTTCCGGTCGGCTCTATCCAGACGCTAGGCCGTTTTTCATAGCGCGCTTCAAGATCCTGGAAGCTGGAAAAACTGCGATCGCGCTGCATCATGCCGAAACCCTTCGGATTGTCGAGAGCGAAAGAGGTCACCAGCAAACGCTTCGGATTGACCAACGGCCGCCAGATCCATTCATCACTACCGGTCTGCACCGACAGACCGTCCGAATCATGTACTTCAGGTCGGTAATCCTCGACCGTCGAGCGCTGATTTTCGCCAAAAAAATACATGCTGGTCAGCGGCGCAATACCAAGCGTCGTCACGTTTTCGCGCAGGAACAACTGCGCCTTGACGTCGACCACCGTGTCGCTACCCGGCTTGACGATGAACCGATAAGCTCCGGTCGCGCGGCGCGAGTCCAGCAGCGCGAAAATCGTCAGATCCTGATCGTTGCCCTTTGGACGCACCAGCCAGAATTCGGAAAACTGCGGAAACTCTTCACCGGAGTTTTGCGCCGTATCAATCGCCAAGCCACGCGCCGATGCACCGTACGCCTGCCCTTTGCCAAGCGCCCGGAAATAACTGGCCCCCAAAAACACGACGACCTCATCCTTGTATTTTTTTGAGTTCAATGCCGTGTGCACCCGAAAACCGGCAAAGCCGAGCTGCCCAAGCTGCTTCGGATCAATCGCGTTCTTACCGTAATTGAAAGAGTGCGGATCGAATTTGATCTCGCGCACTTTTTTCTGAATAACCTCGCTAATCTTCACCGGATGATCGTAAAACAAGCCTTGATGAAAAAAAGCCACCTCAAAAGGCAGCTTGGCGCTGCGCCATAGCGATTTATCCGTATCGAAGCGGATGTCGCGGTACTGGTCGTAGCTGAGGTCATCGACTGGTTTGGGTAAATTGTTGGCAGGTTTTTTATAGGCACTCTGCGATAGCACCTTGGCGCGCAGAATCACATCGGCAAAATCAAAGGCGTGTGCACTGCTGCCAGCCAGCGCTGACCAGAGCGCCAGCAGCAAGGCGAGCAGGGTCCAGATCGAAGAAACGGAGCGTGACGGCCGTATTGTTGAATGCATGGGTATCCCGTAGAAAACTGCGATGAATGCGCTAACGACGGGAAGATCCGCCGCAGCGGTTGCGCAATGAAAAGTGAATTAGTTCACAACATTGACTTTTCGTTCCCTTGGGAGATGCAGCGGTAACCGCCGGCAATATTGCTGGGAATTGCGACTCTGATAAGTATTTATATCGCCTTATGCCTGGTGAAAAGAACATTAAGATTAATTGTTACCTTCCATCACCAACAAGGTCAAATCGCAAATCACTAACTTTATCGCCAGCACGGAAAATCATCTGAGCAATAGTTTTTCCGAACTCATCGACAGATTTACGCAGGCGTTTACCGGCGCTGAAGTGCGTAATATCGAAGACTCATTACTCAATGAAAGGAACGTTCCATGAACCTGCAAATGGTTGCCCAGGATTTCTCCCTCACTCCCTCGCTACAGAATTATCTGCAACGCCGCCTCGGTGCGGCGTTTGCTCGCGCCAGCAGCCGGGTGATGCGCATCGTCGTTCGTCTGCGTGATCTCAATGGCCCGCGTGGCGGCTGTGACATGGTCTGCCAGATCAGCGTGACGATTCCCGGCCAGTCGGAGGTGGTCATCCGCGAAGTCCAAACCGATATGTACAAAGCGATCAACGCCGCAGTCAAGCGCGCCGCCTATCGGACCCGGCTGATTACCCACCGGCGCAGCACGCCGCGCTACGAAAAAGCGGGCCCCAGCCCGGACACCTCCCAAATTACCGAGGAGACCAGCGATCGTGATTAAGACTGGAGGCCTCAGGAAACTGGGGCTGAACTTGCTAAAAATTCCCCCACTGCTGCTGTTGGCAGTGGTCAGCCTGTTGATCGGACTGGCCGTCATCGTGGCGCTGAAATGGCGCAAGCCAGCTTCCGTGCCACCGATGTTGCGCACGTTGCAACTCCCTCGCCCCAAGGAATAAAGGCATGGCCAAATCATTTCGGGACTGGCTGCGCAATGCCGACATGATCAAGAAGCATCCGCACATCGCACGCTTCTTGGGCAAGGCGCAACCACACATCTGGATACCACGTCGCCGATCGGTGGCACTCGGTGCGGCCATCGGTGGCGCGGTCAGCATCGTGCCGCTGCCGGCACAAACCATCATTGCTGCATTGCTGGCGGTGCGCTTCAAGGCGCACCTGCCGACGGCCGTCGTGCTGACCTTCCTGAGCAATCCGCTGACTGCGTTACCGATCCTGTGCCTGGCCTGGATGCTGGGCGCACTATGCCTTGGCCTGCCCTTGTCCTGGCCGGAGCAATCGTTTGGCAGCAGCGGCGCGCAATGGCTGGACTGGATCAGACAGGCTGGGAAGCCGCTGCTACTTGGTATGCCGTTACTGGCAGCACTGCTCAGCCTGTCGCTGTTCGGGTTGACGCACGCCGGATGGCGTTTTGCCATCGTGCGCCAATGGCGCAATCGCCGCCTCGAACGCGACAATCGCACGATGCGCTGACCGCCAACAGACCACTGAAAAGCGCTTCCCTCTAACCAGGAATTTTCTTCGCACCAAACTGCCGGCACTGCTCGCGCATGAGCCGATCGTCGACTGACGCGCTGGCACTAAGAAATCCACGCACGAATCCGGCGCTACCCGCCAGTTCTGGCGCTCCTTCCTGCAACTGCTTGAGCAAACGATCGGCTACCGCTGCGTCGTTGCTCGCGCCCAGTTGATCCTGCAACATCGCCAATCCTTCGGCGTAGCGCCGCATTTTTTTGGCCGGGTAAAGCGACACAAAAAACTCGATGGCGTAACGCATTTTTTTGACTGCGATACGCAGGCGGTGGCGGGCCTGTGCACTGCCGTCCTCCAGTTGCTTGCCGCGTTGACGCAAGCGACGCTGATGCTGTTCAAGCATGGTGTGAGTAAATCCAGGCAAGCGCTTCATCTGCTGGTTCGGCTGTGTGTCGATCGTCAGTAACCAGCGCGCCAGCCCCAACATCAGGCGCGTCGTGCGGGGTGCAGCCACCGCCGCTGCCGCTGCCGCATGCTTCTCGCGCGAATGCACCAACGCGGCCAGTCCGAGTGCTGCCAGCCGCACCTCGCTGCGGGCCGCGACGACAGCCACCGCCGGCAAGGTCGTGCTGACCAGGGCATCCCAGTCGCGCGCAGCGCCCAGTTGGTCCATCAGCCAGTCAAGATCAGTTTGCAAGGCCTGCGGTAACGGTTGCAAGCCGCGAAACAGATCGAGCGCGCATCGCAATCGTCGCAGTCCAACGCGCATTTGATGCAGGCTTTCCGTATCAAGCCGGTGTACGACGCCAGCTTCATTGCCCTGCACCTGCGCCAGGCAATTGGCAGCGATGGCCTGAAACGCCTGCACAATCGTCATCTGCCGATGCAGTCGCAGTGGCCGCGCCGTGACAGGTGCCACCGGCTGCGGCATGTACAGCGCATATCCACGATCGGCTTTGCTCAAGTTGCTGATCTGCAGAGAGACGTCCTGTTGCAATGCAAGCGCCACATCGAACAAGTGCAGCAGGTCACCCGCCTTGAGCTCAAGTTCGATTTCACTGACCGTTATGCGCTGTCCGTCGCGCTCAAGGAAGCCAAGGTCCAGCACGCATTCGATCTCATCGCCATCGGCCATGCGCAAATCCCAGATAGAACGCGTCACCTGCGTACTAAAGATCGGCAGCAACTGTTGCTCGCATTCTGGCGCGCGCAACAATTTGCCAAGGTCACTCTTGCGATCGACCAGCGCGCGCAGCAACGCCAGCTCCGGCACGGGTCCGGCCACCGGCGTTTCCCATTCATGCCGACTATGCAGGCCACCAGCCACGCTGCCTCCGGCCTTCATCGTCTGAACCCAGTCGTCACCCACGCGCCGGACGCGCAATCCGGCCCCGGCTGTACGTAATTGCAGGTCCGGCGTATCGAAATAGATATCGTGCATCACCTGTTCGCGCGGCGCGGCAAGTGCATATTTTTTCAGCAGCGGATGCTTGCGCAAAGCGACCACGTCGCCTGCCTTGACCAGCATTTTCAGTTCGACTTCCATGATCGGCGATCCTGTTGCACCGGCATGTCACCGGTATCGGTATGGTAAGAGCCGGCCTGCGACCGGGGCAAAAAAAAACACGCTCGCGGCGTGCTTTTTTAAGAGAAATCAATGAGCGGGTTGCTCGTCGATCAACCCTTCTTGGCGTAGGCGCTGCACCAGCCTTTGGCGGCAACTTGCTTACCCGGGAACAGCGCGCAATTGCCATAACCGGTTGCTGCACCAGCGTACAACTGGCAGCTAGCGCAGTTTTGTGCCGCTGCATATTTTGGGAACTTGACTTTATCCGTCTTGGTACCATCTTCTTTGTAAGCAAGGGCAACTGCTTGCGCATCGGTCTCTGCAACCTTGGCAGCTTGTGCCTGGCTCAGTGTGGCCGTGGCCAGTGCGGCGGAGCCGAGGAGGGAATGAATAACGAACGTGCGGCGGTTCATGGTCATGGTAATTCCTAAAAGTGGGACTTCAGTTGGCTGAAAAAAGGCTTACTGCCCGAGTCACGTAAAACCGCCAAAGTCTAGCACCGTTAGACAGAATTTTCAGGCACTGGACAATGTATTACCAAGCAGCAAGCGCAAGTGCGCCAGCGCACAGACGGGGCATGCCATAGCAGCGTAGGGTTTCCCCATGCACTCTCTGCGCCCTCATGCCGCGCAATGATGAACAAGCTCTCATACCTCTCCACTCCCGACACGAAAGGAACACGATGCACATTTTAATGGTACTAACTTCGCACGACAAACTCGGCGACACGGGTCACAAAACCGGTTTCTGGCTAGAGGAATTTGCCGCGCCGTATTACGTTTTCAAGGATGCCGGCGCGACCTTAACGCTGGCTTCTCCGCTAGGCGGCCAACCGCCGCTAGATCCAAAAAGCGACGATCCGTCAGCCCAGACGAATGCCACCGAGCGCTTCAAGGAAGACGCCGACGCGCAAGCTGCATTGGCAAACACGGTGAAGCTCTCTGCAGTCGATGCCGGAACAATCGACGCGGTCTTTTATGCGGGCGGCCACGGGCCGCTGTGGGATCTCGCGGAAGACGCGTCCTCCATCAAGCTAATCGAAACCCTGCTGGCCACCGGGAAACCAGTCTCTGCGGTGTGCCACGCGCCGGCTGTGTTACGCCACCCGAAAGGCGCCAATGGTAAATCCGTCGTTGACGGCAAGGCAGTCACTGGCTTTACCAATACCGAAGAACAAGCGGTGGGACTCACCGACGTCGTCCCGTTTCTGGTCGAAGACATGCTGCGACAGAACGGCGGTACCTACTCCAAATTGGGTGACTGGCAGCCGTATGTTGTCACCGATGGCTTGCTCATCACCGGGCAGAATCCGGCCTCGTCGGAGCCGGCGGCCAAGGCATTGCTGAAATTATTAGGATAAGTCAGTTGATATCGGGGGTGCCTGGTGCAATGCCCTGCGGTTATTGCACCAAATAGCCGTATAGCAAGCACCCCTACCCCACCCAAAAAGGGTAATCACGCCCGGCCAAATCTTGCAACCGAATTCCCATCTCGCACCAAATTTTAGCGATGCTCGATCGCTGTGCTCCATGCATTCTCTCCCTCTCCAAGAATTTTAGTTTCCAAAAAACATTGCTTTTAAACCTATGCTAACGTCTCCCCCATAATTAATACTTGGGAGACATTCTTGCGTAATACTTCGTTGCTTTCCCTGCTTTTAGCCCTACCGGGCTTGGCTTTTGCGGCCGAAGGCATGTGGACCTTGGACAACCTCCCAACCGACCGCTTGCAAGCTGGCTACAACTTCACCCCCACCGCCGCATGGACTCACCGCATGATGCAAGGTTCAGCGCGGATAGCCGGCGGCTGTTCGGCATCGTTCATCTCAAAAGATGGACTGGTCATGACCAACCACCATTGCGCATCGGAGTGCGTCGACCAGCTATCAAGCGCCAGCAAGAATTACATGCAAGATGGCTTTCTGGCGCGCCAACGCGAACAGGAAGTGCGCTGCCCGGAAATCGAACTGAATCGGCTCGAGCTCATTACCGACGTGACCACCCAGGTCAAAGACGCCACCCGAGGTTTGCAGGGCGAAGCCTTCAAGACCGCGCAAAACGAGATCAAGGCCACGCTTGCCTCGGCCTGTATCGGCAAGGAACGCGAGACCGTGCGCTGCGATGTGGTCGACCTGTATCACGGCGGTCGCTATCATCTGTACCGCTACCACCGGTTTCAAGACACGCGGCTAGTCTGGGTGCCGGAAAAAGACAGCGCCTTTTTTGGCGGCGATCCGGACAACTTTAATTTCCCGCGTTTCGACCTCGACATTGCGCTGATACGTGCTTACGAAAACGGCAAGCCCGCCGCCATCACCCACTTTCTGCCCTTCAGCAAGAACGGTGCTGCCGCCAACGAACTGGTGTTCGTCACCGGCCATCCCGGCTCGACCCAACGCCAACTGACGATGGCGCAGCTCGACACCATCCGCGACCTCGGACTAATCGGTGGCTTGCTGGAACTGGCTGAATTACGTGGCGTGCTGGAACAGTTCGGCAAGAGCAATGCCGAAGCGGCACGCATTTCGGAAGGCACGCTATTCGGTGTTGAAAACAGTTACAAGGCCATGTTCGGTGAACTGACCGCCCTGCTCGACCCGGCCCTGCGCGAGCGCAAGCTGGCCGAAGAAACCGAGTTGCGCCGATACACCACGGCCAGCGCAGCGTTGACCGCCACCGTCAGCCCGGCCTGGGACGCCATCGCCGCCGCCCAGCAAGCCTATCGCCAACTGGAAAAACCGTACGGGATGATCGAACGCGGACGCGCTTTCAATAGCACCTATTTCGACGCCGCCCGCCTGCTGGTGCGTGCCGCGCGCGAACGCAGTTTACCGAATGGCCAGCGCTTGCCGGAATTCAGCGATGGCAAGTTGCCCGAACTGGAGCAGCAACTGTTTTCCAGCGCGCCGATTTACCCCGAGTTCGAAAAGGTCAAGTTCGGCTTTTCGCTGACCAAGCTGCGCGAGCGGCTCGGCACCGATCATCCGCTAGTCAAGCAGGTGCTGGGGCGGCAGTCGCCGGCACAACTGGCCACCGCACTGATCGATGCCACCCGCCTCGGCGATATGGCGGTTCGCAAGGTGTTATGGGACGGTGGCCAGTCAGCGATCGACCGATCCGATGACCCCTTCATCCGCCTCGCACTGGCAATTGACCCGACCGCGCGAGCGCTACGCAAGGACTACGAACGCGAGGTCGAATCTGTCGTCGAACGCAACTCGGAATTAATCGCTCAGGCCCGCTTCGCCCAGCGCGGCACCGGTGACTATCCGGATGCCACCTTCACGCTGCGCCTGTCGTATGGCGAAGTGAAGGGCTGGGAAGAAGCTGGCCAGACCGTCGCACCGTTCACGACGATCGCCGGTGCATTCGAGCGCGATACCGGCGTCGCGCCGTTTGCTTTGCCGGCCTCGTGGCTGGCAGCAAAACCCCGTCTCAAGCTGACACAACCATTCAACTTTTCGACCACCAACGACATCATCGGCGGCAACTCCGGCAGCCCGATGGTCAACCGTAATGGTGAAATCGTTGGCCTGATTTTCGACGGCAATATCCACTCGCTGGGCGGCGCGTTCTGGTTCAACCCGCGCCTTAACCGAGCGGTTGCCGTGCATAGCGGCGCCATCCTCGAAACCTTGTCCGTGGTCTACGGCGCGACCGCGCTGGTGCACGAAATCCGTCCCGACTAATCACGCAAATATTCCTTTTTTAACCAACAGCAGGGGGAGCAGACGCTCCCGAACTGCGAACATTGCTGTACCTGCCGGAACACACTCCCGTGTCCGGCAACCCTAGGACGAAAGCTGGAATCAACGATGAAATCCATTAAGAGAACCATCAAGATCAATGCGTTGGCGCTGGGCAGTCTGGCGCTGATGCCACTGGCGGTCCACAACGCCCACGCGCAGCAAGTTGACGGTGACAAGGTCCAGCGGGTCGAAGTGACCGGATCGAACATCCGCCGCAGCGACAAGGAAACGCCCAGCCCGGTGCAAGTGATCACGCTGCAAGACTTGAAGGCCTCGGGGTACACCGATGTCTCCAGCGTCCTGCGCAATATCACCGCCAACGGTGCCGGCACGCTGTCGCAATCATTTAATGGTGCTTTCGCCAGCGGTGCCAGCGGTGTCGCGTTGCGCGGCCTGACTGTCGGTGCGACGCTGGTGCTGATTGACGGCCATCGGATGGCGCCCTATGCGCTCTCCGATGACGGCCAGCGCAGCTTTGTCGATATCAGCCAAATTCCGTTCGAAGCCATCGACCGCATCGAAGTGCTGAAGGATGGCGCGTCGTCGGTGTACGGCTCGGATGCCGTCGCTGGCGTGGTCAACGTGATCCTGAAGAAAACCTATGTCGGCCAGGAAATTTCCGCCGAAACCGGAACCACCACCCGAGGTGGCGGCACTACCAGCCATGCCTCCGGCATCATCGGCTGGGGCGACCTGGCAGAGGACGGTCATAATACCTACCTGTCAGTCGAATACCGCAAGCAAGACAAAATTCTGGTCTCGCAGCGCGCCAACATGGCGTTCACAAATACCGACCTGACCAGCCAGGGTGGCAACAATCTGACGTCGGGCGTACCGAACAACCTCAATGCCGGTTATCCGGGCAGCATCACCGGCTACCTACTCGATCCGGTCAGTGGCAACATCAGCGGTTTTCTGCCGGGTTGCGATGCCACCCGTCTCGCCGCCGGACAATGCGCGTACCGCAACGCCAATATCGAAATTCAGCCGCAAACCCGTAACATCAACATCGTCGGTTCACACACGCAAAGACTGTCTGGTGACTGGGAGCTCAAGCTCAAGGGCTCGCTATTCGACTCGCAGGCCGAACAGATCAACGGCTACTCCGGTACCGGCGGCCTGAGCGGGTTGTCCTCGGTCGCCTACAAGCCGGGCGGCATTCCGTTCATCACGCCGACCAATGCGCCGTTGCTGATTACCGTGCCATCAAGCTATCCGGGTAACACGACCGGCGCGACACAGGTCTTGCAATACAACTTCGCCAATCTGGGCGGCAGTTCGACCAGCGTCGATTCGCAGACCTACCGCTTTGTCGGCGACCTCACCGGTACCATCGGCAAATGGGACGTAACCGCCTCGGCCGGCTTCACCGAAAATATCGTCAAGCAAACCGGCCGCGGGTCGATCAATTTCCTGAACCTGCAATCGGCGTTGAACAATCCGATCACGCCATATCTGGTCGGGCAGGCAGCCGGTGGCAACAGCGCAGCGGCCAATGCGTTCGTCGCACCGCAAACCAATTCGAAAGCCACCGACATCCTCGAATTCGTCAGCCTGCGCGGTACGCGTGAACTGATGACACTGCCGGGCGGTCCGCTGGCCGTCGGTGTCGGTACCGAGTTCACCCATCGCGAACTCAATGCGCAAGCGGCCGACGCTTTTGCCAATGGCACGCAGATCGGTAACAATGCCTTTGCCATCGGCAACCAGAATATCTCGGCAGCCTATGTCGAACTGGTCGCGCCGGTACTCAAGAATCTCGAACTCGATGGCGCGGTGCGTTTCGACAAGTACAACGGCAGCAGCAGCGCGACCAGCCCGAAAGTCGGCTTCAAGTTCGCTCCCCTGCAAATCGTGACCTTGCGCGGCACCTATGCCGAAGGATTCCGGGCACCGAATCCGGCCGAGAACGGCAACGCTGGCCAGTCGTTTTACTACACCACGTACCGCGACAACACGTTATGTCCGAACACGTCACCGGGCGTCGATCCGGCCACGCTGGCCGGCAACTATCCGCGTCAATGCGCCATTGGTCTGCTCGGTGTGCAGCAACCAAACGCCAAGCTCAAACCAGAAACCTCGAAGTCGTACACGCTGGGCATCATTTTTGAGCCGACCAAGCAGTTCAATCTCTCGGCTGATTTTTATGACATCCGCATCGCCAACCAGATCATCTCCAGTTCGGGCGATCCAACCTATAGTTTTGCCGGCAATCTGGTGCGCTCGTCACCGACGATCCAGCCATTCAATGGCGCTGGCGGCAGTATCAACCAGACGCCGGGTGCCGGCAACATCCTGTTCGCACCGTTCCCGTATGAGAATGCCCAAAGCACCCATACGCGCGGCATTGACCTGGACGTGCGTTACACGATGAATCTGAAAGCCGCCGGCAAGCTGACCGTTGAATTCAACGAATCGCACATGTTCAAATACGAGCAAGTCGGCGCCGATGGCACGGTCTACCAGTTGGCCGGCACGCATGGTCCGTCCGGTGTCTCGGGCGATACTGGCAACCCGCGTGATCGCGCCCATCTGATCACGACGTGGGAAAACGGCCCGTTGAGCGTGGCCGGCACGGTCAACTGGATCAGCAGTTTCAAGGTCACCGACCCGACCGTCGGCGCCGTCGATTGCGCCAGCGCGATCAACAACTCGTTCAGCGGTCCGGCGTTTTCGGCAGCGGTGCCGGCGCAGTATTGCCGCGTCGCCAGCTTCACGACACTCGATGTCTACAGCAGCTATAAGTACGACAAGAACTGGACTTTCCACGCCTCGGTGCAAAATGCGTTGAACAAGGCGCCGCCACTGGACTACCAGACCTACGGCGGCGCAGGCGGAACGTTCTTCGATGCCGCGCTCCATCAGGCCGGTGGGGTCGGACGCTTCATCAACGTTGGCGCGGCGTATAAGTTTTAAGCTAGTGATCACCCTGCCGAATTCACAAGGCGGGGATTTTTATTGCATCAACACGGAGCCACCATGAATCGCAGAAATTTCATCAAGCTGAGCGCTGCCGCCGGTGCCATCGGCACGATCGCCGTGCCGGCCGATGCGACCAACACGCCTATCAACCTAGTCGACGCTGATGTTGCACAGTTGCAGGCCGCCATGCGCAGCGGCGCGCTGACATCACACGCACTGACCACCCACTATCTAGCTCGCATCAAGGCATTCGATAAATCCGGACCGCATCTCAATGCCGTCATCGAGCGCAATCCCGATGCATTGGCAATTGCCAGCGCGCTCGATGCCGAGCGCAAGGCTACGGGTCCACGCGGCCCGCTGCACGGTATCCCGGTCCTCATCAAGGACAACATCGCCACTGCGGATGCGATGCAGACTAGCGCCGGTTCGCTCGCGCTGATCGGTGCCAAGGCACCGCGCGATGCGTTTCTGGTTACGCAGTTGCGGGCGGCTGGCGCGGTCATCCTTGGTAAAACCAACCTGAGCGAATGGGCCAATATTCGTTCGACCCGCTCGACCTCGGGCTGGAGTGCACGCGGTGGGCTGACCCGCAATCCGTATGCGCTCGATCGCAATACCAGTGGTTCGAGTTCCGGTTCGGCCGCCGCCATCGCGGCCAGTCTGGCGGCCATTGCGGTCGGTACTGAAACCGATGGATCGATCACCTCGCCAGCCTCGATATGCGGACTGGTCGGCCTCAAGCCGACGGTCGGACTGATCAGTCGCGACGGCATCATTCCGATCTCGCACAGTCAGGACACGCCCGGCCCGATGACGCGCAGCGTCGCCGATACCGCCGTTCTGCTCGGCGCGATGACCGGCTTCGATGCGCGCGATGCCGCCACCGCTGTCACGGCCAACAACACCGGCCAAGCACAGGACTACACCCGTTACCTCGACACCGATGGCTTGCGCGGTGCCCGTATTGGCGTCGTCACCAATGCCCGTTCCAGTAACCCGTTCGTGCAAGATATCGCCGATGCCGCGCTGCTGGTGCTAAAAGCCAAGGGCGCAATTCTGGTCGAGGTCGAACTACCCAACATCAACAAGTACGGCGACTCGGAACTGGAAGTGATGCTCTATGAACTGAAAGCTGACCTCAATGCCTATCTGGCCGAATTCGGGCAAGGTGCAGCGGTCACTTCGCTCAAGGACGTGATTGCCTTCAACCTGATCCATCGGCCTGTCGAAATGGCCTTTTTTGATCAGGAATTATTTGTACGGGCCGAGACCAAGGGCGGACTCGACAGCCAGGAATACCGCGATGCGCTAGCCAACAATCAGCGTTATGCACGTACCGAAGGAATCGACCAAGTGCTGGCCGAATTCAAGCTCGATGCGCTGTTTGCGCCGACCGGTGGCCCGGCGTGGCTGACCGATCCGATCAATGCCGATCACTACGGCGAAAGCTTTTCGAGTCCTGCGGCAGTGGCCGGTTATCCGCACATCACGGTACCGGCTGGTTTCGTGATGGGTCTGCCCGTCGGGATTTCCTTTGTCGCCGGTGCGTATGCCGAAGGTATGCTGATCAAGCTCGCCTATGCGTACGAGCAGGCGACCCGGCATCGGCGTGCTCCGACTTTTCAGGCCAGCGTGACGCCGAAATTCGGTTAGAATCGCGCCATGAAAAATCTGCCTCTGCGACGCTTGCTGGTCGTCCTCGTTGCCATGCTCAGCGTGCTATTTGCACAGCTGGCGCTGGCGGCGTATGCGTGTCCGGGGCAAACCAGCAGTCTAGCCATGCAGGTGATACCGGATTGTGCCGACATGGACATGGTGCAACCGGCGCTCTGCCATGCCCATCAGCACGATGGCCATCAGGCGCCCGACAAACCGGGCACGCCGCACGCAGCGCTATTCATTCCGGCAGCACTGGTGCAACAACTGGCGCCAGCCGCACCGCCGACAACACGTCGCATGTTGCCGGACTTCGTTCTGGCGCGCACTACCGCACCGCCCAACACCATCCTGCACTGCCGCTTCCAGCTCTGATTTTCCGGTACTGACCCTACTCGTGTCACCGCCTTGCGCGGTGCCGTTGCGTTCTGTTATCCGGAGAAATCATGCGTCATTCGTTCGTCCTCTTTTCCTTTACCTTGCTGGCGGCCAGCACGCTGCATGCCGCCCCGCTAACGCTGGCAGCAGCCCAGCAGCAAGCCCTCGCGCATTCCCGCCAGCTCGATAGCCATGACGCCGCCGCCGACGCAGCACGTTCGTTAGCCATTGTGGCCGGCCAGTTGCCGGACCCGGTCCTGAAGGTCGGCATCGACAACATCCCGGCCGACGGCACTGACCGCGGCAGCCTCGGGCGCGATTTCATGACGATGCGACGCATCGGCATCCAGCAGGAACTCACGGGTAGCGATAAACGCAACTTGCGCCGCGACGTGCAATTGCGCGCCGCCGACAAGGCCGACGCGCAACAGCGGGCAGCCGCTGCCACGCTGCGCCGCGCCACGGCGGTGGCCTGGCTGGAACGCTATTACGCCGAGCAAAAAGTCGCGCTGGTGATACGGCAAGCCACACAGGCACAACAAGAAATTCTCGCTGCCGATGGCGCTTATCGCGGCGGTCGCGGCAGTCTTGCCGATGTGCTGGCCGCGCGCAGTGCCCTAGTGCAAATTGACGATCAGCGCGATGAGTTATCCCAACGCGTGCGCGCCGCCGTCACGATGCTGGCGCGCTGGACCGGCGTCACCGACACCGGCACGCTGTCCGACCCACCCGATATCGATCACCTTGCGCTCGACACCATCGCCCCGGATCTGTCGCGCGAATCGCAGATTGCCGTACTCACTGCGCAGGAACAGGTCGCCGCTGCCGACGCCAAACTGGCACTCGCCGAAAAAAAATCCGACTGGAGCATCGAAGTCGGCTATGCGCAGCGCGGACCGGCCTATTCGAATATGTTCTCGGTTGGCCTGTCGATACCGTTCCAGCTCGATCAGGCTAACCGGCAAGACCGCACGCTGGCAGCTCGCCTGTCGAGCGTCGACCAGGCGCGCGCCGAGCGCGACGAAGCACTGCGCGAGCGCGACGCGCAAACCCATAACCTGCTCGATGCGTGGCGCACCGATCGGGCCCGTCACCAGCGCTATGACAGCGAACTGATCCCGCTGGCGCAGCAGCGCAGTGCGGCCGTGCTAGCTGCCTGGCGCGGCGGCAAAGCCACGCTACCCGACGTGCTGCTGGCGCGTCGCAATGAAACCGAGGTGGCCTTGATGACCCTCGATCACGCTGCCAGCGCCGCCCGCCTGTGGGCCCAACTTAACTTCTTGCTGGTCGATGAATCCGGAGTCACACCATGAAAACCCGCTTGTTATTTCCTCTCCTCGCCATCGCTGCCATCGCCCTCGGCACCGGTCTGTATCAGCTAGGCAAACACCAGTCGATGGCAATGCCAGCTACTGCCAGCGCCGTCGCCGACAAGCCCGCTGACAAGAAAGTTTTGTACTGGCACGACCCGATGGTACCCGGACAAAAGTTCGACAAACCCGGTCCGTCGCCGTTCATGGACATGGAGTTGGTGCCGGTCTACGCCGATGCCGGCAGCGACGCCGGTGGCGTCGCAGTCAGTCCACGCATGCAGCAAAACCTCGGCGTGCGCACCGCCACGGTCACGAGCGGCTCCTTGCCGGCGACCTTCGCCGCCGTCGGCACAGTCGCCTGGAACGAACGCGACATGGTGGTATTACAGGCGCGCGCGAACGGCTTTGTCGAGCGCGTGCCAGTGCGCGCGGTACTGGACCCGGTGCGACAAGGCCAGACACTGGTCGAGCTGACCGTGCCGGAGTGGGTCGCCGCGCAGGAAGACTTTCTGACCGTGCAGCGCCTGCCCGATAACGCACTGCTGCTCGACGGCGCACGTCAGCGCATGGTGCTGGTCGGCATGAATGACACGCAGATCGCCCAGATCGCCCGCAGCGGCAAGGTGCAGGCGCGCATGACCTTGCGCGCGCCAGTCAACGGCGTCATCACCGAACTATCCATCCGCCCCGGCAGTACCGTGATGGCCGGCGCACCACTGCTGCGCATCAATGGCACCAGCACAGTCTGGCTACAGGCCGAACTGCCAGAAAGTCTGGTCGCACGGGTCACCCCGGGGATGGCCGTGACCGCACAGATTGCAGCCCTGCCCGGCAAGACATTCAGCGGCCGGGTCGATGCCATCCTGCCTGACGTCAGCACCGTGACCCGCACACTGAAGGTACGTATCGAACTGACCAATCCGGCCGGACTGCTGGCGCCGGGCATGTTCGCGACGGTGCAATTTTCTGCGCCAGCAGGTGCGCCGGTGTTGTTGATACCGACCGAAGCCGTGATTCGTACCGGCACACGCACGGTCGTGATGCTGGCCAATGACGGCGGTACTTTCACGCCGGCTGATATCACCACCGGTACCGAAGAAAACGGACAGACCGTGGTCCTGCGCGGTTTGGAGGCCGGCCAGAAAGTGGTCAGCTCGGGCCAGTTCCTGATTGACTCCGACGCCAGCCTGAAAGGCATCACCAGCCGGATGAGTGCGCCATGATCGCGCTGCTAATCCGCTGGTCGATTACCAACCGCGTGCTGGTCTTGCTGGCCACGGTATTCGTCACGTGCTGGGGCCTGTGGGCGCTTAATAAGACACCGCTCGATGCGCTGCCGGACTTGTCCGACGTGCAGGTCATCATCCGCACCAGCTATCCCGGGCAAGCACCGCAACTGATCGAGGATCAGGTCACCTATCCGCTCAGTACGACGATGCTGTCGGTGCCGGGTGCGAAGACCGTGCGTGGCTATTCGTTCTTTGGCGATTCGTTCGTCTACGTGCTGTTTGAGGACGGTACCGATCCGTACTGGGCCCGTTCGCGGGTGCTCGAATCGCTCGGTCAGGCGCAGGCGCGCATGCCGCCACAAGCGCGCAGTACGCTCGGACCGGATGCGACCGGGGTCGGCTGGATTTATGAATACGCGCTAGTCGACCGCACCGGCAAAACCGATTTATCGCAGTTGCGTGCGTTACAGGACTGGTTCCTGAAACCGGAACTCAAGACCGTACCCGACGTGTCCGAAGTCGCCAGTCTGGGCGGCATGGTGCGCCAGTACCAGATCGTGCTCGACCCGGACAAGCTGCGGGCATTCGGCATCACGCATGAGAAGGTGATCGAGGCGGTCAAGCGCGCCAATCAGGAAACCGGCGGTGCCGTACTGGAGATGGGCGAAGCCGAATACATGGTGCGGTCCAACGGTTACCTTCGCTCCCTTGAGGATTTCCGGGCGATCGGCTTGAGCGCTAGCGATGCCGGCGTGGCGGTGCGACTCGGCGATGTCGCACAAGTGCGGATCGGACCGGAAATGCGGCGCGGCGTAGCCGAACTCAATGGCGAAGGCGAAGTCGCCGGCGGCGTGATCATCCTGCGTTCCGGCAAAAATGCGCTGAGTACGATCGCCGCCGTAAAAGCCAAGATCGCCACGTTGAAACGCAGCCTACCGGCCGGTGTCGAGGTCGTTACCACCTACGATCGCTCGGACCTGATCGAACGCGCGGTCAGCAACCTGCATGAAAAACTGCTGGAAGAATTCCTCGTTGTAGCGCTGGTCTGTGCGCTGTTCCTCGGCCATCTGCGCTCGGCACTGGTGGCCATCATCACGCTACCGATTGGCATTCTGGCCGCCTTCATTGTCATGCACATGCAAGGCGTCAATGCCAACATCATGTCGTTAGGCGGGATTGCGATTGCGATCGGCGCGATGATCGATGCCGCCGTCGTGATGATCGAAAACGCCCACAAGCACATCGAAGCGTGGGAGCACGATCATCCGGACCAGAAGCTGCAGCCGGCGCAACGCTGGAAGGTCATTGGCGATGCCGCTGTCGAAGTCGGGCCGGCACTGTTTTTCTCACTGCTGATCATCGTGCTGTCGTTCATACCGGTGTTTACGTTGCAAGCGCAGGAAGGCAGGCTGTTCGCGCCACTGGCCTTTACCAAGACGTATGCGATGGCGGCCGCAGCGCTGCTGTCGGTGACACTGATTCCGGTGCTGATGGGCTATCTGATCCGGGGCCGGATTCCGGCCGAGCACACCAATCCGATGAACCGCTGGCTCGGTGCGGTCTACCGGCCCTTGCTCGACGGCGTGCTACGTTTCCCGAAAACCACCGTCGTCGTCGCCTGCTGCGCGACGCTCCTGACGCTGTGGCCCGCATCACAACTGGGCAGCGAATTCATGCCGCCACTCGATGAAGGCGATCTGCTGTACATGCCGTCAGCACTACCCGGGATTGGCATCGGCAAGGTGGCCGAACTGCTGCAACAGACTGACCGGCTGATCAAAACCGTGCCGGAAGTCGCCACCGTTTTCGGCAAGGCCGGACGGGCCGAGACCGCGACTGATCCGGCACCGATGGAGATGTTCGAGACCACGATCCGCTTCAAGCCGCGCGATCAGTGGCGCGCCGGCATGACGCCGGCGCTGCTGGTCGAAGAACTCGACCGTATCGTGCGCGTCCCCGGACTGTCCAACCTGTGGGTGCCGCCAATTCGCAACCGTATCGACATGCTGGCCACCGGCATCAAGAGTCCTGTCGGCATCAAGGTGGGGGGCCCGGACTTGCAAGTCATTGACCGCCTCACGCAACAGATCGAGCAGATCGTCAAACCACTGCCGGGGATCAGTTCTGCGCTGGCCGAGCGACTCAATGGCGGGCGCTACATCGACATCGATATCGACCGGGCCGCAGCCGCACGCTACGGCATGCCGCTGGCTGAAGTGCAGAGCATCGTCGCGGCGGCCATCGGTGGCGACAATATCGGCGAAACGGTCGAAGGCCTGCAACGCTTCCCGATCAACGTGCGCTATCCGCAAGGCTTGCGTAACTCGGTCGGTGCGCTGCGTGACTTGCCGGTGCTGACCGGACGTGGTGCGCAAATCCGTCTCGGCGATCTGGCCGCGATCCGTGTCAGCGATGGTCCGCCGATGCTGAAAAGCGAAAACGCGCGACTCTCCGGCTGGGTCTATGTAGATATTCGTGAACGCGATCTGCGCTCGGCAGTGCGCGAGATGCAGCAAGCCGTAGCGAAACAGGTGACGCTGCCACCGGGCTATGCCATTTCGTGGTCAGGCCAGTTCGAATACCTCGAACGCGCCACCGAACGCCTGCGCATCGTCGTGCCAGCCACGTTAGCCGTGATCGCGCTGCTGCTCTACCTGACCTTTCGCCGTTTCGATGAAGCCGCACTGATCATGGCGACGCTGCCCTTTGCACTGGCTGGCGGCATCTGGTTGCTGTGGCTGCTCGACCAGCACATCTCGGTGGCCAGTGCGGTCGGCTTCATTGCGCTGGCGGGTGTGTCGGCCGAATTTGGCGTGATCATGCTGCTGTACCTGCGCCAAGCCTGGGACGCCAGTCTGGCGCGCGGTGCTACTAGCGAAGACGATCTGCTGACAGCGATCCGGGCCGGTGCGGTACAGCGGGTGCGCCCCAAGGCAATGACGGTGGCCGTCATCATTGCTGGTCTGCTGCCGATTTTGCTGGGTGCAGGCACCGGCTCCGAAGTCATGCAGCGCATTGCGGCACCGATGGTCGGCGGCATGATCACGGCACCGCTGCTGTCAATGTTCGTGGTGCCTGCGGTGTACCTGCTCATCCGGCGGCGGCGCACTCAGTTGTAAGTGATCACCGGTGCCAGCGACAAAGAGCTACTACAGTTAAACTTTGTCGCACATTCTTCAAAGGAGAAACCATGAACCGACGTCAACTGATTCAAAAACTGTCAGGCCTGTTCAGCGGCGCAGCGCTGTTGCAACTGGCCCCTTCGGCATTCGCTGCTACCGCCGGTTTTGTCGTCAGCAAGACCCCCGCGCAATGGCAGCAGTTGCTCTCGCCAGCGAGTTACA
The DNA here is from genome assembly GCA_047621345.1 of Minisyncoccia bacterium. Classification (GTDB taxonomy): domain Bacteria; phylum Pseudomonadota; class Gammaproteobacteria; order Burkholderiales; family Burkholderiaceae_D; genus Actimicrobium. Next base: position 42,241 of record JBLHLW010000011.1, on the reverse strand, counting down.
ACGTACTGTTCGAAGAAGGTACCGAGCGCCCCGGCAGCAGCGCGCTCGATGCTGAAAAACGCAGCGGCACGTTCGTTTGCGCAGCCTGCAGCAACCCGCTATTCAAGAGCAATACCAAGTTTGACAGTCGCACCGGCTGGCCCAGTTTTTATGATTTCATTCCGGCCGGCATCGCCACCAAAACGGATTACGCGATGATCTTTCCCCGCACCGAATACCATTGCGTGCGTTGCGGCGGCCATCAGGGTCATGTCTTCAAGGATGGCCCCAAACCAACCGGCCTGCGCTATTGCAACAATGGCGTGGCGCTGCAATTCATTCCCGCCGATCAGGCACTTCCGGAGTTACGTACATGAACCGTCTTTCTCTGTTTTTATCCGCGCTTCTGCTTAGTGCGACAGCCCATGCGCAAACACCGGCAGTGGCACCAGCAAGTGCCAGCGCCGTATTTGGCGGCGGCTGCTTCTGGTGCATCGAAGCCGATTTCGAAAAATTGCCGGGCGTGCTGGAAGTCGATTCCGGCTATGCCGGCGGCAAGCTCGTCAATCCGACTTACGAGCAGGTCAGCGCCGGCAACAGCGGCCATATCGAAGTCGTCAAGGTCATTTACGATCCGGCCAAGGTCAGCTATGCGACGTTGCTCGACTACTTCTGGCATCACATCGATCCGACCGTCAAGAATCGTCAATTTTGCGATGTCGGCAGTCAGTACCGCAGTGCGATTTTTGTCGAGAATGACGCGCAACGTGCCGCCATTACCGCCAGCAAGGCTGCGATCCTGAAAGGCGGCATCATCAAGCAGATCGAGACCGAGACGATTCCGCTGACAACCTTCTATCCGGCCGAAACTTACCATCAGGATTACTACAAGAAAAATCCGATCCGTTATGCGTACTACCGCAATGGCTGCGGCCGCGATGCGCGCGTAGCGGAAGTGTGGGGAACGAAACACTGAGCGTACGGGGATGTGTCAGTGCATCCGGTGCAATGCACTTCGGTTATTGCACCCTACGCAACTCCCATCACCTCATCGGCAGCACGTCATATAGTAGGGTGGGCACGGCCTTTTGTGCCCACGCGCGCACACCGAATAACGCGGCAAGATCGGCGCTCGCCAATGCGCGCGCGTGGGGCACGATGATGCCGTGCCCACCCTACTTGCCGCACTTTTGAATGCCGACAACCGCGTGTCAATGCGACAGCAAAGAACAACGCCCCACCGGCACCAGCAAGCTACGCGTCACTCCGCCAAGCACCCATTCCAGCAACCGGCTATGACCAAACGCGCCGGCAACGATTACGTCGGCACGCTGCTCGTCGGCGAGACTCTGCAACTGCTTCGCCTCATCGCCGTGCGACACGACGGCGACCGTCGTCGCGTCAACACCATGACGGCGTAACCAGGCGCAGACATCGTCAAGTCGCGTATGGGCAGCATCCTGCTCGCCGTCAGGATCGAGTTCTGCCACCACGACCTGCGATGCCATTTTTAACAATGGCAACGCATCAGCAACGGCACGCCGAGTTTCGCGCGTGTCGGTCCAGCCAATCATGACGCGTTGCAGCGGCGTGGCCGCTGGCGGCACCACTAACAGTGGACGCCCTGCCTGCATCACCAGATCATCCAGATTTAACCGCCGCTGTGCATCGGCCGCATCCGACGCGGTGCCAACGACAATCAGATCAGCAGCACGCGCCGCGCGGGCGACGTAATCCGCAATCGATGAGCACGACCGACTACCTCGCCACGACAATGCCCCGGTGCAGCCGGCCAGTGCCGTGCGGAACTGCTCTTCCGCCGCTGCTATTTCAGTCACGACAAGCTGGTCGTTTTCAGCGATCAGATCGCCACAAATGTAGCCGTCGCCGACCACCATCTGCATCGGCTGACAGCCTGCAATACCGATAACGGCCGCATCGAAGCGATGCGCCAGATCAGCAGCGATACGTAACACATCGGTATTGGGCTGGCCCAATTCAAGTTGAACCATCAAGGTTGAGTAAGTCATTGCACGCTCCTCGTCACAAGTCGTTGTTCCAGGCCGGCAGCACTACTCAACAGTATCAACCGGCAGCGGGGGGGGAAATTGATTACCACGCCTAATGGTACCTCGCCCTTTTCAACTCGCTCAAGAATCTGATTGATCGCCGTCAGCGGTTGTACTCCGATATAGGCCTTCACCTTGCCGGCAACGGCATAGGCGAGCGCTTCGTTCATGGCTTGGCGTGTGCCGACAAACGAGTCACGAATCGTGATGCAGTCGGCTACCACGTCCGACAGTGGCGTCGGAAACTCGCCGGGTGGCAGGTCGCCGCAAGTCCACTGACCAGGCCGGGCCACAGTTTCCTTGATGCCTTTGTAGGTTGTCACGCCTGCGCAAATGCTTGGCGCTGCCTCGACCGCCGACAGGCCTTCCGGGATAGAGGCGACGTAGTTCGGGTCAGCCAGGATGTATTCGGCAAAGCCGCCGTTCTTGGTCTAGCCACCGAATTGGGCATCTGCGCAGACCGACTCCCAAGCGGCCAGGCAGCGCTCGCAATGCCTGCACACCGGCACCGAGCACCATCACAATGCCGAGGCCCTCATGACCGGGGATAAAAGGCAGCGTCGGCCTGAGCTGATATTGGCTCATGATATTTCCCAAAAAAATTAACGAGATGCAGGATCTTGCGGAAAATCAGCCCCGCGCGAGACCGCTTCCCATGCGGTGAATTCTGCACGTAGCTGATCGATTTTTTCGATCGCTCCGTCGTAAGCATTGTTCCCCAACAGCAGTCGGTGCGGCGGTTGAGCGGCAGAGACCGCGCTGATGATGGCATGGGCGGCACGTTTAGGATCACCAGGCTGCTTGCCTGACGAGGCCCGTACTTGTGCACGCCAAGCACCGGCGGTGGCGAGGTAGTCATCGATCGGCACGGTGATTTCATTGGCCGAACGGCCCGCCCAGTCGGTACGGAATCCGCTCGGCTCGACCAGCATGACCTTAATGCCAAGCGGCTCGACTTCCTGCCACAAGGCTTCGGATAAGCCCTCAACCGCAAATTTGGTCGCGTTGTAATACCCGACGGCCGGGAACGAGCGCAGGCCGCCAATCGACGACAGATTGACAATGAAGCCGGCACTCCGCTGGCGCATGCCCGGCAACACCGCGCGGATCATGCGACTCACGCCAAAGAGATTGATCTCGAACATGCGTCGGACCTGTTCTTCGTCACTCTCCTCCACCGCTGCGAAGTAGCCAATGCCGGCATTGTTGACGAGCACGTCAATGCGGCCGAAATGTGTCATCGCCGCTTGTACGGCCGCATCGACCTGGGCTTGGTCAGTCACGTCGAGGGTCAGTACCAGCGCATCACCCAGCGCAGCAAGATCGCTAATGTCTGACGTATTGCGCGCCGTCACAACGGTGCGGTAACCCTGCTCGAGTGCCTGAGTGGCAAGTTCGCGGCCAAAACCGGTTGAGCAGCCGGTAATGAACCAGACCGGGGTGTCCGAACTGGTGTGTCCATTGTTTTTTTGAAGCATGTTCAGTTCTCCTGTGAGGCCAGGCGAGATCTTCTCCGCCGGACCGAAATCGTGCGCGCAATGGCGCGCTAGCCTAGACAACACTATGTGGGGATTGACCAACCAAGTCTGTACGCTGCCTCGCATACTCAGCGGGCATGGCCAGCCAGAGGCCGTGAAAGGGGCCCGAAAGCGATCATTCCGGCGAATTTTCACCATCGTAAGATGGCGGTAAGTAATCGCTGATAGTGTTCGGCGCGCGTTAATTTTTACACCGCGGCTTGTAGCGCGGAGTGCAGCAGCGCTCGCGTTAAAAAGCAGCGCTGCAGTAATCACATAAAAAACAGGAGACAAAAGATGGAAGATAAGCTCGTTGAACGGGTGATGGCCAACCCTAGCTACCAGAAACTGGTAGCGACACGTTCGTCCTATGGCTGGACAATGACCTGGCTGATGTTGATCGTGTATTACGGCTTCATCACACTGATTGCTTTCGACAAGGAATTGCTGGGTGCAAAAATAGGCGCCGGCGTCATGACTTGGGGCATACCCATCGGACTGTTCGTGATCATTTTTACAGTCATCATCACCGGCATTTATGTCCGGCGCGCCAATAACGAGTTCGATGCGCTGACCGCGACCATTCACAAAGAGGTTCTGTAATGTCGATCATCAAACGCCTTTTCATGGCCGCGGCATTGCTCGCCGTCGCTGGCACTGTGTATGCCGCGGGACCCGATCTAGGTCAGGTCGCCAAGCAACCGACCAACTGGACTGCCATTGGGATGTTCGGCGCCTTCGTTATTTTCACGCTGTTCATTACCAAATGGGCCGCTTCCAAGACCAAATCAGCCTCGGACTTCTACACAGCCGGCGGTGGCATCACCGGCTTCCAGAACGGCCTGGCAATTGCCGGCGACTACATGTCAGCGGCCTCGTTCCTCGGCATTTCCGCCGCCGTGTACCTCAATGGATACGATGGCCTGATCTACTCGATCGGCTTTCTGGTCGGCTGGCCGATCATTACCTTCCTGATGGCCGAACGTCTGCGTAACCTCGGTCGCTTCACTTTTGCCGACGTCGCCGCTTATCGTTTCCAGCAAGCACCGATCCGCATTTTCGCAGCATCCGGCACGCTGGTCGTCGTCGCGTTTTACCTGATCGCGCAGATGGTTGGTGCCGGCCAGTTGATCAAACTATTGTTCGGTCTGGAATACTGGATCGCCGTTGTCGTCGTTGGTAGCCTGATGATGATCTATGTGCTGTTCGGCGGCATGACCGCCACCACCTGGGTGCAAATCATCAAGGCGGTGATGCTGCTGTCGGGTGCCACTTTCATGGCCTACATCGTGATGCAGCAGTTCAGCTTCAGCCCGGAAGCACTGTTCGCGAAGTCCGTCGAAATCCATGAGAAGGGACAATCGATCATGGGCCCGGGTAACTTCATCAAGGATCCGATCTCGGCAATTTCATTCGGCATGGCGCTGATGTTCGGTACCGCCGGCTTGCCGCATATCCTGATGCGTTTCTTCACCGTACCGAATGCCAAGGAAGCCCGTAAGTCAGTCTTCTGGGCCACTACCTGGATTGCTTACTTCTACATCCTGACTTTCATCATCGGCTTTGGCGCCATCGTTCTAGTCAGCACCAATCCTGAATTCAAGGATGCCGCTGGCAAACTGTTGGGCGGTAATAACATGGCAGCTATTCACCTGGCCAAAGCGGTCGGCGGCAATGTGTTCCTGGGCTTCATTTCGGCGGTCGCTTTTGCCACCATCCTGGCAGTGGTTGCCGGCTTGACCTTGTCCGGCGCGTCGGCGGTATCGCATGATCTGTATGCCACCGTCTTCAAAAAAGGCAAGGCCAGCAGCGCTAGCGAATTGAAAGTGTCACGCATCACTACGCTGTGCCTGGGTATCATCGCCGTGGTGCTCGGTATCGTGTTCGAGAAGCAGAACATCGCGTTCATGGTGTCGCTGGCGTTTGCGATTGCCGCATCGGCCAACTTCCCGGTCCTGTTCATGTCAGTGCTGTGGAAAGATTGCACCACGCGCGGTGCGACCATCGGCGGCTTCATGGGCTTGATCACTGCAGTCGGCCTGACTGTCGTGTCGAAATCAGTATGGGTTGACGTGCTCGGCCATACCGAAGCGCTCTTCCCGTACACGTCACCGGCACTATTTTCGATGACGGCCGGCTTCGTGGGTATCTGGTTGTTCTCGATCACCGACAACAGCGAGCGAGCCCGTCTCGATCGTGCTGGTTATCCAGCCCAGAAAGTCCGTTCGGAAACCGGTATCGGTGCAGAGGGTGCATCCGGTCACTGATCCACAGGTAGTTCACTAAAAAAACCCCGGGAAGTCATTCCCGGGGTTTTTTTACGCGTGATTCCAGACAAAAGCGGCGCAACACACATACCCGCACGCCGCGACCTGCCATCATGCGCGGACGCGAACAGATACGTATTACCCCGACTCGGATAGATTAACCGTAGCCGGGGTTTTCGCCTGTGCGCCAGCGCTCTGTTAAGATCGCGCCCGCTTGACCGGAACAGAACCTCTTTTCGGCGAGCACCGCTGTCAGTGACAGCGACTTACCTGGATCCGAACATGCAACTCATTTTTTCCGCCGGCGCCATTCTGGCCATTGTCCTGTGGGGGCTCTTGTCGCCGACATCCCTGAGCGCTGTATTCGATCAGGCGCTCGCCTTTATTACCCATGACTTTGGCTGGCTTTACCTCTGGGTGGTGCTCGCCCTGGTCATCCTGACGGTGTATCTAGCCTTCAGTCGCTACGGCAACATGAAGCTCGGCAAGGAAGACGAAGAACCTGAATTTTCAGTCGGGTCCTGGTTTGCAATGCTGTTTGCCGCCGGCATGGGAATTGGACTCGTGTTCTGGGGGGTGGCCGAACCCATCTCGCATTACGGCACAGCGCCGCCGGGGATCGTTTCCAACACGCCTGCCGCAGCCAATGCCGCAATGCGTTACAGCTTTTTCCACTGGGGCCTGCATCCATGGGCGGTCTACAGCATCGTCGCTCTGACGATTGCATTTTTCCAATTCCGCCGCGATGGCGCAGCACTGGTCAGTACCTCGATTGAAGCGCTGCCCTGGAAGCTTGCCAAACGCTCCTCCGTTATTGTCAATGTGCTTGCCGTCATCGCCACAGCATTCGGCGTTGCCGCCTCACTCGGCATAGGCGCACTGCAAATCAATAGCGGTCTCAATGCCTTGTTTGGCCTGCCGGTCAGCAATACTTCGCAAGTCGCCATCATCACGATCACCACTGCGCTGTTTATCACTTCAGCAGTGACTGGCGTTGAACGCGGCATCAAATGGCTCTCCTCCATCAATCTAATCTTGGCTGCATTGCTGGCGCTGGCCGTCTTCGTGATCGGCCCGACGGTCGCGATCATTGATACCTTTACCAACACCCTGGGCAGCTACCTCAGCGAATTCGTGCGTATGAGCTTGCGCATGACACCGTTCAGCGAAGGCGGCTGGGTTGGCGGATGGACGATTTTTTACTGGGCCTGGTGGGTCTCCTGGTCGCCTTTTGTTGGCCTGTTCATTGCGCGCGTTTCGCGTGGTCGTACCATCCGCGAATTCATCATCGGTACCGTGCTGGCACCGACACTGGCAGCCTTCGTCTGGTTCTCGGTCTTTGGTGGCACCGCGCTTCACATGGAAATCTGGCAAGCCGTTCCATTGACCGAAGCAGTCAAGGCCGATGTCTCGACGGCGCTGTTCACGATGTTCAACGCGCTACCGTTCGGTATGTTGATGTCCGGCGTGGCGACGGTGCTGGTGATGGTGTTCTTTGTCACTTCAGGTGACTCCGCCACGCTGGTACTGGGCATGATGAGTACCGGAGGCAATCCGAACCCGCCCAACAAGGTTAAGGTCGTGTGGGGCGTACTGGTTGCAGGAATCGCGATCAGTCTATTGCTGGCAGGCGGCCTCAAGGCGGTCCAAACTGCGACTATCGTATTCGCGCTGCCCTTCACGATCGTCATCATGCTCATGGCGTACTCACTGTTGCGAGCAATCCGCGAAGACTGGCTGGTAGAACAAAAACAGGAAAAATTGTTGCGTCAGAAGTTGCGCGCAATGCCAACACCACCCACAGCGGTGTCCTGAGATGGCCATCGAACTGTTGCTGGTACTCGGTAAAAGCTTCCTGTTCGTGCTAGCAGCGCTGCTACCGATTCTTAATCCAGCAGCGACTGCACCGATTTTCCTCAGCTTGACCCATGGGGCGTCGACCAAGACGCGTGCGCTGCTGTCGCGCAAAATTGCACGCAATATGTTTGCGCTGATGGCCGGTTCGATGCTGATCGGCTCGTACGTATTGGAGTTTTTTGGTATCTCGCTGCCGATCGTGCGGGTCGGCGGTGGCCTGATCGTCGCAGCCAACGCTTGGCGTTTGCTCAATGCCAGCCATGTCACTGACGATCGCCGCACCGAACTGGCCGACCAATATTCGAATGAGCACTCGCTGCGTCAGGCGTTCTACCCGCTGACCTTTCCGATTAGCTGCGGTCCCGGATCGCTTGCAGCGGCCATCACGGTCGGTGTTTCGCTCAATGACCAACGTCTGAGCCTGTCGGTGGCACGGATGGGCGGTGGGGTGCTCGCGCTGTTAGTGATTGCTGTTCTGTTGTATTTGGCATTTCGCTATGCGCAGCGTCTTTTGAAACCGTTAGGCGAAGCGGGTACCGTGATTTTCATGCGGCTGTCAGCGTTCATTTTGCTCTGCCTTGGCGTACAGATTGTTTGGGATGGTGCCAGCGAATTGCTGCGTAGCTTGTTGATCCCTATCGCGGGCTAATCGGTGCACTGACAAGCTGACTGAAAATACATGTCAAGACACGGGAACCAAGCGGGCGGGGGCTTGCCTGATTCCTTTTTCTAAATTAGAATCATTCTCATTGGAAGAAAATCCAGCCCGATCAACGCCGTCACCCCGCCCATTCTCATGTCATCCCGACCTCTTTACCGCTCGCCGCTCGTTCGATATTTCCTACCACTGAGCGGCACCCGGACTGCTCTGCTCAGTGTGCTGATCTTGTCTGGTTGCGGGGGCGGTGGCAGTGCCACCGAGTCCTCTGCCACATCCTCCCCTCCGACTATTGTCCTCAGCGCCGCGGCGCTGCTGGGTCAAAAAATATTCAGCGACACGTCCCTGTCGGCCTCCGGCCAAATGGCCTGCGCCACGTGCCATCATCCTGGCAATGCTCACGCGCAATCGAACGAGCTATCCGTCCAACTTGGCGGTGCCAACCAGCAAATGCCGGGCACCCGCGCCGTCCCATCGTTGCGTTATCTGAACTTGCTACCGGCTTTCTTTTTAGCAAAAGACGGCACCCCCACGGCAGGATTCAATCGTGACGGCAGTGCTGCGACGTTCGCAGAACAGGCCCGCGTGCCGCTGCTGGCCGTGCATGAAATGGCCAATATCAGTGCAGCCGATCTGACGGTGCGCCTGTCCAAGGCGGCCTATGTCGAAGAATTCCGGCAAGTGTTCGGCAGCGACATTCTGAACGCCCCCGAACAAGCCGTTGAACGTCTTGCGTTCGCGTTGCAGCAGTATCAGAAGGAGGATCACGAGTTTTTCCCGTTTGACGCCAAGTACGACCAGTTCCTGGCCGGCAAAGTCGCACTTAACAGTGCCGAACTACGTGGACTGACGCTGTTCAACAATCCCGCCAAAGGCAATTGTGCGGCCTGCCACACCAGCGCCCGGGGTGCGGATGGTAGCTCGCCGCTATTCACCGATTTCAGCTACGACAATATTGGTGTGCCACGCAATCCGACCATTCCGGCCAACGCGGACCCGGCCTATTTCGACCTTGGCCTGTGTGGTCCGACTCGCACCGACCTGAGCAACCGCGCCGACCTGTGCGGTGCTTTCAAGGTCCCGAGCTTGCGTAACGTCACCACCCGCAAAGTATTTTTTCACAATGGCCGGTTCACCAATTTGCGCGATGTGCTGGGCTTTTATGTCCGGCGCGACACCAATCCGGAAGAATGGTATCCGCGTGCCACCGACGGCAGCATCGACAAGTTCAATGACCTGCCAGCCGCCTACCGGAAAAATGTCAACACGTCCGAAGCACCTTACAACCGGCTTCCCGGCATGGCGCCGGCCCTGTCGGCGCAAGAAATCGATGACGTGATCACCTTTCTGGGCACGCTCAACGATGGCTACCAGATCACCCCTTAACTTCATACCCACACCATGAAACTGACCCTTGCTGCCCGCGCTATTGCGTTCGCGTTCTGTACCCTTCCGATGCTGGCGCAAGCCAGTGAAGCCGATCTGATGCGGCGCCTTGACAAGCTCGCCGCCGAGCTCGATCAGGTCAAGGCCGAACTGGCCGCGACCCGCAAGAAAAGCGATGCCATCGAAGCGCGCCAACTGGCCGAACCAGCACCGGTCGCGGCCAGCCAGATCAGCACCGCCAGCAGCATGAGCAGCGAACCACAAACCATCCTGTCTGGCTATGGCGAAATCAATTACAACCGTCCGACCAGAGATGCCAGCGCCGCCCAGACCGATGTGCGTCGTGCGGTCATCGGCATCCAGCATCGTTTCGATGCAAAAACCAAGCTGGTCTCCGAATTCGAATGGGAGCACGCCGTCACCTCGGCCGATGACAAGGGCGAATCCGCCGTCGAGCAGCTCTACATCGAACGCGAATTCGATAGCGGCCTGCGCGCCAAGGTCGGCCTGTTCCTGATGCCAGCAGGCCTGCTCAATACCAGCCATGAGCCGACCGCCTATTACGGCGTCGAACGCAATTTCGTCGAAACCGCGATCATCCCGTCGACCTGGCGCGAAGCCGGCGTCGGCCTGTCGTCGACGCTGGATAACGGTCTGAGCTGGGACCTCGGCCTGACCACCGGGTTCGATCTCGGCAAGTGGGACGCTGCCGCCACGGAAGGGCGCGAATCGCCACTGGCCAGCATCCATCAGGAAGGCCAATTGGCCAAGTCACGCAACCTCAGCGGCCATGCAGCACTGAACTGGCGTGGCGTTCCTGGACTGTTACTGGGCGGCTCCCTCTTCAGCGGCGAAGTCGCGCAGGGCGCAGCCAATTTCGCGGCGCCGAATTCACGCGTGACCTTGTGGGATGTGCACGCCCGCTACACCCCCGGAAAATGGGATCTGGCGGGCTTGTATGCGCGTGGCACCATCAGCAATACTGCCGCACTTAATGCGACCTTCTCCGGCAATCCGACGCCGGTGCCGTCGGCGTTCGATGGCTGGTATCTGCAAGCGGCTTATCAAGCATGGAAATCACAGGACTACGCCCTCTCGCCGTTCGTCCGTTACGAACAATTCAACACCGCGCGCAGCTATGCCGGACAAGTCCAAGGCGTCGACGTGGCGGCAGGACCGACCGAAAAAGTCACCACCGCCGGAGCCAACCTGCGCGTCGGTGAAGGCGTCGTGCTGAAGGCCGATTACCAGAAATTCCAGAGCGACCGGACCCGCGACCGCTTCAACCTCGGGATGGGTTACGCATTTTGAACATCGGTCATGGCGTCGCATTAGCAAGCTGTGCCATGCTCGCCAGCGGCAGCGCCTTTGCCACCCAATATCTGACGGCAGAAGAAGCGCAACAGGTCATGTTCGCCGATGCCACCGCGTTCAAGGCGCAGCCGCTGGAACTGACAGCGGCACAGATGCGCGAGGTGCAAAAACTGGCCGGCTTGCCGGCACGCTCGGTGCAATGGCGCGTCATGTCGGCATGGCGCGGTGAGACACTGCTGGGCTACGTCGTGCTGGATGACGTGATCGGAAAATACGAACTGATTTCGTATGCGGTGGCACTCAACCCCGATTCCACGGTGCGACAAATCGAGATACTGACCTACCGCGAAAGCCACGGCTTCGAAATCCGTAGCCCGGCCTGGCGCAAGCAATTCGTCGGTAAATCGGCGCAGACCGGGCTGGCCATCGGCGAGGGCATCAGCAACATCAGTGGTGCGTCACTGTCCTCGAGCCACGTCACCGATGGAGTACGCCGCATTGCTGCCGTCGTACAGGTCGCCCTCAAAAAATGAAGTGCCGTGCCCAACCGTGGCTGGGCACGCTGGTTGATATCCGGATTGCCGATGCGCTCGAACCACACCAACTGGCAGCGGCTTTCGCGGCCGCGTTTGGCAGTATCGCCATGGTGCACCGACTGATGAGTTTTCATGATGCCGACAGCGATGTCGGACGCATCAATCGCGCACCTGTCGGTGCACCTGTCGCCGTCGATGCGCACACGGCCCGCGTCATTGCCGGCGCACTGCAACTGCATGCCGATAGTGACACCATCTTTAATATCAGCTGTGCAACCCAGTTAGCGCAATGGGAATATTTGCCCTCACCCGCGCAGATCTTGCCGGCTTATGCAGCAACCGATTGCGGACTGCTACTGGAAACCGATGGCTGCTTGCGCAAAACACGCGATGTGCTCATTGACCTCGGCGGTATCGCGAAAGGTTACGCGGTCGATGTGGCCATCGCCGCCTTGCAGCAAGCCGGCATCACCTCGGCCTGCGTCAATGCCGGTGGCGATGTGCGCGTGCTCGGCACGACCCCGTTTGCGATCGCGATCCGCGATCCGACCTCCATCACTGGCAGCACGGTCACGGTTGACCTGATGGATGCGGCTCTGGCCACCTCGGCCACCTATTTTTCAGCCAAGCAAATTGGCTCGCGGCACGTGAGTGCGCTCATCGATGGCCGCAGCGGTGCAGCGATCAGCACGCATCACAGTGTGACCGTGCAAGCGGCCGATTGTCTGTGGGCCGACGCGCTGACTAAAGTCGTCATGGCTAGCGGAGACACCCGGCATCCCTTACTGGCGCGCCATGGCGCGCAGGCTTTTCTACTCTGACTGATGCGCCCTCAAAAACATACTTTGCACCATCCCTCACGCAGCACCGGCACCGCCATGCCGATGGAACGCTGGCAGCGCCGCGCCGTGTACCTGACAGTCGTGCTGCTGACCATCAGCGGATTAGCGTGGCTGGTCGCGCATTTTTTTCTGCGGCCAGTCACCGAGTTCGGTGAATCGGTCAGTCCGTTCGAACCGTGGTCGATGAAGCTGCACGGTGCTGTTGCGATGGCGCTGCTGTTCCTGCTCGGCAGCATGCTCAACAACCACATCCGGCGTGGCCTGCGGGCGCGGCGCAACCGCGGCACGGGTTGGAGCATGGTTGCGATCACGACCGTGCTGGTACTGACCGGGTATGGTTTGTATTATCTCGCTGGCGAGTCATCGCGACCGCTGTGGTCGTGGGGGCACTGGGTGATCGGGATTGGCTTTGCGGCGGGGTTGCCGCTGCATGTGTGGTGGGGACGCAGGACACATCCTAGTACGAAAGCGTGATTTTTCTCCGGACCTTACGCCGCTGGCAGGGTAGGCACGGCGGTGCCCGCGCGGAGACACCTCGAAAGGCGTGGAATTGAGGTCGCGCGCGTGTGGGCACTCTATGAAATCGCTGAGTGCCCGTAGCCCGTAGGGTGGGCACAGCAGTATCGTGCCCACGCGAGCGCACCACCGAAGCTTGCGTTGGCCACGGTTTCTAGTCCGCGCGCGTGGGCACAAAAAGCTGTGCCCACCCTACGAAACGGCGCCTCTTGCACGATCAGTTACCGAAAAACATCCTTCACGGCAACTCACAAATACTGCAGCTATGTCCCTTGCAGTTATGCAGCACGCTATTACGAATACGCCGCGTGCTGGTGCCCTGCCCGGCGACGCCGTTGCCAGCCAGTCGTTCGGCGCCGGTGCGCGGCTTCCAGGTGTCGGTGACTTGCAGGCTCACACGCGACGCGTTCAACGCCGGACGCGCAACAGTTTGCTGCTTGCAGTACGGGCATTCAATCTCGGTATGCAGGTCGCTGACCTTGAGCATGCGCTCGAATATGCCTTCGCATTCGCTGCAGTGGATGTCATAGAACGGCATGATGATTTCCTTGAAAAAATGAAGCGGCAGGGTCGCTGACCCCGCCGCAGTACGGATCTGTTACGGCTGCTTGCGACCCCAATGCGCGAGGTCGTTGAGCATGCCTTTTGGCGTGATGTCCTGATCGAAAATCTCGGTCGGGATAGACACCGTACAGGCACAGTTCGGGATATCGACGATGCCGCCAATGCGTCCTTCGACCGGTGCCGCCGTCAGCAACATGTAGGCTTGCGGTCCGGTATAACCGAAACGCGTCAGATAATCGATCGCCTTCAGGCAGGCCTGACGATACGCTACCGTCGCATCAAGGTAGTAGTTCTTGCCGTTCTCGACACTGATGCCTTCGAAGGTGATGTACTTGCTGTAGTGCGGCTTGACCACGCTTGGCAAGAAAATCGGTGCCGTCAGACCGTACTTGGCCATGCCGCCCTTGATCAGGTCGAACGCGACGTGGGTCGCACCATCCATCTCGATCGCGCCGCAGAATCCGATTTCGCCATCGCCCTGTGAGAAGTGCAAGTCGCCCATCGAAAAGCCCGCGCCCTTGACATACACCGGGAAGAAAATCCGGGTACCGGACGACAAATCCTTGATGTCGGTATTGCCGCCATGTTCGCGCGGTGGCACGGTGCGCGCTGCTTCTGCGGCCATGCGATCAAATGCCGAACCGGTCACACCACGCAACACTGCGGTCTTCGGATCCGGTGGTTTGGCCAGACCGAGTTTGGCCAGTGGCGCTTCGCGACGATTCCATTCATTGAGCAAATCCATCGATGGCAAACAACCCATCAGGCCCGGATGGGTCAGTCCGGCAATGCGCACGCCGGGGATGTGACGCGAGGTCGCGTACAAGCCCTTCAAATCCCAGATCGCTTTGGCGGGCTCCGGAAAATAATCGGCCAGAAAACCACCGCCATTGGACTTCGCAAACACACCCGAAAAACCCACCGGCGTGATCGGCTTGATGTCGAGCAGGTCGACCACCAGCAAGTCGCCAGGCTCGGCGCCTTCGATGTAGAACGGACCAGTCAGCGGATGAGCGCGGGTCAGGTCGACATCGCGGACATCGGCAACATCGTCGTTGTCATGGATCTGGGCATCAAGGAAGTCGAGCGATTCGATGATGATTTCTTCACCCGGCTTGACGCGCGACAGGAACGGAATATCCGGATGCCAGCGGTTATGACCCAGTTCAGGTTGCTCGGCCAGTGGGACGCCCGGTTTGATGGTGAAGTGCTGCATGGTTGCTCCTTGTTGGGTAACAAAAATTAGGATGTCGAGATGCGAATTCAGTCCGTAGGGTGGGCACGGGTTTATCGTGCCCACGCGCGCGCACTCACGATGCCGGAAACGCCCCAGCAAAACAGCCAGGCTGATAACCACCGCTCACCGTTTCGTCCTTGATCGTGGTGCAGACCAGCTTGACCCATTCGTCCTGCGCCAGCACGGTACCGTCCGGTAGCGTGCCGCCGGAGGCGGTAAATGACAGTAGACAGACCGGACAGGTTTGCGCCGAAGACGCGCAGCGCGCCTTGCCGCTGTCAGTGAATCCGGCGGTGCCGAATTTGTTGTAGTGCATGAAGCCAATCATCGCGATTCTCCTTGTGCAGAAAAAAATCAGGTATTCGGAATGTGAGGAATACCGGCAATCGGGCATTCCGGCGTGCCTGCAGTCGAGCGTGTAAGCGCCTCTGATTGCGCACGGGCTGCTTGTGGATTATTGACCCAGGTCTTGTAGAAATCGAACGGACAATCGGCTTTGCCAGCGGGGTCTTCGCCAGAATTGATGGTGCCAGTGTAGCCACGATGTAGCAATTTATACAAGTGATTCTGCGATTGCCCATTGCGGCGCGCGTCGCGGATGCTGCTCACTGACAGCTCGGCGTAATTGATGCCCATCTCTTCGGTGCCGCATTCGCCCAGCGTACGGCCGTCGTAACCGACCAGTGCCGAATGCCCGAAATACGAGTACACGCCATCGAAACCCGTTGCGTTAGCAACGGCGACATAGACGTTATTCATGAACGCCATGGCTTTGGAGACCAGCACCTGCTGCTCTTTCGATGGATACATATAGCCCTGGCAGCGCACGATCAGTTCGGCGCCTTTCATCGAACAGTCGCGCCAGATTTCGGGGTAGTTGCCGTCATCGCAAATGATCAGGCTGATTTTCAGGCCTTTCGGACCATCACAAACATAGGTGGTGTCGCCTGGATACCAGCCTTCGATCGGCGTCCACGGCATGATCTTGCGGTACTTCTGCACGATCTCGCCCTTGTTATTCATCAGGATCAGCGTGTTGTACGGTGCCTTGTTCGGATGCTCTTCATGCTGCTCGCCGGTAATCGAGAACACGCCCCAGACATTGGCTTTGATGCAGGCCGCGGCAAAGACATCGGTCTCCGGGCCGGGAATTGTGGACGCGGTGTCATACATTTCCTGCGCGTCGTACATGATGCCGTGGGTCGAGTATTCCGGAAAAATGACCAGATCCATGCCGGGCAAACCGGTTTTCATACCGATCAGCATCTCGCCGATCTTGTGGGCATTCTCGAGTACCTCGGCGCGCGTGTGCAGGCGTGGCATCTTGTAGTTGACGACTGCTACACCAACACTGTCGTTGCTGCTGGAAATATCACCGTGTCTCATTCGAACTCCTTGATTAAATTGCGTACAACTCAATGGCTATCGTCGCTTGCCATAATGGACTTGGCGAGGGTTGGTGGGGCATGTGGTGCAATGCCCGTTGGTTATTGCACCCTACGGGTAGCACCGTCGAGGCCCGTAACCGTCGAAACCCTTGTGATGCCGTAGGGTGCAATAACCGAAGGGCATTGCACCGCTCACACCGACAAATACTTGCTAATGGTCGGCGCATCGACATTGGCACGCGTGTCTTCGTAGACGAAGCGACCCTTGTCGATGACCAGAAAACGGTCGGCGATGTCGAGCGTGAAGCTCAATACCTGCTCGGAAACAATGATGGTCAGTTGACGCATCGTGCGGATCTCTTTCAGATTGCGTGCGATGTCCTTGATGATCGAGGGCTGGATGCCTTCGGTCGGCTCGTCGAGCAGCAACACTTTTGGATTGGTCGCCAGTGCGCGGGCAATGGCTAACTGCTGTTGCTGGCCACCCGACAGGTTGCCGCCCTTACGACTGCGCATGTCGAACAGCACCGGAAACAACGCATACAGCTCTTCGGGTACCTTGCCGCGCGCCTTGGCCGGCAGACCCGTCTGGATATTTTCCAGCACGGTCATATTGGAAAAAATCATCCGGCCCTGCGGTACGTAGGCGATGCCGCTTTCAACGCGCTCATAGCTCTCCATCCCGCCGATTTCTTTTTCGCCGATGCGAATGCTGCCGCTACGCTTGGGCAGCACACCCATCAGCGTCTTGAACAGCGTGGTCTTGCCCATGCCGTTGCGTCCCATGATGGCGACGATTTCATTTTTCTCGACGTTGAGGTTGATGTCGTGAATGACCTGGCTCTGGCCGTAGCCGGAAACGAGATTGGTGATGCTGAGCATGATGTTTCCTTTCGGTCTCAGTGACCCAGATAGACTTCGATCACTTTTGGATTGGCCTGCACCGATTCCATACTGCCCTCGGCCAGCACTTTGCCCTGATGCAGCACGGTGACCCGGTGCGCGATGCTCTTGACGAATTCCATGTCGTGCTCGATGACCAGTACCGAACGCCCCTGACTGATGCGCCCCAGCAACTCGGCGGTCTTGGTGCGCTCGGAGACGCTCATGCCGGCGACCGGCTCATCCAGCATCAACAGTTCCGGCTCTTGCATGAGCAACATGCCGATCTCCAGCCATTGCTTCTGGCCGTGCGACAACAGGTCGGCCTGCTCATGCAATTGATCACTCAAGAAAATATCCGCAGCGACTTCATTGACACGGGCGATGACATCCGCCGAGCGCTCGAACACCAGCGCGCCGAAGACCGACCGCCCTTTCGGAAACGACATTTCAAGGTTATCGAAGACGCTTAAATTTTCGTAGATCGATGGCGTCTGAAACTTGCGGCCGACGCCAGCACGGACGATGTCGTACTCGGCCATCTTGGTCAGTTCGCGCTCATTGAAACGGATGCTGCCGGACGTAGCCTGGGTCTTGCCGCAGATCAGATCGAGCACCGTCGTCTTGCCGGCCCCGTTCGGGCCGATCACGACATGGACTTCATTGCGGTTGACGTACAGATTGAGGTTATCGACGGCCTTGAAACCATCGAACGACACAGTCAGGCCTTCGACCGCCAGCACGGGCCGGTGGGTATTCTTGACGCCAATCGGTGCGGTACTCATTGGACGGTCTCCAGTTCAGCGGCAGGTTGAGTACTGGCTTTCGGATCTGCCTTGACCAACGCTTTCGGCAGCAATTTCTCCAGCCATGGACGGCCATGCGACTCGTACAATCCGGCGATCCCGTTCGGGAAATACATCACGACGGTGATGAACAAGCCACCCATCAGGAACAACCACAGTTCAGGCAGCGTCTCGGAAAAATACGTCTTGCCGAAGTTCACCAGCAACGTGCCGTAAATCGCGCCGAGCAGCGACATGCGACCACCGACGGCAGCGTAAATCACCATCTCGATCGATGGCACGATACCGACAAACGAGGGCGACATGAAACCCACCTGCAACGTGAACATCGCGCCGCCAATGGCAGAGAAAGCGGCGGCCACACAGAACACGAAAATCTTGAAACTGGCCACGTCATATCCAGAGAAACGCACCCGTTCTTCCTTGTCACGCATCGCCATTAGCAACCGGCCTAGTTTGGAAGTCAAAATATAACGACCGAACAGCACGCAGCCAAACAGCAGCCCTACCGTGACGAAGTACAAAATCAGCTTGGCCGAATCACTACGGATATCCCAGCCCAGCATGGTGCGTAGGTCGGTGATGCCATTGACGCCACCGGTCAGTCCTTGCTGGCCGACGATCAGGATCGCGAGGATGGCCGCTACAGCTTGTGTGACGATCGAAAAATAGACGTCACCGACACGGCGCTTGAACATCGCCACGCCAAGGATGAAGGCGATCAGTGTTGGCACGGCAATGACCAGCAGGAGCGTCAGAGGGAGGCTGTGAAACGGTTGCCACATTGCCGGCAATTCGGTGATCTGGTTCCAGTCCATGAAGTCCGGGATACCGGGGGTCGACTGAATTTTGGTGCTGATCGGATCAGACGATTCGAGCTTGAGAAACATCGCCATGCAATAGCCGCCGACGCCAAAGAACACACCCTGACCCAGACTCAGGATGCCGCCATACCCCCAGCACAGCACCAGGCCAACAGCGACAAAGGCGTACGACAAGTACTTGCCGACCAGTCCAAGGCGGAAGCTATCAAGCAGCAGCGGGAACACCACGATTAGCAGCGCGCCCAGCACCAGCAGGCCGATGGCGCCCTGCCGCCCCCCCAGTAATTTTTCGTACAGTGTGTTCATGGTCGGTCCTTGATATGAATAAACTACTTACGGACTTTAGAAGAGAACAGGCCTTGCGGACGCAGCATCAGGATCACGATCACCGCCGATAGCGTGAGCACCTTGGCCATCGATCCAGACAGGAAAAACTCCGCGGTCGACTGGGTCTGCGCGATCGAGAAAGCTGAAGCAATCGTGCCGATCAGACTTTGCGCTCCGCCAAACACCACCACCAGAAAGGTGTCAACGATGTAGAGCGAACCGCTGGTAGGACCGGTCGACGCGATTGTCGTAAAGGCGGACCCTGCCACACCGGCGACACCACAACCGAGGGCGAAGGTAGTGCGGTCGACCTTGCGGGTATTGATGCCTACGGCGCCGCTCATCAGTCGATTTTGCGTCGTGGCACGGACCTGCAAGCCCCAGCGCGAACGAAACAGCAATAAGAAAATGCCACCGGTCATGATGACCGTCAGGCACATGATGAATACGCCGTTAATCGGGATATCGATGTTCTCGGTCGGCTTGAACGACCCCATCAACCAGTTTGGCAAAGTAGCACTCACTTCTTTTGCACCAAAGATCGAGCGAAAGCTTTGCTGCATCAGCAAACTCAGACCCCAGGTGGCCAGCAAGGTATCAAGCGGGCGCTTGTACAGACGGCAAATCATCAGTCGCTCGGTCAGATAACCGACGCCGTACGCCGCCATGAATGACAGCACAACTGCCAGGAAAAAATAGTAGGGCTGGAAAGACGGTGCGTATTTGGTCGTCAGTGTCGACAAAAAATACGTCATGTAGGCGCCGATGGTGAGGAACTCGCCATGCGCCATATTGATCACGCCCATCTGTCCGAAGATGATGGCCAGTCCGAGCGCCATGAGCAGCAATACGCAGAAGACCGACAGGCCATTAAAACCCTGCATCGCGAAGATGGCGCCGAATTCAGATAACCACTCCATGGTGACTCCCTTTGATGCTGCGGTTGAAATTAGGTGATGCGGTATGGCCGTCGTAGAGTGGGCCCACGCGCGCGCACCAATGGCGCCGGTCAATTTCGACGTGCGGTGGTGCATTCGCGTGGGCACGGTAACCCTGTACCCACCCTACGATGTGCGGTCTCCGTAGGGTGGGCACGGCATTTCGTGCCCACGCGCGCGCACCGATGGTGCCGGTCAATTCCGACGTGCGGTGGTGCATTCGCGTGGGCACGGTAACCCTGTGCCCACCCTACGATGTACGGTCTCCGTAGGGTGGGCACGGTATTTTGTGCCCACGCGCGCGCATCGATGGTGCCGGTCAATTCCGACGTGCGATGGTGCATTCACGTGGGCACGATGAACCCGTGCCCACCCTCCGGGTGTATTACTGATAGCCCTTAGGGAACGGGTTCGGCTCGATCAACTCCGACTCGTAGACCACCTTGAACTGGCCGTCTTTCTGTGCCTGGCCGATACGGGTCTTGCTCCACAGGTGATGGTTTTCATGCACTTTGACGTAACCTTCTGGCGCATTCTTCAGCTCCAGTCCGGCGGAGGCGGCGATGACCTTGTCGACATCGAAGCTGCCCGCTTTCTCGACGGCCGCTTTCCACAACCATGGTCCGAGATAGGCCGCCTGCGTCACGTCACCCATCACGGCATTGGCACCGTACTTGGCCTTGAAGTCCGCAACAAATTTCTTGTTGTTCGGGTTCTCGAGGCTCTGGAAGTACTTCATCGAGGCGTAGAAGCCTTCGACGTTTTCACCACCGATACCGAGCATTTCATCTTCCGTGACCGAGATGGTCAGCAGAGTTTGCGTCTTGGCGGTGACGCCGGCGGCTTTCAATTGCTTGTAGAACGCGACGTTGCTACCACCGACGACGTCCGCGAAAATCACGTCCGGTTTTTTCAGCTTGATCTTGTTGATCAGCGAACCGAACTGGGTGTTGCCCAGCGGGTAGTACTCTTCGCCGACGACCGAGCCCTTAAGCACATTCTCGATATGTTTGCGTGCAATTTTATTGGACGTGCGTGGCCAGATGTAGTCGGAGCCGACCAGGAAAAAGGTCTTGGCTTTCTTTTCCTTGGCGATCCAGTCGAGACCTGCCAGCACTTGCTGAGTCGCTTCCTGGCCGGTGTAGAACACGTTCTTGGATTGCTCCAGACCTTCATAGAAAGTCGGGTAGTACAGCAGGCCGTTTTCTTTTTCGAAGACCGGCAAGACTGCTTTGCGGGAGGCTGATGTCCAGCAACCGAAGACAGTAGCGACGCGGTCGCTGACCAGCAGTTTTTTGGCTTTTTCAGCGAAGGTCGGCCAGTCGCTGGCGCCGTCTTCCTGAATGATCTTGATCTTGCGACCGAGGATGCCGCCCATCGCATTGATCTGGTCGATCGCCAGGCGCTCGGCCTGGATCGAACCGGTTTCGCTGATGGCCATCGTGCCGGTTGCCGAGTGCAACTGACCCACAGTGACTTCGGTATCGGTAACAGCAAGCTTGGTGGTGTTGATTTTTGCCGTCGCCGGGGACTGGGCAAAACCCATCACCGGGAATGCCAGCGTGGAGGCAACGGCAAGACCCATGAGAACCTTGCGGCGCTGGGCGGACTTGATGTCGGCAGGGGAACGAGTTGACATGCAGTGCTCCTTTCAGATGGTGATGTAACGGAAAATTCGCTGACAAACGGGATTTTTCGAGCAGCAGCACCACGTTCTGGTATTGCCGTTCTGGAAAGCTATTTGCCTTGAGCCGTAGATTAGGAGCTGCGCCGCAGTGCAGCAATACGTCGTTTGACGTAAGCGCCGTGTGCGACCGACTGCGCATGAGCCGACCCTGCGCTGACCACACGCAAGCGACCCGCACCACGCCATTGCAGAACGCACCCATCTCAGTGCGCCACCATCCGAATCGCGCACGAAAACATGCGCAGCAAGGTGGCCTCGCATGGTTTAAAACTTGCTACCGTCATTGCCTTTGCCCCCCGAGAATCCCGTGCCAACGGCAGCCCCCCAACGCATCATCAAGATTCGCCGCGACTACAACACCCTCGTCGCCAACGAAACGCTGGAAGACTACGCGTTACGCTTCACGCCGCGCGCGTTTCGCAAATGGTCCGAATTCAGTCTGGCCAATACCGCGATGGGTGCCGTGTCGTTCCTGGCGCTGGAGGCCATCGGCGGTGCGATCACGCTGAGCTATGGGTTCTCGAATGCGTTCTGGGCCATCGTGTGCGTATCGGCACTGATCTTTCTGACCGGACTGCCGATCAGTTATTACGCGGCCAAATACGGCGTCGACATGGACTTGCTCACGCGCGGCGCCGGCTTCGGCTACATCGGCTCGACCATCACGTCGCTGATCTACGCCTCCTTCACCTTCATCTTTTTCGCGCTCGAAGCGTCGATCATGGCGCAGGCCGTACAGCTCTATTTCGGCTTGCCACTGGCGCTCGGTTACATCGCCTGCTCGCTTGTCATCATTCCGATGGTGGCATGGGGCATCACCTGGATTAGCCGGTTGCAACTATGGACCCAGCCGATCTGGATCGTGCTACTGGTGCTGCCCTATGTGTGCGTGCTCTACAAGGAACCCACCGTCGTGACCGACCTGATCAGCTTCTCCGGCCGGGCCGAAGACGGCGGCTCGTTCAATGTGCTGCTGTTCGGCGCCGCCACGGCCGTTGCTTTTGCCTTAATTGCGCAGATCGGCGAGCAGGTCGATTTTCTGCGCTTCCTGCCTGAAAAAACCCCCGCCAACCGCGTGCGCTGGTGGTCGGCCCTGCTGCTGGCCGGACCCGGCTGGATCGTACTTGGTGCGGCCAAAATGCTCGGTGGCGCACTGCTGGCCTATCTCGCGATCCAGCATCTGGTGCCGATGGATCTGGCCATCGAACCCACGCAGATGTATCTGGTGGCATTCGGCTACGTGTTCTCCAATCCGGCCTGGGTGCTGGCGGCAGTGACGCTGTTCGTCGTCGTCTCGCAAGTCAAGATCAACGTGACGAACGCTTATGCCGGTTCACTGGCCTGGTCGAATTTTTTTGCGCGACTGACACACAGCCATCCGGGACGGGTGGTCTGGCTGGTGTTCAATGTGCTCATCGCAATTTTGCTGATGGAGTTAGGCGTATTCAAGGCGCTTGAGCACGTGCTGGGAATGTACTCGCTGGTGCCGATCTCGTGGATCGGTGCAGTGGTGGCCGACCTGGTGATCAACAAACCCCTCGGTCTCAGTCCACCACATATCGAATTCAAACGCGCTCACCTCTACGACATCAATCCCGTCGGCGTGGGGGCGATGCTGGGAGCGACACTGCTGTCGGCGCTGGCGCTGGCGGGATTTTTCGGCGCGCTGGCGCAGGCGCTAGCACCGTTCATCGCACTGGGCAGCGCGCTGCTACTGGCGCCACTGATCGCGATTGCCACCCGCGGACGCTACTACCTGGCACGCGTTGATACGCTGCCGCGTGACGGGCTAGTCACGCGCCGCTGTGTGGTCTGCGAAAACACCTTCGAAACCGAAGACATGGCGCACTGCCCGGCCTATCAGGGCGCCATCTGCTCGCTGTGCTGCACGCTCGACGTGCGCTGCAATGATCGCTGCAAAGTCGAGGCCCGCTTGCCCGACCAATTGATGGCGGTGTTACCGACCAGACTGGCCAGCCGTCTGCAAACGCGCCTGAGTCGCTATCTGCTCATCCTCGGCTTGTTTGGCAGCGGACTGGCGCTGCTGCTGTGGCTGCTGTACGCGCAGGAACTGACCACGCTGTCGTCGGTGGCCGGAAAGGATCAGCTCTACGGCGTTTTCCTCAAGCTGTTCTGCAGCCTGCTGCTGTTGACCGGCGTCGGCGTCTGGTGGCTGGTGCTGACCGCAGACAGCCGTCGCATCGCGCTAGAAGAATCGGAACGTCAGACCCAATTGCTGTTGCAGGAAATCGCCGCGCATGAAAAAACCGACGCCGAACTGCAACGCGCCAAAGAAGCCGCCGAATCAGCCAATCTCGCCAAGACCCGCTTCATCACCGGCATGAGCCATGAACTGCGCACACCGCTCAACAGCATTCTCGGTTACGCACAAATCCTGCAGTTCGATCCGGCCATGCCACCGCACCGCAAGGACGCGATCAACGTGATCCATCGCAGTGGAAACCATTTGCTCAGCCTCATTGACGGCTTGCTCGACATCGCCAAAATCGAAGCCGGCAAGATGCGGCTCGAATCCGACGAGCTGGCACTGCCGGCTTTTCTCGAACAGATCGTCCAGATGTTCGCACCGCTGGCCGCCGAAAAAGGTCTGGCGTTTGAGTTTCTCTGCCACAGCGGCATGCCTGCCGTCGTGCGGGCCGACCACAAACGGGTGCGTCAGATTCTGATCAATTTACTCGGCAATGCCGTCAAGTTCACTGACACCGGCGCGGTCATGCTGCGCCTGAACTACGTGCGCGAAATGGCACACTTCTCGATCGAAGACACCGGTATCGGCATGACCACCGTGGAAGCCGAACGCATCTTCCATCCGTTCGAGCGCACCGTCAGTGCCGACTTGCGCGCTGCTGCCGGCACCGGTCTTGGCCTGACGATCAGCAGCATGCTGACCCACATCATGGGCGGCGAACTCACTGTCACCAGCACGCCCGGCAGCGGCAGTTGCTTCTTGCTCAAGCTCTACTTGCCGACCATTCATGCGCCCCGTCCGACGCTCACGCTGGAGGATCCGCTATCAGGGTACGTTGGCCCGCGTCGCCGTATCCTGATCGTCGATGATCAGTCCAGTCAACGTACGATGCTCGCGCAGATGCTCTCGCCGATGGGTTTCGACATCACCGAAGCCGACAGCGGTGCGGCCTGCCTGGCCAGCATCCGTGCCGAGGTGCCCGACCTGGTGCTGCTCGATATCGCGATGCCGGTGATGGATGGCTGGGCTGTCAGCCGCGCCATCCGCGACCTGAACCTGCCCGGCACGACCACGCTGCCGATCCTGATCGTCTCGGCCAATGCCTTCGATCTGGCGGCGGGGCGCGCCGGATTTCCGTGCCACGATGGCTTCGTGGTCAAGCCCGTGTCACTGCTGGAATTGCTCGCCAAAATCAAGATTCATCTGAGGCTGGAATGGATCGCCGCACCACCGCCGGCCACCGCCCCTGCGTTGACCAGTGGTCCGGCCACGCAGCCATCCGTCGACGACCTGACCGCGCTGCTCGAACTCGGTTCGATCGGCTATGTGAAAGGCATACTCGCCAAACTCACCGAACTGGAACAGCGCACGCCGTCTCAGCTCGCCTTCACCACCGAGTTACGCGAACTGCTCAGGCGCTTCCGCCTGAACGACTTTGCCACCCGATTGAAAGAGGCCATCCGCGATGCTCCCCCTGCGCCCTGACCAGCATGTAATCCTGATCGTCGACGATGTGCCCGAAAATCTGGCGGTGCTATCGGATGCGCTCGACGAAGCCGGTTACATGGTACTGGTCGCCACCGACGGCGGCGGCGCGCTGGAGCGGCTCGGCTATGTCACGCCGGACCTGATTCTGCTCGATGCGGTGATGCCGGGCATGGATGGTTTCGAGACCTGCCGGCGCATCCGTGCCCTGCCCGGCGCCAGCCATATTCCGGTGATCTTCATGACCGGACTGACCGAAACCGAACACGTGGTGCGCGGCTTCGATGTCGGCGGCAATGATTACGTGATCAAGCCGCTACAACCACGCGAAGTGATCGCCCGCATCGTCGCCCAGTTACGCAGCGCCAGCCAGATTTCACTGGCCAACACCGCCAGTGAAGCCAGTGCCCATGCCGTCATCGTGCTGGATCGACAAGGCCGGCCGATCTGGCAGACCAGCAAGGCGCTGGCCTGGCTGGAACGGTATTTTCCGGGCGACGACACGACGACTACGCTACCGCCCTCGCTGCAGAGCTGGATAGTCCAGCAATTGCCGCTGGCCAGTGCCGATCCGGCTGCTGTTGCGCCACTGCGGGTGCAGCGTGAGGAAGCTGCGCTGTGCATCCGTTTTTCGCGCGGCGAGCGCAGTGGCGACTTGCTGCTGCTGCTCGACGAATCTGCGCCCGTCAAACCAGCCAGCCCGGCACTGGACGGCTACCAGTTGACGCCACGCGAGCATGACGTGCTGACTTGGCTGGCCAAGGGCAAGACCAACCGCGACATCGCTGACATCCTCGGCATGAGTCCGCGCACCGTCAACAAACACCTCGAACATATTTTCGTCAAGCTTGGAGTTGAAACCCGCACGGCGGCGGCGGCGCTGGTGGCGCGCCAGCAACCGGCATCCTAACCAGTCAGCACTATTTTGCTGACTGAAAAAAGTGTGCACTGCGCGACAAATTCACTCGCCACCCTCGCGCGCGACATTGCGGCCGGCCTGCTTGGCCCGGTAAAGCGCCTTATCGGCCAGCCCGAGCAAATCTGTCGGTGTCAGGTTCTTGGTATACCCATAAGCAATCCCGATGCTGGCGCTCACGGTGATCGACAACCCCGACCATGCAAAGGGCGCTATCAGTGCTGCGAGAATCTTGCGTGCCATCTCATGGGCTTGTTCGATCAATTTCAAGCCTTCCAGCAGCACAATGAATTCATCACCGGATAACCGTGCAACCGTATCGGTCGCCCGCACCACCGTTTTCAACCGGTTACCAAACTCGACCAGCACGGCATCACCGGCGGCATGCCCCCAAGTGTCGTTGATCTGCTTGAAGTGATCGATATCCAGAAACAGTACCGCAAGGTGATCGATCGAGCGCTGGCCGCGGGCCACCGCTTCGGTCAGCGTCTGATTCAGGTGATACCGGTTCGGCAATCCGGTCAGCGTGTCATAGCGGGCCAGCGCTTGCAGTTGCAGTTGCGTTTGCTTGAGCGCTGAAATGTCACTGCTGAGCGCATAAACGCCATGGACGTTGCCATCGCTATCCTGATCCGGCACGTAAGTGGTCTGGATATGGTGCGCCACACCAGCATTGGTCACCAGCATCTCGAACTCGACCCGCTCGCCCGCCAGCGCCCGCAACAGATACGGCAAGCGCTGCGCATAAGTGCCCGGCTCGACAATATCTTCGAAGCGGCGTCCCTGCGCGTCGGCCGGAGTGACATGCAGCCAGCTTTCAATAGTGGCATTGGCAAATTGCAGCCTGAGCTGCTTGTCGATATACGCAATCAGTACCGGCAAATTGTCGGTAATCGTGCGCAGCCGTTTTTCACTGTCACGCAATGCTTCCGTATTGCGACGGCGCAGTGTGATGTCGTCGGCGGTGCCGACAAAACCGGTGCACACGCCATCCACCAGCATCGGTACGGCCACGACCCTGGTGATGACTTCGACACCATCGGCATGCACAAGGCGTTGATCCTGTTCATAGCGACTGGCGCACCGCACTGCCTGGTCCCAAGCCGCCATGACGGCGGTACGATCCTCCGGATGCAGCGCTGCGGTCCAACCGTCACTGCGTGCACTTGCCAGCGTCAGACCAGTGAGCGTTTCGTAGGCTTTGTTGATATAGGTGCACCCTCCTGCCGCATCCGTACGAAAAAGTCCAAGCGGCGAGGCGTCACTGACTGCTGCCAGTTCGGCCTGCTTGGCGCGCAGTTGCTCATTGAGCGTTTCCAGAATGGCATGACTACGCATGAGTTCGAGCTCTGCGTCCTTGCGCCCGGTGATATCGGTAATGACGGCGTGCCACAGCACGCCACCGTCGTCGGCGGCTTCAGGAACGCCATTACCATCAACCCAGCACGTCGCCCCATCGTCGAAGAGCAAGCGGTATTCTTTGCGCCACGGTGACAGCTCGGCGGCCGAGCGCTCAATCGACGCCATGACCTGCTGCCGGTCATCGGGATGAATCGTCTCGATGAGCAGGCTGGCGTCACTGACGGCCTGTTGCGGACTCACTCGGTAAATCTGAACCAGTTGTTCGCTGGCATAAGGGACCGCGTACGTGCCGTCTGAATTACGACGGAATTGGCAAATCACACCCGGAACGCGCATCGCAATTTTCTGCAGCATGTCGGTCGCACGACGCTGGGCCGCTTGCGCCTGACGGCGCTTGCTGATGTCCTGCGCGAGATGCAAGGCGCCCAGCAAGTGACCATCGCGGTCCCGCACCGCCGTTACCGACAAGTGCACCGGTACCGGCGTGCCATCGCTGCGCTGCAGCTGACAGCCGTCAAAGCCATTGTCACTCTGCCCGGCCAGCACCAGCATCTGATGCGCATAATCGGCTGCGCCCACGACCGCTGGCAACGGCATGGCAAACAGGTCAGCAATGGCACGTCCCGGCATGGCCTCGGCCGGATAACCCAGCATGACTTGCGCACCGCGATTGAAACTGGAAATGGCGCCATCCGGTCCGGTCGATATCAGGGCAATGTCGGCGCTATCGAGCACCGCTTCCTGAAACCGGGATTTTTCATCCAGCAGACGGGAGGTACGGCGGCTCTCGATCTGGCGCATGACGCTGCGGCCAAGTGCGGCCATGGCGGCGCGCTGTGACACCGACAGCGAGCGCGGAATCTGGTCCATCACGCACAAGGTGCCGATCCGAAAGCCATCGTCCGTCACCAGCGGTTCGCCGGCATAGTAGCGCAGCTGCGGGCCGTCAGTGACGAGCGGATTGTCTTGAAAGCGGGCGTCGCGCGCGGCATCGGGCACTTCGAACAAGCCATCGGCCAGAATGGCATGCCCGCAAAACGACAGCGTACGATCGGTCTCGACAACATCGAGCCCGACATGGCTTTTGAACCACTGGCGACTGGCGTCGACGAGCGAGATCAGGGCAATCGGCACCCCGCAAATATGCGTCGCCAGTTGCGTGAAATCGTCGAACTCCCCTTCTTCGGCGGAATCAACAATCGCATAGCGCGCCAGCGCAGCAAGGCGCTCAACTTCATTTTCCGGAAGTGCAGGAGCCTGCATGAGTCATCCCCTCTCACGATAAAAAAAGACTGCGGATCGGTCCCTTCGCAGCGTGGGGCAAGCGCAGCCTGTCAAGGACAAGCTACCGGCTTGCCAATCGCATAGCCCTGCGCATAATCGACACCGATCTCACGCAACACCGCGATGATGGCATCGGTCTCGACGAATTCGGCGATGGTTTGCAAGCCCATCACATGGCCGATCCGATGGATCGCTTCGACCATGGCACGATCCACCGGATCATCGATCATGTCCTTGACGAAACTGCCATCGATCTTCAGGTAGTCGACCGGCAAGTGCTTGAGATATGTAAATGACGACATGCCGCTGCCAAAGTCATCCAGCGAAAACTTGCAACCGATCGCTTTCAGCGCTCGGATAAGGACGGTGGCTTCACCGAGGTTGGCAATGGCCGCCGTCTCGGTGATCTCGAAGCAAATTTCGGATGGCGTCACGCCAGTCAACGCAAACTGCTCCAGCACAAAGGGCAGGAACGTCTCGTCACCAATCGACGTTCCCGACAAGTTGATCGCGACCAGCGCCGGCACACCGCCCGGTGGATGACGCAGCGCATGGGTCGCCAGCGCCCGCCGAATCACCCAGCGGTCCAGCGCCGGCATCAGGCCATAGCGTTCGGCCGCCGGGATGAAGGCCATCGGCGGAATCAGTGAACCGTCGTCGTCGCGCAGGCGTAGCAGCAGTTCATCGTGACTGCCAAGACCGGCGCCAAGCGCCATGATGGGCTGTCGAAACAGGACAAACCGGTCCTCGTCGAGCGCCTGCTGCAAGCGCGCGACCCAGCTCATCTGGCCCTTGCGGTGCGCCAGTTCGGCATTTTCTTCGGTGTACACATGGACCCGATTGCGGCCCTTGTCCTTGGCAACGTAACAGGCACTATCGGCCATGCGCAGAATATCCGGCGTCGTCACGCCTGCGCCGAAGGTCACTAACCCGATACTCACACCAATCGGAAATGACTTGTCGAGCCACGCAAATTGAAAATCGCTGACGGTCTGGCGCAATTGCTCGGCCACGCGCAGTGCCGGCGCGGTAGCACAGCTTTCGAGCAGCACGCCGAACTCGTCGCCGCCGAGGCGCGCCAGCGTATCGCTCAATCGCAGCTTCGCTTGCAGCAGTGTCGTCAGCTGGCGCAGCAGTTCGTCGCCGGCGACATGGCCACAGGTGTCGTTGACGATCTTGAATTGATCCAGATCGAGGTAGAGGACCGTGTGCTCCTTCCCTTCGCTGCTGGCTGATACCACCGATTGCTCAAGCCGGCGCTCGAACTCGCGCCGGTTGAGGAGGCCAGTGAGCGCATCATGCGCGGCCAGATGCTTCATTTTTTCGGCCATCACATGGGCCTGACTGACATCATGGAACACCAGCACTACGCCCAGCATCACGTTATCCACATCGCGGATAGGCGCCGCCATATTCTCGATCGCAGCACGCACACCGCCCGGTCCGGCCAGCATCACACTACCCGGTGTGCTGCTAGGGACACCGCTGGCAATGACTACCCCGACGGGATCGGCCAGCGCCATGTCCTCGTCGCCATGAAATATCCGGAACACCTCAGTCAGCGGCCGGAGGACGACGTCGGCCAGCAGCCACCCGGTCATGCGCTCGGCAGCCGGATTGAGGTAGGTCACCCGCGCTTGCATGTCGGTCGTAATGACAGCGTCGCCGATCGAATTGAGGGTCACGCGCAAACGCTGCTCGCTCGCTTCGAGCGCGAGACGCTCGGCATGCAGATCGGTGATGTCTTCAGAAATACCCAGTACAAACTCCACTTCACCCGCCGCATCGAACACCGGCAGCGACTGTGTGCGCAGCACCCGTGGTGCACCGTCCGGCCGGCGAATCGGATGGATTGGCACCGTGATGGGTGCGCGGCGCGAGAGGATATTACGGTCGTGCTGCTCATAGGTATCGGCGATGGCGGGGGCGAACAGCTCGCGATCCGTTTTGCCCACTACCAGCGCTGCAGTCAATCCGGTGATGCGCTCGGCGGCCTTGTTCCACAACACGAACTGGCCATAGGTTGCGGCGTGCATGCTTTTCGAATAAACGATCACCGGCAAGTGATCGACCAGCGATTGCAGGAAGGCGCGATTGGTCGATAACTCCAGTTCGTCGAGCTTGCGCTGACTGATATTGCGCGACGTGATCGCCACGCCATCGGCCAGCGCCGTGACCTGATGCGCCAGCCAGGTGGCGTGAATGCCGGGCGCGTCGATTGCGAACTCTTCCTGCAGTGCGATGCCCGATTGCAGTACTTGCACGTAGCGATCAAAGAAGCCCTCGGTCCGATTGACCGGCAACAAGACACACAGAAGCTGCCCAAGCACTTGCTCGCGCGTCAGTCCCAGAAGCTGTAAGCCGTTTTCATTGATGTAGCTGAAACGGAAATCGACCACCTCGCCGGCGGCATTGCGCTCGGCCTGCAAAATGAAAAACGCATCGAGCTTGCTGTCGGTCGCGGCGCGCAACTCTTCGGCGCTGCGCTGGTAGCGGCTTTCGGCGATCAGGCGATCACGCATCAGTTCATCGAACGATTGGGCCAGACGACCGAACTCGGTCGCGGCATAGACTGCCGGCAGCATCACGAGCGACGGTCGGTGCCGCACGGCACCAATACGGCTAGCAAGCTGGTCGAGCGGACGTAACTGCCGATCGATTGCCCACCAGACCAGCGGCCCGGCACACAGCGCCAGCAACAACACGAACAGCAGCGAGCGTCGCTCGGCGCGATCGATCGTGGAAAAGGCTTCTTGGGCAGGCTGTACCGATGCCAGTATCCAGCTAGTCGTGTACAAGCGCCGGAATGAAAACAGACTCTCGGCACCAAGGCTGTCGGGCGATTCGATGGTTCCTTCGAAGCCCTCCATCGCCTTTACCAGCGCTGGATTACCCGCCAGAAACGGACGCGCCGATTGCAATATCCGTGCGGCATCCGGATGTGAAACAAACATGCCGTCGGACGTCATGATGAAAAAATAGCCCGACTTGCCGATGTGCGCCTTGCCCAGGTTGGCAACAAAATTATCCTTTGCCAGCTCGATACTACCGACTAGCACCATCACCAACTTGCCAGCGGAATCGAATACCGGCGCAGTAATCAGGACTACCGGACGACCTGTGATGACGCTACTGACCGGCCGCGAAATGACACCGGTGCGCAGTGCCAAGGTGTCCTGAAAATACTCGCGTCCAGCGAGATTGACCCCCGCGCGACTAGTCGAACTAATCAGGTTGGCAAGGACGGTACCGTCGGTCCTGGCCACCAGCAGATTGTCAAACCAGACTGATAATTCCGACTGGCTTTCCACATAGCGTTGCAGTGCATCGGGTCCGGCAGCATTGTCTTGGATGATTTTTTTAGCCAGCAATGCCAGTGCGGCAAGGCGGCGTTCGAATTTCTGGTCGATCTGATCGGCGGTGCGGGTCAGCAACGCACTCTGGTCGGCCGCGATGGCCTCTTTCATTTCCTGCCGGCCCAAGGACATTGACAGCAATGTCACGCTGACGGTTGCCGTTAGCACCGTTAGCAATACCGCCGCGACGATGCGGACTCGCAAACTCAGCACCGCGCCGAGGTGATCTCGGAGAGATTGCAGAAAACGTTTCATATGCAGCACAACGGCAGCAGCAAAGGCATCGGGAATCCGTTATGAACAAATTGTAGTAAGCATGTCAGACCAGCGATGTTCGGGTTTTGAGTATCACCAAAAGCGAATCCACTGTCAGTTACCTTCTACAAAGATTTTCAGCTTGTCGGCCCGCGACGGATGACGCAACTTGACCAGCGCCTTGCTTTCAATTTGACGAATCCGTTCGCGCGTGACTTCGAACTGTTTGCCGACCTCTTCCAGCGTGTGATCCGACTGCGTGTCCAGACCATAACGCATACGCAGGATCTTCGCCTCGCGGGGTGGCAAGGCATCGAGCACTTCCTTGATCGCGGTCCGCATTGAGGCATCGACGGCAGCTTCGAGCGGTGCGGTGGTGGTGCTGTCCTGAATGAAATCACCGAGCTGCGAATCGCCGTCGTCACCGACCGGAGATTCCATCGAAATTGGCTCGCGCGCGATCTTCATGATCTCGCGCACTTTTTGCTCGGTCAGCTCCATGTGCAGCGCCAGCGTCGGCAGGTCGGCTTCGACACCGGTTTCCTGCAAGATGCGGCGGGCAATCCGGTTGAGCTTGTTGACGGTTTCGAGCATGTGCACCGGCACCCGGATCGTACGTGCCTGATCGGCAATCGCGCGCGAGACCGCCTGACGTATCCACCAGGTCGCATAGGTCGAAAATTTATAGCCGCGTCGGTATTCGAATTTATCGACGGCTTTGAGCAAGCCAATATTACCTTCCTGAATCAGGTCAAGGAATTGCATGCCGCGGTTGATGTACTTCTTGGCGATCGACACGACGAGCCGCAAATTGGCTTCGGTCATGTCGCGCTTGGCCTGACGGGCGCGCAATTCGCCGGTCGACATTTGCTTGCTGACGCGGCGCAATTGCGGCAACGGCAAGCCGACCCGCTCCTGCAGTGCAATCAGACGGGTCTGCAATTCCTTGATGGCCGGAATCTGGCGTGCCAGTGTGACGCAATACGCTTGCTGACCCGCGACGACCAGATCGATCCAGCCTAGGTCGATTTCGTTGCCCGGGAAAGTCGCGATAAACAGGCTGCGTGGCATGCCTCCGCGATTGACCACGAGGTCAAGGACCTGCTTTTCAATCGCGCGCATTTCACCCATCTGGATGCGCAGCAATTCACTGAGCTTCTGCACCATCTTGGCGGTAAAGCGCAGGTGCAGCATTTCGGCCGAGATGATCGCCTGCGCCTCGGTGTAGGCACTGCAATGGAAGCCGTCAGTCGCTGCAGCCGCCAGCATCAGTGCGTGCTGCTGCGCGATGGTGGCGAAACGTGCCAGGCTGGTTCGCTTCAGGTTAGCCAGTTGCGCGGCCGACAAGAGGTCGCTATCGGCCTGACTGACTACATCGGCGGTTGTATCGGCTTCGTCAGACTCGTCGTTATCGCTGGTTTCTTCCGTTACCTCGACCTCCGCTTCAGCCTGCGCAGCGTCCGCAGCGGGCACATCGGCTTCGCCATCGACCACATCATCAATGGCAGTTTCATCGGCGGCGATTTTTTGCGCTACGGCCAGCAGTTCGGCAACCACCATCGGACATGCCGAGATCGCCTGCATCATGTCGGCCAGACCCGCTTCGATGCGCTTGGCGATCTCGACTTCTTCGGAGCGACTCAGCAATGGGGTGGTGCCCATCTCGCGCAGATACATGCGGGTCGGATCGGTGGTACGGCCAAAATCGGCATCGATCGACGAGAGGGCTGTTGCCACCGCCGCTTCGGCGCCGTCGTGACTGGAGGCCACCTTGTCGGATAACAGCAGCGTATCGGCGTCCGGCGCTTTTTCGTAGACGGCGATGCCCATGTCGTTGAAGGTGGCGACGATGCGATCCATCGATTCGCCTTCGGCGACTTCGTCCGGTAAATGGTCGTTAATTTCAGCGTGGGTCAGATAACCGCGATCGCTGCCAATAGCAATCAGAGTCTTGATTTTCAACAGCCGTAGTTCCTGTTCCTGCAAACTCAACGCCGGCGTCGGGATGGCCTGCCGTGACGCGCCATCCTTGCTCTTGGTCGCGCGCGGTGCGGCAAACGCAGCGATGACAGCAGGCGAAATCGTCGGGACAACTGCGGCGGCCGTGACAACGGGCGCTGCTGGTGGCTTGAAGACTGACGCGCTGGCGCTGGAGCGTACCGCTGGACCGACCGCTTTTCGGGTGGTGGTCACCGCTGAGGCCAGCTTGGCCGTCTTTTTGGCCAATGCCAGCGAGTGCACCGGTTCGTTACTCACCGCAACCGGCGCGCTGGCAACGGACGGCAGTACGACGGAACGTCGCGCGACTTTTTTTACGACGACTTCCTGCGCTACTGGCTCGGGCACGACCTCGGCGACCGGCATTTTTGGCATGACGACGGCACGGCGCGATACCTTCTGGATCACGACCGGCGGTGGCCCCGACGGCTGCGGCGCACCTTCGTACGCGCTGACAAATTCCTCGCCAGCAACAGCACCGTGCTCGACATTCTCACTGGCCGCATCCATGACTGGATCGATCACGGGATCAACCGAAGGCGCGATAACGAGATCGACAACCGGATCGGCCTCTGGAACAGCGACGGCTGAGGCCGGCGCCAGATCAGCCAAAGGCTTGACCGGGATCAACGCAGCCGTCGGTGTTGCTGCAGCTGCTGGCTCGACCGCCACTGCCACGACGGGCTCCGGCTTACCATCCTCACTCACATCATTGGACGCCGCACTGCCCGGCACATCGTGCCGCACCAGACGCGAACGCCGCACCACGATCAGCGGTCCGGTCGTCGCCTCGCCATCCGCAGGCGCGCCAGGCGCGATCACGACGGCAGGTTCAACAGGGGTGGCCGTGGCAATGCGCGGCTTCAACGATAACGTTTTAATGCGAAGGGTCATGTTCTGAATTCGGGGTTGCATCTGTAACGACGTGAATGGATGCGTCGATCAAAACAGCTTCCGGTTACGAACGGTCGGGTGCGTAGTAGGAAAAGTGATGGCGAAGCAGGAGGGGCCGGATTATAACAAAGATGTGGCGTGTCCAGCCATTCGTCGCTTATGCATGGCATTCTTGCATTGCCGCACCCCGTCGCAGTAACAGCAAGCCGGGTTATCATCCAGTCCATGGATATTAGTTACCCCTCAGAGTCCGACCTGCTGCGCGCCGAAATCGCCGCCGCCGCCGCGCGCATGATTGCCGAAGACGGTGCCGATTTTGGTACCGCCAAACGCAAGGCGGTCAAGCAACTGCTCGGCAACAGCAAGCCGCGCGGCGACGTGCTGCCCGATAACGCCGAAATCGAGGCGGAAGTGCGTCTATATAACGAACTTTTTTTTGGAGACACCCAACCCGCCCGTTTGCAGCAGTTACGTGAACTAGCCGTCGAACTGATGACTGAACTGACCCAGTTCTCTCCTTATCTGGTCGGCGCAGTGCTCAATGGCACCGCCGGCAACCATTCCGATATTCATCTGCACCTCTTCGCTGAAAGTCCCAAGGACGTCGAAATCTATCTACTGAACAAGAATGTCCAGTTCGACGTGTCGGAGGGCGCGCGCCAGCGACCTGGCGGTGATCCGTTAGAAATCGTCAGTTTTATGTGGCACAACGAAGGTGTACACCTGTCGCTGCATGCGATCGACGATCTGCGCGGCAACCACGGCAAGATAGAACGGGCCGACTTGGCCGCAGTAAGACAACTAATGAAAAGCGACACCCCATGAAACGATCGACCACTGTGCTGCTGCTGGCTGGAGTCTTGTTTGCTGGCGCTGGCGCCTGGTTCGGCTGGCACCAGATGGCACCGGTCGCACCGCAAACGACCGCAGTCGCCAATTTATTCAGCATGACGTTGCCCGATCTGAAAGAGCAACCACAACCGTTGGCGCAATGGAAGGGTAAAACCTTGCTCGTCAATTTCTGGGCGACCTGGTGCGCACCCTGCGTTGAAGAAATGCCGGAGCTATCGGCCCTGCATACCGAACTGGCCGAAAAATCCTTTCACGTGATCGGTATCGGTATTGATTCCCCCACCAGCCTACGCGAGTTCTCGCTCAAGTTGCCGGTCAGTTATCCGCTTTACGTCGGTGGCATGGGCGGCAGCGAACTGACACGTCAATTCGGCAATCAGGCCGGCGGACTACCTTTCTCTGTACTTATCAGCAGCGACGGACAGGTCCGCAAGACCTATCTGGGTCGACTGAACATGCAGGAGGTCCGGCGGGACATTGCCGCCCTGTAAGTAGCCCACGCGGGTTTTCCTTGCCACCTGCAGTCATTACACGGCAAAATGCGTCGATCGTCGTCAAACGGAGTGACCAATTTCGATGGCTAAAAAGCTGCTTCTGCGTAATGAATCGTGCCAAGGCTGGTGCGCAATCCGACATACTTCCCAGTATGGCGGAGCGTCTTTTATGGCCGGGGCGCATCGGCGATCCGATTTTTCGCAGAGGGTAACGCACTGGCCGGGGCCTGTCGGCGCCAGCGCATGAAGTCGCCGCCCGACGCGACCTGCGCCTCCTGAACTGCATTTTTCATCCCATATTTGCCGGATAATCAGTTTCAATTCCGGCTCCCATCTATTAGTAGCACGACAACCATTCCAAGGGGTTCTACATGGACTTACGAAAACTCAAGACACTGATCGATCTGGTTGCCGAGTCAGACATCGCCGAACTCGAAGTCACTGAGGGCGAAAGCAAGGTCCGCATCGTCAAGACGCCTGCTGCTCAGGGCCAGATGATGATGATGCAACCGCAACATGTGACGGCTCCACCCGCCGCCGCCGCACCCGTCGCCGCACCCGTCGCTCCTGCTGACGAGGAACCGGTGGGTCACATCGTCAAGTCGCCCATGGTCGGCACGTTCTATCGCTCGTCGGCACCTGGTACGCCGGCGTATGTCGAGATCGGTGCCAACGTCAAGGAAGGCGACACGCTGTGCATCATCGAAGCAATGAAACTGCTCAATGAAATCGATGCCGATGCCACCGGCGTGATTACCCATATCCTGGTCGAAAACGGCCAGCCGGTCGAATTCGGCCAACCCCTGTTCGTGATTGCCTGATCGTCAGCGCCCGAGTGTGTTGCGGCTTGCCCGACACCTGTGCTTTCCACCCTTTCACGACACCGAGAACCCATAGCCGACGCCATGTTTGAAAAAATTCTTATCGCCAACCGCGGCGAAATTGCCTTGCGCATCCAGCGCGCCTGCCGCGAAATGGGCATCAAAACCGTGGTCGTGCATTCCGAAGCCGACCGCGACGCCAAATACGTCAAGCTCGCCGACGAATCGGTCTGCATCGGACCAGCGCCGTCGGCGCTGAGTTACCTGAACATGCCAGCCATCATCAGCGCCGCCGAGGTCACCGACGCCGAAGCGATCCATCCCGGCTATGGCTTCCTGTCCGAGAACGCCGATTTCGCCGAGCGGGTCGAGCAATCCGGCTTTGTCTTCATCGGCCCGCGCTCAGAGTCGATCCGGCTGATGGGCGACAAGGTATCGGCCAAGCAGGCCATGATCCGTGCCGGCGTCCCGTGCGTGCCGGGCTCCGAAGGAGCATTGCCAGACGATCCGAAGATCATCATCCAGACCGCCCGCAAGGTCGGCTATCCGGTCATCATCAAGGCTGCCGGCGGTGGCGGCGGACGCGGCATGCGCGTCGTGCATACCGAAGCGGCCTTGCTCAACGCCGTGACCATGACCAAGACTGAAGCGGGAACTGCCTTTGGCAATCCCGAGGTCTACATGGAAAAATATCTCGAGAATCCACGTCACGTTGAAATCCAGATTCTGGCCGATGAGTTCAAGAACGCGGTCTGGCTGGGCGAACGCGACTGCTCGATGCAGCGCCGCCACCAGAAAGTGATCGAGGAAGCGCCCGCCGTCGGCATCCCGCGCAAGATCATCGAACGCATCGGCGACCGCTGCGCCGAAGCCTGTCGCAAGATGGGTTATCGCGGCGCCGGCACCTTCGAATTCCTGTACGAAAACGGCGAGTTCTATTTCATCGAAATGAATACCCGCGTGCAGGTCGAACATCCGGTCACTGAAATGATCACTGGCATCGACATCGTGCAGGAACAGATTCGCATCGCCGCCGGCGAAAAACTGCGCTATCGGCAGCGCGATATCGAACTCAAGGGTCATGCGATCGAGTGCCGGATCAATGCGGAAGATCCGTTCAAGTTCACGCCCTCCCCGGGCAAGATCCTGACCTGGCATGCGCCGGGTGGACCCGGTATCCGGGTTGACTCGCATGCGTATGCCGGCTACTACGTGCCGCCACATTACGATTCGATGGTCGGCAAAGTAATCGCCTATGGTGCCACGCGTGATCAGGCCATCAAGCGCATGCAGATTGCCTTGTCAGAAATGGTCGTTGAGGGCATCCTGACCAATATTCCGCTGCATCGTGAACTGATGGTCGACGCACGCTTTATCGAAGGCGGCACCAATATCCATTACCTTGAACAGAAACTGGCCAACAAACCGGATTTGCCGAAGACCGCCAAGGTCACGACAACCATCAAATAAAGCATGCCCATGAGCTGGACTGAAATCGTCATTGAAGTAGCGCGCGACCAGGCCGAGAGTCTGTCTGATGCGCTGATGGAAGCCGGTGCGCTGTCGGTCTCGGTCGAAGACGCCGATGAAGGAACGGCGGCCGAACAGCCGCTCTTCGGCGAACCCGGCATGGAGCCAAAGCAAGCCGCCTGGGAACGCAGTCGCGTCGTCGCACTGACCGACAGCGGCACCGATGCTGCTGCGCTGATTGCCGAAGCCGTAGCCATCGCCGCGCTGCCACTGCTCGCCGCCGACTTGCCATTGACTCTGCGCACCGTCGAAGAACAGGATTGGGTCAGGCTGACCCAGTCCCAATTCGCGCCAATTCACATCGGTACCAACATCTGGGTTGTGCCGAGCTGGCACGATGCACCGGATCCGGACGGCCTGATCCTGGAACTGGATCCCGGCCTGGCCTTTGGTACGGGCAGTCATCCGACCACCCGGCTGTGCATGGAATGGCTGGAAATCCATGCCCCGGCCGACTTGTCGGTGCTCGATTACGGCTGCGGTTCCGGCATTCTGGCGCTGGTCGCCAAGAAGCTTGGCGCAACCACCGTGATCGGCGTCGATATCGACCCGCAGGCCATTGAATCGGCCAACTTCAACAGCGAGCGCAACGACTGCGAAATTGATTATTTCCTGCCGGATGAATTTCATCACGATGATGTCTTGCAGCACTTCGATATCGTGGTCGCCAACATCTTGTCCGGCCCACTGAAAATCATGGCGCCGATGCTGTGCGCCCACCTCGCCGATGAGGGCGCCCTGGTCCTCTCTGGTGTCCTGGCGACGCAGGCCGAGGATGTCATTGCTGCCTATGCGCCGTTCCTTGCGCTGTCGGTCTGGGCCGAACGCGAAGGCTGGGTCGCCTTGTCCGGCAAGCTGACCGCTACTAGCTAGCAGCAATGGCACTCGCCACGCAATGTCCGCACTGCCAGACGACATTTCGCGTCGCGCACGACCAGCTCAAACTCCGAGCCGGGCTAGTGCGCTGTGGTGCTTGCAAGCAAATTTTCAACGGCATCGAACATTTGCTGAGACCAGGCGAAACTGCAGCAACTAACGTGGCGGCCAAGCCGCCAGTGATACCGATGGTGCCGGTTCCTGTGCCATCACAATCCGTGCAGGCGCCGATGCCGGTGCCGCCGCGCCCGGCTGATTCCGACGACTTCTACCCTGCTTTCGACGCGATTATTGCGCCACCGGTCAGCGCCGAACCCGATCCCGCCCAGTCCGATCCGATGCAGCGCATGACGCTGATGCGCCTCGCTTACGACGACGAGAACGAAGACCATGGTATCGCCGCCAACGCTGCGGCCACTGCCCCGCATTTTGTGGTTCCGCTCAAAGCCAAATCGCGCCAGGACAACGACAGCGCGGCACCAGACGAACTGGCACAAGCCATCGACCAGTTGCAGCAGCGCCCCTGGCGCAACAGCACAATCAGTAGCACCGATGACGAACCTGCTTACGATGCGATGTCGGACGAACCAAGCTTCGTTACCCACGGCCGCCGTCGCCGGCATCTTAATCGGCACCGTCGATTCTGGCTGGCTGCGATGACCGTGCTGCTGATGATTGCCGCGCTCGGCCAAACCGTCTACGTGCTGCGGGATCAGATCGCAGCCCGCCTTCCAGCGACCAGACCACTGCTCGACCGTGCCTGCGCGATCTGGGGCTGCCAGATCGAACTGCTAGCGCAAGCTAGCCAGGTCTCGATCGAATCCAGCGAACTCATCACGCTCAATGCGGCCAACAATACGTTGTCTCTCAACCTGCTTCTGCGCAATAGCAGCACCTTGCCGCAACGCTGGCCTGCCATCGAGCTGACGCTCTTCGACAACAGCGATCGCCCGGTCAGCCGTCGTGTGTTTGGCGCGACGGACTACTTGCCACAAGCGCCTCCCGCAGGCAGTGGCTTTGCTCCCGGTAGCGAACAAAGTGCCCGTGTCACGTTCGAACTGAGGCAGTACAAGGCATCGAATTACCGCGTCTACCTGTTTTATCCCTGAGCGCCCGACTGCGCCCCACCCTCACTTTTTCCGGACCACTCCATGACCTCTCTGATTTGCGGCTCGCTGGCTTACGACACCATCATGTCGTTTGAAGGACGCTTCGCCGAAGCGCTGCTGGCAGACCAATTACACAAAATTAACGTAGCCTTTTTAGTGCCAGCCATGCGGCGTGAGTTCGGCGGTTGCGCAGGCAACATTGCCTACAACCTGCAATTACTCGGCGGCGATCCACTGATCATGGCCACGGTCGGCCAGGACAGTACGCCGTACCTGAAGCGTTTGGCGCTACAAGGCATTTCCACCCGCTGCGTCCGCACCATCGACGATGCCTGGACGGCGCAAGCCTTCATCACCACGGATGCAGACAGTAATCAGATCACCGCTTTCCATCCGGGCGCGATGACTTTTTCACAGCTGAACACGGTGGCGCAAGCGGGCCCTATCAAACTAGCCATCGTCGCGCCTGACGGCCGTGACGGCATGCTGCAGCATGCACGCGATTGCGTGGCGCTGGAAATACCATTCGTATTTGATCCGGGTCAGGGTTTGCCGATGTTCAGTGGTGCCGAACTACGCGACTTCATTGCACTGGCCACTTACGTTGCGGTCAACGACTATGAAGCTGAATTGCTGACTGAGCGTACCGGTCTGAGCCTGGCGCAAATCGCCACGCAAGTCGACGCGCTCGTCGTCACGCGCGGTGAAAACGGTGCCGAAATCCATGTCAATGGTGAACTGCTGGAGATACCGCCGGTGCCGGTAGAAGTGATCATTGACCCAACCGGTTGCGGCGATGCTTTCCGTGCCGGCATGCTGTACGGCCTGTCGCATAACTTGGACTGGCCGACTATCGGTCGCCTCTCCAGCCTGATGGGCTCGATCAAAATTGCCCATCAGGGCGGACAGAACCATGCGCCCTCGCGCGCCGACATCGACGAGCGCTTCATGGCGGCGTTCGGTTACCGGTTTTAGGTGATTAATGGGCGCGGCAATGGTCGACCGACGATGAATTGACGGCGCACGTCAAATAACACGCAACGATTTCGTAGGGTGGGCACAGCTTTTTGTGCCCACGCGCGCGAACCAGAAATGGTGGCCAACGCCTGCTTCGGTGGTGCATTCGCGTGGGCACGATAGTGCCGTGCCCACCCTACGTCAGTTGAAATAACACGCAACGATTCCGTAGGGTGGGCACAGCTTTTT
>JBLHLW010000010.1:0-79912 GCA_047621345.1 Minisyncoccia bacterium | reverse complement strand
GTTGAAGAAAGGACGCTTCTTTGCGCCTCCACGAGCTAAACGAATAACGACCATAATATTTCCAATAAGTGTTTCAAACACGGAAAAAGCCGCGAATTATAGCCTGAAGCAGGGACCGGTCGCAACACCTAAACCATCCGGAGATTAAATCCCGGCGATTACCCTCATTGCAGGGACTCCGGAGCTAGTGCACACTGCGGCTCGACCTTGATCCAGACTTCGCGTCTGCCTTGATTACCTTCTGTTCCATTTCTCTTACTGCGGTACTTTTCATGCCATCAAGACACAAGAACAAAACCTTCGCCACCTTGCTAGCCACCGTGACAGGTGGCATAGGCTTGCACCGATTCTATTTGCGTGGCGCAACCGATAAATGGGGATGGTTGCATCTGGCGAGCGTACCAGTCACGCTACTGGTGATCTGGCTAGGCATCGGTCAACATGGCCTCTTTCAAGCAGGCGCACTGGTGCTGTCCGTCCTGATCGGCTTCCTGGAAGCATTAGTGCTGGGATTAATCCCAGACGACAAATGGGACCAAAAATTCAATCCGGACTCCGACAAGCAAAGCGAGTCACACTGGTGGCTGGCGATGCTGCTGGTAATCACGCTGGCAATCGGTGCCACCAGCCTGATCGCGACACTAGCACGTGGCTTTGACCTGCTTTTCACTGGTGGCGCATTCGGCTAACTGCACCACCGGCCACAACTTGATCAGAATTGATCTTCGGACAGCGCCATGACACCGGCGCTCCCCTCGACGATAGCGGCACGGTAGCCGTCGGCCTGCGCCAGAAAATGATCTGCAAAAAAGCGCGC
Organism: Minisyncoccia bacterium; assembly: GCA_047621345.1. Taxonomy (GTDB): domain Bacteria; phylum Pseudomonadota; class Gammaproteobacteria; order Burkholderiales; family Burkholderiaceae_D; genus Actimicrobium. The sequence continues at coordinate 79,095 of JBLHLW010000010.1, read as the reverse complement.
AGTTCCGATCTTGGCCCGATAGAAACTAGCATCTCCATCACCAGACTGCAACTTTTCCTCGGCGATTAGTGCGGCACGCGCCATTTGCCAGCCACCAAAAACGATACCGGCTAGCTTGAGGTACAGCACGCTGCCAGAAAAAACTCCCTTAATGTCCGACTTGGCATTCCCGGCAATATAACTGACCACGTCTTCGAGTGCCTGCGCAGCGTCGTTCAGTCGCACCCGGATCGCTGCAAGGTCTGCCGAGTCGGATCCAGCCAATTCCTCTGCGCTATTGCGGACCTGTGCAATGATCGCTTTAGCGTTAGCGCCACCATCGCGTGCGGTCTTGCGCCCGATCAAGTCATTGGCCTGAATGGCGGTCGTACCTTCATAAATTGTCAGGATGCGGGCGTCGCGATAGTATTGCGCTGCGCCGGTTTCCTCGATAAAGCCCATCCCACCATGAATTTGCACCCCGGTCGACGCGACATCGATCGACAACTCGGTCGACCAGCCCTTAACGATCGGCACCATGAACTCATAAAACAGGTTATTGGCTTTGCGTGTTGCTTCATCCGTGTGATGGTGGGAAGCGTCATGCGCTGCGGCAGTCACATACGACAACGCACGCGAGGCCTCGATCTGCGAGCGCATCGTCATCAACATGCGGCGAACATCGGGTTGGTGAATGATCGCCACCGGACCAGCGGAGCCCGCCAGATCGCGTGACTGCACCCGATCCTTGGCATAACGAGCCGCTTTCTGATAAGCGCGTTCAGCCACGCCGATACCCTGCATGCCGACAGCAAAACGGGCCGCGTTCATCATCACGAACATGTATTCGAGGCCACGATTTTCTTCGCCGACCAGCGTACCCACAGCACCGCCATGATCACCGAATTGCAGCACTGCGGTCGGACTAGCCTTGATACCCAGCTTGTGTTCAATCGAAACGCAATGGACATCGTTACGGGAGCCCAGCGAACCGTCGGCATTGACATTGAACTTCGGCACCACGAACAGCGAAATACCTTTGATTCCCTCTGGCGCAGAGGGCGTACGCGCCAACACCAGATGAATGATGTTTTCGGCCATATCGTGCTCGCCGTAGGTAATGTAAATCTTGGTGCCAAATACCTTGAACGACCCGTCATCCTGCGGCACTGCGCGCGATCGCACCATCGCCAGATCCGAACCTGCCTGAGGCTCAGTCAGGTTCATCGTCCCCGTCCATTTTCCGGAAATCAGGTTGGTCAGATAAGTGGCTTTCTGCTCATCCGAACCAGCCGTCATGAGGGCCTCGATGGCGCCATCGGTGAGCATCGGGCACAGTGCGAACGATACATTGGCCGCGTTGACCATTTCTATACACGGCGTCGCCACCAGCTTTGGCAAACCCTGACCACCGAACTCAACGGGGTGCTGCACGCCCTGCCAGCCCGCCTCACCAAAAGACTGGAACGCCTCCTTGAAGCCCTTGGTGGTGGTGACCTGACCGTCATGCCAGAAGCTCGGCGACTTGTCTCCCTCCCAGTTCAACGGCGCAACGACTTCGCCGCAGAACTTGGCATTTTCTTCCAGAATTGCCTCAACTGTTTCCGGTGTCGCATCTTCGCAACCGGGCAACGCATTCACATCGGACAAACCTGCCAGCTCATTCATGACAAACAGCATGTCTTTCAGCGGGGCGACATAGCTCATGTGTTACTCCCTAGAATATGGGTGAAATACGATGCAGTTCACGCAGCCATACGTTGCGCGGCAAGCAGTCGTTCCCGCCTTTTGTAATTAAAAAATCAACCCAGCTCGGTCACCAACTGCGGCACGACGTCAAACAGATCGCCCACTAAACCATAATCAGCGACTGAAAAAATCGGTGCCTCAGCATCTTTATTGATCGCAACGATGGTCTTCGAGTCCTTCATACCGGCCAAATGCTGAATCGCGCCAGAAATGCCTACCGCAATGTACAACTGCGGAGCAACAATCTTGCCGGTCTGACCAACTTGCCAGTCGTTCGGCACATAGCCAGCGTCAACTGCCGCGCGGGAAGCACCCATGGCGGCCCCGAGACGATCCGCCAGAGGCTCAAGAATCTTGAAATTATCGCCCGAGCCCAAGCCACGACCACCGGAGACGATGACTTTAGCGGCAGTCAATTCGGGACGATCCGACTTGGCCAGCTCGCGCGACACGAATACCGACTTGCCTGAATCGGCGACAGCAACAAGATTTTCGATTGTTGCCGAACCACCGGCCGGCGCAGCATCGAAACCGGTCGTGCGCACTGTGATGACCTTGATCGCATCCAGCGACTGCACCGTCGCAATCGCATTACCGGCATAAATTGGGCGCTCAAACGTATCTGGAGCATCGACCTTGATGATTTCCGAAATCTGGCCAACGTCGAGCCGTGCTGCCACGCGTGGCGCTACATTTTTTCCGTAGGCTGTTGCCGGTGCGAGGATATGGCTGTATGTCGACGCCAGAGCAATCACTTGCTCGGCAATGTTCTCGGCCAGCCCGTCACCGAAAGGTGCACCGTCCGCGACCAGAACCTTGGCAACGCCAGTAATTTTTGCTACGGCCTCGGCCGCAGCACTACAGTTGTGTCCTGCGACCAGAACGTGGACATCGCCACCGCACAACAGGGCAGCTGCGATGGTGTTAAGGGTACTTGCTTTCAGTGAAGCGTTGTCGTGTTCAGCAATGACAAGTGCGGCCATGATGGATTCCCGATTCAATAGTTGCGGCGCGATGCGGCCGCGGCAGTGATTTATTGGATGACTTTGGCTTCGTTCTTGAGTTTCGCGACCAGCGTTGCCACATCAGGTACCTTGATGCCAGCAGAACGTTTTGGTGGTTCGGAAACCTTCAGCGTTTTCAGGCGCGGAGCAACATCGACACCGAGATCAGCCGGCTTGATGATTTCCAGCGTTTTTTTCTTTGCCTTCATGATATTTGGCAATGTCACGTAGCGCGGCTCATTGAGGCGCAGATCGGTAGTGATGATGGCCGGCAACGTCAGTGACAGCGTTTCAAGTCCGCCATCGACCTCGCGTGTCACCGAAACCTTGTCGCCATCGACCACCACCTTAGAGGCGAACGTCGCCTGTGGCCAACCCAGCAATGCAGCGAGCATTTGACCAGTCTGATTGCAGTCGTCATCAATCGCTTGCTTGCCGAGAATGATTAGCTGAGGCTGCTCTTTGTCAGCCAATGCCTTGATCAGCTTCGCCACTGCCAGTGGCTGTAGCTCGACATCGGTTTCAACGAGCACACCACGATCGGCACCGATCGCCATGGCCGTACGCAGCGTTTCCTGACATTGCACCACGCCGCACGAGATGACGATGACTTCAGTCGCCTTGCCCGCCTCCTTGAGCCGCATTGCTTCTTCCACAGCAATTTCATCGAAGGGATTCATCGACATTTTTACATTAGCGATATCGACGCCAGTGCCATCGGATTTCACCCGCACTTTGACGTTGTAATCCACCACACGCTTGACTGGAACCAGGATTTTCATAGGTCTTCCTTTAAGAAAGTCGAATTGACGTAAACGTAAACTAACCCGGATTATAAGAGAAAAATCAATCCGGCAGCAAATTTAAGCACGATCGTACTATTGTTAATTTTAAAAAAAATCCTCGTCGCTGCAATCACGACTCGGAAGTATTCGCTGGGCTGACCCTGCGTTGGGTGCTCTTGTCGGCATTATCGTGCGGACAAGACGCCTATTTGCGCTTCATGAAAAATACAAATTCTTTATTTTCGTCGGTCAGAGCAAGCAACTCATTGCCTGTTTGCTTGGCAAACGCCTGAAAATCACGAATTGAACCGGGGTCCGTAGCCGTCACGCGCAACACTTGACCGCTAGTCATGTCTGCCAGTGCTTTCTTTGTTTTGAGGATCGGCAGTGGGCAATTGAGGCCGCGTGCATCGAGTTCTTTATGAAAATCCATGGCCTTGCACTCGCATCAGGTTAGTTTTGTAAAAAGCAAATTCTACCGGAAAATTACCGGGGGGTTGATGGGACGCAACCGCGCTACCAACCAACCCACGCACTGCGCCCTCACAACTCAGACCCTGCCACCATCAGCGCGAGTCTGGTTGTCAATCACAACTTGGCACCGACCCATCCAGGAACGCCTTGTAAGGCAGCAACAAGTCCGCTCGCATCCGTACCACCGGCTTGCGCCATGTCAGGTCGCCCGCCACCCTTGCCTCCTACTTGCAGAGCGACGAAATTAACCAGATCACCCGCTTTGATGCGCGATGTTGCGTCTGCCGTCACGCCGGCAATCAAACTGACCTTACCATCATTGACCGCAGCCAAGACGATCGCAGCAGTCTTGAGTTTGTCCTTGAGTTTATCCATGGTGACACGCAGGGCTGCTACGTCAGCACCCACCAAGACGGCCGCCAACACCTTGACTCCCTTGATATCGACCGCCTGACCGAGCAACTCATCGCCTTGATTCGCTGCCAACCGGGATTTGAGCGCTGACAACTCTTTTTCCAGAGAACGCACCTGCTCCTGCACTTGCGTGATGCGATGTGGCAGCTCGTCCGGCTGCACTTTCAACATCGCTGCGGCGTCCTGCATTTGCCGACTGAGCGCCTGCACGAGCGCCAGTGCACCCTCTCCGGTCACCGCTTCAACACGACGAATACCCGCAGCCACACCGCTTTCCGCGACGATCTTGAACAGTCCGATATCACCCGTACGGGCAACGTGGATGCCACCGCACAGCTCTTTTGACGATCCGATGCCGAGTACGCGGACTTCGTCACCATATTTTTCACCGAATAATGCCATTGCCCCGTACTTGACCGCATCGTCATAGCCCATGATGCGAGCTTCGGTTGCGACGTTGGCAAGAATTTCACGGTTGACGATCAATTCGACTTGCCGAATCTCCTCCGCCGTCAGAGGACCGTTATGGCTGAAGTCAAAGCGGGTTTTATCGGCATCGACCAACGAACCTTTTTGCGATACATGGGCGCCGAGCACTTCGCGCAGTGCCTTGTGCATCAGGTGGGTCGCCGAGTGATTGCGTATCGTCCGACCACGAGCGACCGGGTCGACATTGGCCGCAAGCTTGTCGCCAACTGCCAACGGACCACGCATCAGCGTGCCGTGGTGTCCGAATACCTCGGACTGAATCTTCAGCGTGTCGACCACATGAAATTGCGCCGCTGCTCCAGTGAGCATGCCGGTATCGCCAACCTGCCCGCCCGACTCGGCATAAAACGGCGTGACATCCAGCACCACGATGCCCTCTTCACCTACCGCCATGCGCGAGACCGGGGCGCCATTGACATATAGGGCGGTCACACTGGCGTTCTGTTCCAATGCGTCGTAGCCAACAAAGCGGGTCTTGTCGCCGCTGTATTCAACCGCCGCAGCCATCTTGAATTTTCCAGCTGCGCGCGCCGTGGTGCGTTGCTGCTCCATTGCAACCTTAAAACCAGCCTCATCGAGCTCGACCTTGCGTTCACGGCAGATGTCGGCCGTCAGGTCGAGTGGAAAGCCAAATGTATCGTAAAGCGTAAAAGCCGTCTGACCATCGAGCTGCGTCGGCGTTGCTGCCAGCGCGGCTTCCAGAATTTTCATGCCATGCTCGAGCGTCTCGCCGAAGCGCTCTTCCTCTTGCCGGAGCACTTGCTCGACCCGCGCTGCAGCCTCGGTTAGTTCGGGATAAGCCTCACCCATCTCGATGACCAGATCCTTGACCAGTTGATAGAAAAATGGCTTGGTCTGGCCCAGCTTGTGGCCATGGCGCAATGCGCGACGAATGATACGGCGCAGCACGTAACCATGTCCTTCGCTGGCAGGAATGATGCCATCGACGATCAGGAATGCGCACGCGCGGATATGGTCTGCAATCACCTTGAGCGAGTTGTCTGCGAGGTCTGTTGTACCGGTTTCGCGCGCAGCTGCCTTGATCAGGTTCTGGAACAGGTCGATTTCATAATTGCTGTGCACATGCTGCAAAATGGCGGCCAGACGCTCCATGCCCATCCCGGTATCGACACACGGTTTCGGCAGTCGCGGCATATTGCCTTGCTCGTCGCGATTGAATTGCATGAATACCAGGTTCCAGATTTCGATAAAGCGGTCGCCGTCTTCTTCTGCACTGCCCGGCGGACCGCCCCAGATTTCCGGGCCATGGTCATAAAAAATTTCACTGCACGGACCGCACGGCCCGGTGTCAGCCATTTGCCAGAAATTATCCGAGGCGTAGCGAGCGCCCTTGTTGTCGCCAATGCGGATGATGCGCTCAACCGGAACGCCGATTTCATTGGCCCAGATATCGTAGGCTTCGTCGTCTTCGTGATAGACCGTCACCCAGAGCTTTTCTTTCGGCAACAGGTACACGTTGGTCAGTAACTCCCATGCGTACTGGATCGCGTCCCGCTTGAAATAGTCGCCGAAACTGAAATTGCCAAGCATTTCAAAAAACGTGTGGTGGCGCGCGGTATAGCCGACATTTTCCAGATCATTGTGTTTGCCGCCAGCACGCACACAGCGCTGCACGGAGGTGGCACGCGAATAGGCGCGCTGATCGGTGCCGAGGAACACGTCCTTAAACTGCACCATACCGCTGTTCGTCAGCAACATGGTTGGATCATTACCGGGAATCAGCGGACTGGAACGCACGATAGTGTGTCCCTTGGATTCGAAAAATGACAGGAACTTGGCGCGGATTTCGGTAGATTTCATGGTGTCGTCGTAGGAAAGAATGCGGTTCAGCGAACCAGTGATTATACGTGATCCGCCTGGCCGCAATCCGTCCTGCAGCACTGTCACGCAAAGCCCGGGCCAATCAGGTCGATCCGATCGGTACAAAAACCATCAACACCCCAACTCAGCAGTTCGCGTGCACGTTCTGTCGTATTGACGGTGTAGCAAAACAAGCCAAAACCTGCCTTCTTGACGGCTGCTGCCTTGGCTGCAGTCAGATTTTTATGATCGGTATGCAACGCCATGGCGGTCAGTGCAAACAACTTCTCCTCCCAATCAACCGGAATATGTTCAACCAGTAAGCCACGGGGTATCTCGGGCGCCGCAACCTTGGCAGCCATGAGTGCCTCGAACGAGAAAGAAGATAACAGGGGCATCGCCTGATCGTCATTCAACAAGGCCAGCGTCATTGCCGCCACAGCACTGCCGGTCGGTTGCTCGACACCACGCGCCGGTTTGATCTCGACATTCATCCAAATACCATGCCGTTGGCAAAACGCAATGACTTGTTGATATGTCGGAACCCGCTCTCCGGCAAAAGTAATACCGAACCAACACCCCGCATCCATGCCGGTCAGCACCATCGAGTTTGTCGTCGAGACGGCGCCGATGCCGGCCACTGTGCGACCGAACTGCTCATCATGCATCAGGATCGGCACACCATCCTGCGATAACATGACATCAAATTCGACAGCGCGAAACCCGTGCGCCAATCCGCACCGCAGTGCTGCCAGCGTATTTTCCGGGCTTAGTGACCCGCCACCACGATGCGCGACGATGCGAGGAAACGGCCATGCGCTTTTCATCTGTATTCTCCGGTAAGCACGCTTAGTGTAATTGGTTCATCGACCCCAACCTGGTTTTCCGGAAAGACCACTGCCCATGCCAAACAACTCCATGCCTTCCGCACTTTCCCACCTGCGTATTCTCGACCTGACGCGCGTATTGGCCGGCCCATGGTGCGGGCAAACCTTTGCGGACCTTGGTGCCGATGTCATCAAGATTGAACGACCTGGCAGCGGCGACGACACGCGTGCCTGGGGACCACCTTACCTGCGCGATGCCGACGGCAACGACACCACCGAAGCCGCGTACTATCTTGCAGCTAATCGCGGCAAACGTTCGGTGACGGTCGACATCACGACGACCGAAGGACAGCAAATTATCCGGGAACTGGCCGCACAATCCGATGTGGTGCTGGAAAACTATAAAGTCGGGCAACTGGAAAAATATCGTCTGGACTACGCGTCCCTGAAACAGGTCAAGCCCGATCTGATCTATTGCTCGATCACTGGCTTTGGCCAGACCGGTCCGTATGCGCAACGTCCGGGCTATGATTTCATCATTCAGGGCATGGGTGGATTTATGTCGGTCACTGGCGAGCGCGATGCACTACCCGGCGGCGGCCCGCAGAAAGCGGGAGTCGCCATTACCGACCTGATGACCGGCATGTATGCCACCGTCGCGGTTCTGGCGGCGTTGAGTCACCGCGATCGCACCGGAGAAGGTCAAGCCATTGACCTCGCATTGCTGGATGTACAAGTCGCGATGATGGCAAACATGGGCACCAACTATCTGGCGAGCGGTGTCATCCCGCAGCGCTGGGGCAATGCCCATCCAAACATCGTTCCCTACCAGACCTTCGCTACGTCCGATGGTCATCTGATCGTCGCGGCCGGCAATGACCGCCAATATCGGAACTTCGTCGCCGCTGGAGAATGTCCGGAACTCGCTGAGGATGCGCGCTTTGCCACCAACCCGCTGCGCGTCCAGAATAGACAGACACTGGTGCCCTTGCTGGCAGACATGGTGGCCAAGCGTACCAAGCAGGACTGGCTGGCCTTGCTCGAAGCTGCCGGTGTGCCGTGCGGCCCGATCAACAACCTGCAAGAGGTCTTCGAAAACCCGCAAGTCATTGCACGCGGTTTGCAGGTTGATTTGCCACATCCCGCTGGAGCCAGCGCCAGACTGATTGGCAGTCCGATACGGATGTCGGGGACGCCCCCCGCAAGTCGCTCTGCACCACCTTTGCTAGGACAACACACCGACGAGGTGCTGGCCGACTTGCTCGGCTATTCGGAAACACGACTAGCGCAATTACGTGAGCGGGATGTATTGTAGACGCCGTTCTCGCCATGCTAATGTGCCATTCCCGACACCTCGCTCACTGCCACCATGACAAAAACCCTCGGCATCGTCGTACTTCTCGTTGTTCTTATCCCACCGCTGGCATTGCTGGCGGTCGGCCAGTTGGGGTTGTTGCGCGGCAAACAGCCAGCAGATCTTGGCCTGCAAGCAGGCATGCTCAAACCACCTGTTCTGGCGTCATCGAATGTCGTCTCCAGTTACGCCGGCTTGCAACCACACACCGACTATCACGTGATCGCCCCCATCAAGTACGCCGGCGATGGCAAAACAGCGATCAGGAAGCTCGCTGAAATTGTAGGGAAAATGGACGGCGCTACGGTAATAACAGCCAATTCCGACTATCTGTATGCCCAATTTGAGACCCGGTTGCTCAAATTTGTCGATGACGCCGAATTTGTTCTGGACGAGCCGAATGGCGTCATCCAGATGCGATCCGCATCGCGGCTCGGCAGCAAGGATCTGGGTGCCAATCGTCAACGCCTCGAAACCATTCGGGCGCGTTTTAATACTCAGTAATTAATTGGATTCCTTGATCAGCCTGCCGCCGCCAACCTGAATGGGGCGCGCATTCATCGGATACAGACGTGCAAAAATCGCCATCTGCTGCGCGGACAACTGGATTGGCTCTTTCATCACCAGCCACAACACACCTTCAGTGCATGGCGGTGTCGTCATCGATCCCATGTAGGTGTAGTACTCGCGACGTACCGGCAACATCTGGTTCATATCGATCACCATCGTTGGCGACGTCGCATCATTTTTTTCCAGCGGTAAGTTATTCCAGATTATTTGGATCAAAGAGTTAGGCGCACCCTCGGTAATCATTGCCGCAACGATAGCTAGCCTGCCGTCAGCATCCTTGTGAACCAGATGCGCCACCATGGGGAAATTTCGGCCATTGATCCGTTCTTCCGAAGGCCGGTGCAAATGAAATTGCGTCAGCTCGTACATCTTTCCTGCCACGGTGATCGTGTTACCCGCGCCCAAGTTGACTTGTATGGTGTGACCGTTGTCGAGAACGCTAAAACGGGCCGCTTTGTAGTCAACATTAATCGGTTCCAGATCGACCCGAATACCATCACGAATATCAATCGGCGACTGGCGCTTGCCGCTATCGCATTGTGACCAAGCCGGGTTGATACGCCCCCAGCGCAGCGGGCCATTTTCGCCCTCATAGTCCCAGTGCGACGAATGAGGTACCGTGATCGATTCCGTCACGACAACCTTAGACCGTGGCGCAGCACGTGGCTTCTGTGCCGCCTGCCGAGCGGCATTATTTGCCTTTTCCAAACGAGCGAGACTTGCTTTCAAGCGCACGCCCAGCTCCTCCTCTCGCTGTGCAGCTTCCTTGGCAAGCGCTCTCTCTGCGCCAGACATAGGTGCTTCCTTGATCACCGACGGCGGCTTGATGGGCTGGGTCACTTCCTTGATGGCAGCAGCTACGCTACCTGCCTTGGCACCATTGTCATCCGACGTAATGGGCCTGGTGACTGGTTCGGCAGCATGAGCCATTGCAACCAACAAGAGAGTACCGAGTAATAGGAATACATTGCGCATAAGACACCTGCAAAAAATAGAAAGTAGTCCTCTAACGACCAATCGAACCACTACTTGAGCATGATCGAAGTACTAGAGCCAATAAAAAAGCACCCGAAGGTGCTTTTTATTGCCATTGTGATTGGTTCAGGCCGAAGCCTGAAATCAATTAAAACTTGTGGCGAATGCCGACGTTGAACGCTTTGTCGCCTGAACCGGCAGAAGTTGCATCTCCAACGGTGAAACCAGCATTGTTTTCGTTACGGATGCGCGCATACGCCGAATACAGGTTGGTTCGCTTCGACAACGCATAGGTGTAGCCGAGAGCATATTGCTGGGCATCCAGATTCGCTGACGACTTATCGTTACGGCGGATATACGAAGCCATCACAGCGCTGGCGCCGAAGGGAACCGTCACACCAACCATCGCGCTGTCAGCATTGACAGTGGTGTCATCTTTGGTCTTGCCATAACCGACTGCCAGGACCGCAACATTGAAGTTGTACGAGAAGGTACCTTGAGTGAACTTGGTGGTGCTGGTATCGGTTGCGTTAGCAACGCGCTCATAAACCAGTTTGCCGATGATCGGGCCGTTGGAGTAACCAAGCGAACCACCGATTGTGCGCAAAGCTGCGCTATTGCCCGGTACTTCACCGAAACCGTAGATGGCTTCAGCAGTGATGCCGCCCATTTCAGGAGCCACATATTTCAGCGAATTGTTCACGCGGGTTGCGCCGGTGATGAACAGGTTGGTCGATGATCCGGCCAAGCCTGTACCAAATGGATCAACTTCATCCAGGGCGGTAAATAATGGATTGTATTGACGACCCATTGAAACGGTACCAAAACCACCATTCAGGCCAACCCATGCTTGACGACCAAACGCCAACCCACCTTGGCTGAAACCACCCGTATCAGCGGCGATCCCTGTTTCCAACTGAAACATGGCTTTCAGGCCAGCGCCCAGATCTTCGGTACCCTTAAAACCGAGGCGGCTGCCAGATTGAACGCCGTTTGCCAATTTGGTAACGCTTCCTGTGGCGCCGCCCATTTCACGGGTAACACCCATGTCGACAATGCCGTATGCAGTAACTGAAGTTTGAGCTGAAGCAACACCGGAAAATGCGCCGAAAATTGCCAGGACGAGTAGTGATTTTTTCATGAATGATCCCTGAGGTTATTGAAAATGTTCGTCTGGAAAATGACCACCAGCCACATGATTGGTGGGATGCTTCTGACGAACTTATTTACTGATTATTAGAATAATTGAAGTGTTTTTTTACTGATTACTGAAGTGCTTAATCTCTATTTTTTGCGGCCGCTGAAAAAATGCGATTGATCTGACTCAACATCTACCGCCTCAGATTTACGCAAAAAACATTGAATTTCCAATGTCTCTTCGCCAAGTAACTACGCCCGAAATAATCTATCTGGATTTTACATATTCCATTGCAGAACAGCGGAATTGACGATGCCAGACATGCGCAGCAAGAGGTCGAACAAGACGCGTCAATATGAATTTAATTTGGTTTAAATTTAATTATCGCGGCCAAACTTCGGCGCTCCGACACCGGCATTCAGTGTTCTCGGCTACCAATTCACATGAAAAAATGCCGCTCGCGACAAACAAAAGAGCTCAAAAATCCTGAACCACCATAGGAGAATCATGAAGCACCAACCATTGTTGATAACGAGCAGGTGTTGCACTAATCCCGACAATGGTCTCTCTCGGACCACCCTGTCTGGTTAACAGATTCATCGTCAAAAACTCTCGAAAAATAATATATCTTCGGCCAACAAATTGTGGTTTCAACACAACACTTTTTTTGAAAAAGTAAAGCAGCCGTTAGAAAAGAGAGAATTTTTCAACGTTTGAAGGCCGCGATTTAGAAAAAGTACACATACCGACTGCCGCATTACGAGACTCCCGCCCACAGCACTTTGCACTGCGTCGCGATCTCGATTTCATTTGACCTGTGACCACCAGCACACCAGGTGGTATCGCTAGCGGGCACGCAATACGAACCGACCGACCGGCTACGGTAAAATGTTGAGTCTCCACCATTTCACCACCGACCGTCCTCCATGAGCAAAGATCCCAACAGCCTAGTCGCGGCAGACACAGCGCCGTCCTCCAATTTTCTGCGTAGCATCATTGATGCCGATCTGGCAGCACGGACCCACGCAGGCCGTACGGACGCAGCAGGACTCCCATTGCCACAGGTAATAACGCGCTTTCCGCCCGAACCGAACGGTTATTTGCACATCGGCCACGCAAAATCGATCTGCCTTAATTTTGGTCTCGCACGCGACTATCAAGGCCGCGCGCACCTGCGTTTCGATGACACCAACCCGGCGCGTGAAGATCAGGAGTATGTCGATACCATCCTCGACTCGGTCAAATGGCTGGGATTCGACTGGACCAGCGACGGTCAGGAGCACCTGTATTACGCCAGTGATTATTTTGACCGGCTTTACAACATGGCCGAATATCTGATTACCGCCGGACATGCCTATATTGATAGCCAGCCTGCGGATGAAATGGCGGCCAACAGAGGCAGCTTCAGTGAACCGGGTAAGGATTCACCATTCAGGACACGTTCGGCGGCAGAGTCATTAGCGCTGTTTCGTCGCATGAAGGCCGGTGAGTTTGCTGATGGTCTACACATACTGCGGGCCCGCATCGACATGGCTTCACCCAATATGAACCTGCGGGATCCGGCGATGTACCGTATCCGTCATGCCCACCATCACCGGACCGGCGATGCATGGTGCGTTTATCCGATGTACGACTACACGCATCCGATCTCGGATGCATTGGAAAATATTACCCATTCGATTTGCACGCTCGAATTTCAGGATCACCGTCCGTTTTATGACTGGATTCTGGAACGCTTGGCTGAAGGGGGCTACTTCAAAAATCCACTACCGCGCCAGTATGAATTCGCACGCCTGAACCTGACCTATGTCGTCACCAGCAAACGCAAGCTGCGTGAACTGGTCGAAGAACACATCGTCGATGGCTGGGACGACCCGCGCATGCCGACCATCGTCGGCTTGCGACGACGCGGCTTCACACCTGAATCGCTGCAACTCTTCTGCGAACGATCAGGCGTGACCAAGTCGGATAGCTGGATCGACATTGGCACACTCGATGGCTGCTTACGCGAAGACCTCGATCCGAAAGCGCCGCGCGCAACGGCTGTACTGCGCCCGCTCAAACTGATCATCGATAACTTTCCGGCCGGAGAAATCATCGCCTGCCACGCGCCAGTCCATCCGCACTTCCCCGAGCGCGGCAACCGTGAATTCCCCATTTCCGACACCTTGTGGATCGAACAGGAAGACTTCATGGAAGTCCCGACCAAGGGCTATTTTCGGTTATTCCCTGGCAACAAGGTGCGGTTACGCTACGGCTTCGTCGTCGAATGTACTGGCTGCGACAAAGATGCCGAGGGCAATGTCACCGCGGTACATTGCCACTACTTTGCCGATAGCAAATCAGGCACCGAAGGTTCGGCCAACTACAAGGTCAAGGGGAATATTCATTGGGTTAGCGCGGCCCATGCCCTGCAAGCTGAAGTCCGTCTATACGACCGGCTATTCACCGATGCGCAACCGGACGCCGGCGGCAAAGATTTTAAACTCGCGCTCAATCCGAACGCCAAGGAAGTCGTTGCCGCATGGGTAGAACCCAGCCTTGCGGCTGCGCAAGCAGATGACAAGTATCAGTTCGAACGGCACGGCTACTTCGTCGCCGACCGACACGACTCACATGCCGACCGGCTGGTATTCAACCGTATCACAACGTTGAAAGATAGCTGGGGCAAGTAAGCCGGCAACCCTCATGACTCTCGCCACCTGGATCACTTTTGTCGTCGCCGCCTGCATCATCGCCATTTCTCCAGGTTCCGGTGCAGTATTGTCGATGTCGCACGGCTTGTCGTACGGGGTAAAACGCACCAGCGTCACCATCGTCGGCTTGCAAGCCGGCTTGTTAATGATATTAATCATCGCTGGGGCTGGCGTCGGTTCGCTGCTGTTAGCCTCAGAAGTCGCATTCAACGCAGTCAAAATCGTGGGGGCGCTCTACCTCATTTACCTTGGTGTGAACCAGTGGCGCGCCAGAATCAATGTCGATGACACCAGCCCCCATCTGTCCGCAGCTGCCGATGTACCGAGTTGGCGAAAGCGACTGATGACCGGGTTCCTGACTAACGCCACGAACCCGAAAGGTATTATTTTTATGGTCGCGGTACTGCCGCAATTCATCACCAGTACTGCTGCGCTATTACCGCAACTCATCATCCTTGGCATCACCATGTGTGCAATCGACCTGATGGTGATGCATACGTATGCACTTGCGGCATCGTCCATGCAGCGCTATTTCCGCGATCCGCGGGCCATGAAAAAACAAAACCGGTTTTTCGGCGGTGTGTTGATGGCTGTCGGGGGAGCACTGTTTTTCGTTAAGCGCGGCACAAGCTGAAATCACATCGGCGTTTTTCAGAAACGCTGTTATCTCGAAGATCGTCATGTGCATGAAGATCGAATCGGATCAATAGACGTCGTGATTGCAAGACGGCTTTTCCTGTGCCACTAGGGTGCACGCGAAGTCACTACCCCTGAAAATATTGTGCCCACAAGCAACCAACCACATCTCCAATAATACTAATGGTATTGATTTATTTATTACCATTAGTTTAGCGGTACTATGATTTTCATCACCCGCTTCTTCCCGAATGATGCGGCTTGACGTGACATACCGCAATCCCAGGCACATGACTTCACGGAGATAACCTAGCGATGCCCCAGCAAAGCGCGCCCCAAGCATGGTTGCAGCCGCCATCTCCCATGGCATTCATCAAAGGCAACCTGGCAGCAATAGCAATCTGGCCCGTCGGTTGTCTGGCATTAGCAGTCATTATCTGGAGCATCACACTATCGATCATCAAGTCCGATCATGAATTCGTGGAGCAAAATGCCCGGGCGAATGCCTCGTACATTGCCACCTCCTTTGCCCAGCACTTGACGCGTTTGCTCGATCAAGCCGATCAGTTAGCGATCCACCTGCGCTTGGATTGGCAGCAGAGTAATGGGCAATTACATCTCGATAATCCGCTTGGCAGCAGCCTGTTTCCAAACAATGGCTTACTGTCTGCAACAATCCTTGACCGCAACGGAGCCGTGGTAACCAGCACGCGCAGTGTCAAGCCTGGTGTGAGCGTGGCGAAGATGGCGTACTTTCTGGTCCAGCGGAACGCCACTGAGGACCATCTGCACATCGGTCCGATGATATCTGCCGGATTGTTCGAGAAACCCACGATACAACTGTCGCGCCGTTTGCAGGATGCCGGAGGCGCGTTCGATGGCGTGATCGTGATCTCGGCCGAACCAGCTTACTTCACTGCTTTTTTTGACAGCGCCAGCCTTGGACAGGCAGACTTGCTCGCGGTCACGGACAAGGACAAGGACAGCGCAATTCGCGGCTCACGGATCGGTAATAGAGTGTACCCGTCTGATAGTCCGGCGATTCGCCACATGCCGATTCGCGTACCAGTTCAGCGCGGCGTTACCATCGCGTCCGACAGCACCATCTTTGCCGATGGCGAAACACGTTATCTGGCATGGCAAGCGTTATCAGCTTACCCTTTCGTGACGCTCGTTGGATTATCGCAGCAGCACTTGCTGGCGCCTTACCTTGCGACCTGGGAAACGTACCACCAAGGTGCAATGAGCGCTTCGGCATTTCTACTGGCGCTATCGCTCATCGGCATCCTCATGTCGGTACGGATGGCTCGGCGCCAATACCAATCGGAGGAAGTCAAACGTACGTACCGGATCGCGACCGAGTGGGGCAACGAGGGCTTTTACATGCTGAGTGCAATCTTCGACTCAGAACAGCATCTGGTCGATTTTCTGATCGAAGATTGCAATGAACGAGGCGCGTTATTGATCGGCAAGTTGCGCGAACAGCTAATCGGCTCGCGCTTTACCGAGCACAACGAGGGAGCGCACCAGAAAACCATGTTCAACGTACTCTGCCAAGCCATGCAGAGTGGTTTTTACGAAGATGAATTCGAAGTCGTCGATGACAGTCCGTTGCGCGGCACCTGGCTACATCGTCGACTGGTGCGCGCCAATACGGGATTGGCGATGACGCTACGTGACATTTCTGCCATCAAGAATCACAACAACGAACTCACCCGCGTCGCAAACGAAGATGCACTCACCATGCTGCCAAGTCGTCACTGGCTGACCGGGTTCCTGCCCGCAGCCATCGAGCGTAATGCTCAGGCCGGTAGCATGCTGGCGCTGCTATTCGTCGATCTCGATGAGTTCAAGAGCGTCAATGACACGCTAGGGCATGCCGCCGGCGACGAATTGCTGCAGCAAGCGGCAAAACGTCTGCAATCGGTACTGCGTCCCGGCGACCATGTCATTCGACTAGGCGGGGACGAATTCACGGCCATCCTCGAACCCATCCTGTCGGAAAACGATGCCACGCGCGTCGCTGTACGCATTATCGAAGCATTCAACCGCCCATTCATACTCAGTCAGGGCGTCAGATCGGTAGGCGCCTCGGTCGGTATCAGCCTGTTCCCGCGCGACGGGATTGAGCCCGACGCTCTGCTCAGGAATGCAGACACCGCAATGTACCGCGCCAAGTCGGAAGGAAAAAATCAATATCGGATGTACGACAAGGACGAACCATCCCGCGGATCATCACCTAGCGCGTAACGAAATGAGAACGGGTCGACGCCGACAACTTTGTCTCGTACCAATGCACCAGATGATCGAAGCGCACCAACTGGCTTGCCGGCAATGATGCCGGCGGGCTACGCAACAAAGCCGGATCGAACGGTTGTCCTAGTCGGCGCAATTCGTAATGCAGGTGCGGCCCGGTGGCCAAGCCAGTCATGCCAACCGTCCCCAGCAGGTCACCCTGACGCACTGTCATGCCGACTTTCAACCCCTTGCTGAACCCTTGCAAATGGCCATAATAGGTCGACAGATCGTCGGCATGCCGGATCAGTACCAGATTGCCGTAACCACCCCGCTCACCGACAAACTCAACCACACCATCCGCGGTAATGCGCACCGGCGTGCCCGCCGGCGCAGCAAAATCGACGCCAGTGTGGGCGCGCCATGTCTGCAAAATCGGATGAAAGCGCGCCACGGAGTAACCCGAGGTCAACCGTGAAAAAAGAATGGGCGATTGCAGGAATGTCTGCTGTATCGGATGGCCGTCTGCACTAAAATACCGGCGCTCGCCGGCAGCCACGTCATCAAACAGGTACGCCGTATGCGTGCGCTGCGGCGTCACTAACCGGGCTGCGAGGATGCGGCCCGGCCGGCCGATCTGCCCTTCAGAAAACTGCATTTCGAACAGTACCGTCCCCTTGAAACCCTGTGTCAGGTCGCGGTGAAAATCCAGCTCTCCTGAAAACAGCGCCACCAGTTGATCAACAATTTCTTCCGGCAGCCCTATCGTATCGGCCGCCGCATAGAGCGCACCACCGGACAACGCGGGCGGCTGAACGCCGTCACGAGTCGCCTCGCGAATGCGCAACTCACCGTCCATCATCCTGGCCATCAGCATCTGGCGCGACGACACGGAGTAAAACACCGCCAACGGCGCATGGGTGCCGCTCCATTCGATCCACACCTTACTGCCACGCACCGGCCGCTGCGGCCAACCCAACCGATTGACCTGCGTCAGACGCGCCGTCCAGGCAGTGTCCGGCGTCTGGGAACGCGCCAGAATGGTCTGCCAGGTGTCGTTCGGCGCCACGCGTATCGGGCCGCTCCAGGTCGATTCCTGCGCATTGATTGGCGACGTGTCGTCGTAGACAAAATCCTGCGGCGTGGCGGCCATCTGACCTCCGGCACGCCCGTCACCCATACCAAACGAGACGACTTCGAGCACTGGTGCGGCCCGCAAGCCCGTCGTCGTCATCAGGCCGCAGGACAGCACAATGAAGAAAGTCAGTTTCCGCAATAACAAATTGGTTGGTAGCACGACAATGCCCTTCGCAATACCCGAGGCGGCCCATGCTAGCGCGATTTTCCGATCGTAGTTTGATGTTGCACGCAGTCTCGACTCTGTTTGCGTTTAGAATTCTCCGCATCAAAGCGTCCACCAAAAGGTTTTTTTCATGCGTGACAACGAATGCCCTCCCGATGCAGCCGATGCTGTCGCTCCTGACTGGCCGCTGCCCCGCGATGCGATGCAACCCGATGATCCGCTGGCCGAATGTCTGGTCACGCTGACCCGCCTACGACACCAGCCGCATTCCCGCCAAACGCTAACAGCCGGCCTGCCACTGGAGAACAATCAGCTCACGCCAGAGTTATTCATTCGGGCAGCAGCCCGTGCCGGTCTCTCGGCGCGCATCGTCCAGCGCGCGCTGCCGCGCATCAACCAACTGACGTTACCCGCAGTCTTGCTATTAAAAAATGGCCAGGCCTGCATCCTCACTCACAAGGGTAATGACGGTACGGTGCGCATCATCCAGCCTGAAGCTGGCGATGGCGAGCTCGACATCAATGCCGACACCTTGCAAGCCTCCTGTACCGGCCACGTAATTTTCGTTCGGCCAATGTTCAAGTTCGATGCCCGCGCCGATAAAGTCGACACCCCCGCCGGCGGCCACTGGTTCTGGACCCCGCTTCGGCAATCGTGGCGCATCTATTCCGAAGTCCTGATTGCGTCATTTCTAGTGAACCTGTTTGCACTGGTACTGCCGCTGTTCACGATGAACGTGTATGACCGCGTGGTGCCCAACCAGACCTTTGAAACGCTCTGGGTGCTGGCCATCGGCGTGGCCATCGTTTTCCTTTTTGATTTTGCGATGCGCAGTTTGCGCGGCTATTTCATCGACGTCGCCGGCAAGAAAATCGATATGGCATTGTCATCGGCGATCTATGAAAAAATCCTCGCGATCCGCCTGGCGGTGCGTCCCAAGTCAGTCGGCGGCTTTGCCAACAGCCTGACCGAATTCGAATCCTTTCGCGAATTCCTCACCTCGGCCACCATCACCACACTCATCGACCTGCCATTCACCGTGCTCTACCTGCTCATCATCTGGTGGGTCGGCGGGCCGCTGGTACTGGTTCCCCTCGTTGCGATTCCATTGATCCTGATTCCCGGCATGCTGCTGCAACGACCGCTGGCACGCGTCATCAACCAGACCTTCACGGTCGGTTCGCAACGGCAGGCCACGCTGATCGAAACCCTGGCCGGACTCGACACCATCAAAGCCATCTCGGCCGAAGGCCCGGCTCAGCGCCGCTGGGAGCAGCTAGTCGGACAGATCGGCAAGCTCAGTTTGCGCGCGCGACTTCTGTCGGCTGCCAGCATCAACGCCGGCGTGCTGATCCAGCAACTGGCCAATGTCGCGCTGATCATCGTCGGGGTCTATCTGATCGCCGACAAGTCCTTGTCGATGGGAGCACTGATCGCTTGCACAATGCTGGCCGGTCGCACGCTGGCACCGCTGTCGCAAGTCGCCGCGCTGGCGACACGCTTCCATCATGCCCGCACCGCACTGATCGGACTGGACCGCATCATGAATTTGCCGGTCGAACATCCACCCGGCAAAAACTTTGTGCACCGGCCTGATTTCAAAGGCGGCATTGAGTTCCAGAACACCAGCTTTGCCTATCCCGAACAACCGGTCGAAGCACTCAGCAAGATTTCGTTCAAGATTGAACCGGGCGAACGGGTTGGCATCATTGGCCGCATCGGCTCTGGCAAATCGACCATCGAAAAGCTGATCCTCGGCCTGTACCAGCCCAGCGATGGCGCAATCTGGATCGATGGCGTCGATCAGCAACAAATCGATCCGATCGACTTGCGCCGCCACATCGGCTACGTGCCACAAGACCCGGTGCTATTTTTTGGCAGCATCAAAGACAACATCGTCATGGGCGCACCGCACGCCGATGATGCGGCGATGCTGCGTGCCGCCGACATTGCCGGCGTCACCGAATTCGTCAATCGCCATCCGCAAGGATTCGACCGCCCCGTAGGAGAACGCGGCGATGGCCTTTCCGGTGGCCAGCGCCAGTCGGTCGCGATTGCCCGCGCCTTGTTGCAAGACCCGAACGTGCTAGTCCTGGACGAACCGACCAATTCGCTCGATAACCGTTCTGAAGACAACTTCAAGACGCGCCTGTCGCAGCAACTCGGCAACAAGACCCTGATCCTGATCACGCACCGCGCCTCGATGCTGACGCTGGTCAATCGTTTGCTGGTGGTCGAGGGTGGACGCATCATCGCCGACGGTCCGAAAGAGCAAGTACTGGACGCCTTATCCGGAGGGAAGCTGCATGTCGCAAAAGTCTAAATCTGCCCTATCCCGCTGGAACAACACACTCCAGAAACTGGTGCTGCCTGCCGGCACCGACGATGCCGACCAGCGCGCTGATAGGGAGTTCATGTCCGACAACAGTGCCGGGCTGGCGACCGGCGCACCGCGCCTGGGCTCGCTAGTGATCCGGGGTGCCGTACTGTTCGTCATCGTCGCCATCGTCTGGGCCGCCTTCGCTCCGATCGATGAAATCACCATCGGCGAAGGCAAGGTCATTCCGTCCGGGCGGGTTCAAGTAATCCAGAACCTCGAAGGCGGAATCGTGTCCGCCATCCCGGTCCATGTCGGCGATCTGGTCCAGCAGGGTCAGGTCGTACTGGTACTCGACAAGACCCGCTTCTCGTCGTCGGTCGATGAAGTCACCGCCAAATACGAAGCGCTGCAAGCAAAAATAGCGCGCCTCGGTGCAGAGACCGTCGGATCTGCCTTTGCAGCGCCGCCTGACCTGCTACGCAACAATCCCAAAGTGGTCGAGGAAGAAAAGCAGCTTTACCAGAATCGCCAACGTGAACTGGATGCCGCGCTGACGGTGCTGCGCGAGCAAGCCAATCAGCGCGTCCAGGAATTACGCGAAAAGCGCGCCCGTTTGGGTCAGCTCGAAGAAAGCCAGCGCCTCGTCACGCGCGAACTGACGATCAGCAAACCGATGGTTGCGCAAGGCGTGTTGTCCGAAGTGGAAGTACTACGACTGGAACGTCAGGTGAGCGAATTCCGTGGTGAAGCCGAAGCAGCACGGCTAGCCATCCCGCGCATCGAACAAAGCATCGCCGAGGCCCGCGCCAAGGAAGCCGGCCAGCTCGCCAAGTTTCGCTCGGACGCCTCCACCGAACTCAATCTGGCCCGCTCCGAGTTCGAGCAGTCGCGCGCCTCGGGCGTAGCCATGGCCGATCGGCTAGCCCGCACCGAAATCCGCTCGCCGGTGGCCGGCCTTGTCAAGACGCTGTCTGTCACCACCGTCGGTGGTGTGATCCAGCCGGGCATGGATTTGATGGAAATCGTCCCGATCGAAAATAATCTCCTCATCGAGGCCCGCGTACGACCAGCCGACATCGCCTTCCTGCATCCGGGTCAGGATGCCACGGTCAAGCTCAGCGCCTATGATTTTTCGATCTACGGCGGACTCGATGCCAAGCTGGAAAACATCACGGCCGACTCAATTACCAATGACAAAGGGGAAAGTTTTTATCTGGTGCGGGTACGCACCACCAAAAACAATCTCGGTGCTGGCGACAAGAGCCTGCCGATCATCCCCGGCATGACCGCCACCATCCATGTCCGCACCGGCAAGAAAACCGTCCTCAACTATCTGCTCAAACCGGTCATCAAGGCCAAGCAGGAAGCATTGCGCGAGCGCTGATGCCGGTACAATCCGCCATCGTTTTTATTGAAAGTTGCCGTGGCTGATCCTGCTGTCCTGCTCCAATACCTGTTGCCCAAGCAAGCCATCACCTGGTTTGCCGGCAAGGTCGCCAACGCCGAAGCCGGCAGCATCACTACCGGCATTATCCGGCGCTTCATCGCCCGCTATCAGGTCAACATGGCCGAAGCGGCCAATCCCGACATCACCAGTTATGCCAGCTTCAATGCATTTTTCACGCGGGCTTTGCGCAGCGATGCGCGACCAATCGCCGATGCCGCGTACATCTGCCCGGTCGATGGCGCCATCAGCCAGTTCGGCCCGATCGAGCGCGACCAGATTTTCCAGGCCAAGGGCCATGCGTACTCGACCACCGCGCTGGTCGGCGGCGATGCCGCACTGGCCGCACAATTCCAGGACGGCAGCTTCGCCACCATCTACTTGAGCCCCAAGGATTACCACCGCATCCACATGCCTTGTGATGGCCGGCTACTGCGCATGATTTACGTCCCCGGCGAATTGTTCTCGGTGAACCCGGCGACAGCGCGCGGCGTACCGGGCCTGTTCGCCCGCAATGAACGCGTGGTCTGCGTGTTCGAAAACGCCGAAGGTCCCTTCGTCCTGACGCTGGTCGGCGCTACCATCGTCGGCAGCATGGCGACAACCTGGCACGGCATCGTCAATCCGCCGCGCACGAAAGCGGTCCGCGAATGGCGTTATGACGACCGGCAAATTCTGCTGAAGAAAGGTGACGAAATGGGACGCTTCCTGCTCGGCTCGACGGTCGTACTGCTGTTTCCAGCCGGACAGGTGCAGTTCAATCCGGCATGGCAACCGGCGCTACCGGTGCGTCTGGGCGACGTGATGGGGAATGGCGCATAACGTGTTTTCCGCGCGGATCATCGGCAAGGACTGGTGCTTTGATGTACCTGAAGGCGCCACGCTGATGGACGCCGCCCGATCCGCTGGTATCACGTTGCCCAGTTCGTGCCGCAACGGTACGTGCCGCACGTGCCTGTGCCGCTTGCACAGCGGCACAGTGCGCTACACAGTCGACTGGCCCGGACTGAGTACCGATGAAAAAAAAGACGGCGCCATCTTGCCGTGCGTGGCAGTGCCGCTATCGGATGTGGTGATCGACGAACCGCGGGCCACCAGACAGTGATGCATGGAGAATTGACCGCAGCGACCAGTGCACTTGTGCGCCATAGCCGAATCACAGCAACAAACATCCGTGCTAAATCACCCCCAGCAAGCTCAACGCCAGCGGCAGTAACAACGCCGTCATCACCCCCGACAAGCCCATCGCCAATCCGGCAAACGCCCCCATTTCTTCGCTGACCTGAAACCCGCGCGCCGTGCCGATGCCATGCGCGGTGACCCCGAGCGCGAAGCCCATCACCTTGTGATCGGTAAATTTCATCCACGTCAGGATGGTGCGCGCTAGCGTTGCACCAAGGATGCCAGTGGCGATCACCATCACCGCCGTCAGCGACGGCAAACCGCCAATTTTTTCGGCGATACCCATCGCAATGGGCGAAGTGACCGACTTCGGTGCCAACGACAAAATAGTCACCGGCGACGCGCCCAGCGCCCAGGCCACGCCCATCGCCGTTGTGATCGCCGCAGTGCTGCCGGCCAACATGCCAACCAGCAGAGCAAACCAGTCGCGCCGCAACGCTGGCAGTTGCTGATAAAGTGGAATTGCTAGCGCCACCGTGGCCGGCCCCAGCAAAAAATGGACGAATTGCGCGCCATCAAAATAGGTCTTGTACGAGGTACCAGTCACCGTCAGCAGCAACACCAAAATCGCCACCGCGATCGCCACCGGATTGGCGAGCGGATTGAATTTGGCGCGCTTGTAAATGAACGTCGCCATCTGATAAGCCAACAATGTCGCCGTCAAACCGAGCAGCGGGGATGCGGCCAAATAGACCCAGATTTCATTGAGTTTGGGCGTCATTTTTGCAGCGCCCGCACAACCGCCGCCGTGACCGCGATTGACACCACCACGCTGGCCAGCAGAGCCATCGAAATCGGTAGCCACTCCGCGGCGATCAACTGCGCATGGACCATGATGCCGACCCCGGCTGGTACGAACAGCAGCGACAGGTGGCGCAACAAACCCATCGATGTCGGTGTCAATTTTTCCGCCTCGGCGGGTCGCATCATCAGATATCCCAGCAGCAGCACCATGCCGATCACCGGGCCGGGTATCGGCAACGACAACGCATACGACAAGCCCTCGCCAAGGGACTGGAACACCAGCAGCGTAGCGAACGTAGCAATCATGACAACTCCGGATTATTCAGAACGCCAGAGTCTAGCATTCGTCCCATCGCTGGCCGCCGGCAACGGTAGCAGTAGAATGCAGTCCTCGATCTACCGGCCCTACTCACGCTGACATGCCATCCACCTACTTCTCTCGCGTTCTGCCACCACTGCTACTGGCAATGGCAACAGGCAACGTGATCGCCGTTCCCGTCCTTGAAGACAGCATCGCCCAACGCGCGGTCGCCTGCATCGCTTGCCACAACATTGATGGCAAACGCGGCACCGACGGCTACTTCCCGCGCATCGCCGGCAAACCGGCCGGCTATCTGGCCAACCAGTTAATCAATTTTCGGGATGGCCGACGCGCCTATCCGCAAATGATCTACATGGTGAGTAATCTGTCGGATGCGTATTTGCACGAGCTGGCCGATTATTTTTCGACGCTAGAAGTGCCCTATCCGCCGCCGCAACCACTGACAGTGCCCCCCAGTGTGGCCGCACGCGGACAGGCGCTGGTGCTGCACGGCGATGCAGCACAAAGCATCCCCGCCTGCGTCGCCTGCCACGGCAACGCACTCACCGGCGTGGCACCCGCTATCCCCGGACTGCTGGGTTTGCCGCGCGATTATCTCGCCGCGCAATTCGGTGCATGGCGCAATGGCACACGCCACGCTGCCGCACCTGATTGTATGGGCAAGATTGCCGCGCAACTGAGCACCGCTGACATTGGCGCCATCACCGCCTGGCTAGCCGCCCAGCCGGTGCCTGCCGGTGCCAAGCCAGCCACCTCGCTACCTGCGCCAATGCCGTTGACCTGCGGCAGCGTTCCACAATGATGAAGCCCATGAAACGATTTCTGCGCATAGCCCTATTCCTGCTCCTGGCGATACCCGTCTTGCTGATCACGAAAGAATTCATCCAGACCCCCGGTCATGAGGCTGTCGGCGTACCGATCACCGGGTCGGCAATGCAGGTCGCACAGGGCAAGTATCTGGCGCTGGCGGGAAATTGCATGGGCTGCCACACCATGCGCGGCGGTGCCCAGTACGCTGGGGGGCGACCGATCTCGACGCCGTTCGGGACGATCTACTCGCCCAACCTGACGCAAGACAAAACCAGCGGTCTGGGCAACTGGTCGGCCGACGATTTCTGGCAGGCGCTGCACAACGGCAAATCGCGCGATGGCAGCTTTCTCTATCCCGCTTTTCCATTCACCAATTACACCCGTATGACACGTCCCGACAGCGATGCCATGTACGCGTACTTCAAGACATTGACGCCGGTGGACCAGAACAACCGCCCGAACACGCTGCGCTTTCCGTACAACCAGCGCGCGCTGCTGTCGGCATGGCGCGTGCTGTATTTCACGCCGGGCTCACAGCCGGTGGATGCCAGCCAGTCGGTGGCCTGGAATCGGGGCGCTTATCTGGTCGAAGGCCTCGGCCATTGCAGCGCCTGTCACGCTAGCCGCACCACCCTCGGTGGCAGCACGGGCGGACTCGACGGTGGCTTGATCCCGGTCCTCGACTGGTATGCGCCGTCACTGACATCGAGCAGCGAAGCCGGTCTTGGCGACTGGCAGCAATCGCACATCGTCGACTTGCTACAAACCGGTATCTCGCCGCGCGGCGCCGTGTTTGGTCCGATGGCCGAAGTAGTCGGTGCTAGCCTGCAGCATTTGACGGAGCCGGATTTGCAAGCGATGGCAGGCTATCTCAAGTCACTGCCACAAACTAATGAGCCTGCCCTGCAGCCGGTGGTACTCGATGAGTCCACTCGCCAGCTTGGCAGCAAGCTCTATGAACAGCATTGCGTCAGTTGTCACCGCGCCGATGGCAACGGCATCCCACCGCACTATCCGCCACTGGCGGGCAACCGCGCCATCACGATGGCATCGGCCATCAATCCGATCCGAATCGTCCTCAACGGCGGCTTCCCACCAAGCACCAGCGGCAATCCTCGGCCGTATGGCATGCCGCCATTTGCCGCGGTATTAAACGATGCTGAAGTCGCTGCGGTGGTGTCGTACACACGCGCCACATGGGGCAATGTGCGACCGGCCGTGACGGCGTTCGAAGTCGCTCGCAACAGGGCGATTCCAAGCGACTGACACCCGCCGGTTAGGGCATCAATGACGTGCTAATCTCTGCGTTTTCCGCCATTGGTTCCAAATGACTTCCTCGCCGCTTTCCGATGCCGTCCAAGACGTTCTGCACGGACCGTCCCGCCCCGACCTGATCCGCCATGAAGTTCTGGCAGATCTGTTCGAAGCCAGTGCGCAGCGCGTTCCCGATCAGGTCGCGCTGATCTTCGAACAGCGCCAGCTGACTTACGCCGAACTTGACACCGCCGCCGACCGCATTGCCGCCGGCCTGATCGCCAGCGGTGTCGGTGCCGGCCAGCTAGTTGGCTTGTGGTTGCCACGCGGGATCGACCTGCTCATCGCCCAGCTCGGCATCGCCAAGAGTGGCGCCGGCTGGTTGCCGTTCGATGCCGATACACCGGTCGAACGGATTGCAGTTTGCCTCGACGATGCGCAGGCTGCCGGCATCGTCAGCTGCCTGCACTTTGCCCCGCAACTGGCGATCGCCAACTGCCCGGTCTGGACCATCGAAAGTCTGCTCGTCACCACCACCGACGCGCGTCGCCGCGACGTGCAAGTGCATGACCCCGCGTATGTGATTTACACCTCCGGCTCGACCGGGAAACCGAAGGGCATCGAGATCAGTCAGGCGGCAATTTGCCATTTTCTGCGCAGCGAAAATACGGTCCTGGGTGTGTGCGAGACCGACCGTGTCTATCAGGGCTTTTCGGTCGCCTTCGACATGTCATTCGAAGAAATCTGGATCAGCTACCTGGTCGGCGCCACACTCTGGCTGGCACCGAAAGAACTGGCTGCCGATCCCGATGCACTACCCCATGCGCTGGCCAATAACCAAGTCACCGTGCTGCACGCCGTGCCGACGCTGCTGGCACTGTTCAGCCACGACGTCGACAGCTTGCGTCTCATCAACCTCGGCGGTGAGATGTGTCCGCAGGCGCTGGTGGCGCGCTGGGCCAAGCCCGGCCGCCAGATTTTCAATACCTATGGTCCGACCGAGGCGACCGTCTCCGCCAGTCTGGCCACACTGCAGGCCGGCGAACCGGTGACGATAGGCCGACCACTGCCCAACTACGGCCTGATGGTGATCGATCCCGATCCGGCTCAGGCGCTGACGCTGTTGCCGCGCGGCGCGCTTGGTGAACTGGCCATCACCGGTCCCGGCGTGGCACTCGGCTATCTCGGCCGGCCTGATCTGACCGCTGAAAAATTCCTCACCAATCCTTGGTCCGTAGGCGAACATGACCGCCGTCTGTACCGCACCGGCGATCTTGCTCGCATCGATGAATCCGGCAATATTGATTGTCTTGGCCGTACCGATTCGCAAGTCAAGATACGGGGTTTTCGCGTCGAGCTTGGCGAAATCGAAGCGGTACTGGTCGAGCAGGCCGGTGTCGGCACCGCCGCCGTACTGCTGCGCCAGGAAGCAGGTATTGACCAGTTGGTCGCCTTCCTCGTGACCGATGCGGCTATCGCACCGACACCTGCCATGCTGCGTGCTGCGCTGATGCAAGTACTGCCGCCCTACATGGTGCCGGGGCACTATGAAACTCTGTCCGAAATGCCGCGCCTGACCTCTGGCAAGATTGATCGCAACCAGCTCAAGGCGCGTCCGCTGACATTTGTCGCCATCGATGCGGCGGCTTCGGATACACCGCTAAACATGGCCGAAGAAGCGCTATTCGGTGCACTCGGCAAGCTGTTCCCGGGCCAGCCAATCCGACGCACGCTGGATTTCTTTACCGACCTTGGCGGACATTCGCTATTTGCAGCGCGACTGGCTTCGGCCTTGCGTACGGACCCACGCTTTGCCCATGTGACCGTTAGCGACATCTACAAGAACCGGCTGATCGGCCGTATCGCCGACGTGCTCGCCGAAGCGCCGCCGGCTACCGTCACACCGGATCTCAACTGGACCCCACCATCGGCCTGGCGACGCTGGCTATGTGGTGCCGGTCAAGCTGCGGCGATCCCCGCGTTGGTGGCGTTGCGCATGGCGCAATGGCTGGCGCCTTTTTTCACCTACCACTACTTCACCGGCGATCCGGGCGACTCGATCGTGCGCGCGATCGCGGCCTCGGTCGGGGTCTTCATGCTGACTACACTACTCGAATTCGGTTTTGCGATTGTTGCTCATCTGCTGCTGGTGCGCCGCCTGAAACCTGGGCGCTATCCGCTTTGGGGACTGACCTATTATCGCTGGTGGCTGGCCGACCGCGTGATCGAATCGGCTCCGGCCTATTTGCTCAGCGGCTCGTCGCTCTACAACGGCTGGCTGCGTGCACTCGGTGCGCGTATCGGCAACGATGTCGTGATCGGCTCGATGACGCTGCGTGCCGCGCACTTGCTGACCATCGGGTCCGGCAGCAGTATCGGTAATGCCACCAATTTTGAGAACGCCCGGGTCCAGCACGGTGAGCTCATCATCGGCGCGATCACCCTCGGCGAACACAGCTGCGTCGGTTCGTATTCGATTTTGGAAGGCAATACCCGCATCGGCGATTACGGCCATCTTGATGCCCAGTCGGCACTGAGCGATGGCATGGCGATCCCGGCAGGACGCAACTGGAGCGGTTCCCCGGCCAGCGATACCGGCCCTTTCGACATGACCTCGAATCCGCCGCGCCCGCCAGTGTCGAGCTTGCGGTTAAGCTGCGAAGCGATCTATTTCGTCTTTGGTGCACTACTGATCACGACGCTGTTTTTTCTACCCGTATTTCCGAGTTTCATGTTGATCGACTGGCTCGACGACGCCGATCGCTCGCCATGGCTGCAAAGTTCGAACGAAGTCTTCCAGCTGACCAAGTACTTCATCATGGCCTGCCCTGCTGCTGCGGTGATGATCATTTGCACGGCGCTCTTGTCGGCAGGTATCCGATGGGGTTTGCTGCCGCGATTGCAACCGGGTACCTGGCCGGTGCACAGCAATGTCTACTGCCGCAAATGGCTGGTCAACCAGATCCAGGAATCCAGCCTGCATGTTCTGCACGGCGTTTATGCGACCGTATTCGCGCCGATCTGGTACCGACTGCTAGGCGCCAAGGTCGGCCGTGATGCGGAGATTTCAACCGCACTGGGCGTGGTGCCCGATATGCTGACCCTCGGAGATGAAACCTTCATCGCTGATGCGGTGCTGCTCGGCGACGAGCAGATCGACGGTGGCTGGATGACGATGCAGCCCACGGTCATTTCCCGTCGCAGCTTTGTCGGCAATTGCGCCTACATTGCTGATGGCACAATCTTGCCCGAGAACGTGCTGATCGGCGTTTATTCACGCGCCCCTGAAAATCACTTGATGAAGGACGGCGACACCTGGTTCGGTTCGCCACCCATCAACTTGCCGGCGCGCGAAACCGTCAGTGGTTTTCCCGAACACCTGACTTATCACCCTTCGCCGCAACGGCGACTGGCACGTGGTTTGATCGAAGCCTTCCGCATCATTGCACCACACGCCATCGTCACCGCCGTCGGCTACACCGTCGTACTGGACCTGATGCCACTGGCCGACGCCGGGATCTGGTGGCCCGTGCTGCGCAGCCTCGCTCTCACTGGACTGGCGTATGGCGCCGGTAGTTTCCTGTTCGTGGCGTTGCTCAAGTGGCTGGTATTGGGCCGTTATGTCCAACGTAGCGTGCCGATGTGGACACCGTTCGTCTGGTTATCGGAAGCCGCATCGAACCTGTACGAAGGCGTCGCGGTGCTGAACTTCATGAACTACCTGCGTGGCACACCAATGCTTCCGTGGGCCTTCCGTCTGCTCGGTTGCAAGATCGGCCGCGGCGTCTACATGGACACCACTGACATCACCGAATTCGATTGCGTGACGATCGGCGACCATAGCGAAATCAATGCGCTGGCTTGCCCGCAAACTCATTTGTTCGAAGACCGGGTGATGAAGATTGACCACGTCATCATCGGCAAACGCGTCTACATGGGGCCGCGCAGTTCGGTTCTGTACGGCGCTGTCGTCGGCGACGACGCGCGTCTGGGTGCGCTGACACTCGTGATGAAAGGCGAGTTCATCCCGGCGGGATCAAGCTGGCGCGGTTGCCCTGCCGTACCGGCCATTTTTTAAGATGACGCTGGCGTTGCAGTACTGGCCGGGAGTGCTAACAATGCCCGTATCGGGGTTGCTACTCATTGGTCTGCGCACCCCACAGGGCGAGGATCGGACGCAAGCCCGCTTGCTGGTGCGCCAGGCGTTGAGCGACGTGCCTGAGACAATTGGCGCCTCGACCTCGATCTCGCACGCCTCCGGATTCTCGATCGCTGCGGTGCATAGACACGGCGCAGTCGGGATTGATGTGATGCGTCTGAACGATCGCCTGATGCGGGACTGGGATGTGGTCGCGCGCGATTATCTCGGACCTACTGCGACGGCGCGGATTGCCAGTAGCAATGACGACGAACGTGCATGCTGCTTCGCACACGAATGGACACAACGTGAAGCACAGCTAAAATTGCTCGGATGCGGATTGGTGGAGTGGGCGAGCGCACCGGCGATGGTCGGTGTTACGTGTTGGTCGTTGGCACTGCCAGAAGGCTATGTCGGGACAGTGGCAGTGAGACCGGCACTCTGACTGTAGTCAATTTTTGATCGCCCTATTTCTCAAGGAGCGAAAGAATTTCGAATAATTCCGCGCGAATTTCAGAGTACAACGGATCAATCAATGGCCGATTTTCTGGTGCATCATTCATCTCATCGTCACGAATAAGCCGATGATCAAGTTTATTACGCGCTCCACTGATGGTGAAACCCTGCTCATAGAGCAATTCTCTGATGCGCCGAATTAACAGTACTTCGTGATGCTGATAATAACGGCGATTACCACGCCTCTTCACTGGCCTTAATTGCGTAAATTCTTGTTCCCAATAGCGTAAAACATGCGGCTTTACCCCACAGAGCTCACTGACTTCGCCAATCGTGAAGTAGCGTTTTGCGGGTATCTGAGGCAATACGATATGTTCAGGCTTGTTTGATCGCTCGTTCATTAGATGCTTCAAACTTCATTTAAAGGTGTGGCGTCACTTGTATTTTCGACCATGCTTTTCAATTTTTGACTCGCATGAAAAGTCACTACTCGACGCGCAGTGATGGGAATTTCTTGTCCGGTCTTTGGGTTCCTACCTGGCCGCTGGGGCTTATCTCGAAGTTGAAAATTACCGTAACCCGACAGCTTTACTGACTCGCCTCGCTCCAGCGCGTTACGGATCTCATCAAAGAAAGTCTCGACCATGTCCTTTGCTTCCCGCTTGTTCAGGCCAACCTGCTCGAACAAAAGTTCCGCAAGTTCTGCTTTGGTCAGCGTTGGCAAATCTTTTTCTGCCTGAGAGCGGACCTGAGCGACTAACATCGCACGATCGAGGTCAGCGCTCAGCACAGATTGGAATTGCGTCGAAATAACATCGTTCATTGTTTAACTTCCGCCCGCCCTAGGTGCGCAATTTCGCGCCATGTTTCTTGGTCACAGACGACATCATCGCAGCCATTGCAGCGTCAACTTTGTCGTCCTGCAGTGTACTTTGAGTATCTTGCAAGGTGAATCTGAATGCAAGACTTTTCTCCCCTGCGGGCAACCCTGCACCACGATATTCGTCAAATAAAACAATAGCTTGCACTGATTTACATAACGGATTCTGGATAACTTCCAGCTCAAAATCATCTAACAAAACTTGCATTTGAATCCGCTGCTCCACGACGACAGCCAAATCCCGCGTCACGGCCGGATACTTCGAAAGCTCTTGATGGACAGGTAAAGCACGCTGCTGCAAAATCTGCGCTTCCACTTCAAAGAGCACAGGCGAATGCGCCAGTTCATAGCGCTGCTGCAGACGCGGGTGGAGCTCGCCGATGAAACCGACTGGCCTGCCGTCAACCATGATCGTGGCCGATCTGCCAGGATGAAGCGCCGGATGTTGATTTGGTACAAAGCACGGCACAATCGGCGCCATTAACGACTCCAGATCGGCTTTGATATCGAAATAATCAACAGAGCGTGTTTGCTGCCCCCATTGCTCCTCAACTAACGGACCATAGGCTAGTACGGCAAGACGTTTGGATTGCGAATAACCACCTACTGACAGAGGACCATTTTCTACCGACACGTCACGCTGATAAACCGCACCAAATTCAAAAACGCGAATTCTTGCCACTTTACGGTTGAGGTTATAGCGGACATTCGCAACGAGACTTCCGATCAAGGTTGACCGCATCACGCTGAACTGACTTGCGATCGGATTTCGAAGCCTGATCGGGTGATTATTTCCGGCGAAATCGCGTTCCCACGCCTCTTCAACGAAACTGAAATTAACGACCTCTTGATAATCCATGTCTGCAATTTGCCGACGCAACGTGAACAGGGATCTTTTCACTTCAGGATCGATCCGCATCGCACTGGCAGCAACCGGTGGTAGCGCTGGAATATTTTCAAAACCGAACACGCGGGCCACTTCTTCGATCAGGTCTTCTTCGATCTCAATGTCGAACCTGAATGACGGCGGCGTCACCTGGAATAAGCCCGGCGACTGTGAATACTGCAGTCCCAAGCGCGTGAAAATATCGCCAACTTGCAAATCCGTAAATGGCACACCGATGACTTTACTTGCACGGTCGGTGCGTAACTGGACCGGACTCCGCTCAGGCAGATTCACGATCTGGTCGTCGATCGGTCCTACCTTGGTCACGTCCGGAAGGCCACAGATTTCCATGATCAAAGCGGTGATACGCTCAATACTGTCAACAGTCGCGGCAAAGTCGACTCCACGTTCAAATCGATGACCTGCATCGGTCGAAAAATTAAAACGCCGTGACCGACCCTGTATCGCATGCGGGTACCAAAAAGCGGCCTCAAGATAAATGTCCTGCGTATCGAGCGACACTGAAGTGGCATCGCCACCCATGATTCCCGCTAGGGATTCAATTTCATGATCATCGGCGATGACACCGACCCAATCGTCCACGCTGACAGTATTACCGTTCAGGAGCTTCAGCGTTTCACCCGAACGCCCCCAACGCACTTCAAGTCCACCATGTATTTTGGAAAGATCAAAAACATGTGTCGGCTGTCCCAACTCAAGCATCACGAAGTTCGAAATATCGACTAGCGCAGAAATAGAGCGTTGCCCGCTCCGCTCCAAACGCTGCTTCATCCACTCTGGCGTTAGCGCTCGCGCATTCAATCCCCGAATGATACGGCCAGTAAATCGACCGCATAGGTCGGGCGCACTGACTTTGACTGGCAACACATCGGCGAGAGTTACTTCCACTTTTTGATATGTCGGTTTTTTCAGCACACATCCGGTCAGTGCGGAGACCTCTCTCGCCACACCCAACACGGAGAGACAGTCTGCCTTGTTCGGCGTGAGCTTAATCGTGAACTTCAGATCATTTAACTGAAAATAATCACGGAAATTTTGGCCTACCGGCGCATCTTCAGGTAAATCGATGAGCCCGCCGTGATCATCAGATAACTTGAGCTCTTTGGCGGAACACAACATACCTTGAGATTCAACGCCACGTAGTTGTCCGACCTTGATCTCGAACGGGTTGCCATCCGCGCCAGGCGGCAATATCGCGCCGGCCATAGCACACACCACTTTCATCCCAACTCGCACGTTCGGTGCACCGCACACAATGTTGAGTAGCGTACCGGTGCCGACATCCACCTGACAGACATTGAGGCGATCGGCATTCGGATGCCGCGATAACTCCAGTACTTCACCGACTACGACATGAGAGAAGGGAGGTGCCACGGGCGCGACTTCTTCGACCTCGAGGCCAGACATCGTGAGCAAGTGTGACAGTTCGTCCGACGTCATCGTCGGGTTGACCATTGAACGGAGCCAGCTTTCTGAAAATTGCATGTGTAAACCTTTTGACTACGGCTGTCGCGGATGACAAGGATTCAAACCAGTTATCGCTTCCCTGTCAACGATCACGCAGACGGGTTGATCAGTTGAACTGTTTAAGGAAGCGCAAATCACCTTCGTAAAACAGGCGGAGGTCGCTAATACCGTAGCGCAGCATCGTCAGGCGTTCCAGGCCTGATCCAAAGGCGAACCCAATATATTTTTCGGGGTCAATTCCCATGTTGCGCACTACTGACGGATGCACTTGTCCGGCACCGGATACTTCCAGCCAACGACCTTTCAACGGTCCCGACCCAAACGCAATATCGATCTCTGCAGATGGCTCGGTGAATGGAAAATACGAGGGACGAAAGCGGACTTGCAGATCATCGGTTTCGAAGAAAGCGCGAACAAAGTTGAGGTACACGCCTTTCAAATCAGCAAAACTGATGTCTTCAGCGATCCATAATCCTTCGACTTGATGAAACATCGGAGAATGCGTCGCGTCACTGTCAACACGGTAAGTTCGGCCTGGCGCAATCACTTTAATTGGCGGCTTGTTCATGCGTGCGTAGCGCACTTGCATCGGACTCGTGTGGGTACGCAAAAGCAAGGGCTTGCCTTCGTTATCTTCACCATCGATATAGAACGTATCCTGCATTGAGCGCGCAGGATGATTTTCCGGGCTATTGAGGGCCGTAAAATTCGTCCAGTCGGTTTCAATTTCCGGACCATCGGCCACGTCGAAACCAATCGATGCAAAAATTTCTTCAACACGTTGCCAAGTTCTCATGACAGGGTGGATTCCCCCCATCCCATGTCCACGCCCCGGCAACGTCACGTCAATCGCTTCAGCGTCGAGACGAGTTTGCATTTGAGCGTCGGCCAGCGCCTCGCGTCGCGCGGTTAATGCGGCTTCTATTTTTTCTTTAGCGGCATTAATAATCGCGCCATGGACTTTGCGCTCGTCGGGAGCAAGCTTACCGAGCGCCTTCATTTGCTCCGTAATCAGGCCAGTCTTACCAAGATATTTGGCTTTTGTATTTTCCAATGCAGCCGCGTCGGCCGCATCAATAAAATCAGTTTGGGCTTGCAATACGATTTGTTCTAGGGGGTTCATGCGAGGTTTCCCGTTCAGGAGAAAAATGGCCGAATAGGGGACTGAAAACAAAACGGGGCGCAGGTGTGAACCTTTGCCCCGCTTGACGGACTGGTGTGAAACTGTCCTGACTTCAACAGCTATTAAGCGGCGAAGTTGGCCTTTACCTGATTGACAATCGCAGCGAATGCTGGCTTGTCCATCACTGCCATGTCAGCTAGAACTTTGCGGTCCAGGCCGATCGAAGCGCGCTTCAGACCGTTCATGAAAACGCTGTAAGTCATGCCGTGCTCGCGGCTGGCCGCGTTAATACGGGTGATCCACAGTGCACGGAAAACACGCTTCTTGTTGCGGCGATCGCGATACGCATATTGACCAGCGCGCATAACTGCTTGCTTGGCAATACGGTATACCTTGCTGCGGCGACCACGGTAGCCTTTAGCTTGATCTAAAACTTTTTTATGACGGGCCCGTGCTGTGACCCCACGTTTTACTCTAGGCATAGTAACTCCTTAAATTTGAGTGTGAGGTTAAGCGTACGGAAGCATCGAACGGACCGAAACCATGTTTGTGGCATGGACTTCTTTGGCACCGCGCAGTTGACGCTTGGTCTTGGTCGTTTTTTTGGTCAAGATGTGGCGTTTGAAAGCCGAACCGCGTTTGACGGTACCACCTGGACGGACGCGAAAGCGCTTTTTAGCGGCACTTTTCGTTTTCATTTTAGGCATAGCAACTCTGTCTTTGGGACAGCTCCGTTTTTAACATGATTGCAGGTGGCAACATTTCGTTGCGCTTGGATGCCTGCTCTCACTTGTTATGCGATGGAATCGAGTCCATCGCTATTGCGCGGGTCTTAAAATGAAAGCCCCACGCGAATCTTATTTCTTTTTCTTGGGTGCCAGTACCATGATCATCTGACGACCTTCCATCTTCGGCCATTGCTCTACTTGACCATACGGCTCAAGATCGAGCTTCAGACGCTCAAGCATTCGCACACCGATATCCTGATGGGCCATTTCACGACCGCGAAAGCGCAGCGTGATCTTGGTTTTATCGCCATCATCCAAAAATTTAATCAGATTACGCAGCTTGATGCCATAGTCACCATCGTCGGTACCAGGGCGAAATTTCACCTCTTTGACCAAAATGATTTTTTGTCTTAGCTTAGCCTCATGAGCTCTCTTCTGCTCCTGATACTTGAACTTGCCATAATCCATCAGGCGTGCGACCGGAGGCTGCGCTGTCGGCGCAATCTCCACGAGGTCCACGTTTGCTTCTTCCGCCATACGGAAGGCCTCAGCTAGCGTAACGATACCAAGTGCTTCGTTTTCTACGCCGCTCAAACGCAGCTCGGGTGCAGTAATTTCGCCGTTGATGCGATGTGACTTGTCAGTAGCTATTGTAATTTCCTTTTAAAATCAATTGAATCGGCGGTGCTTTTGCGCCAGGGCACTGCCCTGTTTAATTTTTGGCTTCTATCTCGGAAAGGAGTCGAGCAATCAGATCTTCGATTTGCATCGCACCCAAGTCAACATTGCCTCGCGCACGCACGGCCACGGTTGCTGCATCCCGTTCTTTGTCACCGACTACGATGATATATGGAACCTTCTGGACGGAATGCTCGCGTATTTTATAGGTTATTTTCTCGTTGCGCAAATCGGACTCCACCCTAAATCCTTGTTTCCTCAGGGCCTGCGTCACGCTACGTGCATAGTCAGCCTGTCCTTCAGAAATATTGAGCACGACAACCTGCACAGGAGCGAGCCACATCGGCAACGCACCGGAGTAGTTTTCAATGAGCATACCAATGAACCGTTCGAACGATCCCAGGATCGCACGGTGCAGCATGACAGGAACTTTGCGGGTATTGTCTTCAGCAACATACTCGGCACCTAGTCGAATCGGCATTGAAAAATCGACCTGCATCGTCCCACATTGCCAAGCACGTCCAATGGCATCGGTGAGCGTATATTCAATCTTTGGACCGTAGAACGCACCTTCGCCAGGAGAAATCTCAAAATCGCATCCCGAGCGCTCCAATGAGGCGATCAGCGCCTGCTCCGCTTTATCCCATGCTTCTTCCGAGCCAACACGTTTATCTGGCCGTGTTGCTACTTTATAGGTGATCGCTGCAAAGCCAAAATCAGCATAAACCTTGTGTAACAACGCTGTGTACGCCACACACTCTTCAAGTATCTGATCTTCGGTACAGAAAATATGGCCGTCATCCTGCGTAAATCCACGAACACGCATAATTCCATGCAGGGATCCCGATGGCTCATTACGATGACATTGGCCGAACTCACCATAGCGCAGCGGAAGATCTCGATACGACCGCATGTCTGATCGGAAAATCTGGACGTGTCCTGGACAGTTCATCGGCTTGAGCGCGTACGACCGGTTCTCTGACTCGGTCGTGAACATGTTTTCCTTGTAGTTTTCCCAATGACCGGATTTTTCCCACAAGCTGATATCTAATATTTGCGGTGCTTTGACTTCCTGATATCCGTTGTCCTGGTAAACGCGGCGCATGTATTGCTCAACTTGCTGCCAGACCGACCAACCCTTCGGATGCCAGAAAATCATGCCCGGCGCTTCCTCCTGAAAATGGAAGAGGTCGAGCAACTTACCCAACTTTCGATGGTCCCGCTTCTCAGCCTCTTCCAGCATATGCAAATAGCCGTCCTGGTCTTCTTTTCGCGCCCATGCAGTTCCGTAGATTCGCTGCAGCATTTCATTTTTTGAGTCGCCGCGCCAGTAAGCACCCGCCAACTTCATCAGCTTGAACACTTTCAATTTGCCTGTCGACGGCACGTGCGGACCACGGCACAAATCAGTAAATTTTCCTTCCGTGTAGAGCGACACTTCCTGCTCAACTGGAATTGCCCCAATCAACTCTGCCTTGTACGCCTCACCAATGGAAAGGAAATGGGCGACCGCATCGTCACGCGTCATCACCTGACGGGTGACTCGCTCGTCGAGCTTTGCAAGTTCGAACATTTTCTTTTCAATGACGACGAGATCTTCTGGAGTGAAGGGGCGCTTGTACGAAAAATCGTAATAAAAGCCATTGTCGATCACAGGCCCAATCGTTACTTGCGCGTCGGGAAATAGTTCTTTAACCGCATAGGCAAGCAGGTGGGCCGTGGAGTGACGAATCACATCCAAACCTTCTGCATCCTTGTCAGTGATGATTGCCAGCTCAACGTCGTGGTCAATTAAAAACGAAGTGTCAACGACCTTGCCATCAATTCTGCCTGCAAGTGCTGCTTTCGCAAGACCGGCGCCAATACTGGCGGCGACTTGCGCCACAGTGACTGCCTGATCAAACTGGCGCTGTGAACCATCTGGAAGACGAACTGATACCATTTTTAACTCCATGACACGGCAGCTAGGCCAATGCCAGATAAATTGAATTGAATAAAGAGTGTGCCGAACGAATCAGGAAAATCTGGGCAAAAAAAAACGCGATTGCGTCGCGCTTTTTCAGTAATCTATCGACGAAAAAACCCGACTAGTGGCAACTGCCTATTATGGTCGTAGTTCGCGGCGTCATCACCAGATTCCTTTTTTCCGTTTCACAAAATAACAATGCACACGTAAGAGGCCCGCCTCTTCCCGGCGCCGGATTTTAGCATGTAATCGACCCTCATCAGAAAGAGAGGCGCTTCCAGCGCCCCTTTGCCGCGCGTTGCAGCGGTTGAATACACCGACTTCTCAAACCTTCTGGATTCGGTAATTTCAAGGAACAATCCAGCATCGAAGCGCCGCCAACTTGCCCTCCCGATCACAAGACCGGCTACACAACGTCATGCCGCCTTGGGAGAACCTAAATAATGTCGCGCATAACGACTATCAAGCTTAACAAGTGGCAACAGCATAAACAGGTCTGCGCTATGAAAATCAGGATCCCAGGCCGGCTCACCGCAGACCCACGCACCGCTGCGCAGATACCCCTTCAACAATGGCGGCGTTTGCGGCGCTTCAACAAATTCACGACCATCGATTGGAAACGGCAAATGCGGCGTCACGCGATATTCCAGTGGTGCGATATTGTTCTCGGATAACCCACGATACAAAGCAGCAGCGCTGTGGCCACCGTCTGCGAGGCTAATGCTTGCGCACCCGATCAAGTACTCGCACTGCTCTTTTTTCATGAATGCAGCGAGTCCTGCCCAAAGCAACATGATGACACCCCCGCTCCGGTAATTCGGGTGAATGCAAGCTCGCCCCGCCTCCGCAATGCGCGGCCGCAGGTTATCCAATCGACTCAGGTCGAACTCTTTCTCGGAGTAATACTGCCCCATTTTGCGGGCCGCCTGCGGGCTCATGACGCGGTAGGTACCCACTACTTTCAATGACCGCGTGTCTCGTACGATCAGATGATCACAACAAAGATCGAACGCATCACGGTCTAAGCCATCCCGATTTTCCAGAGCAGACAATCCCATAGTTTCAATGAAGACCTTGTAGCGCAGGCGCTGGACTTCGCGCACCTCTTCGTCAGTGCTTGCGACACTCAGGCACAGGGTTGCAGGATCAGGTGTGCTGCCGGTTGCTGTCGTCGTAAGAAATCGCATTTTTTGCCCTAGTCGTTATCACGACCAAAGCGTAACTGTCGATTACTTCAGCAAAATGACGACCGCATGTCCGTTTCGTGACACGGCAACAGTCAGTACATATGCAGATTCTATTTTTCTTTTCTTGGACGCCCTGGCTTCAACGGAGACAGTGCAGCTGCAGCAATTTTCAATGCAGCTAAGTCAAGATCCCTGATGAGCGCGACACCAATTCGTAAAAGCTCACTTTTCTTTACTTCAAAGCCGGCTTTCAAACAATTTTTCTTCACATTGCCCAGCACCGCATATTCGATTTCCGGCATCGTGAAACTGTCGCGAATCAATTTTTCTTTTTTGCTTTTTTCCTTCAGTTCGGGAACAACAACCGCCTCGGGCACGCTCTTTGGAAACGCAATCGCTGCATTGACTTTCGCTTTCGCTTTCACCGGCGATGTCGCAGGTAACTTGGCAGTTGGCTTAGCAGGTTGCTTTGTTCTCACTGCGGACGCCGCCGCTGCAGGTTTTGCACGAACCGCTTTTACCGCGGTAGATTTGGCTGCAACCGCCACTTTTGCTTGAACAGGTGCAGAGGCAGTCGGTTTGACCACGCCAGCATTGGCTGCCGGTTTTTTTGCAGGTGTTTTTGACGACAGGTTGGTAGCCATTTTTTCCTCGTTTTCGATAATCGTATAAACAATATAAACTTTTTATTATTCCCATGCAACAAACAAGCTAGCCTATGTAGCGGACCAAAAAGTCAACACCGACTTCAAGCCAATACTCTCGCTCCTTGTCCATCCAGTAAGCCAACGTCGGATGAAGGACAATCAGATCATGGCGAATCTCAATCTCGACCTTACCCTTCATGCGCGGTCGAAGCTGTCCCAAATCCGTATCAATACGGGCGTGCATCAATAGCACTGCAAGTCGCATTGCCAACACCGCCTTGGCAAAATCGGGATCCGACAGCGCATCGTTAAGTTTTCGTAAATTTCCCTTTTGCCCCAAGATCAGGGCACTCATCGTGCGTTGCTCACGCGTCGTAAAACCGGGCAAATCACCATGTTCAATCATGTACGCGGCATGTTTGTGATACCCGCTCTGGGAAATCGCCATCCCGACTTCATGCAACAGCGCGCTCCAACGCAACAACTTGACGCACGTATCGGATGCAGGCTTGAGTTGCGCATAAATCGCACTGACAGAAACGGCAACCTGATTGGCGCGCCGCTCATCGGCCCGAAAACGCTGCAAGAAGCTGCGCACGGATTGCTCACGCCGGTCACGCTTGGTGGCACGCAGCTGCAATTCCCACAAAACGCCCATCCGCAAACCTGCTTCAATCGGTGCTAACACACTGATACCAAGCTCCTGCATTAATCCGATCAGGATGGCCAATCCGCCAACCATCACAGCAGCCCGTTCGGGCTTCATGCCCGCCAAATCGATTTTATTAATCTGACCAGCGTCGATGAAACGGCGCATAAGCGCATCTAACCCTGAAACGGACAGGCGTCCATCACCCAAGGCATTGCGGGCGATGACCTCGGCAATCACGCGAATCGTTCCCGACGATCCATAAGCCACATTCCAGAAACGTGGATGGTACGGTGGCGCTGCATCCTCGAAAACTGATCGCGCAGAAAGAATGGCTCTTTCATAGGCCGCCGCCGTGATATTTCCATCACCAAAAAACGTCGAACTTTGCTTTACGGTCCCGATACCGAATGACTCAACACGTTCGATCTCCGGCCCCAACCCCAGCACCAGTTCAGTCGATCCGCCACCAATGTCAATGACCAGACGACGCTCATGCTCGATATCGAGCGTACTGGCCACGCCGAGATAAATAAGTCGCCCTTCTTCTTCACCGGAAATAATCTCGATCGGGTGCCGGATCGCTTTTTCGGCAAGTGGCAGGAATTGCGCTGCGTTATTTGCAATACGCATCGTGTTTGTCGCGACCACCCGCACTGCAGTAAGTGGATAAGCACTAAGGACATCGGAAAAACGCACCAGACAAGCAATCGCCGACTGCATTGCCGCCTCAGTCAGATTACCCTCACTATCGAGACCTGCGCCTAGCCTTATCGGCTCCCTCGCTGTCTTGATGACCCGAATGACACCCTCTTCATAACGACCAATGTGCAGGCGAAAACTGTTCGATCCTAAATCCACTGCAGCGAACATGCCATCTCTCTTCTCTATGATTGCGACAAAATTAACCAGTCAGGAGTGTACGTTATCGCAAATTGATATAAACGATATTGTTAATAGGTTTTGGGATGAGTACGCGCGCCGACGACGATAGGACAGTGATGTGACCACGCAATGACCTCTCACTGCTAAAGTACAATTCGATAAGAACATGACAACGCTCGGCCGCTATTGGGCCGATCATTCCTCTTACGGCAGACTTTCAATGACAAGTAAAAAAAGCATTCTGGTCACCGGCGCTGCCGGCTTCATCGGCTCCCACACCTGCGTCGAATTACTCGCCGCTGGTTACGACGTCATCGCATTCGACAACCTCTGCAATAGCTCGCCGTTGTCGCTCGAACGGGTACAGCAGATCGCGGGACGGTCAGTCGATTTCCGGGAAGGTGATGTGCGCGACCGCACCGCGCTGCAGTCCATTTTTAGTGACAGAAAGATCGACGCAGTGATTCATTTTGCAGGACTCAAAGCGGTCGGCGAATCGGTCGCCAAGCCATTGATGTACTACGACAACAACGTCGGCGGAACCATCATCTTGCTCGAAGAAATGCACCGTGCTGGCGTACAACACGTTGTTTTCAGTTCGTCAGCAACCGTCTATGGCGATCCCGCTACGGTGCCAATCCGCGAAGATGCCGTGTTGTCAGCCACCAATCCTTATGGCCGTTCAAAACTGATGGTAGAGCAGTTAC
This sequence comes from Minisyncoccia bacterium, assembly GCA_047621345.1. Classification (GTDB taxonomy): domain Bacteria; phylum Pseudomonadota; class Gammaproteobacteria; order Burkholderiales; family Burkholderiaceae_D; genus Actimicrobium. Next base: position 36,152 of record JBLHLW010000010.1, on the reverse strand, counting down.
TGGGGGATCTCGCAAAATCTGATCCGACGTGGGTCATCGGCGTGCTGCGCTACTTCAACCCGGTTGGTGCGCATGCGAGCGGATTAATCGGTGAAGACCCGCGCGGCGTGCCCAACAACCTGATGCCTTATGTCGCGCAAGTTGCGGTTGGTCGATTGAAGCAATTGTCAGTCTACGGGAACGATTATCCGACGGTCGACGGGACAGGCATGCGGGATTACATCCACGTGGTTGACCTCGCGATCGGGCATGTCGCCGCGCTGCGGGAACTGTTTGAGAACAACAAGGGTTTTACCGTTAATCTCGGCACTGGCGATGGATACAGTGTGCTGGAAGTCGTACGTGCCTTCGAACTCGCCAGCGCCCGCGAGATCCCTTATCAAATCACCGCACGGCGCCCTGGCGATATTGCTAAATGCTTTGCCGACGCGAGCAAGGCATTGAAACTTCTCGGCTGGAAAGCTGAACGTGGACTCTCCGAGATGTGCGCCGATCACTGGCGCTGGCAGAGTAACAATCCGCAAGGCTTCGTTGCATAAAAAAAATCACCCTGCGCGCCGGGGATAACCCTCGGCGCTAATGCGCTTCCAGACGCCTTCTTTTTCCTGTTCACTCAGAAAAACCCATTGGGCAACTTCTGCGACAGTGCGGCCGCAACCACGGCAAACGTCGTCAAAGGTCGTCGAGCAAACAGCCACACAAGGTGTATCAGGACGAGTAATCATGTCAGTCATCAGATAATGTCTTCGTTAAACAATCCATGATTGTCCGCTTGTATATCATTTCCGGCTGAGACTTAATAATGGGAGCGGGTGTCACAAAACTGCGTCAGCTTGTTAAAGTCGCGCTGCAACTCGAGCATCTGCTCAGCCCGTACCAGTCGCACCAAACTGTTTAGCGCTTCGCGATAATGCATACGACAGGACTCGGTATCAATCTGATCATGAACCACAGCCACCATTAAATCGATAACATCGGACGAATTAAGTAATTTGGCACTCATATTTTCTCCGTATCGTAATGCATTTGATTAATTATTTTTTAATCCTGAATACGTCAATAAGTAGACAGAACTCAAAAAAAGTTCCGTGAGCCATTTGCCAGCGCGAGGCTTTTCGGGGCAAACTGGTTTAATCCGGTCAAAAGTTACTAATTAACAACGTAATAAGAGTACTATTCATGCCTGTTAAAGGTCTGATGAACATTAAAATTGAAGAAATCCTGAGAGGAGGCTGATGAATATCGCAGACCTGAATTTTCTTGTGGTGCAGGACGATGCACTACAACGCCAAACTCTCAGTGCCCTGCTGGGACAAATGGGTGCCAGCAATGTGACTGATCTGAGGGATGGGCCATCGGCACTGGCGCGACTGCGGGACCAATCACAACCTATTGATATAGGTTTCATTGATCTGCAGATGGCGGGAATGGACGGGATGGAATTAATCCGCCATATGGGAAAATTCGACAGTGCAACGGCGATTGTCATGTTCGGCGTAGTTGATCCTGAGCTGATTTTCTCGGTCGAAACAATGTCCAAAGCCTATGGAATTAACTTGCTCGGCTTTGTACAGAAACCAGTAGATGAAAAAACTCTCGCCTCATTCATCTCGACCTATACCGACATCCGAAAAAAAAATGCCGAACTAGCCGAGATGATCACGCCGCTATTCAGCATCGAAGACGTCGTCCAAGCGCTCGATGACAATCAGATACACCCCTGGTTTCAGCCAAAAGTTGAATTGGCAAGTGGTCAAGTCCGCGGCGTCGAGGCTTTTGCGCGCTGGCACCACCCGGGCTTTGGCATCGTTCTGCCAGCACATTTCATACCGGTTCTGGAGCAGCACAAGCAACTCGACCGACTTACCTATGCCATGATCGACCAGTCCGCCGCTGCATGCCGACGATGGCATGATGCAGGATTCCTTGTCTCCATCTCCATTAACCTGGGCTCGGCCTTGCTGTCAGACCCTCGCATCGCCGACCAGATTGCCGACCAGATTGCCGCACATCGACTGGAAGCGCCTTTCGTCATTTTCGAGATTACCGAATCGGCACTCCGTAGCGAAACTCCGGTCTGTCTTGAAAATATGCTGAGATTACGCATGAAAGGCTTCGAACTCTCCGTCGATGATTACGGCACAGGCAATGCCAGCATGCAGCAACTGTTGCGCATTCCATTTTCCGAACTGAAGATCGATCGATCTTTTGTCGCCGGGGCGGCCGAAAATGCTGCACTTGGACTGGTGCTGAGTTCGTCGCTGGCACTGGCCAGAAAACTGGATCGTTTGTCGGTGGCGGTTGGCATAGAAACTCGCGATGAATGGAATCTGTTAAAGAAAATGGGATGTACGTACGGTCAAGGCTACTACATTGCCAAACCAATGGAAGCGGCAGCACTGCCTGACTGGATGTCAGAGTGGTCGCAATTTTTCTGAGCCCGTTCGTGATACCTTCCCGGCATGAAAACGACACCCGCCACCAAATTTAAAAAGTTGCCTAACCAGCGCATTGCACTTGTACTACAGGGTGGAGGCGCACTCGGCGCTTACCAGGCAGGCATCTATCAGGCTCTCGACGAACACGATCTGACACCTGACTGGGTGGTCGGGACATCCATTGGCGCGATCAATGCCGCACTCATCGCAGGCAATGACAAGGCCATGCGCATGGTACGCCTGCGTGAGTTCTGGGATCGCGTCTCCCACGCCGATGGATTCGACCTCAATCACGTGACCGATGAAGCGCGCCGTCTCAACACCATGCTCGCCACCATGGATGCCATGACGCGCGGTGTACCCGGCTTTTTTCAACCGCGACCATTCAGCCTGTTTCCGCTCGGGATGGCGGTCGATCCGGAGTTTGCCAGTTTCTACGACACCACTGCATTGAAAAAGACACTCACCGAACTAGTCGATTTTGATCTGATTAATTCCAAAGACCAGATGCGCCTGAGCGTCAATGCGCTCAAGGTCACCACCGGTGGACTCGCCAGTTTCGACAATGCTCGGCAACTCATTGGCGTCGATCACATCATGGCCAGTGGTGCTCTGCCACCCGGCTTTGCGCCGGTGCGTATTGATGGTGATCTGTATTGGGATGGCGGCCTGTATTCCAATACCCCGCTCGACACCGTGCTCGACGACGAACCGCGCATGGACACGCTGTGCTTCATGGTCGACTTATGGAGCGCCGATGGTCCCGAACCGGTCACGCTGGACCAGGTCCAGACCCGCCAAAAAGACGTGATGTTTGCTTCTCGCTCGCAGCAGGTCATCAACGAATACCTGAAACTGCATAATCTGCGTCGCACCCTGCGCGCGGTACATGACAAGATGCCTGATGATCTGAAAACGGTCGAAGACATCAGGCAATTGGCTGCACTGGGTTGCGACACCACGATGCACATCGTGCGCTTGCCCTATGCCGGGCGGGACTGGCACATGGCCTCCAAAGACATCAATTTTTCAAAAGGATCCGTCGCCTGGCGCTGGGAACAGGGCTATCAGGATGCCATGCGAGCAATCGACTCTGGCAATTGGCTCAACGAGGTGCCCGATGATATCGGCGTGGTCGTACATGAGTTGCCGCCGTACAGCGCCAATTCCTAAGTCATGCAATCCGGTCAGTCAAACACCAAGTTATAGAACAGCGACAGGGCGCTGCGGGCGCCCGCCTCCGCTTCCAGCGTCAGTTTGGGCGTGAGTGTGTACTTGAAGTGCAGCACGCTACTGGTGTTTTCGAGCCCCTGTTCATAGCTGACATACAAGCGCGCCGAAATCTGCTTCCCGACAGTCACGATACGTTGCTGCAGGCTATCGCTACTCTTGCCGACGCTGAAATTTTCCAAACCGAACGATGACGCCAGTTGCGATTCGACGCCCGCTGCAGCTCCCTGCGACAACAGCGACGCGGCAGCAGCCTGCAGCGCCCCGGCATCGCCACTGCCGGCGCTCGACAAAGCGCGCCCAAGTACCAGCCAGGAAAGTTTCTCTGCATCAGGCACGGTCGGTTCGGATACCAGCGTGACACGCGGCACCAGCACCGTACCGCGCACCGCGACGCCGGCCTCGACTTCGGCACCGCGCCGCATCGCCAAAATATCGAGAGAAGGATTGTTCAGTGGGCCATTGAAACGCAATACCCCCTGTTCGATCGCCAGCTTGCGCCCATAAGCGCTGTAGGTACCACGGACAACGTTGAGCGTGCCCTGCGCACGCAGTGGTTCGCCACTGGTGCTAACGAGGCGCAAGTTGCCATTGAGCAGACCGTCGAGACCGCGACCGCTCAGCGCTACGCCCGCACCAAGATCAATACCGACATCGATGGCAGCGGCGACCCGCTGGCCGCTTTTGGTCTTACTGCCGAGTATCACCACATCAGGCGACAGCTCTGGCGCATCAGCACGCCCGAGATCGAAGCTACCGGAATCGACCTTGAAGGCGCCACGAATCGAGGCGCGCTGATCACGCCAGCCGATGTCGCTCTGACCACTCAGGACCAGCTTGCGGTCGCTGCGATTGAGCAGCGGAAAGTGATCGGCCTTCAGACTGATCTGCGCCTCCGGCAAACCGCTCGCCAAGTTGATGGGACCGGACGCATCAAGCGTGCCGCTGCCGCTTTCAAAATGCAGCTTGCGGACCAGCAGACGCTCGCCCTCGAAGGTGCTGTCGAGCACTCCCTTACGCAAATCGATCCCCTGCTCCGCCAGCAACACCCGCAAATCGCTCCCGGTGATATTGCCTCCGAAACGGGGCTGCGCGACGCTGCCGCTCACGGTGATTGCACTTTGCAGTTGGCCTTCGGTGACCAGTCCGGCCATCGCCAGCGGACCGACCCAGTTCAGCGCCGGGATCGTCAGCTTGACCGATGCAGTGAGCGCGGCATCGGGCGGCAGCGTGAAGCGGGCGTCGCCGCGACCCGTCATCGTATTGCCTGACACCGTAATCCGGCCAAGCTGCGTCCCCGCAACCGCAACACGGGCATCGAGCCGCCCATCCACAGCCTCCAGGACCGCTTCGAGCTGCGTCAATCCCAGCGCAACCGGTTTGCTGCCGCGCACAGTCAGGTCACCTTGCTCGCGCTGGATCTGCAGGCGACCACTAAGCGCGTCAGCCATCTGCAAATTCCAGCTGCCACCCAGCTTCAAGTCGGTTGTCACCGGCGGAGTTTGTTGTAACGCGGCCACCAGCGCCGTGACATCAAGACGGGCAAAACGCCCACGCGTGGTGATGCCCTTCTCGTCGCTCAGCAATTGTTCGACCGTCAACGTGGCGTTATCTGTCTGGAGCCGGAAATCGTCCAGCGCCAGGCGCCGCCGGGATACCGAAACCGGCGCCGGCGCCAGTAGCTTCAGTCCGTACTTGCCGCTGCCATCCAGCGACTCGATTCGACCTTGCCATCGCGCATCAGGCCCCAGAGCGGCCAAGCCGCCAGTCGCTCCGAGACGCCAGCGTTGGGATTGCTCGTTCAGACTCGCCGTCAGCACATGCTGCGCGGTGGTGCCACTGACCGTCAGCGCAAACTGATCGGCGACGACGCCGTTGGCGCGTAAGCCATTTCCCGCCATGGTGATCGCCAGCGGCGCTTGTGCCCGGGTCGAAAAATCAATCCGCGCAGTCAGGCGATCGAGCTGCTGCGCAACCGACTTGAGGCCACTGGCCTGCGCCTCGACGACGGCATGATCGAGCGAAAACGCCTGCTGCGGGTCAATCCGTACTTCAGCCTTGCCTTGCAGACTGGCGATCTGCAGGGCACCGGGAAGTCGTACATTGGTCGCCTTCCAGTCTGCCGTCACAGCCGGCTTGCGCAAGGTGCCACGTACCGTCCCGCTGGCCGTCATCGCACCACCAAAGGCCGGACCGAGTTGCGCAAGCGTTGGTGCGTCCAGCTTGAAGGTCAACGTTGATTGCGCCTGCGCCAGTTCGCCCTGCATGCTCAGACGGTTGTCGCCCGCCACCAGCAGCAAGTTCGGTACATTGAGTGTCTCCGCACGCAAACGGGCATTACCCTCGCCGCGCAAAGGCTGGCCGGCGATCCGGCTATCGGCTAACCGAAAGCGCACATCGGCCGTCAGCTGTGGCGAGAGCGCTCCTGCGACCGCGAACTCGCCGGTCAGCTCCAACGCGGGCAAGTCAGCGAAGGAGCCGAGGTCCTGCAGGCGCAAGCGTGCCAGCTTGCCGTCGACGGCGAACGCCTGCGTGCCATCCAGTGCCAGTCGTCCGGTCGCGTCGAGCCGCCCATCGACCAGCTGCAATGCAGCCCGGTTCAGCAGCAACGCCGCATCGGTCAGCGTGGCCTGCGCCGACAGTTGCAGCTTATTGCGCCCGATCGGTTGATTCAGGTCCAGCGTCAACGACTGCGTACCGTTGGCGGCCAACAGACCGATGCGCCCCTCCAGCGTTGTCGCATTGAGGCGCTTGTCGAGACCTTGTGCATCCAGTGCATCAATCACCAGCGCCAGTGTCACTGCGCCCTGTTCGAGGGTGCCGCTGCCGCTGATCCTGCCAGCAGGGTGGCGTGACGACCCCAGCGCTGCCGTGATGTTGCCCACATCGAAGCGGCCATCTTGCTGCGTGAAGTCGAGCTTCAGTGCCTGCAACGGCAAGCGTTGCGCATCGACAGTACCGGCCTCGGCATTGGTCAGTGTGAGCTGCCCGCTGCCCGCATCCTGCGCAGTGAGCGTCACATCGAGTGCCGTGGTCGGCAAGGTTGGCTGCAATGCGGCCAGATCGAGTCCCCGGGCCATCAATTTGGTGCGACCAAGCGGCTGCGCCGAAAAAGGGCGCAGTACCGCGTCCCCGGTGACGCGGGCCGAATTCATGGTCAGGTCAATGGCAGCAACCAGTTCGGCCAACGAGCCACTGAGATTGAGCTCACCGCTAGCGCCTATTGCCTGCTGCTGCTGCTGCAACTGCGCCTGTGCGTCGCTGGTCACGCTGGCTTGCAACGCATACGGGCTGACCGCCGACAAGGTCGCGCGGCCGCTGAAATTGGCGCTGACAGCACGGCTGCCTGCGCCCGATTGGGCGAGCAACTTGTCGAGTTGGAGCAGGTAACGCGCACCATCAAAATCGAGCTTGAAACCGAAGCTGCCCAGCGTAATCAGGCTGACTGCACCCTTGCGGACCTCCCCGCCATTCACCCGCACCTGATCAACCTGCAGGTCGAAGGGCAACGCAATGCTTGCCGGCAAGGCTAGCGGCTTGACCGGCTGGTCAAGCTTGCTGGTCACTTGCAGACGTGCCAACTGCAGCGACGTCACATGCAGGCGACCGTTAAAGAGCGCACCCGGTCGCCAGTCCAACTTCAAGTCGTCGAGCACAACGCTCTGACTGGCATCGTCGAACCTCAGTTGGGCGATCCGCAATGGCCCGAGCAAGCGACCTTGCACGCCGTCGATCTGCAGCCCCGGCACCGGCAACAGACGCGTCAGCAATAGGCGCGCCCCGGTCTCGGTGCCAACCAGCCCGGCCAGCAAGACGGTGACAAGCAACAGCAGCATAGCGACGGCAAGCAGCAACAGTCGATGCACTGGGGTTGGCATCGGCGTCGCCGCCGGTTTCACAACAGGTTCAGAAGCCATAACCAATAGAAAAATGCAGACGCGGCTTGCGCGTCTCGTGAGCAAATGCCAGATCGAGATTGACCGGCCCGATCGGGCTGCGCCAGCGTGCGCCAACACCGGAGCCCATCACTAGCTTCAAATTACGCCAGGTATCAGCGGCGTTACCTGCATCGTTAAAAACGGCAGCGCCCCATTGCGGCGTGATCTGGTAAATCAGTTCGGCGCTGACCACGGCCAGCACGCGCCCACCCACTACCGCGTTGTTCTCGGCAACGCCGAGACTGTTGTAGCCGTAGCCGCGTACGGTCTGATCGCCGCCAGTACGGAACAACAGATCACCCGGCACCGTCTCGCGACTGGCGCCGAATACTTGCCCGACCTGAGCGCGCAGCACGGTTTTCCATTCTCTTGTCCAGGGCTCCAGCCAGGTCACGCGACCGACCACACGGGCCAGGCTTTGCTCGGTCAGCAAGCCACGCACGCCCACGCCGAGCTCGAGCGCCGCGACATAGCCGCGCCGCGGATCGAGTAGATTATCGACCCGACGGCGGGCAAAGGTATGGGTGGCGATCAGCGCATGACGGTTGTTAATCTGGACGTCGTTGATGTTCTGGCGCTCGGCCAAAAACGACACGCCGATGACTTGTTCGTTGTTGCGATCCGGGCTGGTCAGGCGTGCATCGTTGCGGATCTTGTCGCTGACCTCGCCGGAAATATCCGTGCGTTCGAAACGCCCCGCCACGCTCGGCGTCCAGCCATTGCCCAAGGCGGGCAATGTCACTTCGGCTGCCAGCAGCGGTGTGCCACGGTCGATGCGCAATTCCGAGTCAAGACGCCAATCGCGTGATAAAAAATTTCGATCAAGGAACTTGGCTTGCAAACGTGGCCCGGCATCCGTCGAGAATCCCCCACCCAACTGCAAGCGGCGGCGTTCGTTTTCATTGACATCAACCCGCACCGGCACTTCTGCCGGTTGCGCCGGATCGGCATCAATGGTTGCAATGACCGATTTGAAATAACCACTATCTTGCAAACGCGCCTGCAATTCATTGAGTCGCTCCTGTGAGTAGCGCTCGCCCGGCACGATTGGATTAAGCCGGTCGATGCGGCTCTGCGGATAGCGGCTTAATCCGTTGACCTGCACTGGTCCAAAGGTGAATGGCGGCCCGGAATCGACATCGATGGTCAATGCGGCGCTGTGACGCGCAGGATCGATGACAGCCGCGCTTTGCACGATACGGGCAGCCGGGTAATCGCGCGCGAGCAGATTTTTCAATAATGCCGATTTGGCACCGTCCCAGTCTTCCTGACGAAACACGGCGCCACTGGCCAGACGCCACTGCCGGCGCAAGCGCGCCATACGCTCGGTATCCGTCCCCTCCCCCAGCGCAATCGCACCGGCAAAACGCACATCGACGGCATCGATCCGCGTGACAGTGCCTGGATCAACGGTAATACGCACCAGCGGTCGCTCTCCGCCGGTCAGCACTTCCTGCGTCACTGTCGGCGAAAAATAACCTTCAGTGGCGAGCAATTCACGCACCTGCGCCGGCGCAGCCGCGGCCAGACGCTGACGCTCATCAACATCAATGGCAGCATCGCCAGCGCGGAGTCGCACATCAAGAAAATCATCGAGTAAGCCAGTGAGCTCGCCTGCACCACGGATCTCGACCGCATAACCGCTGGTCTGGGCCAATGCCGGGGCACTTGTCAGTAGCAACGCCAGCATGAGCACACCGTTCAAATGCAAGTAGACCCACCGCAGAGTGGCTGAATAACAAGGAGAAAAAGTTCGTCTGGGGCGCAAAATCATGGCCAACATTGTAGTAGCTATCACCTGCCGGCAGGATTCAGAATTGCCAATGCTCTGTGGGAAATACTGAAAAAAGTGAGAATAACCAACCATTACCAGCGAAACGTACCCATCACTACAACATGCTATGCTGCTCGTGGGAAACATTTTCACAAACACACAATTCAGTGCGCGTAAGAGGCAGGCGATGGCGATGCAGGCAACACAGATCACGGTACCGGATACCGACTCGCCCGAGGCGCTGAGTAATTTCGTCATGGATATCAGCGCCTGCGGCATCATCATCGTCGCTGCAGTGAAAGAGGACTGTCACATCCTGTATGTCAATGCCGCATTCCTGGCAATGACCGGTTACACCGAAGACGAATTGGCAGGACGCCATTCGTGGTTCCTGCAACTCGATGAGCGTGACCAGCCAGAACGTGCCGCACTGCTCACGGCGATGAACGCCGCACGCCCGGTCACTATCGAACTGCGCAACTACCGGATAAACGGCATCTTGCGCTGGAATGAACTGGTCATCACGCCGTTCTTTGACAAGGACGGCAACGCATGCCGGTTCGTCGGAATGATGACCGACATCACCGAACGCAAGCATGCCGCGCAGGTACTCTCAGCACACTCATCGCAAGACAGGTTGACCGGGCTGGCCAATGGGATCGGTCTGCAGCAGTATCTCGACGCAGCCATCGCCAATCCGGACCGCCGCGTTACCGGCATGGCGATCGTGACGATTTCTATCCAGCAGCTCGCCATGCTTTCCGACAGCCTTAACGAGCGGGCAATCGATGCGCTCGCGCGGGTTGTTGCCGAGCGCCTGCAGAGCTGCATCACGACAGGCGAAATCGTTGCGCGCACACGCAGTGCCAGCTATACCGTAGTCCTCCATACCGACAAGCGACTGGAAGCCGCCACCCGCTGCCAACATATTCAGCGCGTGATCGGGCAGCCCATTTCGCTCCCGTCTCATGAAGCCTACCTGACCTGTTCATTCGGACTGGCGATGTTCCCGGAAGACCAGTGCGATGCCGAATCTCTACTCAACTATGCTGGAATGGCACTGGTACAAGCCCGACAAGCGGGTCGCAACAGGCATCTGTTCTACTCGCCAGCGATGTCGCAGCAACTCCATGATCGCACCGTCATGGAGATGGCCTTGCGCAGCGCCATCCACAACCGTGAACTGACCGTGCTCTACCAGCCTCAGGTCAACCTCACCAGCGGCAAAATCTCTGGCGCAGAGGCGCTGGTGCGCTGGTTCCACCCCACGCTAGGCAACATGATGCCCAGCCAGTTCATTGCGTTGGCTGAAGAAACCGGCTTGATCAATGACATCGGCCTATGGATCATGGAGCGGGTGTGCCTCGACTTGGCCGCTTGCAGCGCGACCGGCATGCCGAAGGTGCCCGTGGCCGTCAATATCTCGCCGGTACAACTACGCGATCCACTGCTGGCTGACCAGATTGCTGCGCTGCTGGCAGCTTCCGGACTCTCCCCGTCTTTACTGACGCTCGAAATCACCGAAGTGGTGGTGCTCGAAGATGCCGAGCTGACCGGGACTACGCTGGCACGCTTGCACCGGATGGGCGTCACGCTGGCGCTCGATGATTTCGGTACCGGATTGTCGTCACTGAGCTACTTGCGCCGTGTCCCGTTCCGGAAAGTCAAGATCGATTGCTCCTTCGTTCAGGGCATCACAGACAATCCTGACGACGGCGCCATCATCAAGGCCATCATTTCCATGGCGCACACACTGGGTATCGCCGTGATCGCCGAAGGCGTCGAAACCGAAGCGCAATGCCATTTTTTGCGCAACAACATGTGTGACGAAATTCAGGGACATTTGTTTTCTACCGCTGTCAGCGCGGACCAATTCAACGACCTGATCGTGGCAGGCTTGTCGTTGCCAGAACACTTGCGTGCTCAACCGCACCGGGATCGCACACTGCTGCTCGTCGATGATGAAGTGAACATGGTGGCATCGCTCAAGCGACTACTGCGACGTGACGGATACCGTATCCTGACGGCCCACAACGGCGCCGAGGGGCTTGCCATTCTGGCCGAGCATCCGGTCGACGTCATCCTGTCGGACCAGCGCATGCCGGGCATGACCGGCGTCGAATTCCTGAGCATCGCCAAAACTCGTTTCCCGCATACGATCCGGCTCGTGCTGTCCGGCTACACCGAACTGCAATCCGTAACCGATGCGGTCAACGAAGGTGCCATCTACAAGTTCCTGACCAAGCCATGGGACGATATCAAGCTGCGCGGTCATATTCAGGAAGCCTTTCATCGCAAGGAGCTGGCCGATGACAACCGCCGTCTGGAGCGTCAGGTCTACACCGTGAATCTCGGTTTAGCGGCAGCGAACCGGCAACAGCAGGAGTTGCTCGGTCTGAGGCAAGAGCAAATCGCGCGTGATGCGAGCAGCCTGCACATCGTCCGCGAAGCCATGCAGCACGTGCCAATGCCGGTGATGGCCATCGATGACAACGACATGATTGCCTTTGTCAACGACGCCGCCGCGCAAAGCCTCCGGCAACGCGGCATATTGCTGGGCGGCGATGTCCGCTATTTACTCCCGGAGATCGCGCGTTATCTGTTACCGAAATGCGATGGACTACCGCGTGCGCGCCCGATCGCCCTAGATGGCCAGCCCTTCCTGCTCGGCACCCATCAAATGGGACAAGGTTCCTCATCTGCCGGTTGGCTGGTCACGCTAACGCCCGACCCGCAACGGGGAGTGTTGCAATGAACGACACCATCGCACTCGAGGCAGCGCGCGCCGGGATGGTCCTGGGCGCCGATGTCGAAGATGCCAATGGCAATACCCTGCTGCCGCAAGGCGCCCTCCTGACTGACGTCTTGCTGGCCAGCTTGTTGCGACGCGGTATCGCGCACGTGCAGATCGATGACGGCCAGCCAGAGCAAGGTATTGCCATGCGGCAGAAACCCTCGCAAGAAGCCATTACAGCACGCGTCGATTTCATTTTCCGGCATGCCAGCAGCGCCGCCAGCGCACAGTTGCGCACGGCAATTCTGACGCATGCGCTCAAGGATTCCTGATGACACCGCTGAGCCTCGACGCAATTATCGGCGACCCACGCAGCTTGCCATCGCTGCCCGCAGTAGTCCTCGAACTGATGGCATCCATGGAGCAACCTGACGTCAGCATTCGCCGACTGGCCGATAAAATCTCGCTTGACCAGGCACTGGCGGCCCGAACCCTGCGCCTGGCCAACTCCTCTTTTTATGGCATGACAACGCGCGTCGCTACGATGGAACAGGCCATCGCTATTCTTGGTCTGAGTACGGTCCGGATGCTCGTTACCGCCGTCTCGATGACGACAGCGTTCGGGCGTAATGCCAGTGCGACGTTTGACTTTGGCCAGTTCTGGCAACGCGCCCTTGCCACGGCAATCTGTGCGAAAAATCTGGCATCAGCGCTCAACCAGACAGCGGGAACGGCCTTTCTCGCCGGCCTGATGCACGCCATCGGTGAACTTGTTGTCGCGACCCGCTACCCTGTCGAGCATGCCGCAGCGGAGGCTTATCAGAGAGCAACGGATTGTACGCAACGCGATGCCGAAATGGCGGTCGTCGGCGTCAACTATGCCGTCGTCGGTGCGGCGCTATTACAGCACTGGCGATTCCCACCCGCCATCATCAGCGCCGTTGCACACCACCTCAACCCATCCTCCGACGACGATCTGGCCACCACGGTACACCTCGCCAACATTCTGGCGCATGCGCTCGATATCGCGGGTGACAGCGCTGAAGCCGTGCCGCAAGTAAGCGACATCGCGTGGGCGCGATGTGCCCTCACGCCCGTCACGCTAGCCTTCATGCTCGATAACATCCGCCTTGAATATGACAACATTTGCCAGGTACTCGCACCATGACCACCAAGAGCAATCACCTTCCCGTCAATGACGCGTCCGGCATCACCGGATATTTCAATGGTTCACCGGTGCCGGCCTTTGCCATCGACCGCCATCATGTGATCATCAAATGGAACCACGCCTGTGAAAACATGACAGGAGTAGCCGCCGCCGACATGATCGGCACCACGCATCAATGGAAGCCTTTTTACGATACGCCGCGTCCGGTGCTGGCTGACCTGATTGTCGATGCTGCCACCGAAGTATCGATTGACGCGCACTACCCCGGCAATGCACAACGCTCGCTGTTGAAACCGTCATCCTATGATGCAGTTGCCTTTTTCCCAAAATTGGCACTTGGCCCGACATGGCTGCAATTTTCTGCCTCGCCGCTGCTGGACCAGGACGGCAACGTTGTTGGTGCGATGGAAATTTTACAAGATGTCACCCGGCAGAAAATTGCCGAAGAAGCACTGCACAGGGTGCAGGAAGACCTCGAGCACCAGGTCGAACAACGCACTGCCGAACTGCTGCGCCGCAATGCCGAACTGACAGACGCCAATGAACGCCTGTCGTCGGTCCAGCAGCAACTCGTACAATCCGACAAGATGGCCTCGATCGGCCTACTGGCAGCGGGAGTCGCGCATGAGATCAACAATCCCATCGGCTATATTTTTTCCAATTTTGGCACCTTGGAAATGTACTTGGCAAGCCTGATGGAAATGCTCGGCACCTACGAGGAAGCAGAAACATTACTCGGTGAGGGCAAGATGCGCGACACCATCCGTGCCGTTCGTGAACGCATCGAGCTCGACTATCTGAAAGAGGATATTCCAGTCATGATGCGCGAATCGATGGAAGGCATCGTGCGGGTGCGCCAGATCGTGCAAGACCTGAAAGATTTTTCGCGGGTAGACAACTATACCGAGTGGCAGTGGATCAACCTGCATCGCGGCATCGATTCAACCCTCAACATCGTCAGTAATGAAGTCAAGTACAGGGCCGATGTCGTGCGCGACTACGGTGAACTTCCCGATATCGAATGCCTGCCTTCGCAGCTCAATCAGGTCATTTTGAACCTGATCGTCAATGCAGCGCAGGCCATCGGCTCGGTACGCGGCATCATCACGATACGTACCGGCTGCACGGACACCACGGTATGGGTTGAGATCAGTGACAACGGCGGCGGCATGAGCGCCGCGACGCAAGCCCGGATTTTCGATCCCTTCTTCACCACCAAGGCAATCGGCAAGGGGACCGGGTTGGGCTTATCGATGGCCTACGGCATCATCCAGAAACACCATGGCCATATTACCGTCGAGAGCATCATAGGCACCGGCTCGACGTTTCGCATCACGCTGCCGATCCATCAGACAACCAGCGACCCGCACTGACATGGCTACCACCCTCGTCTCGCCCACTGTCCTGTTCGTCGATGACGAACCGAATATTCTGTCGGCGCTGTACCGTCTGTTTCGCAGTCAGGGCTATCAAATTCTCACTGCCGACAGCGGCGCGGCCGGGCTGGCGCTGCTACGTCAACAACCGATCGAGGTGGTCATTTCTGATATGCGCATGCCGCACATGAGCGGTCCCCAGTTCCTTGAAGCCGTTCGCAGCGAATGGCCGGACACGATGCGCCTGCTGCTGACAGGTTACGCCGATGTCCAGTCCATCCTCACCGCCATCAATCGGGGTGAAATTCATCGTTACATCACCAAGCCTTGGGACGACAACGACATGTTGCTGACCGTCCGTCATGCGCTAGAGCGTCAGCAACTGCAGCAAGAAAAGCAGTCTCTCGAAAGACTGACGCGCAACCAAAACGAGGAACTCAAGACACTCAATGCCAGTCTCGATGAAAAGGTCAGGCAACGCACCACCGAGCTGGGCAAAGCGCATGACGGATTGCTACGATTTAATGCCAAACTAAAGACCAATTTTCTGCTCTCGATCAAGGTATTTTCGAACCTGATCGAAATGCGTGGCGGTGGCCTGGCCGGCCACGCGTTGCGGGTGGCTGATCTGGCGCGCAAACTAGCCGTCCAGCTCGACTGCGACGAGGCCACCATTCAGGATGTGTTCGTCGCGGCTATGTTGCACAACATTGGCCAGATCAGTTTGAGCGATGAACTGCTGGCACTGCCGCAAACAGCCATGAATGGCGACCAGCTGGGCCAGTACCGCAAGCATCCGGCTCGGGCTGAACAATTGCTGATGCCACTTGATGAATTGCGCGGTGCTGCGCGTCTGGTTCGTGCCCATCAGGAACGTTACGACGGCGGCGGCTATCCGGACCAGCTGACCGGGCCGGAGATCCCTCTCGGCGCGCGTATTCTGGCGCTGGCTAGCGATTACGACAAGCTGCAAATCGGCATGATGATGCCAAAAAAACTGCGCTCGGAGGAAGCGCGCGCTGCCATTCTCAACAGCCGTGGAAAACGCTACGATCCTGCGGTCGTCGATGCATTCGTGCAACTGCTTGATGCAGCACGGGTGCCCGTGAAAAAACCAGCGCAAGCAACGACCACCATGGCAGCGTCGGACCTGCAACTGGGGATGACGCTGGCACAGGACCTGTTGCTGTCCGATGGATCCCTGCTGCTCTCGGCGGAGCATGTGCTTGATCGCGGCCTGATTCGGCAAATCATCAATTATGAAAAAACACTCTCACAGCAGCTACACCTCACCATTTATGCGGACAAATCCAAAGAAACAATCTGATGCGACAACTCCTGTTACTTGATGACGACCCCTTGATCCTGCACGCGCTGCAACGCACGCTGCGCCAATGCAAGTTCAGCGATGAGCACCGCATCGAGATATTTACGGATGCTACCGAGGCTCTCGCGCGGGCACTCGAGATCGACGTTGATCTCGTCATCTCCGACTACCAAATGCCCGCAATGAACGGCATTCAATTCCTGAATCGCTTCCGGCAAATCCAGCCGAATAGCGTACGCATGGTGCTGAGTTCATCGACCGAATTTGACACAGCGGTGCGCGCCATTAATGAGGCAGAAGTGTTTCGCTTCATCCCCAAACCCTGGCAACGGCAAGAACTGCAACAAGTCATCCTGCTGCCGCTGGCACGGCGCGATCAGAACGTCGCCCTCGCACGAGAACAGACCACCATGACATCGCAGGAACTGGCACTGCGTCAACTCGAAGCCGACGAGCCTGGCATCACGAAGGTCAAGTGGGGAGCCGATGGCTCGGTGCTGCTGGATTGATTACCTGGACGAGAAAATCTCCGGTCGTATCGGCGATCCCTGCGCGGTGTGTGGGACAACTCCGCTGGTTCGGTGGTGCTTTCGCGTGGGCACGATAAGGCTGTGCCCACCCTACGAGATAACGACATACGGAACGCCCGGTATCCGCGGCGTTACCTGCATCATTATTGAAATAACCACTATCCTGCAAACGCGCCTGCATTTGACGGTGATCAACATATCGCTCTGACACATAACCAGGCAAGCGTGACCTCGTATAACCTTCCGTTGTACATATTGGTAGCGGAAGAGGCCGGCATCACGAAAGTCAACTAAGAGATCAACACTGCGGCGTTACCCGATTAAAAAGTCCAGACAACAAACGGACGCCACCATTAGCCAATCGACAATCCCGGACGACATGAAAAAAGATTGGAAAACCCAATTTATGCCTCAAAACCCGTACTTTTCTTTGGACTCCCTGACCGGCAATGGTGATTCGGACCATGCGTCAGGTGGCAACACTGACGGGTAGGCAACGGCGCCGTGAGAACCAGTTTGCTGTGCACAGGGAAGCCATCGGAAACGACTATTTTCCGTAAAATTTCATCATTTAGCGACTCTGCGCAGCAACTGCAAAACCATGACAGTACGGGGCGTGTCTCAGGCGTCGATTTCCTCTCGTTCCTGCACGACACTATTCATCGCCGAATCCCGACACGATGCCTGCATGCCCACCCAATACAACAACAGCGTTGATCATGGCCACTGCGGAGGGCAGCACTTACTTCAACGGTGCGCCGGTACCGGCTTTTGCCATCGACGCCAAGCATATCGTCGTCAAATGGAACAGGGCGTGCGAACTCATCACCGGCGTAAGTGCGGCTAGCATGGTCGGCACCAGCGATCAATGGAAACCATTTTACGATAGGCCACGACCCGTACTGGCAGACTTGATCGTCGATGGCGCAATGGATAATCCACTTAGCTTTTACTACCCGAACAATGCCCGCCGCTCCGCATTGTTGCAGGGAGCCTACGAGGCCGAAGATTTTTTTCCGCGCATAGCACAGGGCGGCAAGTGGTTATTTTTTTCCGCCTCGCCACTCTTTGATACCAGCGGCACTATCACCGGTGCTGTCGAAACACTGCAAGACGTCACCAAGCAAAAAATCGCTGAAGAAAAACTGCATAAAGTCCACACTGATCTCGAACAACTGGTGATGCAGCGTACATCGGAGCTGATGCGTCGCAATGCCGATCTGACTGCGGTCAACCAGCGCTTGTCGAACATGCAACAGCAGCTGATCCAGTCCGAAAAACTGGCCTCCATCAGCCAGCTCGCTGCAGGGGTCGCGCATGAAATCAATAATCCAATCGGTTATATTTTTTCTAATTTCGGTACGCTCCAAACCTATCTGGCCAGCCTGATGCGCATGTTGGCCGCCTACGAACACGCAGAGCCAATGATCAGTTCGTTAGCGGGACGCGACAACCTCATCCGCTTACGTGAGGAAATCGAACTCGACTACCTGAAAGATGACATCCCGGTCATGATGCGCGAATCGATGGAGGGCATCGTACGGGTACGCAAGATCGTGCAAGATCTCAAAGACTTTTCGCGCGTGGACAACTTCCTCGACTGGCAACTCTGCAACCTGCACCGCGGCATTGATTCGACCCTCAACATCGTCAACAACGAGGTCAAATACAAGGCTGATGTGGTACGTGACTACGGCGTGCTGCCCGACATCGAATGCCTGCCCTCCCAGCTCAATCAAGTGATCATGAACCTGATCGTCAATGCAGCGCAGGCGATCGGCTCGGTGCGTGGCACCATCACGATACGCACCCGTTGTAGCGACGACTCGAACCCGTCGGTATCGATCGAAGTCAGCGATACCGGCAGTGGCATCAGCGCCGAGACGCAGACCCGGATTTTCGATCCGTTTTTCACAACCAAGGCAATCGGAAAAGGGACCGGACTGGGCTTGTCGATGGCCTACGGCATCATCCAGAAACACCATGGCCAGATCACGGTCGAAAGCCTTCTCGGTGCCGGCTCGACATTTCGCATCACGCTACCGATCCGCCAGCCGATCACACAGGTGCGCTGATATGGATGCCACCACTTTGCCTACCCTGCTGTTCGTCGATGACGAACCGAATATTCTCTCCTCGCTGCGACGCCTGTTTCGTGGCCAGGGGTACCAGATACTGACCGCTGACAGCGGCGCAGCCGGACTCGACCTGCTACGCCAGCAACCGATTAACCTGGTCATTTCCGACATGCGCATGCCCATTATGAGCGGTGCCCAGTTCCTCGAAGCCGTGCGCAATGAATGGCCTGACACACTGCGCCTGCTGCTGACCGGCTACGCCGATGTGCAGTCCATCCTTGATGCCATCAACCGCGGTGAAATTTACCGCTACATCACCAAACCGTGGGATGACAACGACATTCAGATGATCGTGCGCCATGCGCTGGAACGCCAGCAACTGCAACACGAACAGCAGCGTCTCGAAGCACTGACACACGCCCAGAACGACGCACCCACGGCGCTCAATGCCAGAGCGGACCGCCGCACTGAGCAAGGCGCACGATGGATTGCTCCGTTTAAATGCCAAGCTGAAGACTAATTTCCTGCTCTCGATCAAGGTATTTTCGAACCTGATCGAGATGCGCGGTGGCGGACTAGCCGGCCACGCGCTGCGAGTGGCTGACCTGGCACGCAAACTGGCCGTGCAGATTGGTTGCGATGAGAGCACCGTGCAAGACGTTTTTGTCGCAGCAATGCTGCACAACATCGGCCAAATTTGTCTGAGCGATGAATTGCTGACATTACCGCAAACAGCCATGAGCGGCGAGCAGCTCGGCAAGTACCGCAAGCATCCTGTGCGGGCTGAGCAATTACTGATGCCACTCGATGAATTGCGCGGTGCCGCGCTCCTGGTGCGTGCGCATCAGGAGCGCTTCGACGGCACTGGATATCCGGACCAACTGACCGGCCAGGCTATCCCGCTCGGTGCGCGTATCCTTGCGCTGCCGCGATTACGACAAGCTGCAAATCGGCATGATGATGCCAAAAAAACTGCGTCCCGACGAAGCCTGTACCGCTATCCTCCACAGTCGCGGCAAGCGCTATGATCCGGCGGTGGTCGACGCGTTCGTGCAACTACTTGATGCCCGGCTAGCACCCATTCCCGAGTTGGCACAGGTCACCGTCGTGATAGCGGCTTGCGCACTGGAACCGGGCATGACGCTGGCAAAAGATCTGGTATTGCAGGATGGATCGCTGCTGTTGTCGGCCGACCATATACTTGACGGCAGCCTGATACGTCAAATCATCAACCACGAAAAAACATTGTCACGGCCGTTACACCTGACGGTCTTCCTCGACTAAATCAGCCGCCGCATTTTGTGCGACGACTACTCCTGCTTGACCACGACCACTGACATGGCGTGCGCTTAATGTTTGCCAATTCCGCTGGCTCGGTGGTGCATTCGCGTGGGCACGATGAAGCTGTGCCCGCGCTACGAGTTGACGGCATATGGAGCGCCCCGGTTACCCAGTCGATCGGGTGTGCTGCGTTATTGCGCGAGGCAGACAGTTGCTTGGTCCTGTCCTTTTTCCCAGCACATCCCGCCCAACTTCGGCGCCGGGTGCGGTGTTCCTTCGCGGTCTATGCGAGCCGATACGGTGCGCCAGCCGCGCACTCCCTGCCGATCCAGTTCCATGCGCAGCAGCCAGCCGGTATTGCTGACCGGATCGCTGAAGCCATCGAACACGAAATTTCCCAGGCTGTAGATAATCGGTTTACCTCGGTATTGCTCAACATCCTGGATGACATGCGGATGTCCGCCCACGATGGCATCAGCGCCGGCATCAATCATCAATCGGGCCAGCTGGCGCTGGCGTTCACTGGCACGAAGTTCATGCTCCCAGCCCCAATGCATCACTGGAATCACCAGGTCGGCGCGATACTGACTACGCGCGAGACGGATATCGAGGACGACCTGCTCATCTTCGCTCCAGGCGATACCCGGTTTGTCGGTATCGGCCTCGAAACTGCGCGGGAAAAACTCGTTGTAGGCAAGAAAAGCAATCCGCAAACCTTTTCGTTCGATGATCAACGGCACATGCGCCTGTGCCAGATCACGCCCGCCACCAAAATACGGGAGTCCCTGGCGCTCCAGCAGATCGAGCATTTGCGCAAATGCCAACGGGCCGAAATCGCCTGAATGATTGTTCGCCAATGCCACCGCATCAAAGTGGCGTTTGAGGATCGGCAGCGACCGTGGATGCGCGCGGAAGGTATAAGGCTTGCCGGGTTGCGCTGTTCCCTTGGTGGCGACCACGCATTCCAGATTGCCGATACGGATGTCAGCAGACTTCAGGATGGCTGCGAACGGCGCGAATGGATCACGCCCGCTTTTGATCACTTTGCCCGGTGTTTCATCGAGCATGATATCGCCGACGAAAGCAATTGAGACGACGGGTTCGGCAGCCAGTATCGGTGTGACTTGACACAGTATGGTCAGTAGCGCAGCCAGAAAAAGTGATTTCATCGCGTCACCTCCAACAAGGAGCATTGGTACTGCAGTTCGCGCTCCAGATCGGGGGCATAGACAACATTGAGTCCGGTCATGGACGCGGTTGAGACGGACACGGATGGCGTCAGATACACCGCCTGATGCAGTAGCGCGGGCTGTCGCCGGGCCTGATCGTAGGTGTAAAGCTTGATGTAATCGACCTGACGGTCGTTACCTATCATCACGGCTTTGAAGCGGAACCGGCCATTGATATCGATGGCCTTGACACGATAGGGGTCATCGGTTGGCGTGACGTCTAGCATGCGTGTACTACCACCTTGATCGATTTGGCATCGTAGGACTGGGGACGCTTGTAGCGTCGCCGGGACCAGCGCGATAACAATGCAGGTTGTCAGTAACAGGCACCCTGCTTGACGTGGAATATCACGTAGGCAATTGAAGTCGTGTCGATCAGGTTTCACACTCAAGGAATCCTCGCTTTCTGGAAGCTGCACATCCTGCACCGAGCACCCCTTCCGCAGCCGTCGATGGAGCGGGCAAAGTATCCGACAATATTGCACTTGCGACAATAACTGTCTACAGACAATGATCAATAAAACATACTGACCGAGATAACTCACGGTACGGCGCCGATGAAAATCGCGCGCGTGAACCGAACAGCCCCGCCAATTCCGATCGCTCGGTGGCGCATTCGCTTGGGCACGATGATACCGTGCTCACCCGACGAACGATGGCTGGTAGGGTGGGCACGGCTTGTTGTGCCCACGCGCGCGAACCAGACACGCCAGCCAATTCAGGCCGTTCAGCGACGCATTCACGTGACCACGATGATGCCGTGACCACCCGACGAACGATGGCTGGTAGGGTGAGCACGGCTTGTTGTGCCCACGCGCGCGAACCAGACACGCCCGCCAATTCAGGCCGTTCAGCGACGCATTCACGTGACCACGATGATGCAGTGACCACCCGACGAACGATGGCTGGTAGGGTGGGCACGGCTTGTTGTGCCCACGCGCGCGAACCAGACACGCCCGCCAATTCAGGCCGTTCAGCGACGCATTCACGTGACCACGATGATGCCGTGACCACCCGACGCGTAATGGCTAGTAGGATGGGCACAGCCTCTCGTGCCCACGCGCGCGAACTGGAGAGGTCGGTCAATTCGGGGCGGTTGGCGGGGCATTCGCGTGGGCACGATACAGCTGTGCCCACCCTACGAGCCGCTTGAGCGCCTTACCTTTTATCCGATTTGAGGACCAGATTCTGACGCTGGATATCGAATGACAGCAGCGCCAGCAATATCACCGTCGGTCCGGAACAGATCGCGTCCGAGCGCTGCTGGCACCTTCAGGATGTGCACAGGTCGCTGCTGCGAGAGCGCATGGAACTCCGTCGCCGAGTCTGCGGCACGCACAAAATGACATCGCTCCAGCCCGTAAATAACCCCCGCCGACAGCAAGCCGGGATCGCCGTCGCAGAACAGCTGATACAGGTTGTCGCTGACGCTAAACCGAAGCTGGCCATCACGCCAGCAATGACCGACCCGCCAGGATCCCAATCGCGCTGACAGGTAGCGCCGATCAAGCAATGCATGCATCAAGGCCACCCTGGCATCCAGACTGGCATACACCGCGCACTGGTTGCCCGAGGATTTGGCGCTGTCGTTCGCCTGGCGTGGTTCAATCATCTGCAGCACCGGATGGACATTGCTACCGTGAAGCACGAGCGTGCCGCAACCGGCCAATGCCTCGCACATCAGTAACGCCCGTTCGCTGGGCACGCCAGTCAAGTCGATCGGGTGGACTGGCTGGTGAACTTGTGTAACGTTGACCTCGCTCACACCGTCCTCAGGTCACAAAAAAATGTAACTGATCGACCTGCGAGCGGATGTCATCCGGCGACGACCATATGCCCATCCTTTGTGCTGCCTGCCTTACAGCACGCCATTGATCCTGTCGAAAACCACACTGCACTTCACTGGTATCGCACAGAAACTGCGCCTGCTGAACCAGCGCTGCAGCAAAGCCGGTACGCAAAAATCGCCGGTTCAATCCGCCGAGCCGGACCCGGTCAAGTGCATCGGCGTCCTTGAGGCACGTCAGTTCCGGCGTCATCACTGGCGCCGCCTGATCAGGCGGCACATGCCAGGTACAGCAATAGGCAATCTGGTCCAGCTGATCGGCGTTGAGGCGACTGGCAGGCAAACCATGGCTGGCCGCAAATCCCCCCTCGCGAATCCACGCGCTGCAACGCGCACCATGCAGCGGATCATGCCCATCATGGAGTCGGCGCACGTCATGCAGCGTCGCTGACCAGCGCACAACATCGAGATCAACAGCAATACCTTGCTGCTGCATCCAGCCACCGATCAAGCTGGCCCACACCATCACCCTGCCCGCATGTCCGGCGCCATGAATCCCGCTCACATCGTGCAAATAGTCAGCCGCGGCTGGGCACCAGTCATCCCACGAAGAGATGACTGGTGCCGGAGCCTGCGACACCGGCACATTCTCTAGCTCACCCGATGCAACAAGTCCCGATGACGCCCCCATCTGCGCACCCCAGTCACTGCGACAGTGCGGCAATGCGCTCCGCCAGCGGCGTATACAGCCCACGACCGAGCGCGGTTAGCGCCGGATTGTCACGCAAGGGCGCATCGAGTGCGCGGATTGCAGCTTGCAGATCAGGCTCATTGATCTCGACATAGCGGATGTCGTGCGGAGAATTGGCGGTATTACGCCGTACTGCTTCGTACAGCAACTGCACGTTAGCCAGCGCGTGATATGCCATCAGTATCCGACTCAGCGGTCGCTTCTTGCGGATCGGAGGTGACCAGTACAGCTCACTATCCGACGCGTCATCGACCGCGCCGACACGCTGCAGCATGTAAAAATACTGATGCGCGCATTCATGAACAAGGATTTCGGCGATGTCGATGCCGTCATGCGGACTCGACATATGGACGAAGCCGGGCACGTCTTCCCAGCTGCCGCTGACGAGTCGGTATTGGGCCTCCACCGGACACACGACGATGCCATTGAGCACCCGTTCAACCCACGGCAAATAATCCGGCACATTCTGCTGCAGCACGGCCATGCCGTCGTGAAACGACTGCGCCATCGACGAACAGATATATTCGACTGGCTGGCATTGATGGAAAATTTCACCGCCGCGTTCCTCGGCTGGCAAAGCTTGCCGTGGTAGCAGGTAAATCGGATGCGTGCGGCCAACCGATGCCAAGCGACTGCCTCCCTCCCCCACCCAATGATCCCCATCACGCCGCCAGAGCAGCGCATTACCGTCCGCCAAACGCAGGCAGAGACGGCTGCCGGCATCCCAACTGACCTCGTCGACATGCACCTCGATCTGCTCAACGCCGTCGATGACCCGGTCATCAAGCTGGATCGACGTCGGTGCCATCTGCGCACTCCAGCGTCCCGGTTGTCCGCTGGCCGCCAGGCGCAAGCCAACCCGCACTGCAGCATCGAGTACGACTGCGGCATCCTGCCGACCATCTTTCAAGGCCAGATGCGCCCGTCCGAACGCGACATCCCAAGCGGTTTTCGAGACCTGCGGTGCGCTGATCCAGCGCTGGATGAACTCGACCAGCCCGTCGCTGGCGCGGGCAATATCATCGGCATGACGCTCCAGTAACCAGTTCGCCACGGCGACTCCGTGTGAGGTAACAACGGTATCGAATACGGATTCGCAGGGTTCGGCACAAGGCAAGCTGAACTGGTGTACCCAGTTGCTCATGACACGGTCCCGGTCAACATCGCGGCAGACTGCGGCGAAGATGCTGCGGTCACCGACGGTAAAAGCGAGGACGACGACGTCGCCATCTCGGCCAGCAACCGCGTTGGCAGATTCTCGCGCAACAGCTGCGTCATGCGCTCCGACAAGGCATACAACGCCTCACAATAAATCGACGGATTGGCAAAATGAATGCCATTGAAACGATGTGGCAAGTAGCCACCACCACAACTGGCCAGATGCGGGCAGGCGCGACAGGTGCCGCAGACTTGCTGTACTTCGTCGATGCGATAACGCCGCACATGCTCGTCGAGCGCGTGATCGAAAATATTCAGGACATCATTGGCATACTCGCCACCACAGATGCGGGTGACGTCGCTGACACCGATAGAGCCATCGGACTCAAGTACGCACAGCAAACGCAGATCGCCACCCAGCGCATCGAGAAACACTTTGCCACCGAGCAGGCCGGACATCATCAGTTCAAATTTGCGGATACGCGGCGCGCGCGCACCGAGTGCATACCAGCGCTCGAAAGCCGATAACAGGAACCGGCGATACGGCGCGACGCCGGTCCAACCTTGCGGTGGGTTCAATCGATTGCCATCTGGCAGCAAAAAATCAAAGGCGTTGAAACCCTGCGCAACAAACCAGTCAACCAGTTCGCCGCCATCGCACTCCGGATTGACCACACATAGGCAACCGCCAAAGAGCTGGTCGAATAGGGGTCCCTGGCTGCGTAACTGCACAATAATGTCGAGCAGTTTTTGCGTCGATCCGGAGCGGTCTTTGCGCAAGAGTCGATAACGATCGGCCATTGCCGGCGGACCGTCGAGACTGATGCCGAACGAGACCCGGTGACGCGCCAGCAAATCGATCCATTCCGAATCGAGTAGCAGTCCGTTAGTCTGCATCGTGAAGCGGAGATGGACCGCATCGACACGGGAGCGCAACAAGGTTAGCAACGCCTGCATCTTGCGTTTGCCGATCAGCAGCGGTTCGCCACCGTGCAATTCGATTGTAAAACTCGATAAATTGTGGCGTCGGCAATGTTCGTTGATCCGCTCGGCCAACCGGATCAGTACGCGCTCGGAAATGACCGGCGGCCGCGTCTTCCAGGAGTCGTCGCCACGGTTATAGACATAGCAGTAAGTGCAATCAAGATTGCAGCGCTGCACAATCTTCAGGATGACCTGATTGACTACCGCATCCGGTGGCGCACGGTGGTTGCCGGCATTGACGATGTCGGCGCCATCGAACTGCTTTCCGGCAAGCTTGTCAGCCTCCTTGTCAGCCTCCTTGCCATTCCGGGCGCCAACCCGTTCGGTCTCTACAGGAATAAGCGCACTAAACACATCCGTACCTGACCATTGCATTTCCATGCGCAGCCTCCCGCCATCCCAATCATTCGAACTCCCCCATCGGACCGGCCACCAATACCGCGCCCGGCATGGTCACACGGTAACGCCTGTCCGTCGCAGACACCTCGCGATGAACCGCATCAACGTCGCAATATCTCGGATATCTGACCCTGAAGATCAACGATTTTGTTATTGGAGTGGTTGCTGCCGTGGGAGTCGTGACCGGCCGCGTTGACATTCTTGGCGAGGTCTTCTTTGGTCTGCAACGCGATATTGCGCAGCACCTCATTGTGAATGGTCATCAGTTCTTCACGGGTGACCTTGGAGAGATCGATAGGCATGATGTACCTCGTAAAAAAGTTAAGGAATGTGAGTTGTCTTGGCTACCGCGCGCTGGATACGAAATCCCATCGTGCCCATGCGGGTTGCAGACAATTCGACAAACCATCTTAGGTACGGGTGCCTTCCCGAGTGTTGAGAATACTCAACCAAATATCAACTGTTGACGCCGTCGTCGTAACTCAAGGCGCGATGCATGCCGGTCTGACCCAGACCAGCACCAGGCCCGAGCTGAAAGGCGCGCATCAGTTGCTCCTGGCTACGTGCCTGTTCCTGCAAGGCCCGCGCTTCTGCGGCGGCCTCTTGCACCAGTTCCGCATTCTTGCGGGTCGCCTGATCCATCTCGGCGACGGCCTGATTGATCAGGCCGATCCCGATGCTTTGTTCGCGGCCGACCAGATTGATTTCACCAATGATGGCGCCGACCTGCCTGACGCTGGCAACGATCTCTTCCATTGTCGCGCCAGCATTGCGTACCAGTTTGCTGCCTGCTTCCACCTGCCCGGTCGAATTGACGATCAGCACCTTGATTTCCTTTGCTGCACTGGCCGAGCGTTGCGCCAGATTGCGCACTTCGGTCGCCACTACCGCAAATCCACGTCCCTGCTCGCCTGCCCGTGCCGCTTCGACTGCAGCATTGAGTGCCAGAATATTGGTCTGGAAGGCGATCCCGTCAATGACGCTGATGATGTCGTTGATCTTTTGCGCCGAGGCGCGGATCGATGCCATTGTCTGCACCACTTCCATGACCGCAATACCTCCTTTGCGTGCGGCGTCGGAAGCCGATGTCGCCAGTGCTTCTGCCTGACTGGCATTCCCGGCGTTTTGATTGACCGTGGCAGTCATCTGTTCCATCGACGAGGCGGTTTTTTTCAGCGTGTCCGCTTGTTGTTCGGTGCGTTCGGCCAAGGCCAGGTTACCAGTCGTCATCTGGTCCGATGCCGCTGCTATCGTCGCCGTACCGTCGCGGACTTGTCCGACTATGCCCACCAGGCTGTCGTTCATCAATTTCAGTGCCGCCAGCAACTGTCCGGTCTCGTCGCGCGAACGCACTTCGATCTTACTGGTGAGATCGCCCGCGGCGACCATTTCGGCGACCCGCACTGCTTTGAGCAGCGGTTGCACGATATTACGGATCATCAGCATTGCAACTGCACCGGCAAATAACGCTGCCACGATCCCGCCACCGATCAGCACTCGCAGCGCTAATCGCTCGAACGTCGCCACATCCTCAGCACGCTGCACCAGCAAGGTAGTTTCAGCCGCATTGATTTCATCGAGCATGCCGCGCATCGCCATCATCGAGCGCTCACCCCGGCCGCCCTGCTCGAACTGCACCAACGACTCGAACTTGATCACGCCTGCGGTCACGCCGCGACGCATTTTCAAGACCGGCTCGATGGCGACCTTCAGCCATTTTTTCTGTTCGACTGCCAGCGCATTGAGCCGGACTTGTTGCTTCTCGTCGCCGCGCACCAGGGACTGCGCTTTTTCCATCCGCGCGGTGAACGCCATTTTCCCAGCCTGCAGCGGTGCCAGGAACATTTCATCGCCGGTCAGTGCATAGCCTCGGGCACCCGTCTGAATGTTGGCCAGACTTTCCATCAGGGCATGCATCTGTTCCTGCGTTTCATACGCGGTCATGTTGATGCTGTTGGCGCGTGCCAGTCTCAACGAACTGTCATAGGAAATTCCCACCAGTGTTGCCAGTGCAACGACGATGGCCCCAAAACCGCCATACAATTTGGTGCGGATCTTCATATCTCCAATACGGGTCAGCATCTCATCCTCCAGACGGTTGGGGGCAGAACAACAGTCGGTATGACTGCATCATTACGGCATGACAACGGCGGGTGAACGGATACTGCGCAAATGGGCGATGACGTCGGCAATCTGTTCGTTGGTCAGCTCCTTGTCCCAGGACGGCATGAATTCGGAGCGTCCCATCGCCTTGCCACCCATGCGGATAATCAGCTCCTTGTATTGGTCGTTCTTGTTGCTCAGGACAAGATTGGCCGGTTTTGGGTCGTATAACTTGGCGGCCCTGCCCGTACCATCTCCCTTCGCACCATGGCACAGGACGCAGTAATGCTGGAACACGATCCCGCCGCGATTGACGGAGGCCTCCCGTGAATCTTTTCCGGGGAATTCAGGCGCGGTAGCAAGAGTCACGGCGTGGAAAAAAAACAAGGTGCACAGGTACAGGCCATGACCCCTACTCACTTTTTAACCTCGATGACCAACTTCATGTCCGGATGAACCGAGCACTCGATTTCCACCGTGCCTGGCTTGTCGAACGCCACCGACTTGGACTGACCTTGCGGATACGAGCCAAGGTCGAAGGTCTTCGTGTCAGATAATGAAAAAATATTATGTGAAAACGGATCTTCATTCTTGAAACTGACGACGTCGCCGACTTTCACCTCGAGCTTGGCCTGACTGAATTTCTTGTCCTTCTGCGCGACCGTGAAGTCCTTTGCCTGTACCGGCAAGGCCAGTAATAAAGGCAACAAGAGTGGCAGGATTTTGACGGACTGATGCAGCATGATGACTCCTTCTAAAAGTGACACTTCAGGACGACACAGTCGGTGGTACAGCGGAGCGTTCCGGTACGCTGCCATCGACTTGCATCAACGGATTACTCCGAAAGAACTGTTGCCACCAAGTGCAGCACAGCAATCCTGCCAGCAGGACGCCGTGCACGAACGGCGCGGCCACGCCCGGTTTGGATAGCAGGACAAAGTGCGTCAGCGCCAATATCGACGCCGGATAGACCAACCTGTGCAGACGTTTCCAGTGACGCTTGAGCAGACGCACTGCCACATCCGTCGAGGTCAGTGCCAGCGGCACCAGCAACAGCGCACTTGCCATCCCGGCCGCGACATGGCGTTTATCGCGCAAATCATTGAGCAACTCATGCCAGTCGCCATCGAGGTCAAGCAGCGCATATACCGTCAGGTGTAACAGTGCATAGAAAAAGGCCGCCAAGCCGATCGGCCGACGCAAACGTATCAGCCAGTTCCAGTCGGACAAGCGCTTGCCGTAATGCGCATGACGCCAGCACGACAGCGTGACCAGTGCCTGCCGCAGCAGACCGACAGACAGCACCAGCAGCAGCAATTGCAGACTCCAGCTACCCGGACGGCGCAACAGGATTTCCGCCGGATTCACACCCAGCCGTCCAAGTGCCATGAGCGCGGCCATCGAGGCCGCCGGCAAGGCCAGCAGCAGACTCGCGATGAGCATCATGCGACGTGGCGCCTGATTGGCTGCACGCAATATCCGGGTCGGCAGGCTATCGGTAGGCATCGACATTGAGTCCCGGATAGAGGTAAGCGACGTCGCTGGCGTAGCCGTTGAACGGCAGCGTGGGGCGCTTGTGCAGTTCGCCAACACGGGTTTCGCGCGATTGCGATCCACGACCGTACGAGGCACGCGGATCAACATTGGCAAAAAACCCGTAGTCGGAAGATGCCTGCGGCCAGGTCGTCTGCGGTTGCTCGTGCTGCAGCCGTATCGTGACGATGGACTTGATGCTCTTGAAGCCATATTTCCATGGCACCACCAGCCGCAGCGGCGCGCCATTCTGATTCGGCAGGGGCTTACCGTAAAGACCCGTTGCCAGCAAAGTCAGCGGGTGCATCGCCTCGGCCAGTGTCAGTCCTTCGGTATAAGGCCAGGCTAGCGTCGACTGGCGCTGGCCATAAAAACGGGCCGGATCCTGCAGGCTGACGAACTTGACGAAGCGGGCATTCGTGGTCGGTTGCGCCGCAGCCAGCAAGGCTGACAACGGAATGCCGTCCCACGGAATGACCATCGACCAGCCTTCGATACAGCGCAGCCGGCAGATGCGCTGCTGCGGTGCAAACTGCCGCAGTAACTGGTCGATATCGATCACGCGGGGATGTGCCACCTCCCCTTCGATGCTGATGGTCCATGGTCGCGGTGCCAGATTCTGTGCCAGCGTCGCCACCGCGCGTTTGTCGCTCGAATACTCGTAGAAATTGTTGTAATGGGTAATGTCATCCCAGGAAGTAAGCGGCTCGGACAACGGTCCGGCCTGGCTACTGCCCAAGCCGATACCAGCGATCCCCAGCAAGCCGGCCTGACGCAAAAAGCGTCGACGTGCCAGATAAACGGATTCCGCCGTGATTTCGCTCGGACAAATTGCGGCAGATCGCCGGATCAGCATCACGCACCCGCCCGGTTAATTGGACGGCAGGTTAGGCAGCGCAAATGGCTGCGCCGGAGTAGTCAGTGCTTGCATGAAAGCGACGATCGCGCTGGCCTCTTCCGGGGTCAACCCCAGCGGCTTCATATTCGGCGACAAGTTGCTCTTGCTGACACCACCGAGGTTGTAATGCGTCATCACGTCTGCCAGCGTGCGCGCCGAGCCGTCGTGAAAATAGGGAGCGGTCAGGCTGACATCCCGCAAAGTAGGCGTCTTGAACGCCCCCTTCAACGCCGCCACCGGCTTGATCGCATAGCGACCGACATCCGGGTTCACCTTGTCCCACGAGGCCAGGCCAATGTTATGAAAACCACCGTCGGTAAAGTTCGGGGCTTGATGACAGGCGATGCAATTGCCCTTGCCGGCATCGCTGAACAAACGAAAGCCGATGATTTGCTGGCGCGTCATGGCTTTCTCGTCGCCTCGCAACCACCGATCAAACGGCGAATTACTGCTCGTGACGGTGCGCTCGAACGAGGCGATGCCCTTGGCCACCGTTGTGCGATCAATGGCCTCGCCGGGATACGCCTGCGCAAACATTGCCTTGTAAGTTGGTTCGGCATTAAGCCACTTGAATAGTGCTGTCAGGTCCATCGCCATTTCGTCCATCGACTCCATCGGACCGAGCGCCTGGTCTTCCAGTGAGGACTTGCGACCATCCCACATCTGTAACGTGTTGTAGGCGGTATTGATGATGGTCGGGGTAGCGCGACCGAGCACCTTGCTCTTGTTCCCCTTGGCGGTCGGCAAGCCATCCGACCAGCCCATCATCGGGCTATGGCAACTGGCACAGGACAGGTTGCCCTCCGACGACAGGCGCGGGTCGAAGAACAGTGCCTTGCCCAGTTCGGCACGTGCCGGCGTCAACTGGTTGTCCGCCGGCGCGACCGGGCTCGCCGGGAGCAACCACTTGTGATCTTCCTTGCCAGGCTTAAGGAGATAATCTGCCGCAACTGCTTGGCCGCCTATTGCCAACAAGACGACAACTGTAGAAAAAAATGCAAACCTGACCGTGATTTCCATTGACCGACCCATGACATGTGAGAGTTGACAGAAGGACCCTGGAGCCCGCTCTAACCATCTGCCAAAGACTTTTTGGCAAGACCGGATTCCCGTTGGGAACTTTACATCATGGAAAATAATTGCTTCTCTATATTTTTATAAAATTAACTGTTGGTTGTGTTTATGAAACAGCGCTTTGCACAAAGAGCGCCAACCCTAAGTGCGCTATCCCACTGAAAACTCGACCCACATCATTTACGCTTAAGCCAACGGGGCGGCAGACCCTCGCATTCCATTGCAATGAAGCGCCTCTTCGAGCGCTCCTTATCCCGGACAACCCCATGGTGAATATTTTCAGAAGTCTCTGGCTGGGCGGCGCCCGCAAGCTCGGCAGCCTGCAGCGCAAGCAAACCCGTAAGATCGTCAAAAGCTTGTTTAATGTAGTCATTCCGTCAGCAACGGCGGTCAAAAAATCACCAGGCAAAGCAGCCAGCAAACCGTCCGTCGTGCGCCCGCCGGGCGGTGGCATCTGGGGCCGCTCGACCTTCATTGCTGGCGCCGGTGATGTCGCCAACGGCATCGTCGCTGGCAAACGCATGGAGTACTGGCTCTACCGACCCGCCGGCATGCAGGCTGACGCGACGCTGCCGCTGGTAGTGATGCTGCACGGCTGCGAACAGGGGGCGGTCGATTTTGCGCAAGGCACGCGCATGAATACCCTGGGTGAAAGCAAGGGCTTTGGTGTGCTGTACCCGCAGCAATCAACACGCGCCCAGCGCAACCGGTGCTGGCCATGGTTTCGCAGCGAAGTTCAGGCCGGTGATGGCGAAATTTTATTGATCGCGGCAATTATCCGGCGCGTGGTGGCACGGCAGGGGTTCGATCCCCAGCGGGTGTATGTGGCCGGGCTATCGGCCGGCGCAGCAATGGCGCATATTCTGGCGCTGCGCCATCCAGAACTGGTCGCGGCAGTGGGACTGCATTCGGCCCCGGTATTTGGCGCAGCCAGCACGCCCCTTGGGGCGTATAGGGTGATGCAGCGCGGTGGCTTAAAGAGCGTGATCTCCGCAATCCGCACCGTTACCGATACCCGCCCAGGCCCCTTCCCGGCCATGCCGGCGATCCTGATCCACGGCCAGCAGGACCATGTGGTGCGACCGATTAATTTCCATCAACTCGAGCAGCAGTTCTGCGAACTCAATGGCCTGACCTCCACACACCGGCAAGAGCGCACTTACCGTGCTGCCGGCCGCAGTGCCCATGCAGCCCATGGTGTCGATGCCCTCGATTACCGGGTCGGCAAAAAAACCCTGTTACGCTTGTGTGAAATCCACCAGCTCAATCATGCATGGAGCGGTGGCGACCCGGCGTTGCCGTTTAACGAAGGCAAAGGACCGGATGCGAGCCGGATGATGTGGACTTTCTTTGCGCCGCACCGGCGCCTGCCGTTGATATAAAACGCCGGCCGGAAGAATGCCTATTTCCCGGTCACAAACAGCGCCAGATGCAACCGGTCCGGCAAACCGAGCTTGTGGAAAATCGCGCTGAGATGCGCCTTCACGGTTCGGTCGGTGATGCTCAGTTCACGCGCGATAATCTTGTTGCTCGCCCCGCCACCGACCAGGCCGGCGATCTGCCGTTCACGGGGTGTCAGGACTTGCAGCCGCGGACCAGCCTCCGGCTCGACGGCGACCGGTGCCGACAAGGTCCCACGCAAGTGCATCTGGCGTAGCAACAGCGGCATGACCGCCTGTGAAATCCAGACGCCGCCATCCTGCGCCATCTCGACGATGCGCAATAGGGTTTCGCGCGCCAGTCCTTCGCTGCAGCAACCAGCTACACCGGCACCCAGCAATGCCAGTTCAGCCGTCGTCGAAAACTCGGGATGTAGCACCAGGATTTTGCAGGCGGGTGCACGGTCGCGCAGCGCAACGAGCGTGGCGGCCACGTCCAGCGCCGGCAAATCGAGGTCAATGAGCAGCAGCGCCGGCGCACCGGAGGCGAGCAACGGCCACAAGGCCGATACATCATCACATTGCATCAACGGACCTTTTTCCATGAGGATGTCATGAAACTTGGCTATGATGACGGCGCAGTTCGAGAGCAACAAAAGCATGGACAGCGATCTCTGAAAACAACAGTGCAATTTTTACCACACTGCTTTTGGAATAGCCATTGTCATTTCGACCAACCCACCTGAACGGCTTGCCATGCCCTATATTCAACGCGACAGCGACGGCAGCGTGATCGCTTTGTTCCGTGATGCCCCTGCCGCCGAGTCCGAACGGCTTTTTTCTGATCACCCCGACGTGCTCGCCTTCCTGGCCATCGACGGCGCCACCTCGGTGGCAACCGACGCGCTCGCCACGCTGGCGACGCTTGACAATGCCATGATCCGCGTCGTTGAAGATCTGGTTGATGTGCTCATCCAGAAGCATGTGATCATGCTGACCGATCTGCCGGAGAAAGCCCAGCGCAAGGTACTGGACCGCAAGGAAACCCGGCTTTCGCTTTTTGGCGACCTGGGCGACCTGAGCGCTTCCAACGACGACATCCTGTAGCGCATGGTTGCGCCCAGACGGATTTTGCTACTCAGCGTCTCGGCCGGGTCTGGCCATTTACGTGCCGCAGAGGCGCTGCGTGCGCAGGCCGAACTCGAAGAAGTGCCGGTCAGCGTCCGTCATCTTGATGCGATGCAGTTTGTCTCTGCGGCATTCCGCAAGGTGTATACCGATTTTTACATCAAGCTGGTCGATCGGCACCCGGCGCTGTGGGGTTATTTGTACCAGCTCACTAATGACGCCCAGCCTGATGGCTCGTTGCAAAAAATTCGCCGTGCGATCGAGCGCCTGAGTACCCGCAGCTTGCGCCACGAAATCGCGGCCTGGCAGCCGGACGCCATTATCTGCACCCATTTCTTGCCGGCCGAACTGCTGGCACGTTTGCGCCGCATCGGCAGTGTGACCTGCCCCGTGTGGATTCAGGTCACCGATTTCGACCTGCACCGGATGTGGGTGCACGAGCACATCACCGGATACTTTGCCGCCACCGACGAGGTGGCGTTCCGCATGACGGCACTTGGCATCGCACCGGCCAATATCCATGTCACTGGCATTCCTGTCATGCCGGTATTCCGGGCACCCGGAACGCGCGCCGAGTGCGCGGCATCCTTCGGCCTCGACCCCCAGCGTCGCACCATCTTGCTCATGGGAGGAGGAGCCGGACTCGGTAAGCTCGATACGGTTGCCGCGCGCCTGCTGGCCCTACCGCACGACTTCCAGCTCATCGTCATGGCAGGCAAAAACCTGCCAGCCCTGCAGGCATTACAAGCATTGGCCGGCCGCTATCCGAACAGGATGCTGGCACTGGGCTACACCGACAAGGTCGAACAACTGATGGCCTGTGCTGACCTGGCCATCACCAAACCTGGCGGGCTGACCACTTCCGAATGCCTGGCGAGTGGCTTGCCGATGATCGTCAACACGCCGATTCCCGGCCAGGAGGAACGCAATGCCGACTTCCTGCTGGAACAGGGCGTCGCATTGAAAGCCATCGATGCGACTACGCTCGATTACCGAATCAACTATCTGATGACGCATCCCGACAAACTGGCAGACATGGCTGCGAAAGCACGTGCGCTTGGTCGCCCCGACGCTGCCCGCGCTGTCCTGCACACCGTACTGGAATATTGCCAATGAGCCGCATCACCCGCCTGACCCACCTGACTAGTCGTCCGCTGCATATCCTGCTGACCATCGTCTGGGTATTTTTGTTGGCGCTATTTTTTGCCCAGACCGAAATCCAGATCGAAGGTGGTGCAGGCTGGGCCATCAACCTGCCGACCTGGCGTGTCGAGCATCACTGGTTGCTCGATCTGTTCTGGGGCGGTCGGGCCATGACCGGCTATCACGCCTGGGTCTTCCCGTTCATCACTCTGTTCTTCCACTTCCCGCTCCTGTTCGTCGGCCACTGGTCATGGCGCGCCGAGTCACGCGTGGTGGCCTGCATCATGTTGTTCTGGATCGCCGAAGACTTCCTCTGGTTCGTGATGAACCCGGCCTTCGGTCTGGCCAGATTCGATCCGGTCAATGTGACCTGGCACAAGCACTGGGCCATGGGCGCGCCGGTGGATTACTGGATTTTTTCGGTGCTGGCGCTGGTGCTGTTGCGGTTGTCTTATCAGCGGCGGGAGTGAGCGGCGGGTAGGATTTGCCGGTTTATTCACAGCAAAATCGCAAGGTGGGCACGGCATCTTGTGCCCACGCGTGCGCACCGACAATTTCCCCCAAATCCGGCCGTCCTTCCGTCTGCTCGCGTGGGCACGATAACCCCGTGCCCACCCTACCCGTGCGTACCGTAGGGTGGGCACGGCATCTTGTGCCCACGCGTGCGCACCGACAATCTTTGCCAAATCCGGCCGTCCTTCCGTCTGCTCGCG
>JBLHLW010000009.1:0-80389 GCA_047621345.1 Minisyncoccia bacterium | reverse complement strand
CCAGACAGGTTTCGCTTCATCGAGAAAATCTCTCCAAGCCTCGCAAGTCGCGACCGAAACCGCACAAATTTATGACTCAGAAGCAATGTTAGTTATTAGTAGCTCGCTTAACTTGGGTGGATTGGTCTTATCCTCCCCAGCAGTGAATTTCGCCATCGTAAATCCGGCGTGTGCGGCGGAAAATATATCTTTGAATACCTTATGAAGCTGATCTCCTGAGGCATTTTTCCAGGGTTTTCCTTCAATTTGATTTCTGGAATCTGGTGCAGCAATCGCCAGCCAGTTTGTCGGCAGACATTTCTCCAGACTTGCCGCATCGCGGCGATGACTAGAAAACTGCGCCACTCGCTCCGCACCTTCAATCAAAATTGGAGCGGGCGTATTGTCCGAGTGTCGCGTCAGGAAATTTTCTCCGTAATGGCGTTGACTAGACGGCAAATTGTAATTGGTAAAGCCCTTTAACCACTTGACTTTTTCCTGCGCGTAGCTAGCGACTGCCCCCAATCCGACATTCTCGATAAACGCGACTTCTTCTTGTGCGAAAGAGCCATCCCCCTTCCAGTCACCGCCTAGCGAGGCATTCGCAAAGTCGACATGCACTTCATAAACGGATGGCTCAGGCGTCTCATCCGAAGCGAAATAAAGCTCCTTTGTACTGCTTACCGTGCATGGATTTAATTGGTGGATTGTCTTTCCCAAATGCTCGCCCTTACTGTATGAATCGACCTTCGCCTCTTTTGAAAAAAATGCCTTCAGCGGCACGTCAATATCCGATGCATTCCGATGTGCTGAGTACAGCGCATTTTGTTTCTCGAACAAAGCAGCCTTCTCGAGTCCCATTTTTTTTATCGTTGAATCAAGTAAAGTTTTACAAGGAAAAAAATAGGATTCATAGCTGGCATCAGTCGCGGATAACAGCACGGGCTCCAAGAGAGCAGCACGGAAGAGATTTACCCGTGCCTCTTTGTCATCAAGGCCGATATTATTAACCAGTACATTAAATAACGCATTTGCCTCGATTGATTTACCAATAAGGCTCATGGAACGGAGACCGAGCATAATCAGATAATCGTGAGTAGAAGAATTGAGCCAAGTCGTTTGGTCCGCACCAACCGTATTTATATTTTTCGAAATACGCTTAAAGTGCTTTGTAATTAACTTTTTATTATCGTTTTGTTCTCTTATTTCTAAAATATCCCTGGCGCCGAATTTTGCACTCGGTAGAAAAAAACGTTTAATTTTTTCATGATCGCTGATTAGTTCAGCTTCAACGTTCGAAAACGAGGGCTGATTTGCTAATACCTTCTGAGATGTCTGCTTTGTATTGTCCTGCAAACGCCGCCGTGCAGCGCCCTCGTTCGAGCTGACAGGACTCGCCGCCTTTGCTAACAACTCATCCTTCAATGCCAGGTACAACTGTTCAAGTTGCAGTTTCGAATGCACAAAATGCGGACTGCGTGTCTCACGACCTTTCAAAATGACTGCGTGCAATGCCTCCCCTAAACTCAATTCATCCGTTACGATTCCTTCATCGATTTGCCGGACGATTTCCCGATACGTCATCAAAACCGCATTGCGACCATGGCCAGCGGTGCTGAGGATGAGCGGATCGCATTGTTTCTCCGGCGTACTAGGTAATGTCGATGGCGTTGGAC
This sequence comes from Minisyncoccia bacterium, assembly GCA_047621345.1. Classification (GTDB taxonomy): domain Bacteria; phylum Pseudomonadota; class Gammaproteobacteria; order Burkholderiales; family Burkholderiaceae_D; genus Actimicrobium. The sequence goes on along the minus strand of JBLHLW010000009.1, from coordinate 78,734 downwards.
ACGGACCCATCAACTCGCTGGCACGCTTGATCTCTTTGACACGCAGCAGCTTTTTGGTGAATTTCAAGCCGGCTTGCATCAGCGGGATTGTCAGGTTTTTCGGTGACTCACCGACCTTAACTCCACTGTCGACAATTTCCAGGCTGAAAAGCGTCGCATCTTTTACATCTTCGATCTCAGTAATCGCCTTCAATTTGTAACGTTCATCGAGTTTCAGGCCGCCCGCTCCATCGTCCTTCGCGCTTTTCAGCAACCTCTTCAGCATTGCCGATATCGGCTCAGTTGACGAATTCCTAGGGTCGTGATGCGCCTTGCTTGATACGAACTGAAACAGTCCCAGTCCCGACTGAACACCCTGCAGCACGAAATTCAGGCACGGCTCTTCAAGCGGCGACTGCCCGACCGCGTAGTGTCGTGCCTTATCTGCTCCGGCTGAAGTCTCGATCGCCACTTTGTGGGCATGGATTTGTACGTCTTCCTGAGGGAGCAGTTGTCCCTCAGCGACAGGACCGAACTTGCCGACATTGATTATGCTTTCGTTCTCGATACATCCAACGCCAGTGCCGTTGAAAGGAATTTTGTTGGAAATCAGCGGCGGCTGCCGCCCAACGCTTGTTTTAAGAGCGCCCCATATATATAAGATAAACAAGGGCACGCTAACTGAACCTGTTGGACTGCCAGTCCCTTGCGCGGGCACCTCTGGGGAGGATCCGGAAGTATTGGAATGAGCACGAGACTGACGACTAATAGCAGAAGAACGAGGAGAAAACATGAGTCGATCCAAAAAACCCGGCGCACGTCGCCGTATCGGGATCGATGCAATGTGTCCCCATCGCCAAATTGCCAGCACGCAGGATCAAGCTTCATCGAAACCAACTGTGAGTAGCGATGAACCGAGATCGGTTCCAGAAATTGTTTCCATCTCACAGACAAAGAAACCCGCTAAGCGCAATTGCCTTGTTCGAACAGACTCCGTACAAGCAGGAATCGCCCTCCGGTCATGTGCCGGTAGCAAAGAGGGATGAAGCAGTTGGATAGAGAATCAGAGAAGGATGATGACAACTTATATTCCATCGCATGATGCCGGGGCTGGCACCAAGAAGCGCGATGGCGGGCCGATGGCGCATGCCTCGTCGGCACAATCGGCATCGGCATCAGAGCAACGCACGCGGCGTCGCTCCGACATGCGTAGTTACGGCTTTGCAGGTGCCATCGGCATTGGCATTGGCATTGGCATTGGCATTGGCGCTGCCACGGCCTTATCGCCGCGCATCATGCGGTGGTGCTTCTTGCCATGATGCTTTTTACCATGGTGCATTTTGTCGTGATGCATGTTGGCGTGGTGCTTGTCGCCGTATTCCATTTTGTGCATCGGCTTGGCGCCGGGCATCATCGTACCGGCGGCAGGTGCTGATGACTGGTAGCCAAGTGCCTGTGCGCGCTGCTCGATGGCGGCAATCTTTGCCGGGTCGGTGCTCTCGGTGATCCCGCTAACACTTTGTGCGTTGGCGGTTCCGGCAAGGCCGGCTAAGGTCATCAGGATGACAAGGGAAAGTTTGTTCATGTGTTCTCCGTAAGCTGAGTGAGTCGATAGTGCTTGAGAAATGCCAGCGGCGCGGATAGCCGGGCCGTGGCCCAACTCCGAGTATGACGGGCACGGCACACGACAGTTCCGATATTGCGCAAGTTGCGGCACTTAATCGACCGCGTATGTGCGACGACTCACTTACCCGGCGGTGAGTACCGCCGGACGGCTCAGACCAGCGGTTTTTTTCCCACCAGTTGCTTCTCGAACGCGGCATCGTTTTTTGTCATGCGGCGCGGAATCTGCGGGCCGAAGGTATTGACGAAAGCCACGAACGCATCGAGCTCCAGTAATTCGGACAAGCGTGACGCCGGGTCAGCAGCCGGGCCGAGCAGCAGACAAAACAGGCCGGCAGAGGTACGCATCATCGCGTAATCGGGGTTGCCGCTGCGCGCTTTCAGGCGTTCGACGGCGGCAGTGGCGCGGGTTGATCTCACGGAGGCTCCGGGGTGGTGTGATGGGGACACTATTCTGGCATAGGGTGGACGGGAAGGTGGCGTGACTGCCTCAACGTACTTTTCCATGGAGGACCGCTTGCACGACAATCGCTTGTATGAAAGCGATTAAATCCATTAACCGATCAACTACGAGCGCCAAACTCGGAGCACTGCCGCAACCGTTACCTGTCCGCCGCGCCCTCGTCGAGTTCGGCCACGATCTCGCCCTCGCCCGCCGACGCCGGCGCTATTCGCAAGTCTCGATGGCGGAACGTGTCGGTATTTCGGTGGCGACATTGCGCCGTCTGGAAAAAGGCGATGGCACCGTCGCATGGGGCACCGTTGTGCGCGCCATGCAGGTGATGAGCGAAATGACCAGGATCACTACGCTGCTTGATACCAGAGAGGACGAACTGGGACTGGCACTGATGGATCAGCAACTGCCGCAGCGCATCCGTAGCAAAAAAACCGGTCCGGAAAGCGGTGGCTTATGAGCGCGGCGATGGTCAGGATAGTGTCGAGTGTGGTGTGTGTGCACCGGCTGAAATTGCCTTGGAGGGTGGCGAAAGCGATTGCTGCAATCACACCTTGCATGAATTGTTTCTACTCATTGGGCTAGGCGAACGTACTGGATCAGGAGTACCAAAAATTCGGCAAGACTGGACAGAACAAGGGAACAGCCTGCGCTTATTTGATGCCACGGCACCTTTTGACCAGACAGTGATGGAACTTCATTGGGGTAATGATCTAAAAGAAACTACCCAAGAAACTACCCGGAACAGGCTACAGAAGGCAAGGCTAAATCAAAAGCAGCAAGAGGTTCTAGACTATTTGCGCCTACAGCCTTCCGCTACCCGTCAAGAATTAAGTCGGGTGATAAGTAGCATTAGTGAGGACGGCATTAAATACACGTTAAAAGTATTGCAAGAGCAAGGGGTCATCACCCGCATAGGCTCCAACAAGGCTGGTTACTGGAAAATTGAATAGCTTTACCGAAAACCAACCAGAACAACGCTGTTCCGATTGGTTTCAGGATGTCGGCAATGAGCATGTGTGCTACACCGAACTGCTACCCTTTTTACCCCGGCACCCGCACCGTCCCCTCCATCAGCACCCGCGCACTACGACTCATGATCGCCTTCGCAACGCGCCACACGCCATCGACCTGACTGGCTTCTGCACCAACCCGCAAGGTTCCAGATGGATGGCCGAAACGCACCGCGTTGCGCGCCCCGCCACCCGCAGCCAGATTGACCAGTGTGCCCGGAATCGCTGCGGCCGTGCCGATGGCGACCGCAGCCGTGCCCATCATCGCGTGATGCAACTGCCCCATCGACAGCGCGCGCACCAGCAAATCGATATCGGTTTCCGCAACCGCTTTGCCGCTCGATGACACATACGCCGCCGGCTTCGCCACGAACGCCACCTTTGGCGTGTGCTGGCGCTTGGCCGCTTCGTCGATATGCTGGATCAGACCCATGCGTACCGCTCCGTAGGCGCGGATGGTTTCGAACATGGCCAGCGCCTTGGCGTCGCCATTGATGGCGCCCTGCAGTTCGGTGCCGGTGTAGCCGAGCGCGTCGGCGTTGACGAATATCGTCGGAATACCGGCGTTGATCATCGTCACCGTGAAGGTGCCGACGCCGGGTACTTCCAGTTGATCGACTACGTTCCCGGTCGGGAACATCGCGCCGCCTGCGCCTTCTTCATCGGCGGCGGGGTCCATGAATTCGAGCTGCACTTCGGCCGCCGGAAAGGTCACGCCGTCGAGTTCGAAGTCACCGGTTTCCTGCACTTCGCCGTTGGTGACGGGCACGTGCGCGATGATGCTCTTGCCGATATTGGCTTGCCAGATGCGGACAATGGCGATGCCGTCCTTGGGCACGCGACTCGGGTGGACCAGTCCGCTGCTGATGGCGAACGCACCGACGGCGGCGGACAGGTTGCCGCAGTTGCCGCTCCAGTCTACGAACGCCTTGTCGATGGCGACCTGACCGAACAGGTAGTCGACATCATGTTCGGGCTTGCTGCTCTTGGACAGGATGACGGTCTTGCTGGTGCTGGACGTGGCCGCACCCATGCCGTCGATCTGCTTGCCGTAGGGGTCGGGACTGCCGATGACACGCATGAGCAGTGCATCGCGTGCCGGGCCGGGGATTTGGGCTACAACGGGTAAATCCTGCAAGCGGAAGAACACGCCTTTGCTGGTGCCGCCGCGCATGTAGGTGGCGGGGATTTTAATTTGGGGGGGGTGAGACATGGGAGTGGGTTCCTGTGAAAAAACGAGATGTGCGCGCGTGGGTTAAATATCGTTCGCACAATACGAAACCTTCGGAGGGGCGCGCGCGTGGGCACAACAAGCCGTGCCCACCCTACGAAACCGTCGGAGGCACGCCATCGAACCGCATGGTGTGCGCGTGGGTTAAATGTCGTCCGCACAATACAAAACCGTCGGAGGCGCGCCACCAAACGGTAGGGTGGGCACGGTTTCATCGTGCCCACGCGAGCGTACTGCATCCGCATCAACCAGCCATCAAGCCGCTTTGGTCGATTCAAGAAAGTCCTGCGCGAAGCGTTGCAACACGCCGCCCGCTTCGTAGATCGCGACTTCTTCGCCGGTGTCGAGACGACAGGTCACCGGCACCTCGACACGTTCGCCGTTCTTGCGCGTGATCACCAGCGTCATCGTGCTGCGCGGTGTGCGCTCACCGATGACATCGAAGATCTCGGTGCCGTCGATGCCCAAGGTCAGGCGGTTCACGCCGGCCTTGAACTCCAGCGGCAACACACCCATCCCAACCAGATTGGTCCGGTGAATCCGCTCGAAACCTTCGGCGGCAATCGCTTCCACACCGGCCAACCGCACGCCCTTGGCTGCCCAGTCGCGCGACGAACCCTGACCGTAATCAGCGCCGGCGATGATGATCAGCGGCTGCTTGCGTTCCATGTAGGTTTCAATCGCTTCCCACATGCGGGTGACCTCGCCTTCGGGTTCGATGCGGGCCAGCGAACCGGCCTTGACCTTGCCGTTTTCGAGCACCATTTCATTTTTCAGCGTCGGATTGGCAAAGGTCGCGCGCTGCGCCGTGAGGTGATCACCACGATGCGTCGCATACGAGTTGAAGTCAACTTCCGGCAAGCCCATTTTTGCCAGATACGCACCAGCAGCGCTGTCGAGCATGATCGCGTTCGATGGCGACAGATGGTCGGTGGTGATGTTGTCACCGAGGACCGCCAGCGGACGCATGCCCTTCAACGTGCGCTCCCCTGCCAGCGCGCCTTCCCAGTACGGCGGACGACGGATGTAGGTGGTGGTCGGGCGCCAGTCATAGAGCGGACTGACCTTCACGCCATCATCGGCCTGACGCGCGAACATCGGTGTGTAGACCTTGCGGAACTGTTCCGGCTTGACGCTGGCAGCGACGATGGCGTCGATCTCTTCATCAAGCGGCCAGATGTCGGCCAGCAGCACTGGCTTGCCCTCCTGATCCAGACCGAGCACATCCTTTTCGATATCGAAACGGATGGTGCCGGCAATCGCGTAAGCCACCACCAATGGCGGCGAGGCCAGAAAAGCCTGCTTGGCATACGGATGAATACGACCATCAAAATTGCGGTTGCCCGACAAGACGGCCGTGGCGTACAGGTCGCGGGCGATCAGCTCTTCCTGAATCACCGGGTCGAGCGCGCCGCTCATACCGTTGCAGGTCGTGCAGGCAAAAGCGACCACGCCGAAACCGAGCGTTTCCAGTTCAGGCAACAGCTTGGCGTCTTCCAGATACAACGCGACCGTTTTCGAGCCGGGGGCCAGCGAACTTTTTACCCATGGCTTGCGGGTCAGACCGCGCCGGTTGGCGTTACGTGCCAGCAGACCAGCCGCAATCATGTTGCGCGGATTGCTGGTGTTGGTGCAACTAGTGATTGCAGCGATGATGACGGCACCGTCCGGCATCAAGCCATCCTCGTTTTCGACCTTGCCGGCGATGCCGCGTGCCGCCAGTTCCGAGGTCGGTACGCGCTTGTGCGGATTGGACGGACCGGCCATGTTGCGCACGACGGTGCTGAGGTCAAAGCGCAGTACGCGCTCGTACTTCACTTCGGTCAGCGTATCGGCCCACAGCCCGGTTTCGCGCGCGTAGATTTCGACCAGCTTGACCAGTTCGTCATCGCGGCCAGTCAACTTCAGGTAGGTGATGGTTTGCGCATCGATGTAGAACATCGCCGCCGTCGAGCCATATTCCGGTGCCATGTTTGAAATCGTGGCGCGATCACCCAGCGTCAGGTGAGCTGCGCCGGGACCGAAAAATTCGAGGTACGACGACACCACTTTCGAGCTACGCAAAAACTCGGTCAACGCCAGCACCGTATCGGTGGCAGTGATGCCGGGCTGCGGCTTGCCGGTCAGCTCGACACCGATGATGTCCGGCAGGCGCATGTAGGAGGCGCGTCCCAGCATCACGCTTTCGGCTTCGAGACCGCCGACGCCAATGGCCAGCACGCCCAGTGCATCGACCATCGGAGTATGCGAGTCAGTCCCCACCAGCGTATCCGGGAAGGCCACGTTGTCCTTGACCTGCACGACCGGGCTCATGCTTTCGAGGTTGATCTGATGCAGGATGCCGTTGCCCGACGGGATCACGTCGACGTTCTTGAACGCCTTCTTGGTCCAGTCGATGAAGTGAAAACGGTCGTCGTTGCGACGGTCTTCGACGGCGCGATTCTTTTCGAAGGCGTCCTTGTCGAAACCGGCGAATTCCACTGCCAGCGAATGGTCCACCACCAGCTGGGTCGGCACCACCGGATTGACCAGCGCAGGGTCACCGCCCTCGGCAGCAATCGCATCACGCAGGCCGGCCAAATCGACCAGCGCAGTCTGGCCGAGGATGTCATGGCAGACCACGCGGGCCGGAAACCACGGAAAATCCAGGTCTTGCTTGCGCTCGATCAGTTGCAACAACGACGCCTTGAGCGTCGCCGGATCACAGCGACGGACCAGGTTTTCGGCCAGCACACGTGAGGTGTACGGCAGGGTGGCGTAAGCGCCGGGAGTGATGGCATCGACCGCTGCGCGGGTGTCAAAGTAATCGAGCTTGGTGCCCGGCAGGGATTTGCGGTATTCGCTATTCATGGCGTCCTTTGAAGAAGGGGTGGGAGCGCTAACTCGTTCTTACTTGCGCTTGCTGATCGGCACAAAAGCCAGATCGTCGGGGCCGACATAGTTGGCGCTCGGGCGAATGATCTTGTTGTCGATGCGTTGCTCGATGATGTGCGCGGCCCAACCGGAGGTCCGTGCGATGACGAACAGCGGCGTAAACATCGCGGTCGGCACGCCCATCATGTGGTACGACACGGCCGAAAACCAGTCGAGGTTAGGGAACATTTTTTTGGCTTCCCACATCACGGTTTCAAGACGCTCGGCGATGTCGAACATCTTGGTCGATCCTTCGTCGATCGACAGCGCCTTGGCCACATCCTTGATGACCTTGTTGCGCGGATCCGAGACGGTGTAGACCGGATGTCCGAAACCGATGACGACTTCCTTGTTCTCGACGCGGCGACGGATGTCGGCTTCGGCTTCATCGGGATTGTCGTAACGTTTCTGGATTTCGAAGGCGACTTCATTGGCACCGCCGTGCTTGGGTCCGCGCAACGCACCGATCCCGCCGGTGATGGCAGAGAACATGTCCGAGCCCGTACCGGCGACGACGCGGGCCGCAAAGGTCGAGGCATTGAATTCATGTTCGGCGTACAGGATCAGCGAGGTATGCATCGCTTTTTCCCATTCTTCGGTCGGCTTCTTGCCGTGCAGCAGATGCAAGAAATGCGCGCCAATGGATTCATCATCGGTCTGCGTTTCGATCCGTTTGCCATTGCTACTGTAGTGATACCAGTACAGCAGCATCGAGCCCAGCGAAGCCATCAACCGGTCCGCGATGTCGCGTGCGCCGGGCGTATTGTGATCGTCTTTTTCCGGCAGGATGCACCCCATGGCAGACACACCGGTGCGCATCACATCCATCGGATGCGACGACGCCGGCAGCGCTTCCAGCACGACCTTCACGCTGGCAGGCAAGCCGCGCAAGGCTTTCAGTTTGGTCTTGTAGGCATGCAGTTCGGCGCTGGTCGGCAATTTGCCATGCACCAGCAGATGGGCAATCTCTTCAAATTCGCAGGTGTCCGCGATATCAAGAATGTCGTAGCCGCGATAGTGCAAGTCATTGCCGGTCTTGCCAACGGTGCACAGCGCCGTATTGCCGGCGGTGACGCCAGACAGCGCAACGGATTTTTTCGGTTTGAAAGCAGGTACGGATTCGGTCATGGTGTGTCTCTCTTTTTGGACTGCTTGTAAATTGTTCTTGGATTATTTTTTGGCGTTCTGTGCGGCGAACAGCGCGTCGAGCTTGTCTTCGTACGAGTAATAATCGATGCGGTCGTAGAGTTCCTTGCGGGTCTGCATCGTGTCGACCACCGCTTGCTGCGAGCCGTCGCGACGGATCGCGGTGTAGACGTTTTCGGCGGCCTTGTTCATGGCGCGGAAAGCCGACAGGGGATAGAGCACCAGACCGACATCGGCCGACTTGAGTTCGTCCACGGTGAACAACGGCGTGGCACCGAACTCGGTGATATTGGCCAGCACCGGCACTTTGACGGCGGCAGCGAACTGCTTGTACATCGCCAGTTCGGTAATGGCTTCCGGGAAAATCATGTCGGCGCCAGCTTCAACACAGGCGATCGCACGTTCGAGCGCGGCTTCCAGTCCTTCGACAGCCAGCGCATCGGTACGCGCCATGATCACGAAGTTCTCGTCAGTGCGGGCATCGACGGCGGCCTTGATGCGGTCAACCATTTCCTGCAGCGTGACGATTTCCTTGTTCGGCCGATGACCGCAGCGCTTGGCGCCGACCTGGTCTTCGATGTGCATCGCGGCAGCACCGAACTTGATCATCGACTTGACCGTGCGGGCCACATTGAAGGCCGATGAACCGAAGCCGGTATCGACATCCACCAGCAGCGGCACGTCGCACACATCGGTAATGCGGCGCACATCGGTGAGCACATCGTCGAGCGTCGTGATGCCCAGGTCCGGCAAGCCCAGCGAACCGGCTGCGACGCCGCCGCCCGAGAGGTAGATGGCCTTGAAGCCGGCACGCTTGGCCAGCAACGCATGGTTGGCGTTGATGGCACCAACAACTTGCAACGGGGATTCTTCTTGCATCGCCTTGCGGAACGCAGCTCCTGCGGAATAGTGGGACATGGGGATCACTTTCGAGTGTGTTTCATCGGAATTGCTTGCGGCCTGTATTGCAATCGCCGTGCCACCTTCGGACAGATCGCTGCCAACCCGCACAATGCAACGCGGGATGGTTTCGCCTGCAACGTTTCAACCAAGCAAAAACGTTTCAAACTACGTTACACTCGCAACACTGAAACGCCAAGGTGAAACATGCACCGTCCCAACCTCCCTGCGTCCATCGACCCCAACGACAAGCCAGTCATCTGGACGGTCTCGATCTCGCGCCTGTTCGACCTGTTCCGCGACATCATGCTCGAGTACGGCGACGCCGCGACCATCGAACCGATTCATCTCGGCTTCGAAGATGCGGTACGCCACATCCGCGAGCGCCTAGTGACTGAACGCTGCGACGCCGTCATCGCCGCCGGCTCGAATGCGGCCTATCTCAAAAGCCGGCTATCCGTGCCGGTCATCATCGCCAAAGCCAGCGGCTTCGACGTACTGCAAGCGCTGGCCCGTGCCCGCAAGATCACGCCCCGTATCGGGCTGATCAGCTACCAGCAGACGATGTCGGAGCTCACGGATTTTCAGGCCACCTTCGGCCTCGATATTGTCCAGCGCAGCTACGTCACCGAAGAAGATGCGCGCGCGCAAATCAGCGAACTGAAAGCCGCCGGCATTGAGGCCATCGTCGGCGCCGGGTTGATCACCGACCTGGCCGAAGAAGCGGGGCTGGCTGGCGTGTTCGTCTATTCAGCCGCGTCGATCCGCCATGCCTTCGACGATGCGCTCGACATCGCCCGTTTCACCCGCATCGACAGCAACCGACGGCGCCCTGCCCTGCCCGCGGACACCTTGCGAGCGCGCCATGGACTCAATGATTTGCGCGGCGAATCGGCTGCGATGCAACGCGCCCGGCAAGCCATCACGCTGTTCGCCCGCTCCCCGGCCACCGTGCTGATTCAGGGCGAAACCGGCACCGGCAAAGAGTTGGCGGCGCAAGCCATCCACCGCGAAAGTCCACGCGCACGCCATCCGTTCGTAGCCTTGAATTGCGGCGCACTGGCCGAGTCGTTACTGGAAGCGGAGCTCTTCGGCCATGAAGAAGGTGCGTTCACTGGCTCGCGCCGGGGCGGCCATGCCGGGCTGTTTGAGGCAGCGCAGCACGGCACGCTATTCCTCGATGAAATCGGCGAAATGGCGCTGCCGCTGCAGACACGGTTGTTGCGGGTACTCGAAGAACGCGAAGTCGTGCGTGTCGGTGGCACCCGGCCTATACCGGTCGATGTGCGCATTGTCAGCGCGACCCATTGCGACCTCGACTTACGCATGCAGGAAGGCAGCTTTAGGCCCGACCTGTTTTACCGATTGGGCGTCTTGCGAATGACCTTGCCGCCGCTGCGCGAGCGGCCCGATGACCAGGTCGAACTGGCCGCGTGGTGCCTCAAAAATGCGTTGGCCGCAATGGGTTTGCGCCCGCATGCCAACCTGCATGCCGAACTACAGGCCTGCTCGGTTCTGCTGGCGGGCTATGGCTGGCCGGGCAACGTACGTGAATTGCGCAACATGATGGAGCGGGTCGCGCTGTATCTGGCAGCAGAACCGCTGCAGGCCTTGTCGCCGGGATTGTTGCTGGCGGTCGCGCCGGAATTGATGCGCGCGGGGGCCGTCGCACCGATGGTCCTGAGCACCGCGCCGACGGAGTCGCTAACGGAAGTTCTGGCGCGGTTTGACGGCAACCGGGAAGCGGCGGCGAAATATCTGGGGGTGAGCAGGACGACGTTGTGGCGGAAGTTGCGGGGGCAGTAACGCTTCACGATAGCCACGTTGATTGTTCATATCGCTTGAAATCGTTGGCTGATTTGTGCGAGGGTACAACAATGACTACTTCCGCTAAATCTGTCGAATTCGATGACAACAGCATGTCGATCATGCTGTCGGACGGTCGTACGCTGGGGGTGCCAATGGCATTCATTGGGATGCTCTCGACGAGGATATCTCGATCGCCGGTTTGCTAGCCGAGCACGTCACCAACAAGGATTGCCGCTTGAATCGTCAAGCTATCAGTGCAGACCACGAATATCGGCCAAATCCAGCTTCGGTGGTGCATTCGCGTGGGCACGATACTGCCGTGCCCACCCTACAACGGCAGTGGTTCTTCACGTAGGGTGCAATAACCGAAGGGCATTGCACCGAGCGCCCTCCTTGGCTCTCCGCCATTAGCATTCATTGGAATGCCCAGTTATTCGAGCAGGATGTGCGGAGCAAGGCTATTGCGCCAGTCGCACACCAGTGAACTGCCAGCGCGCCGTGGCAGGGAAAAAATTGCGGTAAGTCGCGCGCGCGTGGCCTTCCGGCGTGACGCACGAGCCGCCGCGCAAGACGTACTGATTGACCATGAATTTGCCGTTGTATTCACCCAGCGCGCCGTCGGCGGTAGCGAAACCCGGATACGGTGCGTAACTGCTGGCAGTCCACTGCCAACACGCGTCGAACAGGTCATCGAAGGTGTCGGGACTGGCGGACTGCACCGCCGACTCCCATTGCGCTTCGGTCGGCAAGCGTGCGCCGGCCCAGCGGGCATAGGCGTCGGCTTCGAAGTACGACAAATGGATCACCGGACGCTGCAAGTCCAATGGCTGTAGACCGCGCAAGGTGAATTCGTGCCAGCCAGTTTCGGCACGATGCCAATACAACGGTTGCGTAATGGCGTTATTACGCACCCAGTCCCAGCCTTCGGAGAGCCACAGTGCCGCATCGCCATAGCCGTCAGCGTCGATGAATGCGAGGTAGTCGGCGTTGGTCACCAACGTCGTGGCTAGCGCAAATGACTCGACAAATTGCCGGTGGCGTGGCCGTTCATTATCAAAACAGAATCCATCGTCATCGACACCGATCTCGACCGTGCCTGCCGCAATGCGATGCCAGCCTGGCGATGAGCGCCGCGCCGGCGGCAACGTCGCATCGTTCGCATAAACCGGATGCAGCGGATTTTGTGACAGCAAATGCTTGAGGTCGGTGAGTAGCAACTCCTGATGCTGCTGCTCATGCTGGAGACCAAGATGGACCAGCGCTGTCAACTCCGGCGATGGTGCCTCCAGCAGTGTCGTGACACGCGCATCGACGGCAGCGCGGTAGGCCAGTACCTCGGATAGCGACGGGCGCGTGATCATGCCCCGCTGCGCCCGCGCGTGTTTCTCGCCGACGCCGTTGTAGTACGAATTGAACAGGACCCGGAAGGCCGGGTGATGTGGCTGGAAGTCAGTCTCGAAACGCTCGAGGAGGAAAGTCTCGAAAAACCAGGTGGTATGTGCCAGATGCCATTTGGCCGGACTGGTATCGGGCATCGATTGCACGCAGGCGTCTTCTTCCGACAGCGGCGCCGCCAGCGCAACCGTGCGGGCCCGTGTCAACGCAAACGCGGTCGCCAGTTGCCCGCGTCCGCGTAATTCGGCCGGCGCGTTCATGCCTCGCTTTCGTTGACCTTCGCGTGACAGACCATGAACCAGCCCAGCGGATCAATCCAGGCCTGTTGCAACGTGAAGCCGGCACGTGCAAGTAGCGTGGCGAACCCCTCTGCCGTGTATTTGTAGCTGTTCTCTGTATGGATGCGCTCGCCAGCGGCGAAGTGGCGCTGACCACCGCGCCAGTGCACCGTTTGTGCGGTCTTTGCTTCCAGGTGCATTTCGATCCGGCTCAAGTCGGTGTTGAAAAACCCGACATGCTGCCAGCCACGCACATTGAAGTCGGCATCGAGTACGTCATTGAGGTGATTGAGCAGGTTCAGATTGAACGACGCCGTGACACCAAGCGCATCGTCGTACGCCGCATCGAGCACGGGTTTTTCCTTGACGAGGTCAACGCTGATCAGCAAGCCACCGTCGTTGTCGCCGGCCTGCGCCAGCCGCGCAAGAAATGCCACCGCGTCGTCAGGAGAAAAATTACCGATCGACGAGCCGGGGTAGAAGAACAAACGCTGCGCCGGACCAATATGATCGGGAAACGCGAAAGGCGCGGAAAAATCGACGCCAAGCGCGGTGATCTCCATCGCCGGAAAACGCTGCTGCAAGGTGTCGACCGAATCACGGAGGAAGTCGACCGAGATATCGATCGGCACGTAATGCGCCGGTTCCAGCACGGGGAATAATCGCGCTGCCTTGGCGCAATTGCCAGCACCAAGGTCGATCAATGTACGGCCGCGCCCGACCGAGGCGGCAATCTCTTCGGCATGCGCATCGAAGATCGCCGCTTCGGTGCGGGTTGGGTAGTACTCGGGTAATTCGCAGATCGCTTCGAACAGTTTGGAGCCAAGCGCGTCGTACAGATATTTGGGCGACGTCGTGGCTTGCGGCGCTTGCAAACCGCTCAGCAGTTCGTCGCGAATGGCGGATTTGTCGGCGTAAAAACGCTGAATGAATTGGGCCAAGGTCAGTCTCCTATTTTAAGAGGTCGAGGACAGGTGCCTGAATAATGGGGTCGTCCCAATCGGCTTCGCCTACCAGCTCGTAACGCAGCCGGCCTTGCTTGTCGATCAGAAACGTGGTGGGCATGATGCGTATGCGCCAGGCTTTCATGGCAACCGAGTCGGCATCACGCAAGATGGTGTACTGGATTGGAATACGCTGCGTGAACTGACCGATGCGCGCTTTGCCTTCACCGATGTTGACGCCAAGGATGTGCAGCTTGGGCTGCTTGAAGCGCTGCTGCAAGCGATTCAATGCCGGGATTTCAGCCCGGCAGCCTTCGCACCAGGTGGCCCAGAAATTCACCAGTACCACTTGGCCTTTCAGGCGCGCCAGATCAAACGGCTTGCCATCGAGGTCATTGATCAGCAACGGCATCGGCGATTGGCCCTGACCGGAATACGCGACCCAGGCCGCTTGCGCCTGTGCCGATGGTGTCACTACCAAGGCCAGCAAGGTCGTCGCTACAAGAAGCAGCGTTCGGAATGAAGCGTGCATCAAACCCGATCAGCCTGTGATTTCACGGGACGTAATCGTGTAATGGAAGTTGGCCGGATCGAGGCTGTCAACGCGGGCGAGCTTGCCGTCTTCGGTGATCATTGCGTTCGGATACATGAAGAAACCGATCTTGCCTTTTTTGTCGCCGGGCAGCTGGACGTCATGCGCGTAGTTGAACGCCATCCAGTTCATTTCCCATGAACCAAACAATCGCTTGCGCGCGGCCTCGACCTTCACGTCGGTCAATGGCAGACCGCCACCTTCTTCAAGCACGACCTTGCGCACGTCGGCCGGGTCGACCGGCACCCAGCCGTAGCCGGCCAGATAAACTTCAGCGCGGCAATGCTGTGCCTTGGTTACATCGCCGGACTTGCCCAGCGATTTGTAGCCCAGCCGGGAGTCAGCGACGCGTACGCCGTAGACATCGCGTGCCGGCACGCCGACCGCGCGCGCCAGACCGACGTACAACGCATTGAGATCACCGCACTTGCCGCCGAGGTTGTTCGATTCGAGCATCGACTTGATGTCACCGACACCGCAGCCGCGCACTTTGGCGTCGCGGTGGGTGTTGTCAACGATCCAGTCGTAAATTGCCTGCGCCTTGGCCCTGTCGGTCTTGGCACCTTTAGTGATTTCCTGTGCGGTCTGAAGAACAATGCCATCGGTCGGCAACAGGTCGGTCGCGGCGAGCGCCAGCTTGCGCTCGGCGGGATCGAGTTGTTCGTTGTTGGGTGCGGCGCTGAGATCGACGCTGCGATCACGTGTCATGACGCGGGTGGTGACTTCGACAACCGGCTTGTCGCTGCCAGTAAATTCAGCAACCAGAATCCCGGCGCCGTAAGTGGCGTCCTGCACGATCTGGGCTTTGCCAGCATCGGTCTTGAAAGTGGACTCCAAGACTTTTTGATAATCGGTATTGACAGTCGGGATCGGCAGCCAGACGCTCGCCGCACCGGTGCTGTTGAGTTCCACGCGGGTCGTTACATCGAAGGTGCGCCACGGACCTTCGGTAGCGAAAGCAGCCTGACCGAATGGGACAATAGACGCAGCAGAAGCGATGGCGGTGGTTTTGAGGAAGGTACGACGATCCATAATGTTCCCTGAAGAAATAAATTGACGGGGCTGTTGCGAACTGCAGCGGTGTTGGGAGTGCCAACCCTGTTTCGCAATCCGCACTAAACTGCCAAGAGTTTAGCCTAACCGACAATAATTCACCGTATGCCGATCTCTCCCAAAAAACTGCTTCTTTCAAAGTGGACTGCCTTGACACCGATCAATCGTGAAAAACATTTTCTGGTGTCACGTGTCATCGTGCCCGAGGATGGTTCGCCGATCACCCATGTCGACTTGCAGGCTGTCCATTCCCAACGTACCGACACCATCGCTTGGCGCAGCCTCGAAGATGCCACCGTCTGGGTCATCGGATGGCAATGACATCACCGGCACTGGAATGCCGCGCCGTGCGCAAAGCCTATGGCAACGGTCGTGTCGTGCTGGCGCAGTTGGACTTCGTGCTGCAGCCCGGCGAGTACGTCGCGATCATGGGCGAATCCGGCGTCGGAAAATCGACGCTGCTCAACCTGATCGCCGGACTTGATATGCCCGACAGCGGCAGCGTGCTCATTGATGGCGTGCCGATCTCGGGCTTGAGCGACGATGACGCAACGCGTCTGCGACGTGAAAAGCTCGGCTTCATTTTTCAAGCGTTCCATGTTTTGCCGCACCTCACGCTGGCACAAAACGTGGGCTTGCCTCTTTTATTAAATGGCACCTCGCTGGCGCGCGCGACCGAGATGCTTGATAAAGTCGGCCTGGTTGGTCGCGGCAATGATTTTCCGCGTCAATTGTCGGGCGGTGAAATGCAGCGCGTGGCAATTGCACGCGCCCTCGTGCATCGCCCTACGCTGATTTTGGCCGATGAACCGACCGGCAATCTCGATCCCGATACCGCCGCCGACGTGCTGCACTTGCTGCGCGCCGAGATCAAGGCTAACGGCGCCTCGGCGATCGTGGTCACGCACTCGCTGGCGGCCGCTGCCACCGCTGACCGCACGCTCATCCTGACGAGCGCCGGCCTGCATCCGTTACCTGCTACTGCTGCATGATCGGGTCGCTGACACGGTGGCTGGTGTTTGGCGAATGGCGTGCCCATCCGTGGCGCGCACTGGCAGCGATCGCGGCGATTGCGCTGGGCGTCGGACTGGGCTTTGCGATCGACCTGATCAATGGCGCTGCCTTCAATGAATTCTCGGCCGCGGCACGCAGCCTGACGGGCCAGTCGGACCTGCAGGTGCGCGGCCCCCAACCACTGTTCGATGAAAAAATTTATCCGCAACTGGTGCGTCGTGACGGCGTCGTACTGGCCAACCCGGTGCTGGAAATCGACGCCACGCTTCCGGGCCAGAATCTATCCCAACGCGGCGCGCTAAAGATCCTCGGCATCGATATGTTCCGCGCCTCCGGCCTCGCTCCTGATCTGCTCGGCGTGCCATCCGAAGACCGTCCGTTCGACACGCTGGCCGATGACGCGATCTTCCTGTCACCGGCGGCACAAGACTGGCTCAAGGTCAGGGTTGGCGATACCTTGGAACTGCAAAACGGTACGGCCATGGTCGCGTTGCGCGTAGCCGGCGGCATCGTGCGTGCCCGGCCCGGACAGCGTATTGCGGTGATGGACATTGCTGCTGCGCAGTGGCGCTTCGACCGGATCGGCAAGTTGTCGCGCATCGACCTCAAGCTCGCGACCGGTATCACGCGTGCGACCTTTCGCAGCGCGCTGTCTGCCGAGTTCCCGACATTGCTGGTTACCGAAAGCGCTGACCAGCAAGCCCGTAGCGCCAACATGTCGCGTGCCTACCGGGTCAATCTGAATGTGCTGGCGCTGGTGGCATTGTTTACTGGTGCCTTTCTGGTGTTTTCGACTCAGGCCTTGTCGGTATTGCGACGACGCTCGCAGTTCGCGCTGCTACGCGTGATTGGCCTGACACGTGGCCTGCTGCTGCGCCAGGTGCTGCTCGAAGGCGCCTTGCTGGGCGCGCTCGGGTCGCTGGTCGGACTGGTCGGTGGTTACGTGCTGGCCGCGCTGGCATTGCAATTTTTCGGCGGCGATCTGGGCGGCGGCTATTTCCCTGGCATCCGGCCGAGTGTGCAATTAAATTGGGTAACCGCGATCATTTTCTTCGTGCTCGGCACTGGCATTGCGCTGCTCGGCAGTCTGGCGCCGGCACTCGAAGCGGCACGCGCACGACCGGCGCCCGCGCTCAAATCTGGCAGCGAGGATGTCGCACTGGCGCGCTTGTCAACGCCGTGGCCGGCACTGGCGTGCTTGCTACTGGCGGCGCTCTTGACGACCTTGCCGCCGGTATTCGAACTGCCGTTGTTCGGGTATCTGGCTGTGGCCTTGTTGCTGGTCGGCGGGATCGCGCTGATGCCACGTTGTGCGGCGCTGGCCTTCGCAGCGCTAAGCCGGCACGGGCAAAAGCAACCGGTCACGATGCTGGCGCTGGCACATCTGGCCAATGCGCCCAATCAGGCCTCGATTGCGCTAGGCGGCGTGCTGTCGAGCTTCAGCCTGATGGTGGCAATGGCCATCATGGTGTCGAGTTTCCGGGTTTCGGTCGATGACTGGCTGGTGCAATTATTGTCGGCCAATCTGTATGTGCGTTCCGCAGCCAGTGGCGACACCGGTGCACTCAAGCCCGCCGAACAGCGCTTGCTCAGCGCGCTACCGGGCGTGCAGCGTACTGAATTTTTACGCACGCTGCCGCTGGCGCTGGAGCTCACGCGCCCGGCCGTGGTCTTGCTGGCGCGTCCCATCGATGCCGCTGAACCGGAACGCACTTTGCCGCTGACCGACGATGTCATCGACGCGACGCAACTGCCAGTCGGTGTATTGCCGCTCTGGGCTTCGGAGGCGATGCTGGACTTGTACGGGTACCGGGTCGGCCAGCAAGTGACGCTGCCGCTCGGTGCCAACGCGCCGCCGTTCATGGTAGTCGGTGTGTGGCGTGACTACGCGCGCCAGTCGGGTGCCGTGCAAATCCGGCTGGCCGATTACCAGCGCCTTACCGGCGACCTCGACGTGAATGACGCCGCCCTGTTTTTCAAGCCCGGTGTGACGTCCGATCAGGTGATCCGTGACGTGCGCGCACTGCCCTTCGGCAGCGCCGTGGAATTTGCCGATCCCGGCGAAATCCGCGCCCTCAGTCTGAAAATTTTTGACCGGAGTTTCGCGGTCACTTATTTGCTCGAAGTGGTTGCCATCGTCATCGGTCTGTTCGGCGTGGCAGCGACTTTTTCAGCCCAAACGCTGGCGCGCGCCAAAGAGTTCGGCATGCTGCGCCATGTCGGTGT
Source organism: Minisyncoccia bacterium (assembly GCA_047621345.1). GTDB lineage: Bacteria > Pseudomonadota > Gammaproteobacteria > Burkholderiales > Burkholderiaceae_D > Actimicrobium. The sequence continues at coordinate 60,164 of JBLHLW010000009.1, read as the reverse complement.
CACGCGCCGGCAAATCCTGCTGGTGCTCGGGCTCGAAGGCGGCCTGCTGACCGGACTCGGCATCGCGGTCGGATTCGTCCTCGGCTGGGTCATCAGCCTGGTACTCATCTTCATTGTCAATCCCCAATCTTTTCACTGGAGTATGCAATTGCACATGCCCTGGATCATGCTGGGATCGGTGGCCAGTTTGCTGCTGGTGTCATCGGCAGCGACTGCCGTCATCGCCGGTTCGCGCGCAGTGGCCGGTGATGCCATCCGCGCCGTACGGGAGGACTGGTGATGCGCTGGCTATTGATCCTGCTCGTCTTCTGCGGCTGGAGCCATGCAGCGGCGCCGGTGTTTGCTACGGTCAAGCCCAACGTACCGCTGCAATTCCCGGCCGACTTTGGCGCGCATCCGGACTTCCGCACTGAATGGTGGTACGCCACTGGCTGGATCGAAACCCCGGACAAGAAGCCGCTTGGTTTTCAGATCACTTTTTTTCGCTCGGCTACCGACCATGATCGCAGTAACCCGAGTGCGTTTGCCCCGTCGCAACTGATCATCGCCCATGCTGCCTTGTCCGATCCTGCTGTGGGCAAACTGGTGCACGATCAGCGCACGGCGCGGGCCGGCTTCGGGCTGGCCTTCGCGCGCGAGGGCAACACGGACATCCGGCTCGACGACTGGCATTTGCTGCGTCATGCCGATGGCAGTTACGAGGCCAGCATCACCGCGCGCGACTTCACGTTGAAGCTCTCGCTGATGCCAACTCAGCCGCCGCTATTGCAAGGCGACGGCGGCTACTCGCGCAAGGGACCGCAGGTGCAACAAGCCAGCTATTACTACAGCCAGCCACAATTGCAGGTCAGCGGCCAGTTGTCACGTAACGGTGCGCCGGTGGCCATCACCGGCACCGCCTGGCTCGATCACGAATGGTCAACCAGCGTCCTCGATGCCGATGCCAGCGGCTGGGACTGGCTCGGTGCCAACCTCGACGATGGCAGCGCGCTGATGGCGTTCCAGATTCGCAACAAGCAGGGTGATAAACTCTGGGCCCATGCTGCACTGCGCGATAAATCCGGTACGGTCACGCAATTCACACCGGACCAAGTACACTTCTCGCCGCAGCGCAATTGGCGTTCACCACGTACCAACGCATCGTATCCCGTGGCCACACGGATCACGACCGGCAACACGACCTGGCAACTGATCCCGCTGCAAGACGATCAGGAACTCGATTCACGCCAGTCGACCGGTTCGGTGTATTGGGAAGGTGGTGTAACGATCCTGCGCGCAGGACAACCGGCAGGCCGCGGTTACCTGGAAATGACCGGCTACGTAAAACCTTTGAAACTATGACCACCACGACCAACACCAACACCAACACCAACGCGACCACTGCGCACGCTGCCAAACCTGCCGAAGCGCCAGTCGCCAAAAAAGCCAGCCTCGCCACGCTGGCCGAACTGCTGCCTTTTCTAAAACCTTATCTGCGCCAGTTCATGCTGGCAGGTCTCGCACTGGTGGTGGCTGCCTGCGCAACGCTGGCGGTGCCCTTTGCGTTCAAGCAGATGATCGACCTCGGTTTCGGCGGCAATGGCACCAAAAGTGCCGATCACATTGACCTGTATTTTCTGGCCCTGTTCGGCGTTGCCAGCGTGCTGGCCATCGCAACGGCAGCCCGTTTTTACATGGTGTCGTGGCTGGGCGAACGCGTCACTGCCGACATCCGCAGCGCCGTCTATGCGCATGTCGTGACGCAAAGTCCGCAGTTTTTCGAGACCACCCAGAGCGGCGAAGTGTTGTCGCGCCTGACCACCGACACCACACTGATTCAGGCTGTGGTCGGCACCAGCATCTCGATGGCCTTGCGCAATGTGCTGCTGTTCGTTGGCGGCATGGTGATGTTGTTCATCACCAGCGTGAAGCTGACGGCCATCATTTTCGGCGCACTCATTCTGGTGGTCGCGCCCATCGTGATCTTTGGCCGACGCGTGCGCAAGCTCTCGCGCGATACACAGGATCGCATTGCCGATGCCTCGGCCATGGCAGGCGAAATCCTCAATGCGATGCCGACCGTGCAAGCATTCACGCATGAAAAAATCGAATCCGCTCGTTTTAGCAACCTCGTCGAAAACGCCTTCGGGACAGCCATGCGGCGTATCCGCGCCCGCTCGCTGCTGACAATGATCGCCATTCTGCTGGTGTTCGGTGCCATCGTCTTCGTGCTGTGGCTGGGTGCGCACGCCGTCATTCAAGGCACGATGACCGGTGGCTCGCTCGGCCAGTTCATCCTGTATGCAGCCATCGTCGCTGGTTCGATCGGTGCGTTGTCCGAAGTGCTGGGCGAGGCACAACGCGCCGCTGGCGCCACCGAACGTCTGCTCGAATTGCTCGCCGAAGAATCGCCGATCCAGTCGCCGCAACATCCTCAGCCTCTGCCGCCGCAAAGTGCTGGCGGTGCCACGCTGGCCTTGAACGACATCACATTCCATTACCCGTCGCGCCCGGACAGCCCGGCGCTGGCCCACTTGTCGCTGACCATCCCGGCCGGTGAAACGGTGGCGATTGTTGGTCCATCTGGCGCCGGCAAGACCACGCTTTTCCAGATGCTGCTGCGGCTGTATGACCCGCAACAAGGCAGTGTCCTGCTTGACGGCGTCGATATTACCCAACTCGACTTGCACACTTTGCGCGGCGCCATCGGCATCGTGCCGCAAGACACGGTGATTTTTTCGGCCAATGCAATGGAGAACATCCGCTACGGCCGCGCCGGCGCCAGCGATGACGAGGTCATTGCCGCTGCCAAGATGGCCGCCGCGCACGAGTTCATCGAACGCCTGCCGGAAGGCTATCAATCCTTCCTCGGCGAACGCGGCGTGCGCCTGTCCGGCGGTCAGCGCCAGCGCATCGCGATTGCTCGCGCAATGCTGAAAAATCCACCACTGCTATTGCTCGACGAAGCCACCAGCGCGCTCGACGCCGAATCCGAACGATTGGTGCAAAGTGCCCTCGAAGCAGCCATGGTCGGACGGACCACGCTAGTCATTGCGCATCGACTGGCAACCGTCAAACGGGCGGATCGCATCGTTGTGCTCGAGCATGGACATATCGTGGAGATGGGCACGCATGCTGAACTGGTCGCGCTCGATGGCTTGTATGCGAGTCTGGCGGCGTTGCAGTTCGGCGTGCAGGGCTGACAACACACACACAAATGCATGGGCCGTAAAGTGGATGGCTCCTCGTAGGGTGGGCACGGCTTCATCGTGCCCACGCAAATGCACCGCCGAACCGTCAGAATTGACCGACTTTATTGATATGCGCGCGTGGGCACAAAAATCCGTGCCCACCCTACTTCTCGTGAGCATAAAAAAACCCCGTCGAGGATAACGACGGGGTTTATTCTTTTCCTGCTATCGACTGGGCCGGGGGCTACGCCAGATCATGGCATGCATTCCGTGCCCATCAACATGTTGCTCTTACTTCGGCATCAGCACGGTGTCAACAACGTGGATCACGCCATTGTCGGCGACGATGTCAGCCGTGGTGACTTTGGCGTTGTTGACTGTGACTCCGCCCATGGTGGCCAATGTCACTTCCGAACCTTGGACGGTCTTGACCTTGCCGGCCTTGATGTCTTTGGCCATCACGGTGCCTGGCACCACGTGGTAGGTCAATACGGCGGTCAGCTTGGCTTTGTCCTTAAGCAGTGCATCGAGGTCAGCTTTTGGCACTTTAGCGAAGGCAGCATCTGTCGGTGCGAAGACCGTGAATGGGCCTTTGCCCTTGAGCGTGTCGACCAGACCAGCTGCCTTGATCGCTGTGACCAAGGTGGTGAAGTTGCCTGCACCAACGGCTGTATCGACGATGTCCTTGGCTTGGGCTGAGAAAGCGGCGGAGGCGATTACTGCGGCAAGAATAATTTTTTTCATGGTGTATTTCCTTTGGTTTTGTGAAGTGGAAAGAACAGATGATCTCGGTTTTCGGTTTTGCCAAAAATCAGGCAATACCTTCTCACACATCGGCAAACCATGTTGAGAGTGACCATAAAGCGCTAAAAATCTGCGCGTGCGGCACGCATCAACTATGGGAAAAATACTACTAGTTACCGACACCTTCTATCCGCTCAAATCGCCACGACAACCGTCACCTGCGCCGCTTTCAACACCGCGGCCAACTCGTCGGGCGGTGCCGTATCGGTGAACAACACATCGATCTGTGACAAATGAGCCAGTCGCACCAGCGCCTGCCGACCGAACTTGTCGCTGTCGGCCACCAGCCAGACTTCCCGTCCCTGGTCGATGATTGCTTGCGCCACCTTGACTTCGCGCGAATCGAAATCACGCAGCGTGCCATCGGCCTCGATGCTCGACACGCCGATGATGCTGATGTCGACCTTGAACTGACGGATGAAATCAATCGTCGCCTCGCCGACAATACCGCGGTCGCGGCCACGCACCAGCCCGCCGGTGACGATCACTTCGCAGTCCGGGTTGTCCGACAAAATAGTGGCGACATTAAGGTTATTGGTCACCACATGCAGTCCCTTGTGGCGCGTCAACGCACGGGCGACCGCTTCGGTCGTGGTGCCGATATTGATCAATAACGAACTACCGGCCGGCACGCGTGCGGCGACAGCTGCGGCAATGCGCTGCTTGGCATCACTGTTGAGGATTTGGCGTTGGGTGTAATCGATGTTCTCGACCGATGACGGTAAGCCAACGCCACCGTGATAGCGCGCCAGCAAGCGCGCGAGCTCCATTAATTTGACGTCGCGCCGCACTGTTTGCGGCGTCACGTCGAGTTGCTGCGCCAGCTCTTCCACCGAGATCGTGCCACGTTTGCGGACGACGTCCAGCAATTGCCGTTGACGAGGATTAAGCGTCATCAAAATTCTCCGCATCTTATAATTACACTCAAATCGAACCCAAACGAAAATAAATAAACAAAATAAATGTTGGTTACTGTTCGGTTTATGTCGTATCTTGTTGTCTGAATCATAGCTAACTTTGTTGACGGAAGCGAGATCAAGATGGTGCAGGCACAAACAAATAGTGAAGTCGATTTGCTGGTCGTCGGCGGCGGCATTAATGGCGCGGGCATCGCCCGCGACGCGGCCGGCCGCGGGCTGTCCGTCCTGCTCTGCGAAAAAGACGATCTGGCCGCGCACACATCATCGGCCTCGACCAAGCTGATCCACGGCGGTCTGCGCTATCTCGAACATTACGAATTCAATCTCGTGCGCAAGGCGCTGATCGAGCGCGAAGTGCTGCTGCGCTCGGCGCCGCACATCATGTGGCCGTTGCGTTTCGTGATGCCGCATGATCGTGGCCAGCGCCCGGCCTGGATGATCCGTATGGGCCTGTTCTTGTATGACAAACTCGCCCGCCGCGAAATGCTTCCCGGCTCGACCGGCGTAAATCTGCGCACCGACCCGACTGGCACGCCACTCAAATCCACTTTTACCCGCGGCTTCATGTATTCCGATGGATGGGTCGACGACGCGCGACTGGTGGTACTCAATGCGATCGATGCGGCCAGTCGTGGTGCGCATATCCACACCCACACCACTTGCGTCTCGGCAGTACGCAATGCCAAGCACTGGGATGTGACGTTGCGCAATGATGCCGGCGAAACGGTCGTGGTGCATGCGCGCTGCATCGTCAACGCAGCCGGGCCGTGGGCTGCGCACTTCCTGCAAGATGCGGCGCACCAGCCGTCAAACAAAACCGTGCGCCTGATCAAAGGCAGCCACATTGTCGTCAAGCGACTATTCACTCATCCGCATGCCTATATTTTTCAGCATCCGGACGGTCGCATCGTGTTCGCCATTCCATACGAAGATGATTTCACCCTGATCGGCACCACCGATCTCGAATATCACGGCGACACCAATCACGTCGCTATAGAGCAGCATGAAATCGATTATCTCTGCGAGCTAACTAGTCGGTATTTTAAAATACCGATAGTTCCGAAGGACGTGGTATGGTCCTACTCAGGCGTGCGTCCGTTGGTCGATGATGCCTCGACGGCAGCCTCCGAAGTAACACGCGATTACCGGCTCGAATTTGATACTGGCTCTGGCGGTGCGCCGATGCTCTCGGTTTTTGGCGGCAAGATCACCACCTTCCGCAAACTTGCAGAAGAAGCGGTTGACCTGATCGCACCGGCCCTCGGTAACAGCACGCCGAGCTGGACGGAGAACGCCTGCCTGCCAGGCGGCGATCTGTACGGACCCATCCCGGCCAATCGTGCGGTGCTGGAATTCGACCAGTACGTGCAGGGCTTGCAGAAAAAATATGCGTGGCTACCGGCCAAAGTGGTGACGCGTTATGCACGGGCCTATGGCACCCGCATCGATTTGCTGCTGGCCGAAAAAACCAGCATTGCCGAGCTTGGCGAAGAAATTGCAGCAGGCCTGTATGCCGCTGAAGTGCACTACCTGATGCAACACGAATGGGCTAGCTGCGCTGCAGACGTCCTGTGGCGCCGCTCAAAGCTGGGGCTGCATCTGCCGGCCAACACGGCAGAGCAACTCGACAGCTGGATGGCAGCACAACACAACAACTAGAAACGATCACCTCGCGATCGGCCTGTCAGAACGCCGACGCGAAAACTCAGCAGGAGACACAGTGCGCCTCGTATTAGAAAACATCAGCAAGAAGCATGGTGCCCAGGACCATCTGTATCCGTTGTCCCTGGCCCTGGTGCCCGGCACGATCAATGTGCTGCTCGGCACCACGCAAGCCGGCAAGACCACGCTGATGCGGGTCATGGCCGGACTCGATCGTCCCACGCGTGGCCGTGTGCTGGTCGATGACAAGGATGTCACCGGCGTGCCGGTCAGGAAGCGCAATCTGGCGATGGTCTACCAGCAATTCATCAACTACCCGTCGTTTTCAGTGTTCGAGAACATTGCCTCGCCACTGCGCATCCAGCGCGTGCCCGAAGACGAAATCCGCACGCGCGTCCACGACATGGCCGAGCGCCTGCACATCACGGCGCATCTGGAGCGTGTGCCGGCCCAACTGTCCGGTGGCCAGCAACAGCGTTGCGCGCTGGCCCGTGCACTGATCAAGAATACCGAACTGCTGCTGCTCGACGAACCACTGGTCAACCTCGATTACAAGCTGCGCGAAGAGCTACGCAAGGAATTATCCGAGCTGTTTTCCGATGGCCGTACTACGGTCGTCTATGCCACCACCGAACCGCTCGAAGCACTGCAGCTTGGTGGCCACATCGCAGTACTGCATGAAGGTCGCCTGCTCCAGCAGGGCCGGACACTTGACGTCTTCAACACACCCAATTGTATCCAGAGCGCGCGCACCTTCAGCGATCCGCCGATTAATCTGATGCCGGCTACCATTGGTGCCGATGGCATCGCGCAACTCGGCGACGGCCTGACGATCCCGCTCTCGCAAGCCCAGCGCGGTCAACTCGGCAGTCTCGCGCAAGTGGTATTGGGCTTGCGCGCACACAGCTTGCGTCTGACGCAGGAACAACCCAATGCCCTGCCCATTGAAACCGAAGTCGATCTGTCCGAAATCAGCGGTTCCGAAACCTATGCCCATTTACACCGCGGCGACTTGTCCCTGGTCGCACAACTGAGCGGAGTGCATTCGTTGCATATCGGCGCGCGCTGCACCGTCTATTTCAGGCCAGATGATTTATTCATTTTTGATCCCGCCGGCGCCTTGTTGTTCGCGCCGTCCCAGCCAACGGCAGGAGCATAACCATGGCCCGCATCGAATTACAGGATCTGGCCCACGCCTATTTGCCCAATCCGCAGAAGCCGAGTGATTACGCATTGCGCCCGATGACGATGACCTGGGATGACGGCGGCGCGTATGCGCTGCTGGGTCCGTCCGGCTGCGGCAAAACCACGCTACTCAATATCATTTCCGGGCTGGTACTGCCATCGCACGGCAAGGTGCTGTTCGACGGCAAAGACGTCACGCAACTGCCGCCGGAAGCGCGCAACATCGCGCAGGTGTTCCAGTTCCCGGTGATTTACGACACGATGACCGTGTATGACAATCTGGCTTTTCCGCTGCGCAATCGCGGCTGGAAAGAAGCCGCCATCCGCCAGCGCGTGCTGCACATCGCCGACATGCTGGAACTGACACCCGACCTCAAGCATCGCGCCGCCGGACTGGCCGTCGATGCCAAACAAAAAATTTCGCTCGGACGCGGACTGGTGCGTCCCGATGTGGCCGCCGTGCTATTCGACGAACCACTGACCGTCATTGACCCGCATCTGAAATGGCTGTTACGCCGCAAGCTCAAGGAAATTCATCACGAGCTCAAACTATCGCTGATCTACGTGACCCATGACCAGGTCGAAGCGCTGACCTTTGCCGACCAGGTAGTCGTGATGACGCAAGGCGAAGTGGTACAGATCGGTTCGGCTCAGGACCTCTTCGAGCAACCGGACCATACCTTCGTGGCCTACTTCATCGGCAACCCCGGCATGAACCTGATGCACTGCGAAGTCAGCGATGGCCATGCCCTGTTGGCCGGCAACCGTCTGCCTTTGCCCGCCACGGTGCAGGCCAGGCTGGCGCAGACGCCCGGCCAGACTACCGTCGGCATCCGTCCGGAATTTATCGAATGCCTGAGCGCGCCACGGGCCGACACGATAGAAGCCACGGTGCACTCGATGCGCAATCTTGGCACCCATTTCCTTGCCGAATTTCAGCTTGGCACGCAGATCATCGCGGCCAAATTGCCGACGAGCGCGGGTGATGCCGGTGCACCGGCATGGCTGGTATTTCCGCCGCAGCGCACGCTGTTTTACGTCAACGACAAACGGGTGGCCCTGACATGAAAACTTATAACAACCGGGCATGGCTGCTGGTCCTGCCAGTACTGATCTGTGTGGCGTTTTCGGCCATCCTGCCGCTAATGACGGTAGTCAATTATTCGGTGCAAGATATTCTCAGTCCGACGCGTAGCGTGTTCGTCGGCACCGAGTGGTTCAAGATCATCATGCGCGACGACGAGCTGCACGGCGCGCTGCTGCGCCAGATCATTTTTTCGCTGTCGGTACTGGCCATCGAATTGCCGCTCGGCGTGCTGATTGCGCTGACCATGCCGGCCACCGGCTGGCGCGCCTCGCTCGCGCTGGTGCTAATCGCCCTGCCACTGCTGATCCCGTGGAACGTGGTCGGCACCATCTGGCAAATTTTTGCGCGCAGCGATATCGGCTTGCTCGGGGTGGTGGTGAACCAGCTCGGCATCGATTACAACTACACCGGCAATTCGGTAGACGCATGGGTAACGGTACTGGTGATGGATGTCTGGCACTGGACACCGTTGGTGGTGCTGCTTGGCTATGCCGGCCTACGCTCGATCCCGGATGCCTACTATCAAGCGGCCCGCATTGATGGCGCGTCGCGCTGGGCGGTATTCCGCTACATCCAGCTGCCGAAGATGCGCAACGTACTGATGATTGGTGTGCTGCTACGCTTCATGGACAGTTTCATGATCTATACCGAACCGTTCGTGCTGACCGGCGGTGGACCGGGTAATGCGACTACGTTCCTGTCGCAATACCTGACCCAGAAAGCGGTCGGCCAGTTCGATCTCGGACCAGCGGCGGCCTTCTCGCTGATCTACTTTTTCATCATCTTGCTGGCTTGCTTCGTGCTCTACAACTGGATGCAGCGTGCCGGTACCGGAGATAAAAATGGAGAAAAAGCATGATGAACAAACGTGTGAGCGGCGCCATGCTGGCGTTCTATCTGCTGCTGTCGTTGCTGCCAATTTACTGGATGCTCAACATGTCATTGAAGACCAACGACGAGATCGTTGGCGTGATGACGCTGTGGCCCACCGACCTGACACTGGCCAACTACAAGACCATCTTTACCGATGAGTCCTGGTACAGCGGGTACATCAATTCGATCATTTACGTGTTGATGAACATGGTGCTGTCGGTGGGTGTGGCATTGCCGGCGGCGTATGCGTTTTCGCGCTACTCGTTCCTGGGCGACAAGCATCTGTTCTTCTGGTTGCTGACCAACCGGATGACGCCACCGGCGGTATTCCTGCTGCCTTTCTTCCAGCTCTATTCGACGGTCGGCCTGATGGATACGCACATTGCGGTGGCACTGGCGCACATGCTGTTCAACGTGCCATTGGCGGTCTGGATCCTGGAAGGCTTCATGTCCGGCGTGCCGAAAGAAATCGATGAGACGGCGTATATCGACGGCTACAGTTTCCCGCGTTTTTTCACGCGGATTTTCCTGCCGCTGATCAAGTCCGGCGTGGGCGTGACGATGTTCTTCTGCTTTATGTTCAGCTGGGTCGAACTGCTACTGGCACGCACGCTGACCTCGATCAACGCCAAACCGATTGCGGCCATCATGACGCGCACGGTCTCGGCCTCCGGCATGGACTGGGGCACGCTAGCCGCAGCCGGGATGCTCACGATCGTGCCGGGTGCGCTGGTGATCTGGTTCGTGCGCCACTATATTGCCAAGGGTTTTGCGATGGGGAGAGTCTGACATGGGTAACCTATTTGGATGGATGGAGTGGACCACGCCGGTGGCGATTTTCTTTGTCTCGGTGGGCTTGATGCTGGCCGGGATGACGATCTGGGAACTCAAGTCGCCGACCATCGAGCGCAAGGGTTTCATCCCGATGATCACGACGCGGGGTGACCGCCTGTTCATTAGCTTGCTGACCGCGGCCTATATCAATCTGGGCTGGACCGCGCTGACCACCGGTGCGCAATGGCCGGGTACCGTCATCAGTTTTGTCGTGTTGTTGATCGTGATGCGCTGGGGCTGACCCGCGAGCACCCCCGCTGCATCAATGCTTGCCGTCGCTCTCGCCAGCGGCAGGTAGAACCAGTCAGGCGAGGATTCAATTGGAGACAGAGATGAAAATAAAATTAACGGCCGTCGCAATCGCGGCGATGCTCATCAGTGGCTCTTCATGGGCCGACATGAAGGCAGCGGAGTCTTGGGTGGACAAGGAATTTCAGCCATCGACACTGACCAAAAAGCAGCAGCTCGAAGAAATGAAATGGTTCATCGATGCCGCCGCCAAACTCAAGGCCAAGGGCGTCAACGAAATCAATGTGGTCTCGGAAACTATCGATACCCACGTCTACGAATCCAAAGTACTGGCCAAGGCCTTCGAGGAAATCACCGGCATCAAGGTGAACCATGACGTGATTCAGGAAGGCGACGTGGTTGAAAAAATGCAGACCTCGCTGCAATCTGGCCGCTCGATTTATGACGGCTGGGTCAATGACTCGGACCTGATCGGCACCCACTACCGCTATGGCCAGACCATTGCGCTGACCGATTACATGGCCGGTGCAGGCAAGGCTTACACCAATCCTGACCTGGACCTGAAGGATTTCATCGGTACCAGTTTCACGACTGCGCCGGATGGCAAGATGTACCAATTGCCGGACCAGCAGTTCGCCAACCTGTACTGGTTCCGCGCCGACTGGTTTGCACGCAAGGATTTGCAGGCCAAGTTCAAGGCCAAGTACGGTTATGAACTCGGCGTGCCGCAAAACTGGTCGGCCTACGAAGACATCGCCGCCTTCTTCACTAACGACGTCAAGGAACTGGACGGCCACAAGGTGTATGGCCACATGGACTATGGCAAAAAAGATCCGTCGCTGGGCTGGCGCTTCACCGATGCCTGGCTGTCGATGGCTGGGGCTGCCGACAAGGGTCTGCCGAACGGTTTGCCAATCGATGAATGGGGTATTCGCGTTGCCGCCGACAAGTGCACGCCGGTCGGCGCCTCGGTCGCGCGCGGAGGAGCCACCAATTCCCCGGCGGCCGTGTACGCACTGACCAAGTACATCGACTGGATGAAAAATTACGCACCGCCGGTCGCCAACGGGATGACCTTTTCCGAGTCCGGTCCGGTACCTGGCCAGGGCGAAATCGCCCAGCAGATCTTCTGGTACACCGCCTTTACCGCGCCGATGACCAAAGCCGAAGCCGTCAGCAATGCCGACGGTTCGCCAAAGTGGCGTATGGCGCCGGGCCCGCATGGTCCGTACTGGAAAGAAGGCATGCAGAACGGTTATCAGGATGTCGGTTCATGGACCTTCCTGAAAACGACGCCACCCGACCGCATGAGCGCCGCCTGGCTGTATGCACAGTTCGTCAATGCCAAGACCGTCTCGCTGAAAAAATCGATTGTCGGCGTGACCTTTGTGCGTGACTCCGATATCCGCAGCGAGTACTTCACGAAGAATGCAGCCAAGTACGGCGGCTTGATCGAGTTCTATCGCAGCCCTGCCCGCGTGGCGTGGACCCCGACCGGCAACAACGTCCCGGACTATCCGAAGATGGCGCAGCTGTGGTGGAAAAATGTTGCGGTCGCCGTGACCGGTGAAAAAACTCCGCAAGCTGCGATGGATAATCTGGCCGATGAAATGGACCGCATCATGGCCCGTCTCGAACGTGCCGGCATGTCCAAGTGCCCGCCTAAGCTCAATCCAAAAGGCGATCCGAACAAGTATCTGTCGGACAGTCACGCCCCATGGAAAAAACTGGCCAACGAGAAGCCGAAGGGCGAGACCATCGCCTATGAGAAGTTGCTGCAAGCGTGGAAAGAAGGTCGCGTGAAGTAAAGTAACGACGACCTCTCGAGAACGTCATCGCAACAACGGTAAGACAGCAGCGTCGCCCGGCTCGGTCCGGGCGACCTCGTTGTCGTCAATGTCCGGGCACGATCACTGCACTACCGACTACAGACAGGCTCGCATGAAACCTGAATTCATCCTCGCCATCGATCAAGGGACTACCAGCTCCCGCGCCATCCTGTTCGACCATACCGGCAAACTGTGCGGCATGGCGCAACAGGAGTTCCGCCAGATTTTCCCGCAGCCAGGCTGGGTCGAACACGACGCCGGCACCATCTGGTCATCGCAACTGGCCGTGATGCAGCAGGTCATGGCCGAGAACCATGTCAGCGCCGATCGCATCGCCGCCATCGGCATCACCAATCAGCGTGAAACCACGGTGGTCTGGGACCGCAAGACCGGCGAACCGATCGCCAATGCCATCGTCTGGCAAGACCGCCGCAATGCCGCGCTGTGCGAAAGACTGCAGACCGAGGGCAAGGCCGGGATTTTCCAGCACAAGACCGGCTTGATTCTTGATGCCTATTTTTCAGGCACCAAGCTGACCTGGCTGCTTGACAATGTGCCCGGCGCGCGCGCCCGCGCCGAGCGCGGCGAACTGGCCTTCGGTACCGTCGACAGCTGGCTGATTTATCAATTGAGCGGAGAACACGTCACCGATACCAGCAATGCCTCGCGCACGTTGCTGTTCAATATCCGCACTCAGCAGTGGGATGACCAGCTGCTGGAATTGCTGGATATTCCGCGCAGCATGCTACCGACCGTAATGCCCAGCAGCGGCATCGTCGCCACCACCCGCGCCGACCTGCTCGGCACTGCCATCCCGATTGCCGGTATCGCCGGCGACCAGCAAGCCGCCACCTTTGGCCAAGCCTGCCATCAACCAGGCATGGCGAAAAATACCTATGGCACCGGCTGCTTCATGCTGATGAATATCGGCCAGGAAGTCATTTCCTCGCATAACAATTTGCTGACCACGATTGGCTGGACCTTCGGCGACAGCTTGCCGGGAACGACTGACTACATGCTCGAAGGCAGCGTCTTCATGGCCGGAGCCACGGTGCAGTGGCTGCGCGACGGGCTGGGCATCATCAAGCAGTCGTGCGATGTCGAAGCGCTGGCAGCCAGCGTACAGGACACCGGTGGCGTGATGTTTGTGCCGGCTTTCTCGGGACTGGGCGCGCCGTACTGGGATGCGCACGCACGTGGCACCATCGTCGGCATGACACGCGGTACTACCGGCGCGCACATCGCCCGCGCCGCGCTCGATAGCATCGCTTACCAGAGCGTCGATGTCTTGCAGGCCATGCAAAAGGATGCGCTGATCGCACTGACCGAATTGCGCGTCGACGGCGGCGCCTCGCGCAATGACTTGCTGATGCAATTTCAGGCCGACATCCTCGGCGTGCCGGTCGTGCGCCCAGTGGTCACTGAAACCACGGCTCTGGGTGCCGCCTATCTGGCAGGGCTAGCGGTTGGCTTCTGGGACTCGCTGGAAGAAATTGCGACCCACTGGCAAATGGAGCGACGCTTCGAACCGGTCATGGGCAATGACGAGCGCAGCGAACGACTACGGCTCTGGCGGCGAGCGGTGGAACGCTCACGCGGCTGGGATGAATAACGTCACCAGCGGATCAGCAATGAAAATGACGGGTAGCGACTAAACCGGTGAGACCGCCTTGATACGTCGGCTCGCAACGGCCTGAGCGCATCGAACTGTCTGCGTCGATGCGCTACAATCAGCCATCCTTTTTTCAGGCTTCCCCGATGCGCCAATACCTCGACTTCATGCGCCATGTCCAGCAACATGGCACCGAAAAAACCGACCGCACCGGTACCGGCACGCGCTCGGTGTTCGGTTACCAGATGCGCTTTCCGCTGCAGAATGGTTTTCCGCTACTGACCACCAAGAAGCTACACCTGAAGTCCATCCTGCATGAACTGATCTGGTTTCTCAATGGCGCGACCAACATCGCCTACCTGAAAGAAAACGGCGTTTCGATCTGGGATGACTGGGCCGATACTGACGGCAACCTCGGACCGATCTACGGCTACCAATGGCGCTCGTGGCCAACGCCGGACGGCAGCCACATCGATCAGATCACGCAGGTCATGGAGCAGATCAAGACCAACCCCGACTCGCGACGGATGATTGTCTCGGCCTGGAATGTGGCCGATATCCCAAACATGAAATTGCCACCCTGCCATGCGCTGTTTCAGTTCTATGTGGCCGATGGCAAGCTGTCTTGCCAGTTGTACCAGCGCAGCGCGGATATTTTTCTGGGCGTGCCGTTCAATATTGCGTCGTACGCACTGTTGACGCACATGATGGCGCAGCAGGCCGGGCTGGAAGTCGGCGATTTTGTCTGGACTGGTGGTGACTGCCACCTGTATTCGAATCATATGGAGCAGGTCGATGTGCAATTGGCCCGCACACCACAGACGCTGCCGACGCTGGTCATCAAGCGCAAGCCGGAGTCGATCTTCAGCTACCGCTTCGAGGATTTTGAGATCACCGGGTATTCGCCGGATGCACATATCAAGGCACCAGTGGCGGTGTGATGTGATGTGATGTGATGTAGCCCAGTCAAAAAAGGCACCTGCCGCAACTGCAGCAGGTGCCTTTTTTTTGATTAATCGATGTGCGCGACACGAGGCCACCACGCCGTTGATGCATTAACAGAAATTAATGCGTACCAACCCAACCGCGACTTCCTGAATTTGACGTTCGTCAAAGCAGATGATGGAACCCCCTACTTTGCAAAGACACTCAATACCGATTGTTTGTCATTCAATAACTTGCTCGTCTGCTGTGAACGCGATCGCCGATTCACTATTTATTGAGGCGATCAGAGAAGTGCGATGAGGCAATAACAGCCAACTCTGTATGACAAGACAAACACCGTCGTGAGGTTCTGCGTATTTTTGCGCCCGTATTTATGGAGCTCATCATTCATCAAGCAGGACCTGCAAAATAATTAACCATTCATGAATCATGATTTATATAAAAAGGAGATATAAGTGCGCAAAATAACTGCCGGATTACTTTTATTAACCCCTCACATCACCATAAATACACGTGACAACCGAAACACGCATTCACTTACTTCAAACTTAATCGGAAAAAATAAAGACGACGCTATCGCATTAGCTGCTTCAAAAAACTTACTTGCGCCGCGTTTCTCAAGTCTTTTAAAGAAAAGTGGGGCGTGGCTTGCGTACCTGGATCGTAGTCTGGCCATAGGACTGCCCGGAGCCGATGCAGCGAATACCGTCAAACCAAATAATCCCTTTGAAGAATTGTCATACAACAAGGGAGATGATGCAGAGTCCATCGATGAATTCTCCAAGGCCGTACGCAAGCAATATTCTGTTTTCTCCAATAAAAATGCCTATGATCCTAAGAAGTTCAACGATGCGGTCATCATGATTTATGGTGAATACCACTCGGTACCGCTACTACCCAGCATTAGAAATGGACGAGGTGCGCTACTTCTTGAGTCCCCGGATCTGGATCGATGTCTCGAGAAACATCGATTGCACCCGGAGAATATTTGTAAAAATATCGACCTCTTCGATTCCCATCTTTTAGCAGTGTCGACATACAAGCTCTATCAGGAATTGAAAACACTTGTTCTGCAACTAGACCCCACAGAACATAGAGAAATAGAGAAAAAAAGCAAAGCTAAAAAGGCGTCTGCCACAGCTCTCATAGAAGAAATGATGGATTTTGTTGATGCCAAATATATGATTATTTATTCATCAACAAACAAAAATACTCAAAAAAAACTTGATGACAGCTATCGATCAGTCATATCACACTACGCAGAGAATGACAGCTTAGTGTGGGCGAGCTTACAGGAAAGAGATGTTGGAATGGTCAGCGAGGCGAAAAAGGTGATCGCAGCGCTAAAAAATGGCGAAGCCACAACGATCATCGTCGGCAATCTCCACGTCAAGGCCATCTACAACGCCTTGGCAATTGAATTTCCAGACCACGCGATCGTCGCCTGCTTTATCAACAAACATCTCGCAGCACTTGGCAGGGATGGGCGAAGAGAATTTTTGAAGGATATCAATGGCGATCCTGTGGATACCCGGTCCAAGATAACTAAAACAGAGCTCTAAGCGGAGAATGCTCAGCGGCTCTCAAGCATGGACATTTTCTGCCCTGTCGCACGCAAGGTCGCACTCACTTTATGGGCATTGCAAGACTGCTGCTAGGCCTCTACCCCAGGCGCTATCAACGCCGGTCAGCAAGGGCATGCCCAAGTTGAACTTTGACAAGCACATCGAAGGTCTCGAAACCACCGACCAAACGCCTGGTGCGGATGGTTAGACATCTATCGCGGTGAGCCCGTGGTGTGAAAAAAAGTCCCCGCTACAATCCATGGCAGGGACTTTTTTCATTTATTAACCATTGGCATCAGAAGGGTTGCACCACGCCGTTGATCTCCACAATCCTTCCGTTAGGACCTGCAAATATCCTGCCAATCTGAAAACCATTGCGCATTACGCTCAACTGGCCGGATGCCGGCGGCGCATTTTTTAACAAGCTAAGGCGCTGCGATTCAGGCAACTGGTAATCAATGACCATCGGAAACGTTAACTTTCCATCAACGACATAGCGCACCCCAGCAATGGCGAACTCAACGCTACGTTGCTCAACCGACTCCATCGCCAGTTTCCCTGCGATGACGTCCGTGGAACTGGTGACCGACTCGCCGGCAATGAACTGGTTGAGGACGCCATTGAGATTGTTGAGGATGGTCGAGCCAGGCACGGGAGCGTTGATATTGATGATGGTTTCGAGGCCGTTCGTGCTTGACCTTGTCACGGTCAACTTGTCACTGCCATTGCCGGTGACGTCACTCACCTGTCCATTCCCCATACGGGTAACACGTCGGAGATGATCAGCGCGTCGGACCGCGCCAAGCATGCTTAGATCAGCATTCGCAGTCGAACTGGTGCTGACAAACCCGCTCAGTTCGATACTAGTGTTGTCGCGCGTGACGCACTTGTCGAAGGTACCGCTGACGACTTGATTGAGGTCGGACTGTTCGGTGCCGACAGGAATTGGCTGACCATTGAGAGCACCTACTGCCGTCCCGGTCATGCAAATGGAGGCAGGATTAAGCCACTTACCGTTGGATGCAAACAGATTGAGGGGCACTTGCACAAGATCAGCGATATCGAACGGGGCAAAGAGCGTCGCGAACAACGCTGTAAGATCGCTCATTGACGCTGCTGCGACCACCGTCAGCGTTGCCGGCGCACTGGTCACCGATCCCTTGCTGTTGGTTACCCTGACGCTGAACTGCGCCTGATCGTCAGCTGCCGATACGGCGGTCAATGGATAGATCGACTGGGTTGCGCCATCGATCACCCGTCCATTGCGCAGCCACTGGAACGTCGCTGTCTGGTCAGAGACCAACTGGACATAGAAAAATGCGGGAGTTCCAGCAGGCGCTGTCATGGATGCAGGTGATATCAACAATGCCGGAGCCAGTACCTCTTGTGCCGGTGATAATTGCAAACAGGTCGGCAACGTGATGTCGGTAGCAGCGGGCCCTGCGATAACGGTCGGCGAAATACGGGGATAGGCGGCTCCGATGCTGACACGTGCATTGCGTCGAATCGGTAATCGGAACTTTCCTTGCGCATCCGATATCGCAAGAGACAAACCGGAGTAGTCGATGCCCGAACCGCGCACTGCGACGCCGCCGGTTAGCTTGCCGTCAGTGCTTGAAACGCAACCATTGACGATGATGGCGTCAACCAACTTGTCGCTATTCCATACGGCGATGCGCTTAACACGGCCTTCGTAATACTGGTTCGGCGCCACCCCCGCCAGCGTCGCCATACCCTCCTCGACCCAAAGTCCGGTCAACTCATTGAAATAAAACAGCGGGATCATCTGCTGCGGCAGGCCAGAACGGCTGGCAAGCGGGATGCGGATCGTCGCGCTCGTGCCGGGTGCCAGGTTGAGTGGCTTGCCGGCGGCGTCACGCAATTGCACTGACAACGCGCCAAAACTCTCGATCATGCCGCCGGTGCTGGTGGTGTAATCACCCGGCATGTTGGCCGGATTGGTGGCGGGATTAATGGGGGCAATCCGTAGGGTGATCGCCCCTTGTGGAGCCGCGCCGCTAGCGGCATCGACCACGCCTGAGGGCGGGATGGTGACGCTGGCAGCACTACTGGTATCGATCAATGTCTTGCCGGCACTATTATCGAAGGTCGCACTGGCGGCGATCGGAGCCATCCGGCCCGTGACGCTGGCGGTTTCGCCTTGCGTCACGGCGGTGGTGGCAAACGCATCGGCATAGCCGTCACGCATGAAGCGAACTACTTGCCGGTCTGTGATGCCAACGGCCTCCTGAGTGAAGCTGCCATCGGCAGCGGTGGTACTAGTCGTACTGGTAGTGCCAGCGACCTGAACTTGTACGCCAGCCATTGGCAGGCCGGTATCGCTGGCGACGACGATACCAGCGATGCGCCCGGTCGGTGCGCCAGCGACCGGCGGAGATGAGGCAGGCGGAGCGCTTGACGGTGGCGCGTCAGACGAATCCGACCCACCCCCTCCGCACGCCGATAAAACCAACGCGCTAACTATAGAAATGACCCAGTGGTGCACTTTCATGACAACGACTCCTGGTGAAGTTAAAAAGATAAAACGTCACCGAAAGTAGCTTTTTTATTATTACACGGGCAATTTTTTGCGAGCCAGATCACCTTTATTTGTGGCGGATCCAATCTCGTGGCTCAAGCGTGGGGACAATCCGACAGCGCGACCGATAAACCACGCAGATATCCGCCACCTGAACACGATTGCTTTGTCTGTCACGGACCTTGTGCGCCGGTATAATCCGCCGGACTACTCGCTCCACATGGTCGTCATGCCGATGCAACTGCACTCGCGTCGAGCCTCACCAACCCGATTTTCCGAACGACCTGATATGACTACTCTGACCCTGATCGTCGCCACCGACAACGCCGGTGGTATCGGCATCCGCAATACGCTGCCCTGGAAATTGCCAGAAGATCTGGCCCATTTCAAGCGCACGACTACTGGCCACCCGATCCTGATGGGCCGCAAGACCTTTGAGTCGATCGGCCGGGCACTGCCGAACCGGCGCAATATCGTCATTAGCCGCAATCCGGACTGGCAGCATGAAGGCGTCGAAACCGTCTCCTCGCTGCAGGCAGCATTGGACTTGCCGGATGCGGCTGAAGTATTCGTCATCGGCGGAGCAGAAATTTACCGGCTGGCGCTGCCACTGGCAGACCGTCTGATCGTCACCGAAATCGGCCAGCGCTTTGACTGCGACGCGTTCTTTCCGTTGATCGATCCGGCACACTGGAGTATCACCGCACGCGAGCCTCATCAATCGATCTCGAATGGATTCGATTTCGCCTTCGTCACTTATCAACGCCAGAAAGATTAATCATGTCAGATGGCTTTCATGTCCACGGACCGCATGACCATGCGGTCGAACACGCTGGTCACGATGGCGACAAATTCTCTGGCCGCATCGCGGTCATGACGGCGATCCTGGCGACCGTGGGCGCACTGTTTGGCTATCTCGGCGGTGCCACGCAAAACAATGCGGCGCTACTCAAGAACGACGCTGCCATCAAGAAAACCGAAGCTGCCAATCAATGGAATTACTATCAGGCCAAATCGAACAAACAGAATCTGGCCGAACTGGCGATGACACTTCCGGGTGTCAACATCGACAAATACCAGGCCGACGTCGCGCGCTACAAAGCCGAAAAAGAAGAGATTAAAAAAGCGGCTGAAAAACTCGAAGCCGCCTCGCTGGATTTCGATCATCAATCCGAACTGCAGATGCATGAACATCACCGCTGGGCGCTGGCGACTACGGCGGAGCAAATTGCCATTTCGCTGGCGGCAATCACGCTACTGACGCGGCGGCGCTGGATGCAGTATCTTGCTTATGGTATTGCTGCTGTCGGCCTCGGCCTCGGTGTGCTGGCCTGGTACCCGCATTTGCTGGGTGCGGCACACTGAGTCGGCGCTCCGGCCTGGCGGAATGTCACTTAACAGTCATCCCGCCACAGCCACTTTTCTGCGAGAATTCGCGTTCCCGTATTTTGTCGGAATTTTTACCATTTACAGCGCGTCCCAATGTGCGGCGCGTCTCACTTTCCGCGTGGCCCGGCTGGCCTCTGGAGAACACATGAAATTCCGCTTCCCGATCGTCATCATCGACGAAGACTTCCGCTCTGAAAACACCTCAGGTCTGGGCATCCGCGCCCTCGCCGATGCGATGGAAAAAGAAGGCATGGAAGTGCTCGGCGTGACCAGCTACGGTGACCTGTCGCAGTTCGCCCAACAGCAATCGCGCGCCTCCGCTTTTATTTTATCGATCGACGACGAAGAGTTCGGTGCCGGCTCGCACGAAGAAACCGACCATGCGCTCAAATCGCTGCGCGCTTTCGTCGCCGAAATCCGCCACAAGAATGCCGACATCCCGATTTATTTGTACGGTGAAACCCGCACCTCGCGCCATATCCCCAACGATATCCTGCGCGAACTGCACGGCTTCATCCACATGTTCGAAGACACGCCGGAATTCGTTGCACGTCACATCATCCGCGAAGCCAAGTCGTATCTGGATGGCCTGTCGCCACCCTTCTTTCGCGCGCTGGTGCACTACGCCAACGACGGTTCATATTCGTGGCATTGCCCGGGACACTCGGGCGGCGTGGCTTTCCTGAAGTCGCCCATCGGCCAGATGTTCCATCAGTTTTTTGGTGAAAACATGCTGCGCGCCGACGTCTGCAACGCCGTCGAAGAACTCGGCCAATTGCTCGACCACACCGGCCCGGTCGCGGCTAGCGAACGCAATGCGGCGCGCATCTTCAATGCCGACCACTGCTACTTCGTCACCAACGGCACCAGCACCAGCAACAAGATGGTCTGGCATTCGACGGTTGCACCGGGCGATATCGTCGTGGTTGACCGCAATTGCCACAAGTCGATCCTGCACGCGATCATCATGACCGGTGCGATCCCGGTATTCCTGATGCCGACTCGCAATCATCTGGGCATCATCGGTCCGATTCCGCTGTCGGAATTCACGATGGAAAACATCCGCAAGAAAATCGAGGCCAATCCGTTTGCCCGCGAAGCCAAGAACAAGAAGCCGCGCATCCTGACCATCACCCAGTCCACTTACGACGGCGTGATCTACAACGTCGAAACCCTCAAGCAGATGCTCGATGGCGAAATCGATACGCTGCATTTCGATGAGGCATGGTTGCCGCATGCAACCTTCCATGACTTCTACAAAGACATGCACGCGATTGGCCAGGATCGTCCGCGCGCCAAAAAATCGATGATCTTTTCGACGCAATCAACGCACAAATTGCTGGCCGGCCTGTCGCAAGCGTCGCAAATCCTGGTGCGCGAATCCGAAACCGTCAAGCTCGATCAGGATGCCTTCAACGAGGCTTACCTGATGCACACGTCGACGTCGCCGCAGTACTCGATCATCGCCTCGCTCGATGTGGCTGCCGCGATGATGGAAGCGCCGGGCGGCACCGCACTGGTCGAGGAAAGCATCCTCGAAGCACTCGATTTCCGCCGCGCCATGAAAAAAATCGACCTCGAATGGGGTCATGACTGGTGGTTTCAAGTCTGGGGACCGGACACCTTTTCGGAAGACGGCATCGGCGACCGGGATGACTGGATGATCCGCGCCGAAGATGACTGGCACGGTTTTGGCAACCTCGCGCCGGGCTTCAACATGCTCGATCCGATCAAGGCCACCATCGTCAACCCGGGCCTGTCGCTCGACGGCAAGTTCGGCGAGACCGGCATCCCGGCCTCGATCGTCACCAAGTATCTGGCCGAGCACGGCGTCATCATCGAAAAGTGCGGGCTGTATTCATTCTTCATCATGTTCACCATCGGCATCACCAAGGGTCGCTGGAACACGCTGCTGACGGCGCTGCAACAGTTCAAGGATGACTACGACAAGAACCAGCCGATGTGGCGCATCCTGCCGGAATTCGCTGCTGCCAATCCGCGCTACGAGCGCATCGGCCTGCGCGATTTGTGCCAGCAAATCCATGACTTCTACAAGGCCTACGATATCGCACGCCTAACGACTGAGATGTATCTGTCGGACATGCAACCAGCCATGAAACCGTCGGATGCGTTCGCGATGATGGCGCACCGCGAAATCGACCGGGTCCCCATCGATGAGCTCGAAGGCCGCGTCACGTCCATCCTGCTCACGCCGTATCCGCCGGGCATCCCGCTGCTTATTCCTGGCGAGCGCTTCAACAAAACCATCGTCGACTACCTGAAATTCGCCCGTGATTTCAATGAGAGATTTCCGGGCTTCGAGACCGATGTCCATGGCCTCGTCACGCGTGAGGTTGATGGCAAGCGCGGTTATTTTGTCGATTGCGTGCGCAAGTAATTTTTGTACGCTGCCGTCCTTCGCGTAACCGGCAACTATTTTTCGGGCCACTCCGGAACCATTTCATAGCCTGACCCACTTAATGGCGATCGACATCCGTCGATCTTCATTAAGAGAGGTTAACGTCGTGGGTAATTGTCCAGCAAAGATTTGTCCGTCTAGGCAAGGGGGTATTCCGGCCTTGACTCCCGTCACCGTGGTAGCGCAAACCGAGTCAGGTCCTGGTCGTCCACCCTCGCCGGCAGCGCCGGTGTTATCGGCCTCGGCGCAGACCCGCTGGCGCCAAATCTGCAACCAGCCACTGAAAAATAAACTGGACACGCGCGAATTACTGATGCCCGGTACAAGGCTGGATTTTTCAGTCGAAGAACGTACTCGGATCGGTCACGCGCTCGCGCAGCTTCCTTCTGGTGCGCAATTCTGGCCGACCGTAGTAACGGCCTGCAACCTTGGCAATCCTGTCAAGTTCGCGGCAGTCGAGACATTGATCCGGCATGGCCTGCTCGACCCGAACCAGATTACTGACGGCAACACCCTGCTGCAAACGGTCTGCCGGTATGGCGAGAATGCTTGGCCGAGACTGGAAAATCCGTTAACGCTGGAACACCGCATCAACTCGCTGATCGCACTCGGTGCACACATCGAGACGCCAGACCTCCCGGCCATCGCCTTGCTGCAACAAACGTGGGAAAGGAACGACACCGATAGCCATCTCGCGGCCGCCGCGCTCATTGCCAATGGATGTAATCCGCTACAGCGGGACGAACTAGGACGCAACCTCCTCCACCGGGCAGCGCAAGAGGGCAACGTACCGGTGTTACGGGGCTGGCAACAAGCGGGATTACGTATGCAAATACCTGATTTCAGACTAGATACCGCCCTGCACCATGCTGCCCATAGCGGACATCCTGATGCAGTGCGTTTTTTGGTCACGGAGGGCCGGCTCGATATCAATGCGCGCGGCTGGGAGAACCAAACTGCCCTATTCAATGCCGTCAATAATTCGCATCTCGAGACAGCAAGGACACTGCTGGAACTCCAAGCCAATCCCCGCTTGGCCAATGACTTGGGGCGTAGTCCGCTTCTGATGGCTGTCGCTACAGGCTCAGAGCCAATGCGCGCCCTGCTCGTGCAACACGGGGCCGATCCACACGCGACCAGCACACACAACTGGGAATTTCCAACGGCTGCATCGTTGTATCAACACCTGCACGGTCAACCGTGGCCCAACGACGCGTGATGTCCTGTCATGCAACTTGCTCGCGAGCGCCAGACAGCGACATGGCGAGGGATTGCCTTGTCGCCGCCTGGGGTGTCACTCATGCATGCCCGCAACTTCACGCGTCACATTATTAGCCCAAGGCAGGGTCGGTTTATTCTTTGGGCTCGGCAGGCGCTGTACGCACGCTCAACCACATGGTCAAGATCAGGATGCCAACCACGACTCCCAAAGAGAACACCACCGGAATTTTGTATACATCGACCAAACACATCTTGGCACCAATAAACACCAGGATCACCGCCAAGCCATAGTTAAGCAGATGAAATTTGTTGGCAACGGCAGCCAGCAGGAAGTACATGGCCCGCAAGCCCAGCACGGCGAATACATTACTAGCCAGCACGATAAACGGGTCACTGGTGATGGCAAAAATGGCAGGAATCGAGTCCACTGCAAAAATCACATCGGTGAGCGCAATCAGACAGATCACCATGAATAACGGCGTGGCGATCTTCTTGCCATTTTCCATCGTCCAAAAATTTTCACCGTCATAGTTTTTACTGACAGGCAAAATTTTACGCAACAACTTCAACGCCGGATTGTCATCCAGATCGGGCTCTTGGCCAGCGGCCCACCACATCTTGACGCCCGTGAGGATCAGGAACGCGCCGAACAGATACAAAATCCAGTGGAACTCGGCCAGCAACCAGCCACCGACCAGAATCATAATGGAGCGCAACACAATCGCACCGATGATACCTATCATCAGCACCCGTTTCTGGAAAGCGGTGGGCACCGCAAAGTAGGTGAAGATCAACAAAAACACGAAGATGTTGTCCACCGCGAGTGACTTCTCGATCAGGTAGCCCGTCAAGAATTCGAGTGCCTTCGTGTT
Source organism: Minisyncoccia bacterium (assembly GCA_047621345.1). Taxonomy (GTDB): domain Bacteria; phylum Pseudomonadota; class Gammaproteobacteria; order Burkholderiales; family Burkholderiaceae_D; genus Actimicrobium. Next base: position 34,989 of record JBLHLW010000009.1, on the reverse strand, counting down.
GGCGATATCGACCGAGCCGGTCGCATCTTTGACCGCCCACCAGAACAGGGCGTTGAACATCAAACTCAGCGCAATCCAGACCAGCGACCACTTTAGGGCCTCCTTGACGCCAATGTCATGCGCGCCTTGCTTTCTGAGTACAAAAAAATCAACAAATAACGACAACAGCACGATGCCGCCGAACGTGGCCCAGAGCCAGAGGGGAGCGATTGTTTGCATGAGGAACTTCCAGGTGATGGGTTAGCAATCCTCTCAAGAGGATTTTCTTGTGCCACGGGCGAAAGCGCCAGCACAGCACGGCCTCAAGTCTAGCGGCATATCCGCATGTTTATACTGATAAATTCAACGATTCAGCCTGTAAAAACAGGAATGTTTCCGCGAATTTCCGGGCGCATCCCGCTGTGTCAACGCAGACTACGCTGGAATACGCCCGTAGCCCGTAGGGTGGGCACAGGGTTATCGTGCCCACGCGAATGCACCACGAATACCGGAATTGACCGGCGTTTCTGGTTCGCGCGCGTGGGCACACGATGCCGTGCCCACCCTACGTGACTGAATAACCAAAGGGCATTGCACTAAATGCTGTGCGCCGCTGCTACTTGACCTGTCACCGGGTGCTCGCACGTTGCCAAGGCTCGGCGCGCTCCAGGTTGCGCTCACTGACAATCTGCGGCGCAGGCGCAGGCAATCCGCCGGATTGCAGATAACGGGTAATACGATCTGCAATAAATCCTGTAGCGAACTCGCGTATCAACGGCAAGTTCAAGACCTCGAACACTGGCACCCAGATGTCGCTACCCTGTACGCTGCGGCGCACGCGCAAGCACGGATTGAACTGGTACCAGCCCTGCATCACACGGACGAACAACGCCCGGTTATACACATAATCACGTTCAACTTCATTGCGCGCCAGTACGCCGGAGATGTGCTGGCGCTGGCGGCGTTCCGGCCGAACCACATTGGCCGGCATGTGCTGCCAGGCATCAACGATTGCGGCCGACTCGAAGGCGGCATACGGGCGCCGCTGGGATTGCGTGAAGCGCGACGAGAACAGTACCCACATCGTCTGAAATAAAAAGTATTCGGCCAGGTGTTTATCGATGCGGACCAAACGGTCACCACTGCTGACATCAATGGACGGCGGCGCCAGCAACTCGTACAAGAGGGCGAACGGCCCGCGCGCAAATTCCTTGTCAAGAAACGCTTCCCGCATCGCCCAGTGCAGCGCATTCCAGCCATAGTGATCGACAGCTTCGCGGTCAGCGCCGCGTTCGAGCAAGGCATCGATCAGGACGACATTGCCGGCAATTGCGGCCACCATGAGCGGCGTCTGGTTCAGCGGCAAACGGTGATCGACGCCGTACTGGTCGCACTGACGCAAGATATCCTTGACGTGATTCGTGAAATACGGCGAGTAGCTCTTGCCCTGCAGTGCCGTGCGTTGCGATTCAAAATTGCGCGCCACGTCGAACTTGGCATCGACGACCAGCCACTTCGCCAGCATCGGCAAATCGAAACAGGTGGCGATGTCGTAGAGTTGCTGGCGCTGTTTGTTGCCAGGTATCTGGTCACGCAGGACATTGATCAGTAACTCGCGGGTTTTGTCGGTATCAAAGACCGGCCACGGCACGGTGGTCTGGCGCAGGATATCGCGCCGGATGGCTTCGGCCTGTTCCTGTTTACCTTGCAATTCGAGCTTGTGCGCTTCCTTTTGCCAGTCTTCCATCGACGAACGGCTGGCGTCGACTTGCACCGCGCCACCAGTAGTCAGGTCCAGCAGGTCAAACAGCGGATGACTGATATCAGACTCAACCAAGTACAGGTTGGAGATCGCCCGCGTCAGTGCCACATACAGCGCGTTGACGAAAAATTTGTAGACCTCCATCGACTTGTCGGACTTGTCACGCGCACGCCGATAATCGAGCGTCTCGATATGCAGTGCCTGCTTGTCGACACCCTCTGCAATACCGGCGAACTCGGCGCGGTGGTCGGAAACAAACCGGTACAGCACGATGTTGTCGTATTCGAGGCCCTTCGCTTCATGGATAGAAAACAGCAGCGGCGTGCCGAAATGCTGGCGCGCAGCCGGCTTGTCCTCGTCGCGCATGACCAGCACGGCGAAGCGCGTCGATTGCCGGGTCTGGCGATCGAGGTCACGCTTGACGCTCTCTTTGTCGGCCATCAGCGCGACTTGTCCGGCAGTCCCGCCGACACTGCTGACCAGGAAATTGCTCTCGCGATCAATCGAGCCGAAACGCTGCTGCTTAATCTTCAACAACTGGTTGGCCACGCGCGTTGCCTCGGTGCCATTGCGAAAATTGGCAGTCAGCACGCGCAATGCCTGCCGCTCGGCCAGCGCCGGATCGTGCCAGAACACACTGCGCACGGTGGCCCACGAAAAAAAATTCGGATGAACGATCTGGTTCGAATCACCGCACAGCAAGAACTGGCCGGGCTGTTTCAACGTACGCAACACCAGCGCGAGCTGGATCGCGGTCAAGTCCTGCACTTCGTCGATGACGACGAAGTCGTAGCGCGGCGCCGCCAGTGCTTGCCATTGCTGAGCCACCAGATTGACATCGAACAAGCCGCTGGCCTCGAGCCAGGCGCGATATTTTTCGAACAGATCGTAGAGCGCCGGCCGCTGCTCATCGCTGAAAATTGACTGGCGTATGCCCAGTCCAAGATAGGCACTACGACCGAGTACGCCAGCACTGTCGGCGGTAATGACACCACGAATTTCTTCAAACGCCTGATGCGCATCAATGCCCTTGAAACCGACCCGCACCCGCTCAAACCAGCCAGCGAAATCGCGCCATAGCGCTTCACGACCGGGCGGCACCCGGATTGATTCAAGGAATTCGCGATACGACAGAAACAGGGCATCCTGCTCGGGTTGCTCATAGCGGTTGGCGTAATACAAATCGCGCGCGTTACGGGCCAGAAACGCCGAATGCGTGACGTACAGGACATCGCCGTTGGCCTGCTTGAGTTTTTCGAGGGTCAGTGCGGTCTTGCCACTGCCAGCGCTGCCGACCACGATCAGGGGCGGCAACTGACGGAAAATATCGTCTTGCGCGACATCGAACGACATCGGCTTGTCGAGCAAATGGATGATCGGTGAATCGGGATGCAAATAGCGCAGCACCTGCGCTTCGCGACGCGCTTCAGGCAGATCGAGCGTGACTACATCAGCAATCCGCGACTCGTCGACGGCCGCACCGCGCAAGAAGCGCGACTTGTCGTAATCATGGTTCAAAATCACTTCGAGCATCAGTGCACACACTTGTTCACCGTGGCGCACTAGCGAAAACAACAACCGGTCGGCCTCGCCCAGCTTGGCGCGATAAAACTTGCCGTGATTAAGGCTAACGAGCTTCTTGACCTGCGCACCGGCAAAGTCATCCCGCTCGATGGCGGCAACGACCTTGCGATACGCGGTGCTGACCCCGGAGGTATCGAGGCCAAGGTATTCGAGTACTTTCATTGCCTATCCGGATGACAGTTAACGCAGTTTGGACCAGCGCCCGCCAAAAAGTGCCGGCAGCGCGGCATCGTTGTTTGTGGTTGATCAACCGTCAGCGTCAAGCTTTCGGCAAGGTCACGCCACGCTGCCCCTGGTATTTGCCATTGCGATCCTTGTATGAGGTTTCGCACACTTCATCGGCTTCAAAAAACAGCACCTGCGCGCAACCTTCACCGGCATAAATCTTGGCCGGCAATGGGGTGGTATTGGAAAACTCCAGTGTCACATAGCCTTCCCACTCTGGCTCGAAGGGCGTCACGTTGACGATGATGCCGCAGCGTGCATAGGTCGATTTACCGAGGCAGATCGTTAGTACACTACGCGGTATCCGGAAATACTCCATCGTTCGCGCCAGTGCAAACGAATTCGGCGGAATGATGCAGACATCGCTCTTGATATCGACGAAGGATTTTTCATCGAAGTTCTTCGGATCGACGATGGTCGAATTGATGTTGGTGAATATCTTGAATTCATCGGCGCAGCGGATATCGTAGCCATACGACGACGTGCCATAGGAGACGATTTTCTTTCCATTGACTTCGCGCACCTGATTCGGTTCGAACGGTTCGATCATGCCGGTTTCGGCGGCCATGCGGCGGATCCAGGTATCGGACTTGATGCTCATTATTGTCTCTGACGGTGATGGTACGGTGGGCGGTGGGCGCTATTGCGTCAGCACTAGATGCGGACAAAACAGCAAGGTGGGGATTTTACGTGATAAGTCGCACTGGGCGACCCGGAAATCGTTGGAACGGAAGCGCTGAGCAGTCGCAGACCACTATGTCAACGCAAAGTGTCCCCAAGCCGAGACGAAAAATTGTTCACCGTAGAACATTGGCGCAAACCCGTGATGATTGCACGACGCTGTCATCCGGCCAGTTGCGCGTAGTGTTAGTCCCCGGGATATGCCCTGAACGCCGCCATGCGGCGGAGTCGAGCAGGTAATGCGGTCAACGGATTATCCCCAAGCCACACGCACTGAAGAGAACACAGATCGCCGATGCGCTCGGGGAGTTGAGTAAGCTGGTTGCTGGTAAGGCAGAGCTCTTGCAGCCAGGATAAATCGCCGATACGGTCGGGCAGTCGCGTGAGCTGGTTGTGGGCGACATCGAGCCTTTGCAGCCACGCCAAGTCGCCGATGCAGTCAGGCAGTTGCGTAAGCTGGTTGCTGGCGACATCGAGCCTTTGCAGCCAGAGCAAGTTGCCGATGCATCCCGGTAGCTGAGTGAGTTGATTGTGGCTGACGTCGAGCTTTTGCAGCCGCGACAAGCGGCCTATACACTCAGGCAATTGCCCGATTTTGTTACGGGCGGCGTACAGCGAATGCAATGAAGACAAGTTACCAATACTGTTTGGCAATCTCGTAAGCTGATTACTTTCGACGTCCAGCCATTGCAGCAAGGACAAATCACCGATGCGCTCAGGCAGTACGGTGAGTTGATTATTTTCCGCACTCAGCCGTTGCAGCGACCCCAAGTCACCGATGCAATCCGGCAAAGTTTTCAGATTCAGGGACATGAGATATAACTCACTCCCTTTCTCCCAGAAACAGCGCAGGATACGGGCGGCAGCATCGTTCCGATTTTCATTGCCCCGCGCTTCTGCGACCCAATCATTGAGGTCCTGTGCTATCTGCTCCATGCTGATTGCCACAGCTTGCGAGCGGATCTGCTCCTTCGACGTCGGGGCATGCGGCCCACACGAGACGGACCGTCCCCAGGGGCGGTGGGTCTTCCGACGTTCGCGTAGAACTGGCACGAAAGGAAAATGAGGAATCAGCGGTCGGTTGTCGGGTCGGTTGTCGGGTCGGTTATGCATGGCAATGGCGGGTTACTGTGTTGGTCGGCGCAGACCGAAGTCGGCTGCAATGAAAGTCCGACTGTCAGTGGCGCTTTACGGTGCGCAGTTCCGTCCGAATGGCCCTTGTTTTGCGATACTCCTCGACCGGACACGCCTGAGTGCCTGCATCATCGCCTAGCTTGTCGCTACCGCTGTCAAACTACGCGCAGAGCCAAGAAGGCACCCACGCGACCCCGCCTTCAGGAAAATGCCGGGTCTGCGATCAGCCTTTTTTCCCACCCGCCACCAGCATCAGTCCGCCGGCCACGATGGCGGCAATGCCGGCCCACATCGGAATATTGACGTCCTTTTTTTCTGTGACATTCAATTCAATGGGACCCACCTTCACCGCTTGCGTTTCCTTCGTGTAACTGAAGCCGCCATAAGCAAGGCCCAGCACACCGGCGATGATGAGGGCAACACCCAGCATTCTGATTGCATTCATTGTGACTCCTCTGGTTGAAATTTCTCACCGGACGATAGCACGCATCTCGCTCGCCACTGCGTTCGGAAAGACACATAGTGCGAGACGGCAAGAACATCGCAAAGTAGCCTTCGCACGCAGCGACAAGCTGGCTGGCCACGAGCAACCGTGAGAATATACGGGCGCCGAATGCATCCGGCAGCCCTCCCTCCAATTACCAAGGAAACATCATGGCCAAGAAAGAAGAAGCACTCGATCCCGATACGCTGGCACTGATTCAGTGGTGCACCGAAGTCGAAGGTTTTCTGGTGGCCGGTGGCGCGACGCTGGCTCAGGCGCAGGACCACATCGAGGACGAAGTCGATTGGTTCACCGATCAGTTCTACGATGGTCTGACACCCGAACAAGCGGCCAAGGAAGCGCTGGCCTGAATGTTTACCGGTGTCACTTTTTTTCAGCGCAGCGACGACAACACGATGCCACCGACGATCAACCCGAAGGCGGCAAAGTGATAAACGTGAGGCAGTTCGCCCAGAAAAACCGATGACATCAGCGCAGCGAACAGCGGGGTCAGATTACTGAAAAACCCTGCCATGGTGGGCCCGGCGCGTTGGACGCCGGCCCCCCAGCAGCGAAATGCAATGAGCGCCGGCCCGACCGCGACGAACATCACTGCCGCAGCCAGCGGCCAACTCAGCGCGATGTGCTGCTGGCTGACGCTCCATTCAATTGTCGTGAACAGGCTCGACCAGACCACGCCAAAACTGACCTGCGCCAGCAGGAAGGCCGCCCAGTTGCGGCGGATCTCTGCCGGCTCATCCGGCACCATCAGCAACCAGCTGTAGAACGACCAGGCAATCGTGGCGGCAATCATGAACAAGTCACCCGGCACCAACTGCAGCGCCAGCAACTGACGCAAGTCACCGCGACTCAGCACCAGCAGCACACCGGCAATGGACAACACGGCGCCGAGCATTTGTTTGCCTCTGACTCGCGCCCCAAAAAACACCCCCCCAATGAGCATCATCCAGACCGGCATACCCGCCGCCACCAGCGTCACATTGATCGGCGTCGAGCTTTGTAGTGCCAGATATTGCAGCGAGTTGTACAGCCCGACACCCAGCAAACCGAGCAAGGCAAAACGTCGCCAATTGCGCCAGAGCACACTGGATGGCCGCAGCACCGAGCCGGCCAGCGGCAACAGGATCAGGAAGGCGATGACCCAGCGCACCAGATTGAGTGTCATCGGGGGCACCATCTCGTGTACTAGCCTGCCGACGATGGCATTGCCGGCCCACATCAACGGTGGCACCGTTAGCAGCAAGGCGGTCGATGGCGACAACTGCTGCTTCATGCTGGCGTCACAATTAAATGCTGCACGTATCGGCCGACGCCAGTAGTTCGGCCGCCTGCTTGGCCTGAGCGACCTGTGCCGAGGCGGGCAACAACACATCATTCTTGACGGCGGTCAGTTCTGCCAGGATCGAGATGGCAATTTCAGCCGGCGTCTTGCTGCCGATATACAGCCCGATCGGACCATGCAATTTGTCGATCTGGGCCGGCGTGACATCGAACAACTGCAGGCGTTCGCGCCGCTTGGCATTGTTGACGCGCGAGCCGATCGCACCGACGTAAAACGCCTCCGACTTCAGCGCTTCCATCAGCGCCAGATCATCGAGCTTGGGATCATGCGTCAGGGCCACGACGGCACTGCGGCGGTCGAGCTGCATCGCGACGACAAGATCGTCCGGCATCATGTGCTGCACCTCGACACCGGGCACCTGCCAGCCGGCGCGATACTCTTCGCGCGGATCGCAGACAGTCACGTGGTAATCCATGCCGAGCGCGATCTGCGCCAGAAAGCTCGATAACTGGCCGGCACCAATGATCAGCAGACGCCAGCGCGGACCGTGAATCGTCGTCAATGTCGTGGGCGTATGCAGCAAGCCGGCACCGGCGTCGGCGACCGACAGTTGCACCTCGCCACTGGAGAGGTCAAGCTGGCGCGCCACCAGTTCATGGTCTGCCAGTCGGGCCAGCAACTCGCTGATGCGACTTTGCCCTGATAACGGCTCCAGCGCCAGCTCGATGGTGCCGCCGCACGGCAAGCCAAAGCGATGCGCTTCATCGGCCGTGATGCCGTAGGTCACGATTTCGGGCACGGTGCGGGTGATGCCTTCGCTGCGCACGCGTGCGATCAGATCATCTTCGATGCAGCCACCGGAGACCGAACCGACCACCTGACCGTCATCACAAATGGCCAGCGTCGCGCCCTGCGGACGCGGGCTGGAGCCCCAGGTACGGATCACGGTGACGAGTTCGCAACGGTGACCGTCACGCAGCCACTGGTCGCAGGTCTTGAGTACGTCGAGGTCAATGCTGTCCATGATTTCCACAATAAAAGTTGGCCGCGAAGGCACGCTTCCCCCATCCGCGGCAGGACCGCAGTGTAGTCGCTCCGGACAATGTTGTTTGAAACCGGCCGCGACGGCGTCGACCAGTCGCTTTTAAAAGATGGAACCAGCACCCCTGCAGAACCACTGACGTTAAGCCACTTCAACAAGCGATGCGATCCCATCATGCCAATTATCTCGTCACATACCGTGTTACCCGCTGCCAGGATTGCCCGCACCCTGTCAGGGACAATTACCTTGCCCGTCCCGGTCGAGCGACCAGCGGGAAAAATTCCCGATAGCCGAATGGCACCACGCACCGGACAGAGTCGAGGCGTCCAACTCAGAAGCGAGTTAGCCGCGAAACAACTCGCAAAAAATACCTCCTTGGCACCGCTGGCCACATTACCTCGACGATCCCCGCCGCAACGACATCTGGACCATGCCCACACCGATAATTCCCTTGCTGCGGCGCGTCTATCGCTCTTTTTTCTTGACCTTATTCGCACCGATACACTGCCTCCGGAGCGACAAGTACGGGAACTGCAAGCACAGGCCAGGCGACTTCCTCAACTAAGTCAATCCCATCAGGCGGACGCATTCAATCTGATGCTGGCCTTGTCAAACAAGCTGCCGGCAAGTCAGCAAGCCCCCGTCCTGGCCATATTGGCCCCCCGTCTGCGCACGCTGCCGACCGGTGCGCGGCGCAGCGGCTTCGAGGCACTCGCGACCAGCGTCGCCCGGTTACCACAAGAAAATCGGGCAATCGCACTGCCGGCATTGGCCTGTGCACTTCCCGCCAGTGGCCGCGATGCCGGAAAATTCCATACGGTACGCGCCCAGACGCAAACATTGGATACCAACGCGCAAGGGCGCGCTCTGCCCGGTCTGATCCGTCATATTGGCGTCCTGCCTAAGCATCAGCGCAAAGCAGCATTCGATGCGATTGCACTACAAGTGCAGACATTGCCACTTCTCCAACAGCGCAATGCACTGCGCGGCCTTGCCGGAAAAATCGGCAAGTTACCCACCGAGCAGCAAGCGCAGGCAACATCTCGCCTGCAACAGCAAGCAGAAAAAATACTACGCACGTAGGGTGGGCACGGCATCATCGTGCCCACGCGAATGCACCACCGAATCTCTGGAATTGACCGCCGCCAGTGCGCGCGCGTGGGCACGAGAGGCCGTGCCCACCCTACAATCGGGGTATGACCGTTCTCTTCGTCACCGCTGCATCGACTCCCACACCTTCTGCAAGCGCTTGACCGACACCGGCATCGGCGTCTTCAATTCCTGTGCGAACAGCGACACGCGCAACTCCTCGAGCAGCCAGCGAAATTCACCCATCTTTGGATCGGCCGTGTGGCCGGTCTGTTTTTCTTTCAGGCCGCGCTGCCACAGCAGTGCGGCCTGCTGCCACTCCGCCATCCAGCGCGTATCCCGCGCCGGATCGATGCGCAATTTCTCTAGCCGCACATTGACTGCTTTCAGATAACGCGGAAACTGCGTCAGGCTGGTGTAACTGGTCTCAGTGACGAAACGCTTGCCGACCAGCCCCTGCAATTGCACCTGGATATCGACCACCGCGGCCGCATGCCCCTTGGCACCTTGCAGCTTCTTCGGTAGCGCGTAATACTCGGCCAAGATCAGCCCGACCAGCCGGGCAATTTCATTGACCAGCAAACCGAGACGCGACTTGCCAGCTTCCTTGCGGGCGTCAAATTCGGCGGCCGTGCGCGGTAATGGCTCTTGCAAACAAGCCCGCTCCAGACCGGCCTCAATGATCTGGTCGCGCAGTTCTTCCTGCGAACCGAGCGCCATGAATTGCATGCCCATTTGCTGCAGGCCGGGGATATTTTTTTCGAGATACTTGAGTTGCTCGCGCAGTTGCAGTGCCAACAACCGACGCAAACCGCCCCGATGAATGCGCGCCGCTTCGGTCGGGTCATCGAAGACTTCCAGATCGCAATGCGTGCCCTTGTCCACCAGCGCCGGAAAGCCGATCAGCGTGAGCTTGCCTTGCTGGATTTCTAGCAACTCCGGTAATTCGCCAAAGGTCCAAGCGGTCAGCTTTTGGTGCTGCGTCGGTGCGGCCGACGATGCAGAAGTTGACGCCACAGGTTGGACCGATTTACCAACCGCTCTGACCTGCGCCACCGGCACATTCGTGATTGCGGTCGACTCGGCAATTTTCTGAAAACTCTCGCGTGCCTGCCCCCCGAATTCGGCTTGCAGCGCACCAAGGTTGCGGCCCATTTCAAGCTGCCGGCCATGCTCGTCCACCACCTTGAAGTTCATGAAGTGATGCGCCGGCAAGGTCTCTGCCTTGAAGTCACTGAGCAGCGGCGTGATGTGGGCATGCACCCGCACATCAGCGATGATGGCTTCGATCAGGCTGCCGCGACCGAAGATTTTCTGTTCGTTGACGCGGTCCAGAAAAGCCGCCGCATAGTGCGGCAGCGGTACGCAATTACGCCGCAGTTTTTGCGGCAGCGACTTCAGCAGCAGATGGACTTTTTCTTTCAGCATGCCCGGCACCAACCAATCGCACCGGGCGGCCGAAAGCTGATTCAACGCAAATAGCGGCACCGTCAGTGTCACGCCATCGCGTGGTGCGCCGGGTTCGAAGTGATACGCCAGCGGCATCTCGATGCCGACACCCGGTAGCAGCTTCGGAAACAGCTCGGTAGTGATGCCGGCGGCTTCGTGCCGCATCAACTCATCGCGATTGAGGTAGAGCAGTTTCGGTTCGGTGCGGGTCGCGTCCTTGTGCCATTTTTCGAAACTGATGCCATTACAAATATCAGCCGGCAGCATCTTGTCGTAGAACGCAGCGATCAATTCATCATCGACCAAGACATCGAGCCGGCGCGATTTGTGTTCGAGGTTTTCGATCTCGCGGATCAGGTTGTTGTTGAAGGCGAAGAACGGCGCACGCGTATCGAACTCGCCGCCAACGAGCGCGTCACGAATAAAAATCTCGCGCGCCTCGACCGGATTGATCAAGCCGAAATTGATGCGGCGCTGGCTGTAGACCACCAGCCCGTACAAGGTCGCGCGTTCGGACGCCGTGACCTGCGCCGTGCGTTTTTCCCAGTGGGGTTCGCCATACGATTTTTTGAGCAGATGCGCGCCAACCCGTTCCAGCCACTCCGGCTGGATCTGCGCAACGCAGCGCGCATACAGTCGCGTGGTGTCGACCAGCTCGGCGGCCATGATCCACTTGCCGGCTTTCTTGAGCAGATTCGAACCCGGCCAGATGTGGAACTTGATCGCGCGTGCGCCAAGGTAATGGGTATCTTCATCGGACTTGAAACCGACATTGCCCAGCAAACCGGTCAACAGTGCCGAGTGCAGGTTTTCATACGTCGCCGGCGTCTCGTTCATGCGCCAGCCCTGCTCCTTGACGATGGTCAGCAATTGCGAATGCACGTCGCGCCATTCGCGCAAACGCATCTGCGACAGGAAATTGGCGCGGCAGCTGTCCTGCAACTGGCGATTGGTTTTCTTGTGCGCGATGGCATCTTCGAACCAGGTCCAGATTTTCAGGTAGCTGGAAAATTCAGATTTCTCGTCGGCGAATTTCTTGTGCGCGAGGTCCGCCGCAGCCTGCACTTCCAGCGGCCGGTCGCGTGGGTCCTGCACCGACAAGGCGGAGGCAATGATCAGCACTTCGCTCAGACAGACGTTGTCGAGCGCAGCCAGAATCATGCGACCGACACGCGGGTCCAGCGGCAATTTACCGAGCTGGCGACCGGTCGGCGTGAGGTCGTTATTGTCATCGACCGCGCCCAGCTCCTGCAGCAACTGGTAACCATCCGCGATCGCCCGTCCCGGCGGCGGCTCGATGAACGGGAAGGTTTCTACATCGGTCAAGTGCAGCGACTTCATCCGCAAGATGACCGAGGCCAGCGACGAACGCAAAATTTCCGGTTCGGTGAAGGCCGGGCGCATCAAGTAATCTTTTTCTTCGTACAAGCGGATGCAGACACCGGCGGCGACCCGGCCGCAGCGACCGGCGCGCTGGTTGGCCGCCGACTGCGCGACCGCTTCGATCTGCAATTGCTCGACCTTGTTGCGGTAGCTGTAGCGCTTGACGCGCGCCAGCCCCGCATCGACGACGTAGCGGATGCCCGGCACCGTCAGCGACGTCTCGGCGACGTTGGTAGCCAGTACGATGCGCCGCGCGCCGGAGGGTTTGAAGACGCGCTCCTGCTCTTGCGCCGACAAGCGTGCAAACAGCGGCAAAATTTCGACATGCGGCGGATGGTGCTTGCGCAAGGCTTCGGCGGCATCGCGGATTTCGCGTTCGCCAGGAAGGAAGACAAGCACGTCGCCGGAACCGATACGGCACAGTTCGTCGACCGCTTCGGTCAGCGCCTCCATCAGGTCACGCTGACCGCGCTCTTTTTGCGCCATGCTCTGGACACTGCCCGGTTTGACCTCGCTGCGATCGGTCGAATCGACCGGGCGATAGCGGATTTCAACCGGATACAAGCGACCCGAGACTTCGATCACCGGCGCCGGCTTGTCGTCGCTGCCAAAGTGGCGTGCAAACCGGTCGGCATCGATCGTAGCCGATGTGATGATGACTTTCAGGTCAGGCCGCTTGGGTAGCAATTGCTTGAGGTAGCCCAGCAGGAAATCGATGTTCAGACTGCGCTCGTGCGCCTCGTCGATGATGATGGTGTCGTATTGACGCAGCAGCGGATCGGTCTGAGTTTCCGCCAGCAAGATGCCGTCGGTCATCAGCTTGATCCACGCGCCGGCCGACAACGTGTCGGTAAAGCGCACCTTGAATCCGACCAGCTCGCCCAGCGGCGAATTGAGTTCCTGCGCAATACGTTTGGCAGTGGCCGAAGCGGCAATCCGGCGCGGTTGCGTGTGACCGATCATGCCGTTCAGGCCGCGCCCGAGTTCGAGGCAGATCTTCGGCAGCTGGGTCGTTTTGCCGGAACCGGTTTCGCCACAGACGATGATCACCTGATGCTGGCGTAGCGCCTCAGCGATATCTTCGCGACGCCCGGAGACCGGCAACTCTTCCGGATAGGTGATCGGCGGCAGCGGATTGCGCACTGGCGTAGGGCGTGCCGCAGCAGCAGAACCGGCAGGCGGGCGAGATGGTCGGCGGGCGCGATCGCCGGGCGGACTTTTTTGTAGTGATTGAGGGGATGTCATGGCGGGGCGAATTATAATGCCCAACATGCAAACCCCCATCGAGTTCGTCCAGTGGCTGCGTTCTGTCGCGCCCTACATCCACGCCTTCCGCAACAAGACCTTCGTGGTGGCGTTCCCCGGCGAGCTGGTACTTGCCGGCGCACTGCCGGTACTAGCCCAGGATTTGTCCCTGCTGCATGCGCTAGGCATCAAGGTCGTTATCGTCCATGGCTCGCGGCCGCAAGTGGCCGAACAGCTCGCGCTGCGCAATGCCAAGGAGCGTTTCCATAACGGCTTGCGCATTACCGACAGTGCCGCGCTCGAATGCGCCAAAGAAGCTGCCGGTGAATTGCGTCTCGATATCGAAGCGGCGTTTAGCCAGGGATTGCCGAACACGCCGATGGCGCATGCGGAAATCCGCATTATTTCCGGCAATTTCGTGACAGCCAAGCCGCTCGGCGTCATCGACGGCGTGGATCTTGAACTGACCGGCATAGCCCGCAAGGTCGCTTACGAAACCATCAATCCGATTCTCGATGCCGGCGGCCTGATCCTGCTGTCGCCACTCGGCTTTTCACCGACTGGCGAGGTCTTTAATCTGACGATGGAAGACGTCGCGGTCGCGGCCGCCATCGCGTTGCGTGCCGACAAGCTAATTTTTATCAGCGAAATCCCGATGATGGTCGACGCCGGCGGAGAAGAAATCCGCGAACTATCGGCGCATCAAGCCGAAGCGGTACTCGGTGCAGGCTTCCTCCCCAGCGACGCCTCGTTCTATTTGCAACACGCAATCAAGGCCTGTAACGGTGGCGTGGCGCGTTCGCATATCGTGCCTTTTGCACTGGACGGCTCGGCCCTGCTGGAGTTATTCACGCATGACGGCGTCGGCACGATGATCTCGTACCAAAACCTCGAAACCCTGCGCGAAGCGACCATCGAGGACGTCGGCGGCATTCTCAAGCTCATCGAACCGCTGGAGAACGATGGCACGCTGGTCAAGCGCGGACGCGAACTGATCGAACGCGAAGTCGAGAATTTTTCGGTCATCGAACACGACGGCGTGATCTTCGGTTGCGCCGCGCTCTACCCGTTCCCGGCTGAAAAAATGGCCGAGATGGCTTGCCTGACCGTGAACCCGGAAGTGCAGTCGCAAGGCGATGGTGAGCGTATTCTCAAGCACATGGAAAACCGCGCTCGCGCGCAGGGATTCAAGAAAGTGTTTGTGCTGACGACACGCACCGCGCACTGGTTCCTCAAACGCGGCTTCGTAGCGGCCTCGGTCGATGCGTTGCCCAAAGATCGCCAGCACATGTATAACTGGCAGCGTAAATCACTGGTGCTGGTCAAGACGCTCTAAACTGACCCACCTTCATACTCAATCGAACAAGGAAACACAGATGGCACGCATGATTCACTGCATCAAGCTCGACAAAGAAGCCGAAGGCCTCGACTTTCCACCGTATCCGGGCGACCTCGGCAAGCGACTCTGGGAGACCGTCTCGAAAGAAGCCTGGGCTGCCTGGCTCAAGCATCAAACAATGCTGGTCAATGAAAATCGTCTGAACCTGGCCGATTTGCGCGCACGCAAATATCTGGCTACGCAAATGGAAAAGCATTTCTTTGGCGATGGTGCTGACGCCGCAGTCGGGTATGTGCCACCGGCAGATTAACCGGAACGCAATAAGTTTCGGAATCGGCATCCGATACCGGGAAGTCATCCGGTGCAATGCCCTTCGGTTATTGCACCCTACGTCCCAGAACCGTAGGGTGCAATAACCGCAGGGCATTGCACCAAGCGCCCTGAAGTCCTCCCTCAGAACACCAGCGTCCGCACTCCCTCTGCAGTCCCCAACAACGCCACATCCGCCCCCCGCGCCGCAAACAACCCCACCGTCACGACACCGACAATCGCATTGATCGCCAGTTCGGTCGCGACCGGATCGGTGATCTGCAAGCCGAGCACGTCGATGATCACGTTACCGTTATCCGTCAGCACGGCCTGACCATCCTTGACCCGCAAGCGCGGCATTCCGCCCAGTTCTGCCAGTTTACGCGCGACCACCGCCTGCGCCATCGGAATGACTTCAACCGGCAACGGAAACGCTCCCAGTACATCGACCAGCTTGGATCCGTCAGCGATACAGATAAATTTTGTGGCGACCGAGGCGACGATTTTTTCGCGGGTCAGGGCCGCGCCGCCGCCCTTGATCATCGCGCCGGTGTCCGTGATTTCATCGGCGCCGTCGATGTAGAGCGACATCGAGGTGACGTCATTGAGGTCGAACACGGTGATGCCGTGCGCGATCAAGCGTGCCGCAGTGCCTTCGGAAGACGCGACCGCTCCCTTGATGCGGTGCTTGACACCCGCCAGCGCATCAATGAAAAAATTGGCAGTAGAGCCGGTGCCGACGCCAATGATTTCACCGTCGACGAGATAGTCGAGGGCGGCGCGGGCGACCGCTTGTTTGAGTTCGTCTTGGGTCATGGTCAGGATGATTGAAAGGTTAAAAAATCAGAGGTGCAAGCCGCAAGGTCAACCCGACAAACCGAATTCATCGACATCGACTTGCTTCGGATAGACGCACACCAGCACGATGCGTGGGCCACTCATTTTTTTGACCATCACGTCGAACTGATCAAATTCGACACGCTGGCCCTCGATGGGGATATTGCCAAGCTTGGCCATCACGAGGCCGCCAACCGAGTCGACGTCATCGAGATCGAGCGCTTCGTTGTCGATATCGATGGCAAGAATGCGTTCCAGCGTATAAATCGGCAAGCTGCCCTTACCGATCAGCGTACCGTCGTCGAAGCGACTCCAGTCCTGGTCATTCTGGCGGAATTCATCACGGATTTCACCAACCAGCGCACCCAGCAGATTGTCGAGCGTCAGGAAGCCAACTGGCTTCTGCCCCGACTGGCCGACCACCGCAAAATGCGGTGCGCCCTGGCGGAACAAGCGGAACAACTCTAGTGCTGGCATGCGCGGCGACACGTATTGCACCGGGCGGAAAAACTGCTCGAGGTTCTCGATCGGCTTGCCCTCCTCTTGTCCCAGAAAAAGGTCTTTCAAGTGGATCACGCCAAGCACTTCGCGCTGCTCGGCATCGAAATACGGATAGCGGCTGAAGCGACTGCGATACACCACTCGAAGGTTCTCGGCCAGCGACTGGCCCGCATGCAGGACGGCCATCTCATGCGCCGGACGCATCAGGTCGCCAACATCAAGTTCGCTGAAATCGAGTGTCTGTGCGAGCACCCGCCATTCGTCGGGACTGAATTTGTCACCGGGGTGACTACCGCGCAAAATAATCTTGAGTTCATCGGAGGAGTACGAGGTGTCGTGGCCGCCCGCACTTCCCAGCCCCGCCAGCCGCAAGACGCCGTTGGCACTCTTGTTCAATACCCAGATGATCGGATACATGCTCCAGTAAAACCCGTATAGCGGCACCGCGCACCACAGGCTCACAACCTCGGGATTACGGATCGCCATCGACTTCGGCGCCAGTTCGCCGACCACGATATGCAGGAATGAAATGACCAAAAAGGCGAAACCGAATGACACCAGTTGGATAAAGCTTTCCGACGTCACACCGAGAGCGATAAATACCGGATGCAGCAGGCTGGCAAAGGCCGGCTCACCGACCCAGCCGAGGCCGAGCGAGGCCAATGTGATGCCAAGCTGGCAAGCCGAGAGGTAGGAGTCGAGCTGACGGTGCACGGTGGCCAGAATGCGGCCGCGTAAGCCTTGAGTTTTAGCAATCTCGCGGATGCGCGTCTCGCGAAGTTTGACCATGCCAAATTCGGCGCAAACGAAAAAACCATTGAGGGCAACCAGAAACAGCGCCAGGAAAATCAGCATGAAGTCTTGCATGGGGGGGTGAAAAGTGGGCCAGCACGTAGTGTAGACGCAAACGTCACGGTCTCGATGACTTTGACAAGGCGATGGTCGCGCGAATTGACATAGGAGCGACATCGCACTCTGCCGACACAATCGCCAAGATAACAATTTCTATTTTGCAACCCGAATAAACTAAAGGTATTTTGTGTTTTACTACCAAGTAGTTTACTGTCGGTAATGTTGATCGCTGACACCTCCTGCGCCTCACCTCACATGGAAAAACAATGAACATGACTTTGAAGACCCGCCTTGGCGCCATCATCGGCTTTCTGGCACTGCTGGCAATTGCAGTCGGGCTAGCAGGATTGTTCGGTATGAGCCGCGCCAACGACGGCTTGCGTACGGTCTATGAAGACCGCACCGTCGCACTGGAACAGATTTCACATATCGATCGGATGCTACTGCAAAACCGACTGGCCATCGCCGAGGCACTGCGAGAGACCAAGCGCGCCGGCTTACAGAGCCAGCTCGGGATAGTTGAGAATAATATCGCCACCATCGGCAAAGTCTGGGCGGAATATATGGCAACGTACCTGACACCGGAAGAGAAGCTGCTCGCCGATAAATTTCTTATCGACCGCACCGAGATGGTCAAGGGTGGGTTGCAACCGATCACTGCTGCGCTACGCGACGAGAAGTTTGATGTTGCCACCGGGATTGAAGCGCGCTATCAGGAACTTTATGTACCGGTCACTGCAGGAATCGAGGCACTGCGCGAGTTACAGGTCAGGGAAGCAAAAAAAGAGTACGAGCTGTCCACCGACCGTTATGGCTTCATGCGCAACGCGGTCATTACGGGCATCGTACTAGGCGTGCTGCTGGCGGCTCTGGGCGGGATACTCCTGATACGCGGCATCTACCGGCAACTGGGCGGCGAACCGGACTACGCGGCACAGATAGTACGCACCATTGCCGATGGGGATCTGACCATGACGGTCAACACCCGCTCCGGTGACCAGCACAGCTTGCTCTATGCGATGCAGCAAATGCAGCAAAATCTTGCCAAAACCGTCAGCACGATACGGCAATCCACCGATACCATTGCAACCGCCTCCGGCCAGATCGCCACGGGCAATCTTGATCTGTCAGCCCGCACCGAACAGCAAGCCAGCGCCCTTGAGGAAACCGCGTCATCCATGGAGGAATTGACCAGCACGGTCAAACATAACGCCGATAACGCACGCCAGGCCAACCAGTTGGCGGCAACCGCCTCACAGATCGCTGTCAAAGGCGGCGCCGTCGTCGCGCAAGTCGTCGAAACAATGGGCTCTATCAATGAATCTGCACGCAAGATCGCCGACATCATTGGTGTCATCGACGGGATTGCCTTCCAGACCAATATCCTCGCCCTCAATGCGGCCGTTGAAGCCGCGCGCGCTGGCGAACAGGGCCGCGGCTTTGCCGTGGTGGCGTCCGAAGTACGTAACCTGGCGCAGCGCAGCGCGAGTGCCGCGAAAGAAATCAAGTCGCTGATCGGCGATTCAGTCGAGAAGGTGGATGCCGGCGCCCGGTTGGTCGATCAGGCTGGCGCGACGATGGTAGAAGTCGTGTCGAGCGTCAAGCGCGTCTCCGACATCATCAGCGAAATCACGGCCGCCAGCCAGGAACAGACCGCCGGCATCAACCAGATCAATCAGGCCATCATGCAGATGGATGACGTGACACAGCAAAACGCCGCACTGGTTGAGCAGGCGGCGGCAGCGGCAGCGTCGTTGCAGGATCAGGCCGGCAGTCTGGTCGACGTGGTCGGCATCTTCAAGACCAGTGGCATGCGCGCTGGAACAACTCCTGTGGCGCGCAGTGTGCCCGCACGCATGCCGGTCAGGGTTGTTGCGTCACGCAGTCAGACTCCGGCGACGCGCAAGCCTGCTCCTGCCGTGGCGGTACCGAACTCTGGTGGTGAATGGGAAGAGTTTTGAATCTGGTGAGTTGATGTGGGGACATCGGGGTTGATGATGGTGGCCTGTGCATTGCACCGCTTAAATTCAGCACAAACTACGAACAAAGAGGTCACCCCCTCTGTCCACCGTCAGTTAATTCCCCAGAAAAAGCTGCAAGATGATGCCGCTGGCAATCGCGACAAGCACGTAGTCGCCGCCGGTCTGAACCCAGTGGTAACCACGTGGCGGTGCAGACAGGCGATGACCGCGCCAGTCGTCAACGACATACTGGTGGCCACGGTAGTCGCGCGGCAGACGATCGCCCTTGCGGTAATTATGATTCGGTCCGGCGCCACGGCCATCGCGACCGTCGTAGTACCGTGCCTCCCTGCGATTGTCGTGACCGCGGTCGTGATCACGCCGCTCTGATCGGCGGTCGTCATCGCGATGACCCGGTCCCCGTCCCTTGTCGCCACGATCATGGGGACCGCCGCGACCGGCTTGTTCGTTGCGACCGCGGTCATCACCGCGATCGTGATCCGACCGGCCTTGCGCGAACGACAGTCCGCTGGTGCCAAGCACAATGGCGAGAATGGCGCTGACGATGGCTTTTTTGTTCATCTGGAGTTCCTTTCGTTGCGACGACATGCAGGCATCGGAACATCACCAACATCTGTCGATCTGCCAGGAGAATATCCGACAAGCAAAAATCCGTCTGTGCGGTGCCACGCACATCGCCAGCCCGAACACTCAATGCGCCATGAGTATCGGCACCGTCATCGAGGTCAGGATCGTATTCGTCACGCCACCCAGTAACACCTGGCGAAAGCGCGAATGTGCGTAGCCCCCCATGACGATCAGGTCGGCATCGCAATCGGCGGCATGCGACAGCAGCGCGTTGCCCACATCGAGATCATCCATGCGTCCGCTCTTCGAAGCTTTTTCGCTGGTGGTCAGGACGACCACTTCAACCTTGACGCCATGTCGTGCAAGGTACAACGCGATATCGGCACCGGGCTCGTCACCATGCACATCCGGCTTGGCCTCCGGATTGAAGACCACCAGTTGCACTTGCCGGGCCTGCTTTAACAACGGAATGGCCGCCGTCACCGCACGCGTGGCCTGCATGCTGCCATCCCAGGCTACCAGTACTTTCTGGCCGATATGTTCGAAATGACCGATGTAGGGAATGATCAGCACCGGGCGTCCCGAATGCATCACCACGTACTCGGGGAATTCTTCGGCGGTCGAGGGCGATGGCTCTTCGGGATTGGTCTGTCCAACGATGACCAGATCGCTGTAACGCGCCTGCAGGCTGACACCAGGACCAGCCTCTTCATCGACCAACCGTTTTTCAAAAGACTGCACACCCAGCTTGCCAACGACTCTGTCGAATTCTTGTAGCGCAAACGTACCGCGCTCTTTGAGCATGTCGAGCATTGCGCCGAGTTGCAGGTTGCCCTCGCCGATCGCGCCTGGCAAATAAAACAGGCCTGAGACGCCGGTGGTCGCGGTGCCGGTCAGATGACCGCCATTGCGCAAGACCAGTTCGGCACCGATACGGATGCGTTCAGCCGTGCGGACGGAGGCATCGACGTGGACCAGAATGGAAGGATAGCTCATGGTGTTTCCTTTCTCGGTAAATGAAAAACGGCTTATAGCGAGGCGTTATGCGGGAAACCCTGACGTTGTTCGCTTTTGGCCTGACAGTCGATACAGAAATGGGCCGATGGCAGTGCACGCAAACGGGCAATCGGTATGGGTTCCTCGCAGGCGGTACAGGTGCCATAAGTGCCGGCTTTTATACGACCCATTGCCGCATCGATTTCAACGACTTCGGCAAGATCCAGCTCAAGCTGGGCAAGATCGGTGTCGTTGAGCACATCGGCGACAGCCGCGTTGTCTTCGGCAACTTCCTGCGCGGTCAGCACTAATGCCTTCGGATCGTCGGAACGGTGCAATTGCGGATCGATCTGCGCCTGCAATTCCTGGCGACGCTGTAGTAAAAGGGATTCAAGTTCTTGCAAATTGGCGAGAGTAATATCGCTCATCATGTTGTCTCCAAAAAAATGGCTGCGCTGTCAGGATGACTTGTCGCGCGCCTGTTCTTGCACTCTGGTGATGGTGTAACTTCCGGCGACCACGTTAGCGCGATCGTGCGCGCAACGCGGTCAGCTCCTGTTGCAGTTGTTCGATACGTTGCAGCAGCGTCAATGCCAGCGCCACCCCATTGTGATCCAGCTCGAAATCATCGCGCAAGCGACGTGCGGTGCAGGCAGTAACGACCGTGCGTAACTGGAACAGCAAAGGCTCGGTGTGTGCATCGGCGGGTACGATCAGCCCAATGCCGACCAGCTCATCGAGCTCTTCCCGCGACAGGCCCGACATCTCGGCCAGGTGGGCGATCGTACAGACGTGCTCGGCATCGAGCGGGACACTTTCTGCGAGGGTAAGCTTCATCACGTCTCCTTCTGGCCAGCACTGCGCGGTTTGAAATCCGAGATGGCCGCCAACTGTTCGTACAAGGCGCGCTCGGCAGGGCTAAGAGTCTTTGGAATCACGATGCGTACCAGCGCGTACAAATCGCCGTTCGCACCGCTGGAAGCCGGCAGGCCACGCCCGCCGAGACGCAGGCGCTGTCCTGACGATGTGCCAGGTTTAATGTTGAGTTCGACCTTGCCGCCCAGCGTAGGGATTTCGGCAGTCGTTCCGAGTGCCGCTTCCCATGGTGCCAGCGACAACTCCAGCACCAGATCGCGCCCGGTAACCCGGTATAACGGATGCGGTGAGATCGACAGTACCACGAACAAATTACCGGCCTTGCCGCCATGACGACCGGAACCGCCCTTGCCGGCCAATCGCAATCGCTGACCGTCGGTGGCACCTGTCGGCACCGTAATGCGGAAAGTACGGGCAACCCGATGCGGCAAACCGTGGGCATCGAGCTCGGGCAGTTCCACCGATACATCGGTTTCAGCACCACTATAAATCTGCTCAAGCGTCACGGCTACGCTAACCGAATAGTCTTCGCCCACTTCCGGAAAATTCGCCCGGGTGCGCCGGCCGGCGCCGCCAGAACGAAATGCTCCCATCAAGTCGGACAGATCGACATCGTCGAAGGCGTCGGCACCCGCGCCATAGCGCTGCTGCCACTGCGGTGGCGGCGAGAAATTTTCGCCCGCCGAGCGTTGGCCTAGCTGGTCGTATTCGGCCCGCTTCTCGGTGTTTTTCAAGGTGGCATAGGCTTCAGCGACAGCCTTGAATTTTTCTTCGCCTTCGGGGTCCTTGGAGACATCCGGGTGATATTGATGGGCCAACTTGCGATAAGCCTTCTTGATGTCGTCAAGAGTCGCGGTGCGCTCGACCCCGAGCGCTTGGTAATAGTCTTTGTACTTCATCAGGTTCCTGCATCAAAGTGGCAAACTGTGCACCGGGCAGCACGTGGCCACCCGGTAGCGGCAACGGTCAGAGTCGACCGGTCAGCAACATGATAATCAGAATCACGACGATCAGGCCAGTGATGCCACTTGGGCCGTAACCCCAGTTGCGACTGTGCGGCCAGGAAGGCAATGCGCCAATAAGAAAAAGAACAAGGATGACCAGCAGGATAGTACCCATGAAAAACTCCTTGAAAGGACCAACTGCGCGACGCGCTGCGAATTTCTTATTTACCCCAGAAAGCGACGTGAGAATAACTAGAAATAGCCACACAGTCCGTGCGCTGGCGCACGAAACCTGCACGATGCGTTGGTGCAAAAGAGCGATCAGGAGTTAAGCCTCAGGGTTTCAGGCCTGCCGCAGGGCACTCGCCGCACTGGCCAAGGCGGTAATGCGCGCCCAGTCACCGGCGACCATCGCGTCTTTCGGCGTGAGCCATGAACCACCGACGCAGGCGACGTTTTTGCAAGCCAAAAATTGCGGTGCCGTCGCCAGTGAAATGCCACCGGTCGGGCAAAACATGACATCACCCAGCGGCCCGGCGATCGCCGTGAGCATGCCGACGCCGCCTGCCGGCACCGCCGGAAACAGCTTGAGCTGGCGAAAGCCGGCTTCGCGTGCGGCCATCACTTCGGACGGGGTCATCACACCGGGCAGTAATGGCAATCCGCTCGAGCGCGCGGCCGCAATGAGCGCCGGCGTCAGCCCAGGCGAGACGCCGAATACCGCACCGGCATCGCGTGCAGCGGTAAATTCTTCGGCTAGCGTCAGCGTGCCGACCCCGAGAATTGCCTCGGGCACCTGCTCGGCCATCGCGCGGATCGCGGCCAGTCCGTGCACCGTGCGCAACGTCACTTCGAGCACGCGGATACCCCCGGCAACCAGCGCTCGCGCCAGCGGCACTGCATGAGCAAGATCATCGATGGCGATGACCGGGATGACCGGCGAAGTGCGCATGATGTGGAGCAGGTCGGGCATCAGGTTAGGAGCTTGATTCATGAGGTCACTTTCTCAACGACGGGTAAAACAGATGGCAAACCAAAGGTGGTCGCGCCCTCTTCGGCCGCGCTGACGGTGGCGCGAAACATGCCGAACAACTCGCGGCCCATACCGAACTGGTTGCTACTCAGGTCAGCACTGGCCTGCTCGCGCACATCCCAGATCTCGGCGGGTACCTGTGCTTGCAGCACGCCCTGTTCGGCATCCAGCAGCAGCAAATCACCCGTCCGGATACGACCCAGCGGCCCGCCTGCCAGCACTTCCGGCGACACGTGGATCGCTGCCGGCACCTTGCCGGATGCGCCCGACATGCGGCCATCGGTCACCAACGCGACATGAAAACCCGCATCCTGCAGATTGGCCAAGGCCGGTGTCAGCGCATGCAGTTCCGGCATGCCGTTGGCACGCGGCCCCTGGAATCGCACGACGGCAATGAAATCGCGATTGAGTTCGTCGGCCTTGTAAGCGCGCATGAAAGCTTCTTGCGAATCGAACACGATCGCCGGCGCTTCTACGCGGCGGTATTCCGGCTTGACGGCCGAGACCTTGATCACGGCACGTCCGATGTTGCCCGTCAGCAGACGCAAGCCGCCATCGGTTGAAAACGGTTCGGCGGCGCCGCGCACGACCGCACGGTCGGCGCTTTCCTGCGGCACCGGGCGCCAGACCACCACGTCATCCTGCAGAAATGGCTCGCTGCAATGCGCCCGCAAACCCTTGCCGAGGACAGTGGTGACATCGTCATGCAACAAGCCGGCATCGAGCAATTCACGGATCACAAAACCAGTGCCGCCGGCTGCATGGAAATGATTCACGTCGGCGTCACCATTAGGATAAATCCGAGTCAGCAGCGGGATGACCGCCGACAACGCATCGAAATCATTCCAGTCGATGACAATGCCGGCCGCCTTGGCAATGGCGACCAGATGCAAGGTGTGGTTGGTCGAACCGCCCGTGGCGAGCAAGGCAATGATGGCATTGACAATGGATTTTTCATCGACCAGTCGGCCGACCGGCGTGTACTCGGGGGTGTGGGTCGCAATCTTCACCGCACGCGCGGCAGCCGCCGCAGTCAATCCATCGCGCAGGGGCGTACCCGGCGTGATGAACGCGGCACCCGGCAAGTGCAAGCCCATCACTTCCATCAGCATCTGATTGCTGTTGGCCGTGCCGTAGAAAGTGCAGGTACCGGCGCCGTGATACGACTGCGATTCGGCTTCAAGTAATTCGGCGCGGCCGATCTTGCCCTGCGCGTAAAGTTGCCGCACTCTGGCTTTTTCGGAATTAGACATGCCACTGGTCATCGGTCCGGCCGGGATGAATACCGCAGGCAAATGACCGAAGTGCAACGCCCCAATCAACAATCCGGGGACGATCTTGTCGCAGACACCGAGATAGACGACCGCATCGAACATGTTGTGCGACAGCGCGACGGCGGTTGAGAGTGCGATCGTATCGCGCGAAAAAAGCGACAGCTCCATCCCGGGCTGCCCTTGCGTGACGCCGTCGCACATGGCCGGTACACCGCCGGCAAATTGCGCGACACCACCGGCAGCGCGGGCCGCCTCTTTGATCAGTTGCGGAAACCGCTCGAACGGCTGATGCGCCGACAGCATGTCGTTGTAGGCCGAAATGATTGCCACTGACGGCAAGCGCGCCTGCCGCAACGCTAGCTTGTCATTGGCCGGGAAGGCAGCAAAGCCATGCGCAAGATTGGTACAGGACAAGGCATTGCGTTGTACGCCCTGATGCAAGGCCGCCTCCATACGTGCCAGGTAAACACCGCGCGATGGGCGGCTCCGCTCGATAATGCGATCAGTGACGGATGTCAAAACAGGATGCAGTGTCATGAAAACTCCTTGCGTTAAGACTGAATAAGTAATTTTACTACAAAATATTTTACACACAAAGCGTAGCCATAAAAGAAATACATGATTGTAAAATCATGCCATTAAGGAGAATTTTCCCTCACCTATCGCTGATAGAAATATCAGACACAAGCTATAAAAAGCAAATTTCTCCTCTTTTTTGTAGTGAAATTACCTTGAGTTAAGGTATAGTCATTGACAACTATCCTACTTCAAAGGACTCCCGTCATGGCCGCAATACCGCTGAACGACAGCCCGGCTTTTCACCGCTTGCGCTCCCGCCATGCAGAAACAAGCGCCACCACCATGCGCGGACAATTTGCCAGCGAGCCGGATCGGTTCCAGCAATTCTCGATGCACGCTGCCGGCCTGACTCTGGATTACTCGAAGAACCGCATTGATGCCACCACGCTAGACTTGTTGCTAACGCTAGCGCGTGAGCGTGGTGTTGAAGACCAGCGTAGCCAGCTATTCGCCGGTAAAAAAATCAATACGACCGAGCAGCGCGCCGTCCTGCACACCGCCCTGCGCGCACCAGCCGACCACGCCTTACGGCTCGATGGCCAGGATGTCAGTGCCGATGTGCACGCCGTACTGGCACGCATGCAGGTCTTTAGCGAACAGGTGCGCTCGGGCAGCTGGACTGGCCGCGATGGCCGGGCGATCACCGATATCGTCAACATCGGTATCGGCGGCTCCTACCTCGGACCAAAGATGGTGTGTCAGGGGCTGCGCTGCTTTGCCCATCCGCGCCTGACCTGCCACTTTGTGTCGAATGTCGATGGCCATGATCTGGCCGCAGTGCTGGACCGCGTGGATCCGGCGACGACCTTATTCATCATCGCCTCCAAAACCTTTACCACGGCCGAAACCATGTTGAATGCGCACTCTGCACGTCACTGGTTTCTGCAAAGCGGTAGCGAGAGCGATCTGGAAAAACACTTCGTCGCGGTATCAACCCATGTCGCCGGCGTGACGGCCTTCGGGATTAATCCGGACAACATGTTCCCGTTTTGGGATTGGGTCGGCGGACGCTATTCGATCTGGTCGGCGATAGGATTATCCGTGGCGTTGCTAGTCGGCTTCGCACATTTTCGGGCTTTTCTGGACGGCGCCCACCAGATGGACCGTCACTTTCAGGAAGCACCACTTGAGCGCAACATGCCAGTACTGATGGCAATGCTAGGCATCTGGTACCGCAATTTCCATGGCAGCAATTCGGTCTCGATTGCGCCCTATCATCAGGACCTGAGCCTGTTTGGCGGCTACTTGCAACAGCTCGACATGGAGAGTAACGGCAAACACGTCAGCGCCGCTGGTGAGCCGCTGACCACCGCCACTGGCCCAGTGATCTGGGGCGATACCGGCACCAATGGCCAGCATGCGTATTTTCAGCTCCTGCATCAGGGCAGCGACCTGATTCCGATTGATTTCATTGCGGTGCTCGGTGCCAGCCACGACCTGCCCGGTCATCATGCGGCATTGCTGGCGAACTGTTTTGCGCAAGCCGAAGCCTTCATGCGCGGCAAAAGCGCCGACGAAGTCCGTGCCGACCTCGCGGCACAGGGACTTGATGCCGCGGCAGCCGAAGCGCTAGTACCACACAAGACTTTCTCCGGCAATCGTCCTTCCAACATGTTGCTCATGGACGCACTGACACCGGCAGCGCTGGGAGCACTTGTGGCACTTTACGAGCACAAGGTCTTCGTGCAAGGTGTGGTCTGGGGCATCAATAGTTTCGATCAGTGGGGCGTAGAACTCGGCAAGGTGCTGGCCAAAACCATTGCTCAGGAACTGACCGGCACAGTCCAACCGCACCACCATGACAGCTCGACTAATGCGCTCATCGCGATGGCCAGAGCCGCATTGATGCACAATAGCATCGCACCCGATTAACTTGTACACAACTTGATGGAACCCATGGCACTAACTGATTTCGATCTTGTCTTATTTGGCGGCAGCGGCGATCTGTCGATGCGCAAACTATTGCCGGCGATGTATGCACGCGACCGCGCCAAGGATTTTCCTGATTCGGCGCGCATCATCTGTGTCGGCCGTCATGATCTGACTACGGCAGATTTTCTCGTGTCGGTCGAATCCGGCGCAAAACCGCATATCGCCGCCGACAGCTTTGATGCCAAAGTGTGGCAGCGGTTTTGCCAGCGCATCCATTACGTTGCTGTCGACGCCGACAAGGCCGGAAGTTATTGCACCTTGGTCGCCGCACTGCGTACCGATCCGGCACTGGTCAGGGTGTTTTATCTGGCGACACCACCGACGTTGTTCGCCACCATCTGCTTGAATCTGGCCGCCTGTGGCGGAGCCACGCCGAATTCACGCGTGGTGCTCGAAAAGCCACTCGGCCGCGATCTTGCCAGTGCACGCCAGATCAATGCTGATGTGGGTAGCGTGTTTGCCGAATCGCAGATTTACCGTATTGACCATTATCTCGGCAAAGAAGCCGTGCAGAATCTGCTGGCGCTGCGCTTTGGCAATGTCCTGTTCGAACCACTCTGGCGGCGCGAATGGATTTCGGATGTGCAGATCACGATTGCCGAAGAGCTCGGCGTGGGCAACCGCACTGGCTATTACGACACGTCCGGCGCGCTGCGCGACATGCTGCAAAACCATTTGCTGCAACTGCTGTGTATTGTCGCCATGGAGCCGCCAACAACGATCACACCGGATGCCGTGCGCGATGAAAAACTCAAAGTACTGCGCTCTCTGAAAAAATTCACCACCACGACGCTGACACAAAATGTCGTGCGCGGACAATACCGGGCCGGTCACGTCAATGGTGTTGCGGTGCCTGCGTACCGCAAAGAGCCCGGCGCCGATCCGGAATCAAAAACCGAAACCTTTGTCGCGGTGCGCGCTGAAATCGATACCTGGCGCTGGGCCGGGGTACCGTTTTATCTGCGTACCGGCAAGCGTATGGCCGACCAACTGGCTGAAATTGTCGTGCGCTTCAAGCCCGTTCCGCATTCCATCTTTGCGCAATCCAGCGGCAGCTTCCAGCCCAACAGCCTGGTAATCCGCCTGCAACCCGATGAAGGCTTGCATTTGAACCTGATGGCCAAGACGCCGGGCGACAGCATGCGACTCAAACCCGTTGACCTCGAACTTGATTTCCGCGAGACCTTCAAGACACCTCGCATGGATGCCTACGAGCGCCTGCTGCTAGACGTCCTGCGCGGCCAGCTAACTTTGTTCATGCGCAGCGACGAACTCGAAGCGGCCTGGGAATGGGTCGAACCTATTCTCAACCATTGGGAGCAAGAAGAAAGCACGCCAATTCCCTACACAGCTGGCACCTGGGGGCCGGCCGCTGCCAGTGCGCTGATCGGTCGCGACGGTTTGCAATGGCGCGAAGAAGCGCTGCCAGAAATGTGACAACGATGTTGCTCGACTCCATACGGTCACAATTGGATGCGTTGTCCAAGTCCGAACGCAAGGTGGGGCTGGCAGTGTTGCGGGACCCGACTCTCGCCGTATCAGGAAACATTACTGCGCTGGCACGCAACGCCCAAGTATCGGAGCCGACTGTGGTCCGGTTCTGCCGCGCCATCGGTTTCGACGGCTGGCAGTCGTTCAAGCTGAAACTGGCACAGGCCCTCGCGGTTGCCCTGCCCGGGGCAAACGAAAATCTAACGCCGAACGATATGGCCGCCGATCTGGTCGGCAAAATTTGTAGTCGCTCGATCAATGTCCTGCTCGATCTACGCAACACGCTCGATCCCGGCGCGATCGAACGGGCGCTGGATTTACTGGCCAAGGCCCGGAAAATTGAATTTTACGGACAGGGTTCATCGGGCATCATTGCGACCGACGCCCAGCACAAGTTTTTCCGCTCTGGCGTACCGGCAGTGGCGTATTCCGATCCGCATATTCACAGCATCGCAGCAGCCCTTTTAAAAAAAGGGGATGTGGTGGTGGCAATCTCACAGCGCGGCAACAGCGTGGCTTTGCTGCGCAGCGTGCAGCTTGCGCGCAAGGTCGGAGCAGACGTGATTGCGTTATCGCCCAGCGGCACGCCACTGGCAGATCTGGCGACGGTACTGGTACCGATCGACCTGCATTTTCATACCGATCCTTACACACCGATTTCAGCGCGACTGGCTCATCTGGTGGTCATCGATATTCTTGCAGTCGGCCTTGCACTGCGGCGCGGACCAGAGTTTCGCAAGCAGATGCAAAACGCGCAAAAAGCCTTGCAAAAAATCGACATGCAGTTTGATTCATTCCTGCGTTCACCATTGAGTCAAGACGACGAGGGATGACATCGGCCGTCTCACTTACTTTGCCCACTTCACACCATTCATCAAGTCGATGACGCGCAAACTGCATTGAACAATCCAGCTTGTCCAACACGAGAGCGCGTCAACACGGCTCAACGCGCTTAAGTTTCTGCCTAAAAAACTACGCTCCTGCAATGTGGCGCAATGAGCCGATTACTTGCTGGTATCTGGTGGTGGCGATCCCGGTGTACCCGATGGGCCTGATGCGCCTGGCATGGCCGGTGGTGCCGGCATCATCGATGACGGCGGACTCACTGGCGCGTTGGATGAGGGCATGCCGCCCATGCCGGGCTGATCCATCGTCGGCGAGCGGCGGTCGCAACCGCTTAACAAGGCAATTCCCAGCACACCGGCAAGGACGAATGTGAGTGTAGAAGAAGTTGTTTTCATTGATATTCCCTAAAGGTGAAGACCGCTCAAAATGCGGTCTGTTTTCGACAGGCGGGAAGCCTGTGAACAGCGTAGCGTGATCACCTGCGCTGCCTTTGATCCTGCTCAATTCTTCTAAGCTCAACTTACCTGCATGCTGGCCATCGCCTCCATCAGCAACGCCGCATCTCCCATAGCTAGCCGCTTCGAGTCGGATAACGTTTGACGAAAATGCCGCGCGCCGGGCAGTCCGGCCATCAAACCGAGCATGTGGCGGGTAATGCTATTGAGGCGCGGCCCACCTTTCATTGCTACGGACGGGGTCGGTCCGAGCTGGCGACGGATATACGGCAGCATGGCTTCGAGCACCTCAGTGCGCGTGCGCGGCATGGCCGGATCATCGTAGTAGCGCGCATCGAAACCAGCCATCAGGTAGGGATTGTGATACGCCTCGCGCCCAAGCATCACGCCATCAACATGCTGCAAATGCAGATCGATTTCGGCCTCGGTCTTGATGCCGCCGTTGATGATAATTTCAAGATCGGGAAACTCACGTTTGAGCTGATACACCGCGTCGTAACGCAGCGGTGGCACTTCGCGATTCTCTTTCGGACTCAAGCCTTTCAGGATCGCGTTGCGCGCATGAACAATGAAGGTGGTGCAACCCGCATCAGCAACCGTACCCACAAAGTCGCGCATGAAGGCGTACGACTCGTTCTTGTCGATACCGATCCGGTGCTTGACCGTGACATCGATCGAGACTGCATCGCGCATGGCCTTGACGCAATCGGCCACCAACTGCGGCTCGGCCATCAGACACGCACCGAAAGCCCCTTTTTGAACCCGCTCCGAAGGACAGCCGCAGTTGAGGTTGATTTCATCGTAGCCCCACTGTTGGCCGAGTCGCGCACTGTGCGCCAGATCAGCCGGGTCGCTGCCGCCGAGTTGCAGCGCGACCGGGTGTTCTTCATCATTGAAATCGAGGTGGCGCGCGACATCGCCATGCACCAGCGCCCCGGTAGTGACCATCTCGGTGTAGAGCCAGGTGTGGCGAGAAATCTGGCGGTGGAACAGGCGACAGTGCCTGTCCGTCCAATCCATCATCGGGGCGGCGGAAATACGCCGGCTCTTGTACTTGCTTGTTTTCATTTACTTGAATTCGATTGTTGAAGAAATTTTTATAAGGTGCTTGCAGTGCGAACTGATGCGAACCCGAAATGGATGAGCACAGATACCAACATGTGTGGCCGATTGCAAGCACTTCCATACCGGGGACGACAATATGCCGGACATCCAAGCGCCACATTACCGAAAACAGCCAACATATCAGCACATGGGTGCTTTTACGGAAGCGTGGCCGGATGACCAATTTGTGCAGCAAGCTGCTGCACAATGACCATGGAGCCATGATTTGGTGTTACTGGACAAGCTGCCCGGCCCGGCAACACGCCACGAGCCACCCAAAATTCGCCGCCACCTGCCGGCAAAGAGGATTACCATCATTGTCTTCCCTCTTTACCCACGGACCTGTTGCCATGCTCAATACCGACCACTTTTGGATGCCGTTTACCGCTAATCGCCAGTTCAAATCCAAACCACGGATGCTGGTCGCCGCCTCCGGCATGCATTACACGACAGACGACGGCCGCCAGATTCTCGATGGCACCGCTGGCCTGTGGTGCAGCAATGCCGGTCACTGCCATCCAAAAATCACCGAAGCTATTCGCCGCCAGGCCGGCGAAATGGACTTCGCACCCGTGTTCCAGATGGGGCATCCGAAAGCCTTCGAAGCGGCTACTGCCCTGGTGTCGCTGGCGCCCGAAGGATTGAACCGGGTCTTCTTTTGCAATGACGGATCAGAAGCCGTCGATTCGGCGCTGAAGATCGCGCTGGCATATCACCGGGTTCGTGGCGACGGCATGCGGCATCGACTTATCGGGCGTGAACGCGGCTATCACGGTGTCGGTTTCGGTGGCATTTCAGTCGGCGGGATTGCGGGAAACCGCAAGCATTATGGCCCCGGCTTGCCAGCAGTCGATCATTTGCGCCATCCGCTCGATATCAGCAAAAATGCGTTTTCAAAAGGATTGCCAGAACATGGCGCCGAAATAGCTGACGAACTCGAGCAGCGCCTGCTGGCACTGCACGATCCGGCCACGATCGCTGCCGTCATTATTGAACCGCTGCAAGGGTCGACCGGCGTCATCCTGCCGCCCAAAGGCTATCTGCAAAAGATACGTGCGATCTGCGACAAATACGGCATCCTGCTGATTTTTGACGAGGTCATCACCGGGTTCGGGCGTCTTGGTACGCCGTTCGGTGCCGACTATTTCGGCGTGGTGCCGGACATGATTGTCTGCGCCAAGGGTCTGACCAACGCGACGGTGCCGATGGGTGCCGTCATTGTTCGTCAGGATATTCACGACACCTTCATGAGCATGGCACCAGAGAACGCCATTGAGTTTTATCACGGCTACACGTATACAGGCCATCCGCTGGCAGCAGCGGCAGCAATCGCTACTATCGACGTGTACAAATCCGAGCATCTGTTCGAGCGTGCCGCGGCGATGGCACCCTACTTCGAGCAGGCCGCGCACAGCCTCAAGGGCTTGCCCTACGTCAAAGACATTCGCAACCTCGGACTGGTTTGTGGCATTGAGCTCGATGGCGTCGCTGGCAAACCGGGCATGCGCGCATTCGATGTGTTCCTGAAAGCGTTCTGGGAGAAAGGCGTGCTGATCCGCACAACCGGCGACATCATTGCGCTGTCGCCACCGCTGATCATCGACAAACCACAAATCGACCAGCTGTTTGGTGCCATTGGCACAATCCTGAAAACACAAAAGACCGTGCCCGATGTCGAGGAAGTGACGGCCTAATAAATAACGCTACAAAAGCTGTCAGCATCGCTGACATGAACGCGCCCGGTGCAATAACCGTAGGGCATTGCACCAAATTAGCCACCGGCGAGGCTGACTAGGCCGTCATTTTCAACGTTAATTGACTTCAACAACGCAAAACCCGCCGAGTCCACGCCGCCCATCAAGGCAGCCTGAACTAGGCGGGTTTTTCGCGGTGGATCAGGCCGTGGCCTGGTCCAGTCACATCAGATTACGCGTCGCGTGATGCTTTCTTGCGATCAGCTTCTTTCAAATAACGCTTGCGCAGACGAATGCTTTTTGGCGTGATTTCAACCAGTTCATCGTCATCGATAAACTCGACGGCATACTCAAGCGACATCTGGATAGGCGGGACCAAACGAACCGCTTCATCGGTACCCGACGAACGCACGTTGGTCAATTGCTTGCCTTTGATCGGATTGACGACCAGATCGTTGTCACGTGAGTGAATACCGATGATCATGCCTTCGTACACAGGGTCGTTGTGGACCACGAACATACGGCCGCGATCTTGCAGTTTCCACAGTGCGTAGGCAACGGCAGCGCCATCGTCTTGCGAGACCAGCACGCCGTTACGACGCGAAGCCATCTCGCCACGGGTGTTGTCAACTGGGGCGTACTCGTCAAAAATATGACTCATCAAGCCGGTACCGCGGGTCAGTGTCATGAACTCGCCCTGGAAACCGATCAGGCCACGGGCCGGAATACGGTACTCGAGACGCACGCGTCCTTTGCCATCCGATTCCATGTTTTGCAGATCGCCACGACGACGACCCAGCTCTTCCATGACGCCACCTTGGTTGACTTCTTCGACGTCAACCGACAGCAATTCGAACGGCTCATGGCGTACGCCATCGACCATCTTGAACACAACGCGCGGGCGCGATACGGCCAGCTCGAAGCCTTCACGGCGCATGTTTTCAATCAGGATGGTCAGGTGCAATTCGCCGCGACCGGAGACTTCAAAAATTGTGTCGTCGTCGGTTGGCGCAACGCGCAACGCTACGTTGGCTTTCAGTTCGCGGTCAAGACGCTCGCGCAACTGACGGCTGGTGACGAACTTGCCTTCACGGCCGGCCAGTGGCGAGTTGTTGACCATGAAGTTCATGGTCAGCGTTGGCTCGTCGACAGTCAGCATTGGCAAGGCATCCGGCACATCTGGCGAACACACCGTGGTACCAATACCGAGTTCGTCGATACCGTTGATGAGGACGATGTCGCCGGCGACAGCTTCTTCAACCAGCACGCGATCGAGACCCTTGAAGTTCAGAACCTGGTTGATCCGGGCCTTGCGTGGCACGCCGTCAGGTCCGTCCATGATGATGACGTCTTGCAGACCGCGCACGCGACCACGGGTAATCCGGCCAATACCGATTTTGCCAACGTACGACGAATAATCAAGGGAAGAAATTTGTAGTTGCAGCGGACCATCCTGGTCATCTTCGCGTGCTGGAACGTGGCGCAAGATGGCGTCAAACAAAGGCTTCATGTCGCCGTCACGAACGGTCGAATCGAGGCTCGAATAACCATTGAGTGCTGATGCGAACACGACAGGGAAATCAAGTTGCTCTTCGGTCGCGCCGAGTTTGTCGAACAGTTCGAACGTGGCGTTGATGGCCCACTCAGGACGTGCACCCGGACGATCGATCTTGTTGACGACAACGATAGGCTTCAAGCCCAGTGCCAGTGCCTTGCGGGTCACGAAGCGCGTTTGCGGCATCGGACCTTCTTGTGCATCGACCAGCAGCAACACGCTATCGACCATCGACAGCACGCGCTCGACTTCGCCACCGAAGTCGGCATGACCTGGGGTGTCGACGATATTGATATGGGTGCCTTCATACTCGACGGCGCAATTTTTCGACAGAATCGTGATGCCACGTTCTTTTTCGAGGTCATTGGAGTCCATCACGCGTGCATCGACTTGCTGGTTATCGCGGAAGGTACCCGACTGACGCAGCAACTTGTCAACGAGGGTGGTTTTGCCATGGTCAACG
>JBLHLW010000008.1:0-83891 GCA_047621345.1 Minisyncoccia bacterium | reverse complement strand
GCAAGGTCGCCGGCGCGTTCGAGCACCGGGCCGGAAGTCTGACGCAGATTGACGCCCATTTCGCGCGCGATGATGTGCGCCAGCGTGGTCTTGCCCAGGCCCGGCGGGCCGAACAGCAACGTGTGATCGAGTGCTTCACGGCGCTGCTTGGCGGCGGTAATGAAGATGCTGAGCTGGTCGCGGATTTTTTCCTGGCCGACGTATTCGTCTAGCTGTTTTGGCCGCAACGCGCGTTCGATTGCCTCTTCGTTGGGCGAGGCCGGGGTTGGTGCGGTGATGCGCTGCTCGCTGAAATCATCGGTCTGGATGCTCATGCCTGATTACCCCTTGGACAGCGCCTTGAGCGCCAGCTTGATGCCATCGGAAACGCCGCTGCCAGCCGGCACCTGCTTCATCGCCAGCAGTGCTTCCTTGTCGGAATAACCGAGCGCCAGCAGCGCATTAAGAATATCGCCACTGCCATCTGGCAGCGCGACACCACCGACAATACCGAGATCGGCACCCAGCTTGCCCTTGAGTTCAAGCAGCAAACGCTCGGCGGTTTTCTTGCCAACACCGGGCACCTTGGTCAGGCGGCCGGTCTCTTGCAGCGTGATCGCCTGCGCCAACTCGGAGACCGACATGCCCGACAGAATCGCCAGTGCCATGCGAGGGCCGACACCTGCAATCTTGATCAGTTGACGAAACACGTTGCGCTCTTCGGCGGTGCCGAAACCGAACAGCAGGTGGGCATCCTCGCGCACGATCTGCTGGGTCAGTAAAACGATTTTTTCGCCTAATGCAGGCAAGTTGTAAAAGGTACTCATCGAGACACCGACTTCGTAGCCGACGCCATGGCAATCGACCAGTAATTGCGGTGGATTTTTTTCGAGGAGCGTTCCGGAGAGGCGACCGATCATGGGGATATGTGGTGGAAGTGGAGGGTTACGAGATGATACAGCGTGCGAAGCATGACGTACCGCTGGTAGGGTGGGCACGGCCTCTTGTGCCCACGCGTGCACACCAACAAGCGGACCGAACCGTCACCCGACCAATCGCCCCTTGCGAACCCGCAATCCCTTTTTCGCCAGCCCAGGTGCCAGCCCGCCAAGAATTGCCAATACGTCGCTATTGTGGGCATGACAAATCGCCACGCCAAGCGCATCCGCTGCATCCGCCGTCGGCTTGCCCGACAGCAACAGCAAGCGCTGCACCATGTCCTGCACCTGTTCTTTTTGCGCCTTTCCCTGCCCAACTACGGCTTGCTTGACTTGCAGCGCGGTGTATTCGGCCACCAGCAGATCGGCACTGACTAGCGCGCAAATGGCCGCACCACGGGCTTGACCGAGCAACAGCGTCGATTGGGGATTGACGTTGACAAAGACTTTTTCGATCGCCGAACAATCAGGTCGATAGGTGGCAATGACTTCGGTGACGCCGGCCAGAATGGTTTTCAACCGTGCCGGCAAATCGATGTCGAGGGTCTTGATGGTGCCGGAAGCAATATAGGTCAGCTTGTGACCGTGCTTTTCGATGACACCGAAGCCGGTGATGCGCAGCCCCGGATCGATGCCAAGTATTCTCACGGTCGCAGGGCCTGCAACGCGATCAATGACGGAAATGACGCACGCCGGTCAGCAACATCACGACGCCCTTCTCGTCGGCTGCGTCGATGACTTCCTGATCGCGCATCGAACCGCCCGGCTGGATCACGCTGGTGGCACCGGCAGCAACGACGACGTCGAGGCCATCACGAAACGGGAAAAACGCATCCGACGCCACGGCCGAGCCGACCAGCGACAAGCCGGCATGTTGCGCCTTGATCGAGGCAATGCGGGCCGAATCAACGCGACTCATCTGACCGGCGCCGACGCCAAGCGTCATACCATTGCCGCAGAATACGATCGCGTTGGACTTGACGAATTTGGCCACGCGCCATGCAAACATCAGGTCCTGCAATTGCTGCGGCGTCGGTTGCTGCTTGCTGACGATGCGGATTTCGGCCTGCTCCAGATTACGCACATCCGGCGACTGCACCAGCAACCCACCACCCACACGTTTGAAATCATGCGCATTGCTGCCCACGCCAAACGGGATTTCCAGCAAGCGCACATTCTGCTTGGCTGAAAAAATCTGCCGGGCTTGATCGCTAAACGAAGGAGCAATAACGACTTCGACGAATTGCCGGGCAATCGCCTCGGCCGCGTTGCCGTCGACCGGATAATTGAAGGCGATGATGCCGCCGAATGCGGAGGTCGGATCGGTCTGCAACGCCTTGCTATACGCTTCAAGCGGGCTACTACCGGTACCGACGCCGCAGGGATTGGCGTGTTTGATGATGACGCAGGCGGTCTCGACGAAGGTCTTCACACACTCCCACGCGGCGTCCGCATCGGCAATGTTGTTGTACGACAGTTCCTTGCCTTGCAACTGGGTGTAATTGGCCAGCGCGCCTTCAACTGGCCGGGTGTCGCGATAAAACGCAGCCGCCTGATGCGGGTTTTCGCCATAGCGCATCTCTTGCACTTTTTCGAAGTGCAAATTCAGCGTGGACGGAAACGCACTGCGGGTGGCATGGGCCTTGTCGGCACCGAGCGAGGTGAAATAATTGGTGATCGATCCGTCGTATTGCGCGGTGTGGGCAAAGACTTTCTTGGCCAGAGCGAATTTGGTTTCGTAGCTGACTTCGCCATCGCCTGATTGCAGTTCGGCCAGCACCTGTGCGTAGTCTTGCGATTCGCAAATTACTACGACATCCTTGTGGTTCTTGGCGGCCGAACGCAGCATGGCCGGGCCGCCGATGTCGATGTTCTCGATTGCGTCTTCGAGCGTGCATTCGAGCTTGGCGACGGTTTGCTGAAATGGATAGAGGTTGACTACCACCATGTCGATGACCGGAATGCCATGCTCGGCCAGTGCAGCGCGATGCTCAGGAAAGTCGCGTCGCGCCAGAATGCCGCCATGAACTTTCGGATGCAAAGTCTTGACCCGACCATCCAGCATTTCCGGAAAGCCGGTGTAGTCGGCCACTTCGGTGACTTTCAGGCCATTCTCGGCGAGTAGTTTGGCGGTACCGCCCGTCGACAGCAGGTTCACACCTAGCGCAGACAGCGCGCGCGCGAATTCAAGGATGCCGGTCTTGTCGGAAACGGAAATCAGAGCTTGTTTGATCATGATGGGTCGTGTCGGAAAAATGAAGTAATTCGATGAGAGTAATTGGTACGCTGTTGCGGCGCGCCGGCGTTGCAAGGTGTCGCTATAGCAACGCTGCGCTACAGCAGGCTGTGCAGTTGCAATTTCTTGCGCAAGGTATTGCGGTTAATCCCGAGCATTTCGGCAGCCAGCGACTGATTGCCAGCAGCACGCGCCATCACGACTTCGAGAATCGGCTTTTCAACGGTCACTACGACCATGTCATAGATGTTCGACGGTTGCTGCTCGCCCAGGTCCCGGAAATATTTTTCCAAGCTTTTTTTGACGACGTCCTGGATGCTTTCTTTGCTCATACGGTGCAGTGGATGACCTGGTTAGTGCGCTTGTTGCAGCGCTTGATTGTTCTTGGAGTCAGTAACGTTACGCAGCCAGCTTTTGCGCAAGGGGAATGTATTGTAACCGCTCACCGAAGCGAATTTGTGATTCAAAAAAATCGTTTACTGCCGCCAGTTGTAGCTCGCAGTCCTCCAGCAGATTCATGCGCTGACGGAAATCTTCGCCACCAGCCAGATCACGGACGTACCACCCAATGTGCTTGCGCGCAGTACGCACGCCAAGATAATCGCCATAAAACGCGTAGTGCGCGCGCAGATGCTCGTCCATCAGCGCTGCTACTTCGGTAACCAGCGGAGCAGCCAGATGGGTACCGGTTGCCAGAAAATGCACGATCTCGCGAAAAATCCACGGTCTGCCTTGCGCGGCGCGGCCGATCATGACCGCGTCGGCTCCAGTGACGGCCAGCACATGACGTGCTTTTTCGGGCGTGGTGATATCGCCGTTGGCCACCACAGGGATCGTGACGGCCGCTTTGACTGCGGCAATGGTGTCGTACTCGGCCGCGCCGTTGTAGCCGTCAGCCCGGGTGCGGCCATGCAACGTCAGCATCGCAATACCAGCCGACTGCGCCAACCGCGCAATATTGAGTGCATTCTTGTGCTGGCGATCCCAGCCAGTACGAAACTTGAGCGTTACCGGCACGTCGACTGCGGCCACCACCGCATCAAGAATCTGACCGACCAGTCGCTCGTCCTGCAACAACGCCGAGCCGCACCAGCTATTGCAGACTTTTTTGACCGGACAGCCCATGTTGATGTCAATCACCTGCGCCCCACGCTCAACGTTGAAACGCGCGCAATCGGCCAGCATGGCCGGATCAGCACCCGCTATCTGCACCGCACGCGGTGCCATTTCGCCATCATGATTAATGCGCCGGGAAGTCTTTTCGGTTTGCCACAACCGCGGGTTGGAAGCCGCCATCTCCGAGACCGCATAACCGGCACCGAGTTGCTTGCAAAGTTGCCTGAACGGGCGATCAGTCACCCCCGCCATCGGGGCGACGAAAATATTGTTGGCAAGCTGGTAGGGTCCAAGTTTCACGCGGGCAGACAAAAGGAGGAAACCAGCATTTTATCTGGTTCACGCCGGCTTATTGGAGATTCCGCGCGTCCTTCTGCGGCGAACCAAGTAAGGCTGCAGCTCCGATGCACAGCGTGCGGTATGATCAACCTCATGCGTATTATTCTGATTACAGGCATTTCCGGCTCCGGCAAATCTGTCGGCCTCAACGCTCTCGAAGACGCGGGCTACTTTTGTGTCGACAATCTGCCGCCGACGCTACTGCGAGCGCTTGTCGCCACACGGATGCAAGATCATGGCGACAACCTGGCCGTAGCGATGGATGCGCGCAGCGCAGACTCACTCGCGGACCTGCCAGCAGACATCACCCGCCTGAAAGATGAGGGACACGATGTCAAGGTTCTGTTCCTGGGCGCCAAGACCGAATCGCTCATCGCACGGTTTTCCGAAACCCGCCGCAGTCACCCACTGTCCCACCGGCGGCTGCCAGATCAAGCCCCGGGTGAGCGTCCGACGCTGACAGAGTGCATTCTGCGCGAGCGCGAGATGCTTGCCACGATCGAAGGAATCGGTCATGTCATCGACACTTCCGGACTGTCGGCCAACAAGTTACGCAGTTGGATCAAGGAACTGGTCGCCACTGACGGGGCTCCGCTGACGCTGCTGTTCGAATCCTTTGCTTTCAAGTTTGGTGTTCCACTCGATGCCGACATGGTATTTGATGTACGCATGCTGCCCAACCCCCACTACGACGCTGCGCTGCGCGCGCTCAATGGCCGCGACCAGCCAGTTATCGCATTCCTCGACGCCCAGCCGGAGGCCGCCGAACTGATGGCTGACATTCGCCATTTTGTCGAAAAATGGCTCCCGTCGTTCAAGGCAGATAACCGTAGTTACCTGACGGTCGCCATCGGCTGTACCGGTGGGCAACACCGCTCGGTCTACCTCGTCGAACATCTTGCCGCGTATTTTCGCAACAGTGAACGGGTGGTAGTGCGCCACCGCGAAATGGACTGACATGACTACTACAACGAAAAACATCACCACAGACGGTGCCGACTGGCTGCCGTTATTTCCATTACAAACAGTGCTGTTCCCGGACGGAATTCTGCCGCTGCGTATTTTTGAAACCCGTTACATTGATATGGTACGAGAGTGCATGCGCCTCGAGAAACCGTTCGGTGTAGTGGCCATCCGGGAAGGCACGGAAACCGGGCAACCGGCGCAACCGGAGGCAGTTGGCTGCTCCGCGGCCATCGTCCACTGGGACATGGAGGCCGGTGGCTTGTTGATGATAGGTACACGCGGCGGTCTGCGATTTCGCATTCGTGAGACGCGGTTGCTGGCCGACCAACGGCTAGAAGCCCGCGTCGACTATCTGGATGCGGACCCTGCAATGGCGCCACTACCCGGGCAGGCGGATTGCGTCGAAGCGTTGAAAGCGATCACCGATGACTTCGATCAGCGAATCGGCAAAAACAACGTGCAAGACTATC
Organism: Minisyncoccia bacterium; assembly: GCA_047621345.1. Classification (GTDB taxonomy): domain Bacteria; phylum Pseudomonadota; class Gammaproteobacteria; order Burkholderiales; family Burkholderiaceae_D; genus Actimicrobium. The sequence continues at coordinate 77,847 of JBLHLW010000008.1, read as the reverse complement.
CGTTTGCGCTGCCACTGCGGCTCGATGATGCCGGATGGATCGCCAATCGCTGGAGTGAAATCCTGCCCTTAACCTTAAAGACCAAACAGGAATTACTGGAACTGAATGATCCGGCGATGCGGCTGACGCTGATTCATGCGTGCCTTGAGCAACAGCAACTCTTGCAAGGGTGAATTGACGGACCTCAGTTATCGTTACAACCTAAGACAAAATCGTCCAGCCCTAGCTGTCAGACCGCAAGCCTCTATTGATTTGCGTCCAACGGCGCAAACAAATCTTCGGCGCAAAACAATGCCAGCAACAACTTCTTAACCGGCGCCGGCAAGGGTGCATCAGCCAGCGCCTCTACCGGATACCAGACATGGCTATCCTGACCAGTGCGATCGAGCCGACGCGACAGATGTACTTCGTACGGCGATATCTGCAACTTGAAATGGGTAAAGACGTGTGAAAACGGCGTCAGACGCGCACACGAGACAGGAACGCCGAATGGTGCAAGCGCCTGTTCCAGCAACAGCTCGAAAACTGTGCTGTCGTTCTCGTCATCAAGGTCAGCCGGGGCTAGCGCCTCCACTTCTGGCAACGACAACAAGCCGCCCCAGATACCGCTGTCAGGGCGCTGTTCGAGTAGTACTTGGCCCTGATCAATCACCACCAGCATCGCCGTCTGACGGTGCGGTACGGCTTTCTTTGGTTTGCGTACCGGTAGCACAGCAACGCGATCTGTCGCCAACGCAACACAACGTTCGGCCAACGGACAGCGCGTGCAATCAGGCCGACTGCGCGTACACAACGTCGCACCCAGATCCATCAAGCCCTGCGTGTAACGTTCGATGCCGTCCAGCGGCAACAAGTCGACTGCGCGCCGCCATAACTGATCCTCAACCGGCTTGCTACCCGGATAACCCTCAACGCCGAAGACACGGGCGAACACCCGCTTCACGTTACCGTCAAGAATTGCAGCACGCGTACCGTAAGCAAATGCCGAAATCGCCGCTGCGGTCGAACGACCAATTCCAGGCAAATCGGCCAAGAGCAAGGGATCACTCGGGAACTGACCAGCATACTCAGCCACTACTCGCTTGGCGCACTGGTGCAGATTGCGCGCCCGTGTGTAGTACCCGAGTCCGCTCCAGTGCGACATCACTTGCTCGGAGCTGGCATTGGCTAATGCGAGGACATCCGGAAAACTGGTCAGGAATTTTTGATAATAAGGGATAACGGCCGTAACTTGAGTCTGCTGCAACATAATCTCGGACAGCCAAACGCGATAAGCGTCACGCGTGTTTTGCCACGGCAGGGCGTGGCGGCCATGGCGTTGTTGCCAATCAATAACAGCAGCGGAAAAACCTGGGTCAGCGTAGGCGCCAGAAGAAATGGTACTGCTGTTTGGTGGCTGCACTCAGTACGCCATTTCCACGGCGGCCAATTCGGCCCGGACGGCGTCCCTGAGGGTTTCTTCAAGCAAGAGCAAACGTTTGTAATCCGTCAACAAGCCCGCTTCCATTTGCTCTAACGCCGCCACTTTTTCTTCTAGACTATCCGTCGCGAGGTGAATGCGCTCGATTGACTGGCGGCGTCGCTTTAGTTGTGTCTTGTGTTCCCGAATCTGTCCTTCGAGTGGCGCCATGACAACTTTCAACCAGGCTTCGACATCACGATTGGCCTGCAAAAAACTGCGCTTGACGCGCGAGGCAATCGAATCGAAAAACTTTTGCATCAGTACGCCAGTGCGGGTAGTGACGATCGCAGTAGCGCCGAACTGGCGCTGGTAGATCGTTTCAATCATACGGATTTCTTTCACATACTTGTCGAGTGAAAATGGCATCGGAGCCGACAAGGCCAGTCCGTGTTCGGTTGAAAATTTGCGGTACATGACTGCCATCATCTCGGCAATTTCATCCGTCTTCATCGACGACAAGCTCAGGTTATTTTGGATTTGCTCGAAAAATCGCCGCACCGCCTCGCGAAAGCCGGAAGAAAAAATACTGCCCTCCATGGCCTGTCGCGTCAACCGGATATCCTGTTTCAGGATATCCAAACCAAGGCTGGTGAATACGTCGTTCGACAAGCGCGCGAACACTGCCCGCGTGCCCTGCAGTTTGATGAGGCTGTTATCGAATTCACGCTTCTCGATATCGATGCGTTTCATCATGTGATCAATGATGTTTTGATTTTTTCCACGCAGACTTTTTAGTTCGAGCAACTGCTCGACGACGTTGCGGGTACGCGTAAGCAATTGAGACCGCTTGGACGCAGCAAGCTCATCAATGTTGATGTCAAGTTGGCTACGGATAATATGCTGTCGCGTTGGAATCAGTTGCTGCGACAGTGCATTTTCGAGCAGGGGCATGCGACTGCGCGTCAATAACGCGAAGTCGTGATTGATCTTGCCGACCAGACCTTTTTGCGCAGAGACAGGAAATATCTGGCTCTCCTGTAAGCCCAGCAATTGCGCCGCACTACTAACCTGTTGGCATATCTGCTGTTCGATTTCATCGCTTGAGCGCAACTCATCCCACATACTGTCGATTTTGTTAAGTACCACCATCCGACCGGCACCAGGACCAATATGATCGCGCCAGATCGTGATGTCACTCTTGGTCACTCCCGTGTCGGCGGCCAGGACGAACAGTACTGCATGCGCATTGGGAATCAGATTAAGCGTCAGTTCGGGTTCGGTACCAATGGCGTTGAGTCCCGGTGTATCAATAATGACCAAGCCTTGCTGCAACAGCGGGTGGGGAAAATTGACGATGGCATGGCGCCAGCGGGACACCTCAACCAGGCCATCGGCGTCTAGCGCAACATCCTGATCGTTTTCGTCATACAGGCCATAACTGCGCGCTTGTGCGATCGTCACACGCTTGGTCAGACTAACTTGTAGAAATGCACCCTGCATATCATCAACAGATGATAGATTCAAAGGTACTACAGTCCATGCCTTACGATCAGACTTCAGATCGGTAATGGATTGTCTCAGAGCGCGGGTTTCGATCGGCAGCAACCGGATCGAGGGTGGGAAGGTTTCGTCGTACAGCATTTCGGTCGGGCACATCGTGGTGCGGCCAGCCGACGATGGCAAAATGCGCTGGCCGTAACCAGCAAAAAAAATCGCATTGATCAACTCGGATTTTCCGCGGGAGAACTCGGCGACAAACGCTATAGTCAGCTTGTCGGTCGACAGTCGGAGAGCCATCTGCTCGATGCGCTGCTCGCTGTCCGAATCCATCAATTGCACTGCCTTGACATGATTGCGGTAGGCGGTTAACGCAGCGATTACAACGTCACGCCAGCCGCCGTACTGTTCGAATTTTCGGACAAGATCACTCACGCTGTTTCCTCACGGTGCTTTACTACTAACGGACTGGAACTGCAAAAATTCGTCGCTGCCCGCCCGCCTGTTATTTTTGGCAATACACGCAGTAAAAAGTTGAACGCTGCCCCTGTTTGATCTGGCGCACTGCTGTGCCGCATAGGCGACATTGCTCGCCAACTCGATCATAGACGAAATAGCTTTGCTGAAAATAGCCTGACTGTCCATTTGCGCCCACAAAATCGCGCAAAGTACTGCCTCCTTGGGCAATTGCTGCCGATAATGTGTCCTGAATCTCGCTGGCCAGCCGGATATAACGCTGCAACGCGATGCGACCGGCCGGTGTTTTAGGATTGATGCGAGCCCGAAACAGGCTCTCCGAAGCATAAATATTACCGACACCCACGACCACATCACCTGCCAGCAAAACCTGCTTGATGGCGGCGCGTCGACCGCGCGTCTGGTGGAACAGCGTTTGTGCCAGCAGCGTCGCTCCCAGTGGCTCGATGCCCAGTCCGCGCAACAAAACATGGTGTTCCAGCGGTCCATCTTGTTGTGCATGCCACAACACAGCCCCAAAACGACGAGGATCCGTCAGACGCATCAGCTGATCGGTAGTCACCAGATCAAAATGATCGTGCTTTTCAGGTGGTGTCGCCAACGGCAAGATGCGCAAATGACCTGACATGCCGAGGTGGATGAGCAACGTACCGTGATCGAAACCAATCAGCAGATATTTCCCGCGCCGCCCGGTCGAGCGCACGGTCCGTCCGACTAACGTTGATGCCAGATCGGGCGGGAACGGCCAGCGTAACCCACTGCGGCGCATGACGACAGCAGCAATGACACGGCCATCCAGGTGAGGGGCGATACCCATGCGGGTAACTTCGACTTCGGGCAATTCGGGCATGGTGGATGCAAACTCCAGGTAGCAGGAAACAATGAATGCACAGGCCACTGCCAACATCAGCGCGACTGCACGCGAATCAGACAGGTTGCGCGTAGAATGAAATTTTGCTTGGACAGACAGGATTATCCCTTGAAAACAGCCTTCGTCATCGTAACCTTGTCGCTCTTGCTATCGGCCTGCGCCGCACTGCCGGGCGTGATGCGGCCCGCCACCGCTGCAGCGGTCGAGGCGCCCACAGCAACTCAGTCCGTGACTATTGCTGACGAAGGCTCCGGCAACGCCGAAAAAAATGCCAGCGACAGGCTGCCATTGGTCGAACTCACCGAAGATTTGCTGTACAAATTACTGACTGCCGAACTCGTCTTCCAGCGCGGTGACTGGCAACCGGCTTACATCAGTATGATTTCGGTAGCTCAGCAAACCCGCGATCCCCGAATAGCCCGCCGTGCGGCCGAAATGGCGATTGCGGCCAAGCGCCCGGAGGAAGCGATGGTGGCGGTTCGGTTCTGGCGTTCGCTGGCGCCAAAATCCGACGAAGCGGCGCAATACTACGTTGGGATGATCCTGCTCGGCGACGATCTGAGCGAATTTCAGGAAGTATTTGAACTGCGCTTACGTGATATCAGGCCGCAAAGTCGTCCCATCCTGATACTGCAGGTTCAGCGCCTGTTGCTGCGCGCCAAAGACAAAAAAGAAGCATTCGAGGTCATGGAGGAACTAGTCGCGCCCTATATCGATTTGGCGGAATCACATATCGCGCTGGCCCAAGCCGCATTTAACAATAACGATCCAATACGGGCGCGTGCAGAAGCCACGTTGGCCTTAAAAGCCAAACCGGATTCGGAGATCGCAGCATTGACGCTAGCCCAAGTCATCCCCGATAAAAAAGAGTCAGCGCAGTCGCTACGGTCCTACTTGTCGGCCCATCCTGACAGTCGTGAAATACGCATCGCCTATGGCCGCATGCTCATCGAGCAAAATCTGTACGATCAGGCACGCAAGGAATTCGATATCTTGCTCAAAGACCAGCCGGAAGACCTGACCACGCTGTTTGCACTTGGTATTCTAGGCACCCAAACTTCCGATCTGAAAAGCGCAGAACAATATCTGACGACTTACCTAAAAGTTCTAGCCGATCGTCCCGATGAAAATCGCGATCCGGCACAGGCACTACTGGTGCTTTCGCAAATCGCCGAAGAGCGCAAGGATACCGATGCAGCGCTTGCCTATCTGGCGCGTGTCGGACCCGGCGAAGCGTATTTTGGCGCGCAAATTAAACGCGCCCAGTTGATGGGACAACGTGGCGAGTTAACCAGCGCGCGCCAGCTACTCGCCGAAACCCCCGGCACGAGCGAGCGCGAACAAGTACTGGTGATCCAGACGGACGCCCAGATCCTGCGCGATGCCGACTTGCAACACGATGCTTATGAGATCCTTGAAACTGGTGCACTACGCTTCCCCGGGAACATCGACATTCTGTATGACTACGCGATGGCGGCCGAAAAACTGGACAGGGTCAACAAGATGGAAACCGCACTGCGTCAGGTCATCAAGTTGGCCCCGACCAATCAGCACGCCTATAACGCCTTGGGCTACTCGCTGGCCGAGCGCAACCTGCGCCTGCCGGAAGCATTGAAGCTGATCGAACAGGCCCTTGCCCTCGCGCCCAACGACCCATTCATCATAGACAGTATGGGCTGGGTCCAGTACCGGCTAGGCAAACTGCCAGAAGCCGAAGCCCTGCTGAGGCGTGCTTATGCATTGCGTCCCGATGCAGAAATTGCTGTGCATCTCGGTGAAGTGCTGTGGGTGCGTGGCGAAAAAGCCGACGCACAGCGATTTTGGCGCGATGCCCGCACCAAGGACCCAAAAAATGACGCGCTGAAAAGTACGCTTTCACGCCTTCGGGTGGAGCTTTGACCAACGGCTTCGTTCGCACTGGCGTCCTGCTGTGCGTCTTACTGGCCGGTTGCGCGAGCACGATGCCACTACCGCCGGCATCAGCACAAACTAGCCAGCCGGCGGCCGCCATTGATCTGAGCGGACGTCTGTCAGTGCGATATCAGCACAACGGCAACGAGGAGGCCCTGCACGGCAGCTTCAGCTGGTCACAGCGCGCCGACCAGACGCTAGTGACGCTCATGTCGCCTCTTGGTCAAACCATTGCCACCATCGTCATCACCCCGACGCAAGCCAGTCTGACGCAAGCCGGACAGCCGGTGCGCAGCGCCGCTGATCCGGATGCATTAGTAGCAGACGCACTTGGCTGGCCCCTGCCGATCGCCGGTTTGCGCGACTGGCTTCAAGGCCGCGCCAATGATGCGAACGGCCAGGCCGTGACCGCCACACCAGGCAGCGATTCGCCTATCCTGACCAGCGATGGCTGGACGCTGCAGTATGCAAGCTGGAACGCGGACGACTCGACCAACACGGTGCATCCAAAACGCATCGATCTCGCGCGCAGCACGAACGTCGCCGGCAACGTGACCATTCGGATCGTCATTGACAACTGGCAGCCCGTCTGATGCACCGCAAGCTGCACAATTGTCCGGCCCCCGCCAAGCTCAATCTGTTCCTGCACGTGACTGGGCAACGCGCCGACGGCTATCATCTGCTGCAAAGTGCCTTCCAGCTCATCGATCGTAGCGACCTGTTGCACTTCGACCTCCGCGATGATGGCGTGATCAGACGCACGACAGAAGTAGCCGGTATTGCCCACGATAGCGACCTGATTGTGCGCGCAGCACGTCTGCTGCAGGCAGCCACTGGCAGTCGATACGGCGCCGATATCGCAATTGAAAAAAAATTACCCATGGGAGGCGGTCTAGGCGGGGGATCCTCCGATGCGGCGACAACGTTGATGGTGCTGAACCATTTATGGCAAACCGGCATGACGCGAAAAGAAATGCAACAACTAGGCTTGCAGCTGGGTGCCGATGTACCGTTTTTTTTGTTCGGCACCAACGCCTTTGCCGAAGGCATTGGCGAGCAACTGGTTCATCTGGAGACCCCTGAATGCTGGTTTCTGGTCCTCGAACCAGGCGTCACGATACCGACTCCAATAATATTTGCGTCTTCGGAATTGACAAGGAATTCTAAACCCGTCAGAATGCTGGACTTTTCCGGGGCTCTTATTGGTTTCGGACGAAATGATCTGCAAGCAGTAGCGGAAAGCTTGTTTCCGGCGGTTACCGAAGCCATACAGTGGCTAGGCGGAGCGGGTTTAGCAAGAATGACCGGTTCTGGTTCGTGCGTATTCCGTGCTTTTGATACCGAAGCCGAAGCAGTAGAAGTTCTTGAAAAAGTGCCGAAACGCTGGTCAGCATGGGTAGCAAAAGCGCTAAATCAACATCCGCTAGAACATTTGCAGTCAGTAGCATGAAAAAATTTTTTGACGTTGCATGAAACGCGGTTCACCGCGACAATGCAGCGGCATTAGCAAAGTTGCGTAGGGGAATCGCCAAGCCGGTTAAGGCACTGGATTTTGATTCCAGCATTCGAAGGTTCGAATCCTTCTTCCCCTGCCATTGATTTAATCGCTTCAGAACTACCAAGTAACGAATGCAAGCCGCCAACGCATGACTGAAACGTCGGGCCCGGGCGGCATTTTTAATTCTAACGACCGCTTTTCAGGACACTCCACCATGGCACTCGATAACCTAATGGTTTTTACCGGCAACGCAAACCCGGATCTGGCGCTTGGTGTTGTGAAACACCTCGGCATCGAACTGGGCAAAGCGGTCGTCTCCAAATTTTCTGATGGCGAAATCGTCGTCGAAATCAATGAGAACGTGCGCGGCAAGGATGTCTTTGTGCTGCAATCGACTTGCGCTCCGACCAACGACAGCCTGATGGAATTGATGCTGATGGTCGATGCACTCAAGCGCGCATCTGCAGGCCGCATCACAGCGGCGATCCCGTATTTTGGCTATGCTCGTCAGGACCGCCGTCCACGTTCTGCACGCGTCGCCATCTCGGCCAAGGTCGTCGCCAACATGTTGCAAGAAGTCGGCGTCGAACGCGTCCTGATCATGGATCTGCACGCGGACCAGATTCAGGGCTTTTTTGATATTCCGGTCGATAATATTTATGCGTCGCCGATCCTGCTCAGTGATCTGGTTGCCAAGAACTACGACGATCTGCTGGTTGTTTCGCCGGACGTGGGCGGTGTAGTACGCGCACGGGCATTAGCCAAGCGCCTCAATTGCGATCTGGCCATCATCGACAAGCGTCGCCCAAAAGCCAATGTCTCCGAAGTGATGAACATCATCGGCGAAGTCGAAGGCCGTAACTGCGTGATCATGGATGACATGGTCGATACTGCCGGCACCCTGGTCAAGGCGGCTGAAGTTCTGAAAGACCGTGGCGCCAAGAAAGTCATCGCCTACTGTACGCATCCTGTCCTGTCTGGTCCTGCCATTGAGCGCATCAATGCATCAACGCTCGACGAACTGGTCGTCGTTGACACCATTCCCCTGTCAGAAGCAGCACGTGCCTGCAGCAAGATCCGCCAATTGAGTTGCGCAGCCTTGCTGGCAGAGACTTTCCGCCGCATCAGTAGTGGCGACTCCGTCATGTCACTGTTTGCCGAGTAATTTTTTAGAACACTGAATCCTTTGCAGTAATGCGGAGGCCGGTGAAATCCGTCGCTGCAAGCGGACTCACCAAACCCCGGATGCGCCAGTCGTATCCGTTTTCGAATCCCCTGGTCGCGGGGGATTTTTATCGCAAGGCGATGCCTTGCAACATTTGGAGCAACACATGAAAGTTATCGCATTCGCACGCACAGCACTGGGGACCGGAGCGAGCCGCCGCCAGCGCATTGCAGGCCAGACCCCAGGTATCGTCTACGGTGGTAGCGGCGTTCCCGTGAACATCAGCCTCGATCACAACGCGCTTTACCACGCACTGAAAAAAGAGACGTTCCACGCCTCCATCCTTGACCTTGAAATCGATGGCAAAGTCGAAAAAGTCCTGTTGCGTGATTTTCAAGTCCACGCATACAAGCAACTTGTCCTGCACGCTGACTTCCAGCGCGTCGATGCCTCGCAAAAAATCCACGTCAACGTGCCTTTGCACTTCATCAATGGCGAGACGTCACCAGCTGTCAAACTGTCGGCCGGTATCATCAGCCACGTTGTCAGCGAGTTGGAAGTAACTTGTCTGCCAGCCGACCTGCCAGAATTCCTGACCGTCGACCTCGGCGAACTGGAGATCAACACCTCGATCCATCTGTCAGATATCAAATTGCCAAACGGCGTGACTCCGGTCATCCACGGTGGCGACGAGAATCCAACGATTGCGGCTGCATCCGTTCCTGCCGGTCGCGTTGAAGAAGCTGCAGATGCTGCTGCTGCTTTAGCCGCCGCAGCAGCGAATGCTCCTGGCGACAAGAAGTAATTTTTGTCCGGACCGGGTACCGTTGCCGGTCCACAGAAAAGCCCGTCCTTCGCGACGGGCTTTTTTCATGCGTGATCCGCGATAATCAATTTTTGAATAGTCAATTCCATCATGGCCATACGACTGATTGTCGGTCTGGGCAACCCCGGACCGGAATACGAACAAACCCGACACAACGCTGGCTTCTGGCTGATCGACAACCTGGCCAACGGGATCGCTCGCTGCAAGCTGGCTCGCGAAACCCGTTTTAATGCATTCGTGGCCAAAGCCAGCATCAATAATCAGGAAGTCTGGCTGCTCGAACCGCAAACCTTCATGAACCGCTCCGGCCAGTCCGTCGGCGCACTCGCCAGATTTTATAAAATTGGCATTGATGAAGTCCTGGTGGTCCATGACGAACTCGACTTGCTGCCGGGCACCGCCCGACTGAAAAAAGGGGGTTCATCCGGAGGGCACAATGGCCTCAAGGACATCACGGCAGCGCTTGGATCACAAGATTATTGGCGCCTTCGCATTGGCATCGGCCATCCGCGCACGCAAGGTTCGCAACAACCTGTGGCTGATTACGTGCTGCACCGCCCGCGCAAAGAAGAACAACCGCTGCTTGACGAGGCAATAGCAAAGAGCATCGACATCGTTCCGATGCTGTGCGACGGCAAGTTCGATGCCGCCACGATGCTGTTGCACACCGCCAAGTGACGAGCGAAGCATTTGCTGTCTTTTCCCCGCCAAGCACTTGGTTTCGGCAATGCGGTGCATTTGCACGGCCCTACCCCGTCGCTACGGTAAAATAGCGCCTTAAATTTCATTTCCAGCAAAGCACACATCATGAGCCTCAAATGCGGCATCGTCGGCCTCCCGAACGTCGGCAAATCCACCCTCTTCAATGCGCTGACCAAGGCCGGCATCCCGGCTGAAAATTATCCCTTCTGCACGATCGAACCCAACGTCGGCATGGTTGAAGTGCCGGATCCGCGCATGGATGCCCTGTCAGAGATCGTCAAGCCACAACGTGCGGTTCCCACGACGGTTGAGTTCGTCGACATCGCAGGACTAGTTGCCGGGGCCTCCAAAGGCGAAGGGCTGGGCAATCAGTTCCTTGCACACATCCGCGAAACCGACGCCATCGTCAATGTGGTGCGCTGCTTTGAAGACGACAACGTCATTCACGTCGCCGGTCGCATCAATCCACTCGACGACATCGAAGTTATCCAGACCGAGTTGGCACTGGCCGACATGGCTGCAGTAGAAAAAGCCATTCATCGCGAGAGCAAGAAAGCCCGTTCTGGCGACAAGGATGCCGCTAAGCTGGTGACGATTCTCGAACGCATCATGCCGCAACTCGATTTGGCGCTGCCCGTGCGAGCGATGGGCCTGGATGCCGAAGAAATGGCGCTCATCAAGCCGCTGTGCCTGATTACTGCCAAACCGGCGATGTATGTCGGCAATGTCTCCGATACCGGCTTCACGAATAATCCGCTGCTCGATCAGTTGACCGAATATGCAAAAAAGCAAAACGCGCCAGTGGTCGCCATTTGCGCAGCCATCGAATCCGAAATCTCGGATCTCGAAGATGCCGACAAGACCGAATTCCTGGCCGACATGGGCATGACCGAGCCAGGTCTGGATCGTCTGATTCGCTCGGCCTACACCTTGCTTGGACTGCAGACCTACTTCACTGCGGGCGTCAAGGAAGTGCGTGCCTGGACCATCCACGTTGGCGACACGGCACCTCAGGCTGCGGGCGTCATTCATACTGACTTCGAACGCGGCTTCATTCGTGCGCAGACCATTGCCTACGACGACTTCATCGCATTCAAAGGCGAGGCTGGTGCAAAAGATGCAGGCAAAATGCGCGCGGAGGGCAAGGAATACGTCGTCAAGGACGGCGACGTGCTGAACTTCCTGTTCAACGTCTAACCTGGTTCTTATATCAACATCCAGAGATCCCGCCGTCGTGCGGGATTTTTTTTACCCGGGGATGCCAGAAAAATTCGTCGGCCCGTGCGATCGCCTCCTCAGTCTGCTCGTAGCATACCGCCATCATCATTGAAAGAGCGCTGACGGACTTTGTACCCTAGCTGCGAGGCGTGGCGAACGGTGCAGGTAGGCGTGCTCATCAAGGCTTGCTGCTGAGGGATCTCGACATCACCGCCACGCTCCTGTTGTTCGGCAGTCAGGTAGTCGCTAGATATGAGCGAATTGCCACGCCAATGCCATTACCGCGAGTTGCAATTTAGAATCCTCAATGGTTGCCTACCGAATAGTACCCATTGCCTGATAACATAAAGGCATTATTGGTTGGACTACCCCCCCTTTTTTGCATGATCGGAAACTGCCCGAATGACGAATAAGCTGGTCACTGAGAATATTCAATTGCGTGACAGCCTCGTGCTGCTGCTGGAGCAGGCCCAGCGCAATCAGCAAATCATGCGTCGACACCAGGCATTCGATCTGAAATTTATCGCTGCCAACAGCCTGCGCGAACTCATTGAAAGCATCTTCGACACACTCTCGGAGTCCTCCCAACTCGATGTAGTGACTTTGTGCCTGATCGATACCGAATACGATATCCGTCGCATCATGGTCGACCTGGCGCTGGACCAGACAGAATTTCCAAACCTGCTGTTCATTGATCGCGAAGCCGAACTCGGGCTGACGCTGGCAAAAATGACGCACCCTGTGCTTGGTCACTTCAGCTCGGCGCGACATGGCGTGATTTTCCCGAAGCAAGTCCTGACACCAGCCAGCGTCGCAGTGGTGCCGCTACTGCGCCAAGGGCGTCTGATCGGCTGCCTGAGTCTGGGCAGCTTGCACGACGGACGCTTTGCCAGCGGCATGGCAAGCGACTTTATTGAACACCTCGGCTGCATCATCGCGATCTGCCTTGAAAACGTCATCAACAATGAGCGCCTCAAACGCATTGGCCTGACCGACTCGTTGACCGGCGTAAATAACCGCCGCTATCTGGAACGTCGCTTGCAAGAAGAAATTGGCCGCACCCGCCGTCAGGAATGCCCCTTGTCGTGCATGTATATCGACATCGATCATTTCAAAAAAATCAATGACAGTGCGGGACATCAGGGCGGCGATGAAGTACTGCAGCAAGTTGCCTTGCGAATCAAGGCGGAGTTGAGACTCAGCGACGCACTAGGACGGTTTGGGGGAGAGGAATTTGTCGTTTTGCTGATCGATGCCGGACTGTCCCATGCGCTGGTAGTCGCCGAGCGCATACGGGCCAGCATCGCTAACCAGCCAATCATGCTCTCTGATGGTACCGCGCTGACAACCACAGTATCGATAGGTGTGACCGAACTGTGCACCGCAGATCACGATCAACCGATAGAAAAAACAGCACAGCAGGTGGTATCCAGAGCCGATGATGCGCTCTATCGCGCCAAGAAAAATGGCCGGAATCAGGTGCTTGGCACCCCGTAGGGCGCACGACTAGACCGCGTTTTTCTTACGCTGCAGGCGGTCGAACTTGAGCAGCAGTTCGTCCTTGCTCTCGCGCCAGGCCGGGTCGAACGGAATACAGCTGACCGGGCAAACTTGCTGGCACTGTGGCTCATTAAAATGACCCACGCATTCGGTGCATTTGCCGGGATCGATCTGGTAAATCTCCGGCCCAAGAAAAATCGCGTCATTTGGGCACTCCGGTTCGCACACGTCGCAATTGATGCATTCATCAGTGATCAGTAGTGCCATGGCTTTGCGTTACTCCTGACCGGCAGCTATTTTTTCCTTGAGCCATTTTTCGACCGAAGGAAACACGAACTTCGAGACATCTCCACCCAACAACGCGATTTCGCGCACGATGGTGCCAGAGATGAATTGATATTGGTCGGATGGCGTCAGGAATAGCGTCTCGACTTCCGGCAGAAGGTAGCGATTCATACCGGCCATCTGAAACTCGTATTCGAAGTCTGATACCGCACGCAAACCACGCACGATCACGCGGGCATCATGTCGGCGCACAAAATCCTTGAGCAGGCCGGAAAAACTTTCGACTACCACGTTCGGATAATGTCCGAGCACTTCGTTGGCGATGGTGAGTCGCTCTTCGAGATCGAAGAAGGGTTTCTTGTTCTTGCTGTCGGCCACGCCGACGATAAGCGTGCCGAACAGGCCCGATGCACGCCGCACTAAGTCTTCATGCCCTCGCGTGAGTGGATCGAACGTGCCTGGATAAATTGCTGTGACCATCGTTGCTCCCTGGAGTGTCACTAGTTTGGAACACGCATTATGCCTCAATTACGTGCGAATTCTGGCGTTGCAACAAATGGAAGAACACCAGCCCGGCGTGATCAGCGCGTACCACTTCCCAGCCGCGCAACCATTCGGGCAATACCGCACCGTCGATCAGCTTTTCGGTTTCTGCATATAAGTAGCCGCCGTCAGCAAGTAAGTCAGCGCAGAGTGGCAACATCACCGGCAATAAGTTGGCATGAAACGGCGGGTCCAGGAAAATCAGGTGATAGCGATCCGCCGGTCCAGTGAGACGTCTTTGCAATCCTTGTGCAACAGTGCGGGCATCGCCGCGCAGAATGCTGACCTGGCTGGCCTGCAACTTGTCCCGCGTCATTTCAAGCTGGCGCACTACGGCCTGACTTTCTTCGACCAGCATCACCCGTGCAGCGCCACGACTAGCAGCCTCCAGCCCCAGCGCACCGGTACCGGCAAACAGGTCGAGGCAGGAAGTGCCAGACCATTGTCCGTCAAGCAGGTGCGTGAGCCAGTTGAATACCGTTTCGCGCACTCGATCCGGGGTCGGCCGCAAACCGGCAACCTCGATCACCGGCAACGGTGTCCGCTTCCAGTCACCGCCAATAATACGGACCTGATGGGTCAGCGCTGGGCGCGGACGCGGTTTGGGTGCTGGTTTCTGGCTGGGCTGTTTGGACATGAACGTGGGTAGAGAGTAAGTGGTCATCCCGTCGGTTAAATTCCGACACGACAGTTGCAATTGGAGTCGGAGTATAGCCACTTTAACGGTGTAATTTCATCGATGCAGCTACAACCATAGAGAATTGGTGAAGCCACGCTCTGCTAGAATGCCAACTTACCTAGTTTTACGTGCGCAGCCGTTCTGCGAAGCCTCCACCTACATTCCGATGTTCAGCTTCTTCAAAAAAAAACCAAAGATCGAACCTGAGCTGGCACCCGCTGCTACGGAGATCGTATCGCGTGAGCCCGTCACGGACATTGTTGCTCCAGACTCATCGGTAGAAACACAGACTCCTCCTGCGCCATCAACCGAGGTCAAGCGCTCGTGGCTTGCCCGGCTGAAATCAGGCTTGTCGAAAACATCGACCAATCTCACCACCTTGTTCGTTGGCGCACGCATTGATGACGACCTGTACGAAGAACTAGAGGCCGCTCTCCTGATGGCCGATGCAGGTGTCGATGCGACACACTTCCTGCTGGCCGAACTGAAGCGCCGCGTCAAGGACGGAAAATTGACTGAAGCAGCACAGGTCAAATCGGCACTGCGCAAACTGCTGATCGGCTTGCTTGACCCGCTACAGAAACCACTTGAACTAGGACGCCATCAACCCATGGTCATGATGATTACCGGTGTCAATGGCGCCGGCAAGACTACTACCATCGGCAAACTGGCAAAACACTTGCAAGCCAATAACCAGTCCGTGTTACTGGCTGCCGGTGACACGTTCCGTGCTGCGGCACGCGAACAACTGACGATCTGGGGCCAGCGCAACAATGTGGCGGTAATCGCCCAGGAGTCCGGTGACCCAGCGGCAGTGGCATTCGATGCGGTGCACTCGGCGCAGGCGAAAAAGACCAATGTCGTCATGATCGATACCGCCGGACGACTGCCTACCCAGTTGCACTTGATGGAAGAGCTCAAAAAAATCAAGCGTGTGATCGCCAAGGCCATGCCGAGCGCCCCGCATGAAATCCTGCTGGTCATCGACGGCAATACCGGTCAAAACGCACTGATGCAAGTCAAAGCGTTTGACGACGCACTTGGATTGACCGGGTTGGTCGTCACCAAACTCGACGGCACTGCCAAAGGTGGCGTACTGGCAGCAATTGCCCGGACTCGACCGATACCGGTGTACTTCATTGGTGTCGGCGAGCAAATAGAAGACCTGCAACCTTTCAACGCCGACGAATTCGTCACCGCCCTGCTGGGCGAGGCAACCGACTGAGACCCGCCCTCCTGCTCCCATGATTGAATTCCAACAGGTTTCGAAACGCTATCCCGGCGATGCTGTCGCGCTGTCGGACATCACGCTCAACATCGCAGATGGCGAGATGGTCTTTCTTGCCGGTCCGTCCGGCGCCGGCAAGTCGACCCTACTCAAACTCATCGCGGCCATCGAGCGACCAAGCAGTGGCAAGGTCAGCGTGCATGGTCAGGACATCGGCAAACTTAACCGCTCCGGTTTACCTTATCTGCGACGCAATCTAGGACTCATACTGCAGCAACAACGATTACTGCCTGACCGAACCGTACTGGCCAATGTCATGCTACCGCTACTCGTCTGTGGTGCAGGTCGCGCTGACGCAACACGGCGGGCCAGCGCTGCACTGGAACGCGTAGGCTTGCTCGACAAAGCGTTGGTAGCGCCGCTGTCGCTGTCAGGTGGTGAACAGCAGCGCGTCACCATTGCGCGTGCCATTGTCAACCGACCACAGATCATTCTCGCTGACGAACCAACTGCGAACCTTGATCGCGATAGCGCCAATCAGGTGCTCGATGCGCTGAAATCCTTCCACGGCGCTGGCGTAACCTGTGTCATCTCATCACACGATGAACAAATTCTGGGCACCGCAGCGCGCGTGATTTATCTGAAACAAGGTCAACTGGTCGATAGTTGGCCCGCAAGGACCACGTTATGAGCATCTGGCTGAGACAACACGGATTTGCATTACGACAGGCGTTCCGGAACGCGCTTGGCGCACCGACGAGCTTCCTGATCAATGCCGTCGTCATTGCCATCGCTTTTGCCTTGCCATTAACGGGCCTGACGGTGCTGGAAAATGTACGCCCATTGTCCGGGCAACTCGTCGTCGAACCGGAGATTAGTGTTTTCATTGACATGGCGGTAACACGCGGCGATGCACTAGCGCTCGGTAAAGATATACGTCGAGTCCTACAGGGCAGCAATCACCCCGGCAAAGTCGAGTTCCTGCCCCGCGAAAAAGCACTCGAGATGCTGAAACAGCAATCCGGCTTATCGGAAGCGGTGGACATACTCGGCACCAATCCGCTGCCAGACGGCTACCTGATCAAGTTGCCGCGCTTTGATAATGCCACCGATGCCGGCGCGGTTGATGCCATTGCGGCCAGCCTGCAATCATTGGCAGGCGTTGAACACGTACAAGTCGACTCGGCCTGGATCAAACGCCTCGCGGCACTGGTACACCTGCTAGGTGTTGTACTGGTGATTCTAGCCAGCACGCTGGGCATCGTCGTCGTGACCGTGGTCTTCAACACCATTCGACTACAGGTCTTGACGCAACGCGAAGAAATCGCGGTGTCTCAGTTAGTTGGTGCCACCGACGCCTTTATTTATCGACCGTTCTATTACACCGGCGCCTTGCTCGGTTTTTGTGCCGCAGGCCTGGCCATGATTTCAGTTGTCTTGGTTTTGCGGCCAGTCAATACAGCAGTGGCAGAATTCGCCAGACTTTATGCATCCGAGTTCATGCTGGTACCGCTGGACCCGGTCGCAACACTACTGTTATTGGGACTAGGCGCCCTGCTGGGTGTGGCTGGCGCCGTTCTGTCGGTCTCGCGCCATCTTTCATCACTAGAAACACGCTGACAACATTTCGGCAACAATATTCTTGCAACTTCGTTGTGACGTAGCGCTCCAATCCTTGCATAATAAATGGCACCACCTGACGCAACTCCATAGCCTGACACTATCCGGAACTTCCGCTATCGTCATTAGCACTCATCCTGCCAGAGTGCTAAGATGCTCACTGAAAGCGGCCGGTTTGTCTCGATAACTGGTCTTTTCCTATTAAGGAAGCAAGGAGAAATAATGAAAACAACAGTACCTGAAACCGCATTGGTCACGCCAGGCAGCGCCCTGGCCCTCGGTTTTACCGGCACCCTCGGCAACATTGATTCCTACATCTCGGCAGTTAATCGCTTGCCAATGCTGACGCATGAAGAAGAAATGTCGCTAGCGCGCCGCCTGCGGGATCAAAACGACTTGGGCGCAGCCCAAGGGATGGTGCTATCGCACTTACGCTTGGTTGTGTCGATCGCCCGTGGCTACCTCGGCTACGGCTTGCCACATGCTGACCTTATTCAGGAAGGCAACATTGGTTTAATGAAAGCCGTCAAACGGTTCGACCCGGACCAAGGTGTACGACTTGTATCGTATGCAATGCACTGGATCAAAGCCGAAATGCATGAGTACATCTTGAAAAATTGGCGCCTGGTCAAGGTTGCGACAACGAAGGCACAGCGCAAACTGTTCTTCAATTTGCGTAGCCACAAAACGGGGTTGGATTCAATGACGCCAGCGCAAGTAGAAGCATTGGCCCAGACGCTCAACGTCAAGCGCGAAGAAGTCATCGAAATGGAAACCCGGTTATCGGGTCGCGATATCGCACTGGAAGCACCGACGGATGACGAGGACGATAAATTCGCACCGATCGCCTATCTCTCGTCTGACCGTAACGAACCTACCAATGTGCTGGAGGCGCAACAGTACGATCGACTGCAAAGTGACGGCTTGGCACAGGCATTGAATAAACTGGATGAACGCTCACGCCGCATCGTCGAATCACGCTGGCTCGCCAATGATGACGGCTCAGGTGCAACGCTGCATGAACTTGCCAAGGAATTTGGTGTGTCAGCAGAGCGGATACGCCAGATCGAAGCTGTCGCACTAAAGAAGATGAAAGGTGCTCTAGTCGCTTTTGCGTAAAGTTATCTGACACCAACAAAGAGGGTGCTTTCCGAAGCGCCCTTTTTTATGACTGATCTAACAACAGCTTAAGATCATGAGCAATCGGTGCTGCACCTTGACCATGCTTGACGAACAGTCGCACGCGTCCCTGCGGGTCAAACACGTAACTACCGGCAGTATGGTCGATCGTATAACTGTCTGCTGATTTGCCAGCGGCCTTCTGATAGAAGATTTTGAATTCTTTGGCAACGGCATCGGTCGCGGCCTTGTCGCCATAGAGCCCTAGGAAGCGTGCATCAAATGCAGGAACGTACTTCGACAACAGTTCCTGGGTATCACGCTCAGGATCGAGCGTCACGAACAGCACCTGAACTTTATCGGCTTGCGGTCCAAGGTCGTTCATGACGGCGGCCATTTCTGCCATCGTCGTCGGGCAGACGTCAGGGCATTGTGTGTAGCCAAAAAATATCAATACAGCCTTGCCCTTGAAATCAGCCACAGTCCGTGCTTTGCCGTTATGGTCGGTCAAGGAAAAATCCTTGGCGTATGGCAATCCGGTCACATCGGTATTTTTGAACTGGCTGTTCACCGGCGAAAATTTCATATCCCCGACACTGGATTGCTTTTGCTCGCATCCGGCGAGGGCAATGAGGGAAAACATCAGTAGAAGACTAGGAATCAGGCGCATGGGTTTCATATCTTGTAATAGTGATCGATCAGCAGTGCAGCAAACAGCAGTGCGAGATAAAGGATCGAATAAGCAAACATTTTGCGGGAAACCTGATCGGTATAGTGCTTGTAGACCTGCCAAGCATGCCAAAGGAAAACGATGTCCAGCAAGATCACACTGACGAGATAGATCAGACCACTCATGTTGACCGCATAGGGCAGAAAAGTCGTTGCGACCAATGCAATTGTGTACAACCAGATATGAAACTGGGTGAACACCATTCCGTGCGTGATCGGTAGCATCGGCAAGCCCGATTTAGCATAATCATCACGCCGATATAACGCCAGAGACCAGAAATGCGGTGGTGTCCAGATGAAGATGATCAACACCAGAATCCACGCCTGCATCGGCACATCGTTGGCGATCGCTGCCCAACCTAGTGCCGGCGGCATGGCTCCGGCCAAACCACCGATAACGATATTCTGTGGAGTCGCCGGCTTCAGGATAATTGTATAAATGATCGCGTACCCGACGAAGGTGGCCAAAGTTAGCCACATGGTCAAAGGATTGACGAAGTAGTAAAGCATCCATGTGCCGACGCCGCCGATCACGCCAGAAAATACTAGCGTTTGCGGTACGGTAATGTCGCCACGGGCCATCGGTCGGCGTGCCGTGCGCGCCATGCGAGCATCGATCTCGCGCTCAACCAGACAATTGACCGCGAAAGCTGCGCCGGCCAGCAACCAGATACCGATCGTTGCGGGTAAGGCGATACGCCAGTCCGGAAGATCGGGGGTAGCGAGGAACATCCCGATCACCGAACAAAACACAGCGAGTTGGGTTACTCGCGGCTTGGTCAGCGCCCAATACTGGGCAAAGCGATTCGGCGTAGAAGAGGTCAGCGTGGTCATTCAGGAAGTGTCTGGGGGATTGTTCAGGACGCCGGCGGCGTGCGGGTGGAGAAAGCGGGCGCATCTTGGCGCGCCAACCGGATTTTGTAGTTTAGCATGGTCACTAACAGCACCAGTAATGCCGCGCCTGCATTATGCATGACCGCGATGGCAAGCGGCCAGTTGAAATACACGGTTGCGAGGCCGGTACACAACTGCAATACCAAGGCAGCCAACACCGCACGTCCGATCACTTGCAGCCCGTCTGTGCGTGACGCACGCCAGGCAACCCAACCAAGTACCGCAAACACCACGAAGGCAAAGCCGCGGTGAACAAAGTGAATCGCTGTGAGCGCCGGAAACGGTAAAAATTCCCCGTCGACAGTCATGCCCAATTTACGCCACAACGCGAACCCATTTTCAAAGTCCATTTGCGGCCACCAGAGACCATGGCACAACGGAAAATCGGTACACGCCAGCGCAGCATAATTGGTGCTAACCCAGCCACCGAGTGCCAATTGCACCAACAACAGTGCTGACGCGATGAGTGCCGGCACACGCAAGCTGGCCGCTTGCGCCGCGACGGGCGGATGTACCCTCTGGCGAGCATTGAGCCAAGTCAACATCGACAACAGCCCCAGTCCAAGCAACAAGTGACCAGTCACGATAATCGGCTGCAGCTTCATCGTTACTGTGAATGCGCCGAACGCACCCTGCATGCAAACAAACAGAAACAATAGTGTTGGCATAGTCGGCGCAAACCGCTGGTCCAGACGTGCAGACTTCAACCAACGTATCCAGGCAATAACCATCAGCGACACGATCAAGACGCCAACACCCATGGCCAGATAACGATGCGTCATCTCAACCCAGGCCTTGAAAACCGTGACCGGACCATCTGGCATCGCGGTCTGGGCCGCGCTGATCATGGCGTGAGCCTGAAACGGATTGGCGTGACCGTAACAGCCTGGCCAGTCGGGGCAACCCAGTCCGGAATCAGTCAGACGTGTAAAGCCACCAAAGACGATCAGATCAAAAGTCAGAAACAGCGTCACCCACGACAGCTTGCGATACTTGTCGGCGTCAGCCGACACCCAGACAACCGTCAGCGGCAATAGCGCGGCCAGCACGCCCATTATGGCAAGTTGAATCAACATGGCGCGTTATCCGATACTGGAAGCTTTGAGCAACTTGCCGAGATCTTTTTTCATCAAATTGGGATCGCGATCTTTCGGGAAACGCATCATCAGTCGCCCCAGCGGATCGATCAGGTAGATATGATCGGCCGCTGTGGCACCCACTTCCGCCGGCAACCATTTAGCGACGGCATCTGCTTGCGCCCGCAACATTTGCGTACCATCGAACTCGCGAATCACCTGCGTTTCCAGCGGCACTTTATCGGTAATCAACCAGACGCGTTCGATGCGGTCCCGCTCGCGGCCCTGCGCTACTCGCAACTGGCGGATGTCATACAGCTTCTTGCTACAGGCCTCGGCACAGGCGCCACCATCGACGGTCAGCATGATCCATTTACCTTCGAGATCTTTCAACGTCATTGCCGTCCCATCCAGCGTCGTGGTGCTCAAGTCGGCATGAATCGGATGGACCATGTAGTCGATGAAGTCGCCATAGTTGGTGCGCGCCTCTGGCTTGATCACGTAATACGTAAAGTACGACGCGATCAGCGGAAAGGCACAGACGCCGAGGATGGCAAAGAGCTTCCAGCGTCCCGATGCCTGACGATCAGCTGGAGCGCGGGACTGGGATGGGGATGCGGTTGCGGGAGAAGGTTGGTCAGTCTGATTCACGTCGAAATCCTGTCACTACAAAAAAAAGAAAAGCCATCGCAGCCAGTGCATACCACTGGAACGCATAGCCACGATGCATGTCGATACCGCTGGACGGGACGGGCCAGTCGCGCACTAAGCCATCTGCAACAGCACCAGGCCGGTTAGCCTGTTCGATCAATATCGGTTGCATTGCTAAACCTGATGCCCTGGAAAATTCACTAACTTCGAGATTTTGCAGTAGCGCACCCGGTTTCAACTCAGCAGGACTACCCAATTGCATGACCCGACCTGCATGCCGTCGCACAGTACCAATGATCTCAATCTCACCTAAGGGAGTCTGGTACGGCAACATTGTCGCCCGGTTCGCCATATTAAGGGCTAGCCAACCACGCTCGACCAGAACATGACGCGTACTACCAGCGATCCTGAATGGCATCACGACATATAAGCCGGGACGACCATTTTGCGGGCGATTGTCCAAATAGACCGGCCAGTCGCTGACGAACTCTCCGCGCACGCTGACGCGGCGGTACTCCAGCACGTCGGCTTGCACTAATGTCGCGCCCAGCTCCTGCACCGGGGCCGAGACGCGGGTAATCAATTGCGTCTCGATCAGTTGCTTCTCGGCAGCCCGACGCGTCTGCCATTGCGCGAGCGAGATACCTAGCAGCACGAGTAATGCTGCAGCAATGAAGGGAATGAGGCGGAAGTGGAATCGGATTCGCATTACAATCAACTTTTATCACAGGCCACTGTTTGGTGCTCTGCATGCGTTTTTGCGCAGTCGGAAGCGGGCACCGGAACGGCACCAATGCATCCTATGAAAATTTTTATCGCCATCGGCTTCATCCTCATCATCGGCAGCCTCGGTTCGGCGTTCGTGTTCCTGATGAAGGACAAAGGAAAAACTAACCGAACCGTCTATGCACTGGCAATGCGGGTCGGATTTTCGATCGCCATGTTCGTCTTGCTGCTGGTGTCATACCAAATGGGTTGGATACAGCCTACCGGAATTCACTGAATCCTGCCGAACGACTCTACCCATAAAAAAACCGCACCGAAGTGCGGCTTTTTTACGACCCCGGCGTGCCGGTGATTGCGTTACAACCAGTAGACAACGACATACAAGCCAAGCCAGACCACGTCAACAAAGTGCCAGTACCATGCCGCGCCTTCAAATCCGAAATGTTGATCTGCAGTGAAGTGGCCCTTCAGGACACGATATAGAATCACCGACAAGATGATGGCACCCAGCGTCACATGGAAACCGTGAAAACCGGTCAGCATGAAAAAGGTCGAGCCGTAAATACCGGAGGTCAGCTTCAAGTTCAGTTCCGAATACGCGTGCATGTATTCATACACCTGAAAACCCATAAATACCGCACCCAGCAAGATGGTCGCGAACAACCACGCTGCCGTTTGCATCCGGTGGCCCAACCGGATGGCGTGATGAGACAGTGTCAGTGTCACGCCGGAAGTCAACAGCAATGCGGTGTTGATCGTCGGGATCGGAAACGGTCCCATCGTGTTGAACGCCTCGACGGTACCGGCAGGACCGACGTTGCCCCAGTGGCCGGCGAAATCAGGCCACAACACCTTGTGGTCGAGATCAGACAGCCACGGCATCGTGATGCTGCGTGCATAAAACAGGGCACCAAAAAATCCGGCAAAAAACATGACTTCCGAGAAGATGAACCAGGCCATGCTCCAACGATACGATACGTCGATACGAGCACTGTATTTGCCCCCTTCGGATTCAGCAATCGAATCACCAAACCACTTGTAGAGCACGACCAGTAGCGCGAGCAATCCGACCATATTGACCGGCATGCCCCACGAAGTACTATTGACCCAGCCGGAAGCACCGAGCATGGTCACCAGCAACGCGGCACCTGCCATCACGGGCCATGCTGAAGGACCCGGTATGAAATAACTTGACGCGCCAGCTTGTTGAGCACTCATTCACATCTCCTGAACCAAATTTAAATTATGACTTTTGACAGCACTATTTTGACGATGATAATCAGTACCGTGATCAGGATCACTGCACCGAGCACACCGGCGATAACCACGTGAACCGGATTGAGATTCTCGCCGTCGGCAACGGATTTCTTACCCTTCCCAACACCAATGAAGGACCAGAACACGGTCCTCATCGTGGCGAAAAACGATATCTTCTTCTTTGTTACTTTATTCTTTTCCTGCATCGGAACGACCACTTTCCTAATTACTTGCCGTCTTGCCCGGTAAGCCCACCTCAAAAAACGTATAGGACAACGTAATTGTCGTTACGTTTTTCGGCAAATCCGGATCAACATAAAACGCCACCGGCATTTGTCGTGCCTCATTCGGACCCAGCGTCTGCTGCTTGAAACAGAAGCATTCCAGCTTTTTGAAATGACTTGCCGCCACTTGCGGTGCGTAACTTGGAATAGCCTGCGCATTAATGGCGCGGTTTTCCTTGTTCACGACTTCGTACACGACCGTAGCCATCTCGCCCGGATGCACTCGCACACTGTTGACTGTAGGCCGAAAGCGCCATGGTCCTTGTGCGTTGGCATCGAACTCAATCGTTACGTACCGCGACGTGTCGATCTGGCTGTTCCGTACCGCAGACGTGGCGCTGTTTTCCTGAGTGCTGAGCACGTTCGACCCGGTCAACTCACAAATCTTTTTGTACAACGGCACTAATCCATAACCGAAGCCGAACATCAACACCGCAATGACCAACAACTTACCCAACATCAGTGCGTTGATTTTTTTTGCGTAACGCGAATAACTTTCTTCCGTCTCAACTGGCTCCGGGGTACTCAACTCAACCGAACCAGACGTGCTTGACGACGACACCGGCAAAAAACATCGCGGCAATCGAAGCAAGGACCAGCGCTGTGCGCAGATTACTTTGTTTGTTAGGAGTAGCCATAATTACGTTCGAAGACGGGCCGAAGCCCGCCTTGTCATCAGCCTTTAAAAACCGGAGCAACTTCAAACGTATGGAACGGTGCCGGACTTGGCACTGTCCATTCCAGACCTTCTGCACCATCCCATGGTTTGGCGAGTGCTTTTTCACCACCACGGATTGATGGCAACACCACCATGAACAGGAAGTACAACTGTGATGCAGCGAAACCTACTGCACCTATCGTGGCCAGCATGTTGAAGTCGGTAAACTGTGCGGGGTAGTCGGCGATCCGACGTGGCATACCGGCAAGGCCCAGAAAGTGCATCGGGAAGAACGTGATGTTGAAGGTGATCAGCGATGCCCAAAAATGGAACTTGCCGCGGGATTCTTTGTACATGTAGCCAGTCCACTTTGGACCCCAGTAGTAGAAGCCGGCAAACAAGGCAAACAGCGACCCAGCCACCAACACGTAGTGGAAGTGGGCAACCACGTAGTAGGTGTCATGGACGGCGATGTCGATCGGTGTGACCGCCAGAATCAGGCCAGTGAAACCACCCAGCGTGAATACAAAGATGAAACCGATCGCGAACAACATCGGTGTTTCGAATGACATCGAACCGCGCCACATTGTCGCGATCCAGTTGAAAATCTTCACACCGGTCGGTACGGCAATCAACATCGTGGCATACATGAAAAACAGCTGACCAGTCACTGGCATGCCGGACGTGAACATGTGATGCGCCCACACCATGAACGAAAGAATCGCAATCGACGCCGTTGCATACACCATCGATGCGTAGCCGAACAATTGCTTGCGAGCGAAAGTAGGAATGATCTGCGAGATGATGCCGAAGGCCGGCAAAATCATGATGTACACCTCAGGATGACCAAAGAACCAGAAAATATGCTGGTACATGACAGGGTCACCACCACCGGCGGCGTTAAAGAATGAGGTGCCGAAATGGCGATCCGTCAGCGTCATCGTTATCGCACCGGCCAGCACTGGCATCACGGCAATCAACAAGTAAGCGGTGATCAACCACGTCCAGCAGAACATTGGCATTTTCATCAGTGTCATGCCGGGAGTGCGCATGTTCAGGATTGTTGTGATGATGTTGATCGAACCCATGATCGACGACGCACCCATGATGTGGATCGCGAAAATCGCCATATCCATACCTGGCCCCATCTGAGTCGTCAGAGGTGCATAAAGAGTCCAGCCAGCCGCAACCGCACCGCCCGGAACGAAGAACGAACCCATCAATAACAGCGCGGCGACTGGCAACAACCAAAAGCTAAAATTATTCATCCGTGCAAACGCCATATCGGCTGCACCAATCTGCAATGGAATCATCCAGTTTGCGAAGCCGACGAAGGCCGGCATGATCGCGCCGAATACCATCACCAGACCATGCATCGTAGTCATCTGGTTGAAAAATTCTGGCTGTACAAGTTGCAAACCCGGCTGGAACAGCTCAGCACGGATGACCATCGCCATTGCGCCGCCGGACAAGAACATGATGAAAGAGAACCACAGATACAAACTACCGATATCTTTGTGGTTAGTCGCGTACAACCAGCGACGCCAGCCGTATGGATGGTCTTCGTGGCCATGATCATCGCCATGGTCGTGATCGTGTGCGTGATCGATTGTGGTAGAGCTCATCTCAATCTCCTGGAGTCGGTTACTTACGCGCAGCCAGCACTTCGGCTGGTTGGACAATATTTTCGGCAGCTTTGTTCGACCAGCTGTTACGGGTGTAGGTAATTACTGCGGCAATGTCTGTATCGGACAGCGATTTCCAAGCCGGCATGGCATTTTTTCCGTTCAGCAAAATATCAATCTGACCGGCTTTCGGGCCATTCACTAAAAGCGAACCATCCAGCGCAGGGAACGCATTGGGTACGCCTTTGCCATTCGCCTGATGGCAAGCAATGCAATTGGTGGCGTAAACTTTTTCACCGCGCTGCTTGAGCTCATCAACGGTGTAGACCTTGTTCGGATCATCGGCTAGCGAAGCCATTTCTTTTTTCTTGCCATCGACCCATATTTTATAGTCGGCATCGGACACTGCCTTGACCACGATCGGCATGAACGCATGCTCAGCACCGCACAGCTTGTCGCACTGACCGCGGAAAGTGCCGACTTCCTCCGCTTTGAACCAGGCATCGCGCACAAAACCTGGAATCGCATCCTGTTGCACGCCCAGCATCGGCATACCCCAAGCGTGAATCACGTCGTTGGCAGTGGTGATGATACGAATTTTGCGGCCAACCGGAACAACCATTTCATTATCGACTTCAAGCAGATAATTGTTACCGCGTGGTTCAGTCGGTGGCACGCCCGGCGCACCGATCTGACTACGCGGTGTCGACAGGTTCGACAAGAAGGCAATGCCTTCGCCCTCTCCCTTCAGGTAATCATAGCCCCACTTCCACTGCATCCCGGTCGCCTTGATCGTGATATCGGCGTTCGATGTATCTTTCATCGCAACCACGGTGCGCGTCGCTGGCAAGGCCATCGCGATGACGATAACGAATGGCACGATGGTCCAGGCGATTTCGACAGCGGTACTTTCATGGAAGGTGGCCGGCTTATGTCCCAGCGACTTGCGATGCTTGAGGATGGAGTAAAACATCACGCCAAACACAGCCACAAAAATCACCAGACAGATGATCAGCATGAAGGTGTGCAGCGAGTAGATTTGTTCGGCGATCTTGGTCACACCAGAGTGGAGATTGAGCTGGCGAACACCTGGACCGCCAGGAATATCCTGAACTTCCGCTGCACTTGCCAGGCCGCTCGCCGCCACGGTGGCTGCAAACATCATCGATTGAAGGCGCTTCACTTGTTTCATGTTTTCCTCAACAACCCAATTTAATAATTCTGTCTTGCGGGCGTTCACAACCAAGAACGATATGGACGACCTTAACTGCAACTTATTCGTGCCAGCGACTGTCTTAACTCGGAAGCAAACGCACGGCGCTTGTAATACGGCAAATAGCGCCCAACTTGTATCTGAGTGCCGCCTGATTTAATTCGTATCAAGGCGCTCGGCTGGCCGGGCGCATCGATACGAAGCGTACTGATGTCAAACCTGAGTTGCCGTGTGCGATCCGACTCGATCAGCTCCACTACCATGAAATTCCCATCCAGCCAGATACTTTCGCGGTCGCAGGCATGGCGTGCGTAATACAAAAACGCGGCACCAACTGCGGATAACTCTACCACCGAGAAAACCAGCACCACCCAAGCACCACCTAATGTAAAAATGGTAGCCAACAGCAGCGACACAAAACAAAGGCTCGCGTAAAACCGAGCCAGTTGCCGCGGCGATATCGAGCAATTTCGTTTCAGCGTCCACTCTTGCTGTGCCATGGCACTAACCTCAGATTTATGATCGCACTCAATAGCCACATCGAAAAACCGACGAAGTATATGTCGGAATTCGCCTCCGTATCAAGCGGAATAACTGCACGATTACGCCCCGCACAACCGGCACTCCACCAATGCTCAGCCCATCTCGAGCGGGCCTCGGTGGTCCATTTTAAACAACACGGCATGAGACTTTTTTACCGTCGCGGTGGAAAATCCAGTTGCACAATCGATTCTCCGCGGGAATTTTTTTTAGGTGCCGGACGAAAAGCATGACCATAGATCACTTCGAAAGTGAGCGCGATTGTCCCATCGGGCTCACGCAATTGCTCCAGTTGATCTTTCATTTTCTGCCAGCGCCGACGCCCGGTCAGGCCACGCGAACGGGTAGCCAGTGGATTGCCGCCCAGCGCCTTCACCTCGGCCAGCAGTTTGTCGATCGATCGATACGTGACCGTGATCGTCTCCATATCCATCACCGGCGTCGAGAAACCGGCCTCAACAAGCATGTCGCCAAAATCGTGCATATCAACGAAGGGCAAGATATGCGGACTCGGATCGACCGCCGCAAACGCACTGCGCAACTGCTTGAACGTATCCGGCCCGAAACACGAAAACATCAGCAAGCCATCAACCCGCAATACGCGCCGCCACTCGGCAAACACTTGATCGGGAGTGGGATGCCAGTGCAGTGCAAGGTTGGACCATATCAAGTCAAGGGATTGAGGAGCGACCGGCAACTGGGCAAAATCACCACACAGCATTGCCGCACCGGTAGGGCGTACCGGCAGCCATTGCGCCATCAATTTATTGAGCGCCGACGAAGCAGCACCCTGAATGGCCCGTGCTTTTTGCACCATCGCAGCGGCAGCATCGATACCGAGCACTTGCGCGGCCGGATAACGCTTCTGCAGCGGCAGCAAGTCTGCCCCCTCGCCACAACCCGCATCCAGCACGCGCAGCGGCGTCAGCCTGACGAGCGCCAGTCTTTCCTGCATCCGCGCGGCGATCTCGCGGCGCAAAAAATCCGACTCGATCAGTCGGGGCGGACGGGCAAACAGACGCCGCACGTAATCGAGATCAATTGGTGCGCTCTGTTTTTTTGGGGATACGGAGGAGTCTGATGTCACAAAAAATACCTGACCACGAGGGGAATGAATCTTTTGGAGTTTACACGCTCAGTCATTTTTTTGCTTCCCTGAAATGGCACCTAAAGCATCGACTACTGATTGGCGGAACCGCGCTGTCAACGCTGCTTCCATCGGACTGTGCCTTATGCGGACTAACGGCACCGGGCATCTTGTGCGAGCCGTGCAAGGCGCAATTCTTTCAACACACGGCACAACGCTGTCGGCACTGCGCGCTGCCGACAGCGGCTGCGCCAGTGTGCGGCGCCTGCCTGCGCAATCCGCCCGCCTTCGATGCCACCATTGTCGCCGCCGACTATCAGGCTCCGATCGATCAGTTGGTGCTCGCCCTGAAATTCGGTGCCGCATTGCCACTGGCATCGCTGTTCGGGAATTTAATCAAGGACGCGATGCGCACCAGCCTACTCGATCACAGTGACTGGCCCGATCTGCTCGCACCGGTTCCCCTCGGACCAAAGAGACTGATCGAGCGCGGCTACAATCAGGCACTAGAAATTGCACGACCACTGGCGCGTTCGCTTACACTTCCGCTTTTACCAAGTCTGCTAATGAGGGTGCGCGATACCGAAGCACAAGCCGCGATGCCGGCACAGCAGCGACACCACAATCTGCGGGCTGCATTCGTCGTAACGGAGTCGCTCATAGAGACGGTGAGTGGACAGCATGTCGGCGTGGTCGACGATGTCATGACCACCGGTGCAACGCTCAACGAGCTTGCATTGACACTGAAGCGCTCCGGTGCACGCCGCGTCACCAATCTGGTGTTTGCACGTACGCCGCCCCGCTAATTTTTATCTCAAGGACTCCATGTTTCATGTCGTATTGGTCGAACCTGAAATCCCCCCCAACACCGGCAACATCATCCGGCTGTGCGCGAACACCGGCGCGCAACTGCACCTGATCGAGCCGCTGGGCTTTCCCCTTGACGATGCCAAGATGCGCCGTGCCGGCCTCGACTATCACGATTACGCAACGATGCAGGTACATCCCGACTGGGCCCATTTCATTGCCACTTTGCAGCCAGATCCAGCGCGCATGTTTGCACTGACCACGCATGGATCGGCACCCTTCGCGAACAGCCAATTCCGCGCCGGCGATGTATTCGTATTCGGCTCTGAAACCAAAGGACTCGACCCGGCATTACGCGCATCCTTTCCGCCGGATCAGCGCATTCGCTTGCCGATGCAGCCCGATAACCGCAGCCTGAACCTGTCGAATACGGTTGCTGTTGTTGTCTACGAAGCATGGCGCCAGAACGGCTATGCCGGTGGTGCATGATGACAATTTCCCTCGCTAACCAAGGACTCTCAATGCGCCTGTCTACCCTATTTTTCCTTGCCGCAACAGCTCTCACGGGCAACACCTTTGCTGCGGAGTCATCGATCGACATTAGCCGTGCAATCGCACGCGCTTCGGCTCCCGGCCAACCGTCTGCCGCCATCTATCTGACTATCAAAAATAATGGTGCTACCGCCGACAAACTGCTGCGTATCACGACACCGATCGCCGCATCGGCCGAACTACACACCATGTCGATGACCGGCAATATCATGAAAATGCGTGAGGTGAAAAATGTCGCGATTGCCGCAAACACCACGCTAACGATGGCGCCAGGCGACGGCCATCACGTGATGTTGATCGGCCTGAAACGGCCACTTGTCGAGGGTCAGGCAGTCCCGCTGCGCCTGACTTTCGACAAGGCCGGCACTATCGATGCGCAGATCGAAGTCGGCGCACTGACCGCCACCTATTAAGCGCGCTATAGCTCTTCCGGTGCTTGCCTGACCTTCGATAGCAATTGCGTCGTTGAACGGTCATGCTTGAAGTCGATGGCGATCGCTTTGCCGCCGTAGGCCAGGACTTCCTTGCCTTCAGGTATCGTCTCCATGTCGTAATCGCCGCCTTTGGCGTAGATACCCGGATGCGCCTCCCGCACCACTTCGAGCGCCGTATCTTCATCGAACGCCACCACCAGACACACCGACTCCAGGGCGGCAATGACGGCCATCCTGTCAGGACAGTGATTGAGTGGACGGTCACTCCCCTTGCCAAGGCGCTTGACCGAGGCATCGGTATTGACCGCCACCACCAGCGACGCGCCGAGTGCGCGGGCCTGCGCCAGATAAGTGACATGACCGCGATGCAGAATGTCGAAGACGCCATTGGTCATCACGACAGGTTGAGCAAGATGCGCAATGCGCGAAGCGAGTTCGGTACGGCGGCAAATTTTGTGCTCGAAATCGGACATGACCAGTCTCCTGTCAGGAATAAAAAAGCCGCAAATAATTCTTGCGGCTATCGATACATCACGAATCAGTCAGCTAGTGGCAACCGGCAACGCCATACGGTTGATGACTTCCTTGCGGTAGCGGTTGAGCTCCTGCACCGTGGTAAAGCTACGCTCGAACAGCAGTGACATGTTGTGCAGAATACGGTCAACGACCTTCTTTTCCCATTCGCCATCAAACTTGATCTGGCCATCGAGCCAGTGCTCCAGCCAATCCGGGTCCGGCAAGCGCGACTGCACCGTATCGTTCGGAAACAAGGACTGGTTCACATGCAGGTTCGTCGGATGCAAAGGCTTTTCGGTGCGTCGGGCCGATGCCATCAACACGCCAATCTTGGCAAACGCTGCGCGTGCCGAATCACCAGAAACCCCCAATGCCTTTTTCATGTAGCGCAAGTAAGCGCCGCCATGGCGCGCTTCATCCTGGCTGATCATCTTGTAAATTTGCTTGATGACCGGTTCGGTATGCCAGTCAGAAGCGCAGCGGTACCAATGGTTGAGCCGGATCTCGCCGCAGAAATGCATCATCAGCGTTTCGAGTGCTGGTGCCGGATCGAATTCAAAGCGGACGTTATCCAGCTCGGCTTCGGTCGGCACGAATTCCGGACGGAAGCGGCGCAGATATTCCATCAACACCAGCGAATGCTTTTGCTCTTCAAAGAACCAGACCGACATGAAGGCAGAAAAGTCACTATCGCCGCGATTATCACGCAAGAACATCTCGGTAGCCGGCAACGCCGACCACTCGGTAATCGCGTTCATACGGATCGTCTGGGCTTGCTCGTCCGTGAGTTTCGACGCATCGAACTTATCCCATGGAACATCAGTATCCATGTTCCAGCGGACTTGCTCGAGCGATTTAAACAATTCTGGATACAGCATAAGTGCCTTAATAAAAATGAAGTAACTAACCGATTTTACCAACAAATGCGTCTGCGACAAGCGCAGCGGAGTGCGTACCAGAAGTCCTTTCAGGCTACCCAAACTTACCGACGCCTCGACCTTACAATGTGTCGAGCCGATCCAACATGCTGGCTGCCAGCACCCGAATTTCAGCACGCTCCTCGCCAGATAATCGGGTAATGTTTTTCGCCATCAGCGCCGTACGCGGATTGCCGACCAATGTCGCTTCGTGTTTATCGATGAAGTTCCAGTACAGCGTCGTGAACGGACAGGCACGTGCACCAAGTCGTTGTGCAGGATCATACCGGCAACCGCTGCAGTAGTTACTCTGGCGCTTGATGTAGGCCCCGCTTGAGATATACGGCTTGCTGGTAAAACGGTTGCCCAACGCATGCAATGCCATCCCTGCCACGTTCGGTAACTCAACCCATTCGACGGCGTCGACATATACCGCCAGGTACCAGTCACTTACTTGCTGGGGCGACAATTCTGCCAGCAAGGCAAAATTGCCAGTCACCATCAGACGCTGGATGTGATGCGCATAGCCATGCGCAAGCGTCTGGCCGATCGCATCTTTCATGCACGCCATGCCGGTGTCACCGGTCCAATAGAAACCCGGCAGCGCGCGCTGGTGATCATAGTGATTCGCCTGCTTCATGCCGGGCATGTCGAGCCAGTAGACACCGCGAATAAATTCCCGCCAGCCGAGCACCTGACGAATGAATCCTTCTGCGCTGGCCAACGGCACAGCCCCGCTAAGATAAGCGGCTTCGGCAGCGGCGATCACTTCGATGGGCGACAGCAAATGCAAGTTCAAACTACTCGAGAGCAGCGCATGCCAGCCGAACGGCGTGTCAGTCCACATCGCATCCTGATAGGTACCAAAGCCAGTCAGTCGGGTCGCAATGAATGCCTGCAAGGCCTGCAGAGCTTGAGCCCTATCGACTGGCCAGATGAAATGATCGGTGCTGCCCGGGTGATCGGCGAACTCCGTGTCGACTAACGCGATGACCTCCCGCGTGATGGCATCGGGTGCGAAACTGGCCGGTGCAGGAATCACGCCGGGACCGGTGCGTTTCGGAAATGCACTGCGGTTCTCGGCGTCGTAATTCCACTCGCCTCCTTCGGGCTGATCGTCCTTCATCAGGACCCGGTGCTTCTTGCGCATCACGCGATAAAAGAACTCCATGCGCAATTCTTTTTTGCCTTTTGCCCAGGTCGCGAATTCGCTACGACTGCACAGGAAATGGGTATCGTCGATGATCCGCAATGGCGTCTGTGCAGTGACACAGACCTGCTCCAGCAGTTGCTGCATACGCCATTCGCCCGGCTCTGCCACGTACAGTGACAGCGGCTGATGTTCGGCCAGTACCGCGCCAAGGCGGGCCGCAAAATCGCCCGGCAGCGCGTCATCGAGCTTCACATAAATGAAAGGCCAGCCGCGCTCACCCAGCGCCAGCGCAAAATGCCGCATTGCCGACAAAAATAGCGTGATGCGCGCCTTGTGCGACCACACCGCCATGCCTTCGCTCGCAGCCTCGATCATGACCACCACATCCCGTTGCGGATCAAAATCCGCCAATGCCGGATTGTCCATCGAGAGCTGATCGCCCAGCACCAGAACCAGCCGGCGCATCATGGCACTGCCACGAAAAAAGAAGAGTTATCCATCAGGAGTGCCTTTCACGTCCTATGACAAAGAGGGCTACCAGACACCCGAGGCCAGCGCCAGATCACGCGGTCGAAGTAGGGTTGAAAAATCAGTTAGACTAACAAGCCTAGAATAATACCAGCGAGTCTACAATCATGAATTTGCGCCAAAGGATCATCGCCTGCTTGCTGTTCGCCATCGCCGCAACGGGCCTGCTGCCCGCCGTACAGGCGCAATCTCAGGCCGCGGCACCCGCTAACTGTCCCGCCGTGCTGCAACAACAATTTAAACGCTTGCAAGACGAGGCGCCACAAAACCTTTGTCAATATGCCGGCAAGGTCACGCTCGTCGTCAATACCGCCAGCTACTGCGGCTTTACCACCCAATACCAAGGCCTCGAAGCGCTCTACGCCAAGTATCAGGGACGCGGCCTGGTCGTGCTGGGCTTCCCGTCCAATGATTTCGGCAAGCAAGAGCCTGGGACGAGCAAAGAAATTGCCGACTTCTGTTTCAATACTTACGGCGTGAAATTCCCGATGTTTTCGAAAGCCGTTGTCACCGGCCCCAACGCCAACCCGCTGTATGCCGCGCTGGCTAAAACCACCGGGAAAACGCCGCAATGGAATTTCCACAAATATCTGATCGACCGCAGCGGCAAGGTCGTCACCAGTTTTGCCAGTGAGATCGAACCCGGCAACCCGAGCCTGGTGAACGCCATCGAAAAAGCGCTAAGCCAGCCCGGCTAACCAATTGCAGTGAATCCGATTGGACCGCCGGTGCGTAGTACTGTGCAGGACTATTGCAATTATTAAACCTTATTCGGGCAGGAGACGCGTCATGAAAATAGCTGTTGTAGGTGCCGGTATTTCTGGCTTGTCATGCGCTTACCGCCTGTCCGAAGGCGGCCATGATGTCACCCTGTTTGAAGCCAATGATTATTTTGGTGGCCATACCCATACCGTCGACGTGACGCTGGATGGACATACCTATGGCGTAGATACCGGGTTTCTGGTGTTCAACCACAAAACGTATCCAAATCTCGTGGCCTTGTTCAAGGAACTCGATGTAGAGACCGTCGGCACCGATATGTCGTTCTCGGTCAAGCTGCCGCTGGGCAAGCGCACGCTCGAATGGGCCGGCGGCAATCTCGATGCGGTGTTCGCCCAGCGTCGCAACTTGCTGAGCCCGCGCTTTATCGGCATGCTGCGCGACATCCTGCGTTTCAATCGCGAAACCACGGCGATGGCATTAGCCGGCGACGACCTTGCCACCGGCATTTCGCTCGGCGAATTCCTCGTTCAGAACAAATACACCGAGCAGTTCCGCGCTTGGTATTTACTGCCAATGGCCGGATGCATCTGGTCATGTCCGACCGAGCAGATGCTGGCGTTCCCACTCTCGACCTTCGTGCGCTTTTGCCATAACCACGGCCTGCTGCAAGTCAATGGCCGACCGCAATGGCAAACTGTGAAGGGTGGCGCGCGCCAGTACGTCGACAAGTTGCTGGCAAAAATCGGTCATACCGCGCTACACACGCCGGTACGCGAAATCACCCGGATGCCGCACGGCACCGATACGCACATTTCGATCCGCACTGACGACGGTGAACACCAGTTCGAACATGTCGTGCTGGCCAGCCATAGCGACCAGAGCCTGGCCTTGCTGTCCGATGCCAGCGCTTCCGAGCACGCCATCTTGTCAGCTGTGCGCTACGAGCCGAACCGCGCCGTGCTGCATACCGATGCCAGCTGTCTGCCGGCCAGCCGCAAGACCTGGTCAGCCTGGAATTACCAGAGCCAGAATAGCCAGACGCCCAAGGTCTGCGTGCATTACCTGATCAACCAGTTGCAGCCGCTGCCATTCACAACACCGGTCATCGTCTCGCTCAACCCGATCGACGAACCTGATCCGGCCAAAGTGATTGCCGAATACGACTACGCGCATCCGGTGTTCGATGCAACCGCGATCCGCGCGCAGGGACGTTTGCCGTCACTACAAGGGGTGCGCAACACCTGGTTTGCCGGCGCCTGGACTGGCTATGGTTTCCATGAAGACGGCCTGAAATCCGGCCTCGCCGTAGCGCAAGCCATCGCGATGCTGGAGCGCCAGCAGTCGCTGCGCGTGGCGGCCTGAGATGCCGCAAGCCGCCGCTCCGCAACTCTGCTTTGGCAAGGTCGCCCATAGCCGTTTGCGCCCGGTCGCCAACGCCTTCACCTACGGCGTGTACTTCTTGCGCCTACCGCTGCGCACGCTGGGTGCGGACGGCTTTGGTCCACGCCTGTTCTCGCGCAACCGTTTCAATTTGCTGTCGTTTCATGACCGCGACCACGGCGATGGCCAGCAGGCATTGCTGCCGTGGATAGACAAACTGCTGCACGACGAAGGCGTCACCGATGCCTCTGGCGAAATCTGGTTGCAGACTTTCCCGCGTGTGCTCGGTTATGTCTTCAATCCGGTTTCGTTCTGGTTTTGTCACCGCTCCGATGGCGCCTTGCGCGCGATTCTCTGCGAAGTCAGCAACACCTTCGGCGAGAAACATTGCTACCTGCTCGATAACGGTAAGACGATGACACTCGGTGAAGAAATGCGCGCCCGCAAGGTGTTCCATGTCTCGCCATTTTGTGCGACCTCGGGCACTTACCGTTTTCGCTTCGTGCATCAGGGCGACCACACGATCGCCCGCATCGACCATGACGATGCCAGTGGCCCGTTGCTGCTGACCAGCGTCGCTGGTACCGCCACCGCACTGAACAACCGCAGCGTGCTGCGCGGCTTTTTCACCTATCCGCTGATGACGTTTGGCGTGATCGTACGCATCCACTGGCAGGCGCTGAGATTATTTTTCAAGCGCGTCCCGTTTTATAGCAAACCCGCACCACCGTCCAAAGAGCTGAGCCGATGAACACCACAACCGCCCCACTTCCTGCCCAAGCCGAGCACCTGTCGACCGAGGCCTTCCCGTCACAAGTGCAGTTCGTGCTGCAACTGCTGCGCAAGATTGATCAGGGCGCGATCGTGATGGAATTTCCGGATGGCCAAAGAGCCCGCTTCGGCGACACGTCCGCCCCGGTGACAATGAAGCTGCACAACTGGGAAGTCTGTAGCGCCGCCCTGAAATCTGGCGACATCGGCTTTGCCGAAACATTCATCGATGGTCACTGGACCACCGACAATCTGCCCGCACTGGTCGAACTATTTACACGCAACCGGCATGCGGTCGAATCGGTGATCTATGGCACCTGGTGGGGCAGCCTGCTCTATCGCATCAAACACCTGTTCAACCGTAACTCGCGCTCGGGCAGTCGCAAGAATATCCACGCGCACTACGATATCGGCAACGATTTTTACCAGCTCTGGCTGGACCCGTCGATGACCTACTCGAGCGCGCTGTTTTCGAACGGTCATATCGACAGCCTGCAAGACGGACAGCAGGCCAAATACCAGCGCATCCTCGCCGAACTGGACGTTGACAACGACGCACGCATCCTTGAAATCGGCTGCGGCTGGGGCGGTTTTGCCGAAATCGCTGCACGCGATGCCGGCGCCCATGTAACCGGCCTGACGCTGTCGACCGAACAGCTGAACTTTGCTCGCCAGCGCCTCGCCGATGCCGGCGTGGTCGATCAGGTCGAGTTACTGCTGCAGGACTACCGCGACACCAACGGCCAGTTCGATGGCATCGCCTCCATCGAGATGTTCGAAGCAGTGGGAGAGAGCTACTGGCCTAGCTATTTCGAATGCATTGCACGCAACCTGAAATCGGGTGGCCGCGCGTGTATCCAGACCATCGTCATCGACGACGCGCTGTTCGAGCGCTACCGCAAGGGCACCGATTTCATCCAGCAATACATCTTCCCGGGCGGCATGCTGCCATCACCGAAAGTATTCAAGCAATACGCCGAACAATACGGTCTGCAGGTCGTCAACGAATTCAAGTTCGGCCTCGACTATGCCCGCACGCTCGACGAATGGCGCAGCGCGTTCAAGGAGCAACTGCCGAAGGTACGGGCGCAAGGTTTCGATGATCGATTCTTGCGCACCTGGGAGTTTTATCTCGCATATTGCGAAGCGGGATTTCGCGCCGGCAGCATCGACGTCGCACAATTCACGCTCGAAAAACCATGAACACGCGCCGGTGGGGGATCCTCTTTTCCGGTCTGTTGCTCAGTCTTGCAATGGCACTTCCTGCGTGGTCGGCACCAGCCTATATTGCTGCAGACGTGCCTGCTGCAAGGCTATCTGGCCAAGGTACGTTCCGCTGGTTCGGCCTGTCGATCTACGAGGCACAGTTGTGGGTCGGCGCCAACGGCACCGCGCCCGATGCGCCGCTGGCGCTGGAATTGACCTACTCGCGCTCGCTCAATGGCAAAAAAATCGCCGAGTCCAGCGCCGATGAAATCCGCAAGCTCGACATCGGTACGCCCGCCCAACAGGGCGACTGGCTAGCCCGCATGACCGCGCTGTTTCCCAACGTCGAGGAGGGTACCCGCATCACCGGGGTCTACCTGCCGGCGCTGGGGGCGCGCTTTTACCTTGATGGCAAACCGCTCGGCGAGATCGCCGATCCGGCGTTTGCACGCGCCTTCTTTGCCATCTGGCTGGACCCGAAGACTAGCGCAGACGGGTTGCGCAAAGCCTTGCTGATGAACGCGGCACCCCGCTAATGGCACGGCTGGATCGCACCAGCCTGTTCGCCTACGGTCTGTTCGGCATGCCGCTGGCAATGGTTGCGCTACCGGTCTATGTGTACGTGCCGCAGTTGTATGCCGAGCGCTTCGGCTTGTCGTTGACGCTGATCGGTACCGCACTGTTGCTGGCGCGTTTGTTTGATGCCTTCCTTGATCCCGCGCTCGGTTTGTGGATCGACGGCGCGCGCCGAGCCGATAGTTATCGCCGGTTCGTATTGCTGTCCCTGCCCATGCTGGCGGCCGGATTCGTTGCGCTGTTTCATCCGCCGGCAGTCGCCACGGGCTTTCCGCTGGCGTGGTTCATGACTGCGCTGCTGGTGGTCTACGTCGGCTTTAGCTTGGCCACCATCAGCCACCAGAGCTGGGGCGCGGCGCTGACCCAGGCACCGACCGAGCGATCGCGCCTGACTGCCACGCGCGAAGGCTGCGGCCTGATCGGCGTCATCATCGCCGCCGCCCTGCCGGCACTGGGACCGTCATGGTGGCTCACCGCCACTTTCCTCGCGGTACTGACCGGCTCGGTGCTGCTGTTGGCGCGCGCCGCACCGCTGCCGACACGAGTGCTGCGCAGTCATGGCGGCTGGTCGGAATTGCTGGTGCCATTTCGCAGCAAGCTGTTTCGCTGGTTGTTCGCGGTATTTGTCGTCAATGGCATTGCGGCGGCGATCCCGGCCACGCTGTTCCTGTTTTTCGCCAGTGATCGCCTGCGACTGGGCCAGCAGGCTGGTCTATTTCTGGTCCTGTATTTCGTTGCCGCTGCAGCCTCGATGCCGCTCTGGGTGGCACTGGCCAAACGCCTCGGTGAAGCGCGTGCGTGGATGCTCTCGATGCTGCTGGCAGTGGCCGGATTCATCTGGGCCTACGGGCTCGGTGCGGGCGACGCCACCGCCTTCGGCATCATCTGCGTGTTGTCCGGTCTGACGCTGGGCGCCGACCTGGCCTTGCCACCAGCCTTGCTGGCCGCCGTCATTCATGAGGCCGGCGATAGCGGCAAGCGCGAAGGCGTCTATTTCGGTTCGTGGAGCTGGGCCACCAAAATGAATCTGGCACTGGCAGCAGGTGTCTCGCTGCCGCTGCTCGAATGGCTCGGTTATGTACCCGGTTTGCAAAGTGCGGCAGGCGGACAGGCACTGAGCATTGCCTACGCCGTCGTGCCATGCCTGCTTAAATTACTGGCAGCCGCGCTGCTATGGCGCGCACCATTGCGCGCTATTTAATTGCTCACTATTGAAAGGAATCCCATGAAAATCTTCAAACCTCTGCTGGCGCTGTGCTGCGCCTTCCTGATTGCCGGTTGCGGCACCGTCGAACCATCGCGCTATGCGGATCAGAAACCGACGCTCGACTTGCAACAATATTTCAATGGCACGCTGGACGCGCAAGGCATGTTTCAGGATCGTTCCGGCGAGGTCATCAAGCGCTTTTCCGTCGTGATGGTCGGTAGCTGGAAAGGCGATGTCGGCACCCTCGACGAGAGCTTTACATATTCCGACGGCACCAAGGAAAAACGCATCTGGACATTGACCAAGACCGGTCCCGGCACCTACACCGGCACTGCCAGCGACGTGGTTGGCACCGCTCAGGGCGTGGTCGCAGGCAATGCGCTGCGCTGGAAATACGTGCTGGCGTTGCCAGTCGATGGCAAAGTCATCGATGTGACAATGGAGGACTGGATGTATCTGATGGATGATCGGGTGATGCTCAACCGTGCTGCAATGAGCAAATTCGGTTTTCATGTCGGCGATGTGACGCTCTCGTTCACGAAGCGCCCATGATGAATCCGGCCATCCGCGACTGGTCCGGCCAACGCGTCTGGGTCATTGGCGCATCGACCGGCATCGGTGCCGAAACGGCCCGTCAGTTGCTGGCCAAGGGTGCGCGAGTAGCGCTGTCCGCGCGTCGCGCTGAGCCGTTGGAAGAGCTTGCCGCTGGCCATGCCAATGCGCTAGTGGCGCTGCTCGACATCACCGACCATGCCACCGTGCTGGCCGCACGCGACCAGTTGCTGGCGGCCTGGAAAGGCATCGATCTGGTCTTGATCGTCGCCGGTGGTTACAACGAAATGCGCGCCGACAATCTCGATCTGGCCAAGGTGAATCAGCTGATCGATCTGAACCTGCGCGGCGTGTTCAATTGCCTCGATGTCGTCCTGCCTGGCTTGCTGGCACAGGGCAGCGGCGGCATCGGCATCGTCGCATCGGTGGCCGGCTTTGGCGGCTTGCCAAAAGCGCTGATCTATGGCCCGACCAAGGCCGCGCTGATCAACCTGACCGAATCGCTCTACCTCGACCTGCGCCCGCGCGGCGTGGCGGTCTATCAGATCAATCCGGGCTTCGTCGATACGCCGATGACGGCGGTCAATGACTTCAAGATGCCGGCGCTCATCACTGCCACGCAAGCGGCCGACAAACTGGTCGCTGGTCTCGAAGCGGGCGATTTCCACATCCACTTTCCGAAGCGCTTTACCAACTGGATACGACTCGCACGACTGCTGCCGTACCGCTGGTATTTTGCGTTGATCCACAAGGTGACCGGCTTATGAATCACGCCGACGGCTTGCACGCACTGGTCGATTTTTTCGAGACACTGACGCAAGACAGCACCGAGCGCATCGACACCATTTACAGCGCCGACGCGTTCTTCAAGGACCCGTTCAACGAAGTGCGTGGCCGCGCCGAGATTGCCCGCATCTTTCGCCACATGTTTGCGCAAGTCAATGCGCCGCGCTTTGTCGTGACGACGCAGTTGCTGCAGGATGACCAGGCTTTCCTGACGTGGGATTTTCATTTCAGGATGAAGCGTTTTTCGACCGACGAACAATGCATACGCGGCGCCACCCACGTGCGCTTCGATGCCGCGGGCCAGGTCTGTCTGCATCGCGATTACTGGGACGCGGCCGAAGAGCTGTATGAAAAACTGCCCGTACTGGGCGCTCTGATGCGCTGGCTCAAGCGGGCCGGTGGTCAGTGAGGGCAGGACCAGGATAACAATAATCGGTCAGGCAAGAATGCGTTAAACGACAGAAAAATTTCTGTCGTGCACATCACTTTCGCCAGACTGCTACCATGCCGACCTGCCCGTTCTGATGAAGCGCACACTACCGTGACCACGTCCCTGCCCCGACTGACTCCCCGCAAAGAATGGCTGGTCCTGCTAACGCTGGCCGGCATCCAGTTCACCCACATCCTCGACTTCATGATCATGATGCCGCTCGGCCCGCAACTGATCCGGGTCCTGCAGATTGATACCCACCAGTTCGGTCTACTACTGTCGTCGTACACGTTCACGGCGGCAATCTCGGGCTTGCTGGCGGCGACGTATGTCGAACGCTTCGACCGCCGCAAATTGACACTGACGCTGTACGTGCTGTTCATGCTGGCAACACTGTGCTGCGGTCTGGCGCAAACCTTCCCGCAATTGCTGTTTGCGCGCGCGCTGGCCGGTGCATTTGGCGGCATTCTCGGAGCGATGGTGCAAACCATGGTGGCCGACATCATCCCGTTCGAGCGGCGCGGCAAGGCGATGGGGACCGTGATGGCCGCATTTTCCCTATCGACGGTGGCTGGCGTGCCGCTCGGACTGGTGCTGGCCAATCACCTGCCAGCGCTGGGTTGGCGCGCACCGTTTTTCTTCATCGTCGCGCTGTCGATGGTGATCTTCGTGATCGGTTACCGCTTGCTGCCGAGTCTGACCGGACACATGCAGCAGACACGCAAGGGCAATATCTTCCAGCAAATTTTTCTGGTGGCCAAGAATCCCGAACATCTGAAGGGCTTTCTGTTCATCGCCATGATGATGCTCGGCGGGTTCACGGTGATTCCATACATCGCGCTCTACCTGACCACCAATGTCGGCTTGCCTGAATCATTCATTACGTTGATTTACCTCTGCGGCGGCGCGGCGACTTTTTTTACGTCGCAGGCAATCGGTCGTCAGGCCGACAAGCGCGGCAAGCTGAAAATATTCCGCTGGGTGGCGCTGGCTTCGATGGTGCCGATACTGATCACGACGCACCTGGTGCCAATCGCGTGGTGGCTGGTGCTGATCAATTCGACGATCTTCTTTGTGCTGGTGCCGGGCCGGATGGTGCCGGCGATGGCGATGGTCAGTGCGATCGCGCCGCAGCAGGTACGCGGCACCTTCATGAGTCTGGTGTCATCAGTGCAGATGGCGTTTGCCGGATTGGCGTCATTGGTCGCGGGACTGATCATCACGCGTGCGCCTGACGGCGAAATCCTGCACTTCAATGTCGTGGGTTATCTCGCCGTCGGTTGCACGTTGCTGGCGCTGCTGGTGGCACCCATGCTGCGGGTGGCAGGCACGCCACCACCCGTCACACCGTCGCCCTGATAAGGCGTCAGGTCTTGTGCGGCTTGGCTGGTGCGGCCGCTTTTTTCACGGGCCGTGGCTTGGCCGCCGGCTTGGCGGTGCTGGCCGCCTTGGGTGCGACCACTGGCTCCGGCGGCATCGCATTGACCACCGCTTGCTGGAACTGCTCCTGCAACATATTCCACCAGGCGTTCGGGTTAGCCATCGGTGGCACACCCGTCGTTGCATCAGCAGCCGGTGCGGCTTCAGGTGCCGGTGCAGCAGGTGGTGGTGGCGCCGCATCGGCCTTCACGGATGCGGCCTTGAAAAACGCGTCGTAAGGTGAGGGTTGCGCCATCGCTGCCGCTTCGGCCGGATTCATCGCCGAACTGAAATTGGCGCTCATCGATTGCAGCGTGGCGATCGTCGCACTCTGTACTTCCAGCGCCTTGATGGTGCCGCCCAACATGTTCATGTTCAGCGTAAGCCAGCTTTCGACCGCTTTCAGGTCAGCGATCTGCTTGTTGATTTCTTCCACCGACAAAGTGGGCATGACCATGCCCGGCATGCTGGCACCCGGCAAAGTCACGCCGCCCCACAGTTTTTTCATGAATTCCAGCGTGTCGGTCATTGCGCCTGCGCCGGGCATATTTGGCATCGAAGATTTCATCATCATGTGTCCCCAAGAGTGAAAAACCAGATTAGCAGAGAACGCCCTGCTGTGAACGTTCAATTCAATAACGCGTCATCGTGCAGGTGCTCGGTTGCGCGGTCGCCGAAGGCAATAAATAGCGCTCGGTCTTGAAGCCATAACCACTGCCTTCGTTATCAAACCGCACGCCATCGTCGCCCTTTTTTTGCATCACCGAGACGTACAGCGGTTGAATCAACTGGTGATCGGCTGCCCGCATTGTGGCGTCATGAAAGCCGTTGGTAAACCGTGCGCCCTCAAGTGCCCGGGCCACACTGGCCGCTTCGGTACTGCCAGCATGTTCGATCGCGCTGCCCAGCATCTCGATCATCACGCGCATGCGCAAGTGCACATAGTCATCCTGTGGCTCCGGAAAGCGCTGCCGGAACGACTGGTAAAACGCGTCACTGGCCGCGCCGCCGACATTCGGATGCCATTCGGCCACCGCCCGCACGCGTCCCACACCGGCGTCGCCGATTGCCGCCGGAGCCCCGAGACCGTTGCCGTAGAACGTATAAAACTTCAGATTCAAGCCAGACTCTCGCGCCGCCTTGACCAGCAACGTGAGGTCATTGCCCCAGTTACCCGTGATCACCGTGTCGGCACCACTGGCCCGAATTTTGGCCGCGTACGGGGCGAAATCCTTGATCTTGCCAATCGGATGAAATTCATCGCCAACGATGCTGATATCCGGCCGCTTGGCGGCCAACTGGCTGCGCGCCGCTGTTGCCACCTGATGGCCGAAGCTGTAATCCTGCCCAATCAGGTAGACCTTGCTGGCGCGCGCATCACCTTCAATCACATCGGTCAGCGCCTGCATGCGCATCGTGGCGTTGGCATCAAAACGGAAATGCCAGTAGCTGCATTTTTCATTGGTCAGGACCGGATCGACCGCCGAATAATTCAGGAACAGCAGTCGATTATCAGGACGGCGTTCATTGTGTTTATTGATCGCCTCGACCAGACCAGCCGCCACGGCGGAACTGTTACCTTGCAAGATAAACGGGATATGCCGATCGGTCACCTGACGCAAGGCGATCAGCGATTCGTCGATGGTCTGCTTGTTATCGAAGACACTCAGCTCCAATAGGTGACGACCGTCCTTGAGGCGCACGCCACCACGGGCGT
This sequence comes from Minisyncoccia bacterium, assembly GCA_047621345.1. Lineage (GTDB taxonomy): Bacteria > Pseudomonadota > Gammaproteobacteria > Burkholderiales > Burkholderiaceae_D > Actimicrobium. The sequence goes on along the minus strand of JBLHLW010000008.1, from coordinate 32,892 downwards.
TGACGACCTCAATGGCAAATTGCACATTGCGCTGCACGGCGTCGCCAGCATTGGCGAACGGGCCGGACATGCCTTCGATCATGGCAAGCCGGATCGGCGGCAGTGCGGCGTACGCGGTCGGCCACAGGCCGAGCAGGCAAACCACCATCAGGAAGTGTCGCATTGGCGATGACATCAGCGTATCCATTCAAAAAAAGACGTATTTTACGCGCCGGGATGATGCAAGGTGTTACGGCGCAAGGCACGCCACCGCCACAGCGATTACACTCCCGGCATGACACATCCGGCCATTCCCGAGAAGCTGCTGCAACGCTGGCGCCGTCCCGTGGCGATCGCCATCGTGGCGCTGCTGTTGCATGTGGCCGCTTTTCACTGGATCACGACGCGTGCCTGGCATCCGGTAACGCCCTCGTTCAGCGAACAGGTCGTGACGCTGCAACTGCAACCCGACAGCGTGAGACCCGCACCGGCAGCGCCCCCCTTGCCAACACCGCAACCGCCCGCGCCACGCATCCTGCCGCTGCCCGCCGTGCCGGTGCCGCCCGTCATCATTGCCGCGGCCCCGGACACGCCTGTCGTCATTGCGCAAGAACCTGCGACCATCGCCATTGCTGCCGCAGCACCGCAAGTGGCGACACCCTTACCCCTGGCCGAAGCGGCGCCGGATGCGCTCCCTGCAGATCCACCAGCACGCCCGTTGAACACCGCGCCACCGCCGTCGGCCGAAGTGAAATACGATGTACAGGCACTACGCGACGGCAAGACCGTCTATGGCAGTGGCAAGATAGGCTGGCGTCGCAGTGAAGACAATTACCTGATCAATGGCGAGGCCAGCGTGCTGTTTTTCACCGTCCTGAGTTTTCAGAGTCTCGGCAGCCTCGGGTCGCAGGGTCTCTCGCCGCTGAAGTACAGCGAAAAACGCTTCCGCAAGGCCGAGACCAACACCCACTTCCAGCAAGCCAACAAGGTCATCAGCTTTTCCTCATCGACGGCGACCTATCCGCGTGCCGGCGGGGAACAAGACCGCGCCAGCATCGTCTGGCAACTCGCCGCCATCGGGCGCGGCGACGCAGCCCAGTTCACCGCCGGCGCCGAGCTCGACATCTTCGTCGCCGGTGTGCGCGACGCCGAAACCTGGCACATCAGGGTAGTCGGCGAAGAAACGCTCGCGCTCGGCGGCGACCAACTCGTCACCTGGCATTTTTTGCGCAAACCCCGCCCTGGCTCCTACGACACCCAGGTCGAATTCTGGCTCGCGCCAGCCCACGACTGGTACCCGGTCCGGCTGCGCCAGACAGAAACCAACGGCGATACTCTCGATATGTCCATGTCGTCGATCACGCTGCTGGGCGAGCGCTAACCAATTTTTCTGAACGGAGTTTTCATGCGATCCCTTTTATTGCGACAGCTTGTCGCGACCACCTTTTTTCTCTGCGCCAGCATGTCGGCCAACGCCCAGCATGCTGTGCACAAACGCCCCTTCTTGTTGCCACCTCAGGCGGACCTGAGCTATTCGATCAGAGCCCGCCAGAGCGGCTTTTCGCTCAGCGGCGAAGCACTGTTCAAGTGGCGCACCACGTCCGGAAAATATAGCGTCAGCACCGAAACCCGTTCGCCACTGGTCGGCAAAATTGTTGACGCCACCAGCGATGGCCGCATCGATGCATTTGGTCTGGCGCCAACGACGTTCGTCGAAAATCGCTGGCGCAAAGACCCCACCACCACCACCTTCGACCGCACCGGCAAGGTCATCCGGTTTGCGCCGGAAGCGGCGACCTTTCCGTTACTCGGCGGCGAGCAGGATCGCAATAGCGTGATCTGGCAACTGATCGCGGTAGCGCGGGCCAACGCCACCGCGTTCAAGGTCGACTCAACTTGGGATTTCTTTGTCGCCGGCCCGCGCGATGCCGAGCCATGGATCTTCACGGTGGTCAAGGAAGAGAAACTCGCCACGGCGCTGGGAGCGCAGCGCACCGTGCATGTGACCCGTGCACCACCGCCGGACTCAACCGGTCAGCAACTCGATATCTGGCTCGCTCCGGGGCTGGAATGGTATCCGGTCAAGGTACGATTTGCGGAAGCAGATGGCGACTTCATCGAGCAATCACTGGAGAAAATCGGTCAAGTCGGCGGGTAAACCTGACGGCGTCCGATGAACGAATTCTGCGCCATGTCAATAATGTCCGATGCAATGCTTTCAAAATTAATCCGGTAATTTGTCCCTTGCAAGCGTCAGCCGGGCTTGGTCCGGTCGATGATTCTCCACGGAGCCAATGATGAAAAACCGGATCACTCTGCCTATGCGGATTTCTGCAGGGCTGCACTGCGGCGTCGCTGCTTTGCTCTTTGTCTTGGCCGGCAGCACGCTGGCCGCACCGTTTGTCACGGTCGGCAATCCGTCGACCAAGGAAGTCAGCGTCATCGACATGGCCAACTTCAACGCGCGCGTCGTCGCCCCGCTTGATGGGGCCACCCGTATCATCGCCAGCAAACCAGCCGGTAAGGTGTTCATGAATACCACGACCGGTATCGCCATCCTTGACCCTGCGACCGCAAAAATCGTTGATCGCATTCCGATTCCGGTCGCGGTGACTGACCTGGTGGTGGATGCGGCGGGTAGCCGGTTGTACGCGCTCAGTGCGACGGCCGTACGCGTCATCAATATCCCGATGCGCACCATCCTGACCACGATACCGCTGAGCGCCGCGCCACTGGCGCTAGTGGCCGACGACGAAGGTGCGCGTGCGTACGTGCTCACACCCGGCCGACTCGACATGATCTATGCCCCCAGCGGCGCCGTCATCAAATCGGTTGCCGTTGACCCTTCGGCCAGTGCGCTGGCACTGACCCATGACTTTGGAAAACTGATTGTGACCAGCAGCGGTAGCAATGGCGGAACCGCAGGGATTGCAATCGTGCATGCCGCCACGCTCGAGATTGAAAAATCCATTCCGACCGCTGTGCTGGCGGCCAACGTGCATCCCAGCGCGCTCGCCATTAGTCCGGGTGACGACAAGGTATATGTTTTTGGCGGTGGTTCGACCAGTAGAGCAATCGATTATCTGGTGCTGGAAACGGCCAGCACTACTGTCCGCGCAGTACAGGTCGCCATCACTCAGTCGCCGCAATCCCTGCTGACCGCATTCAATGGCCCGGTCTTGCTCGATCCCGACGGCAAACGGCTTTATGTCGGCGGCGGCTCGACACCGAGCGCCAACGTCATCGCAGAAATCGATACGACTACCGGGCTTAACAGCCGCGTGCTCGCCCTTCCAACCAATGGTGCCGAATACCATTACCTCAACGGGCTTGCAGGTAGCGCGACATCAGGACGCTTCGTGCTGGTCGGTTTTATCTTCGAGCACCGCATCCATAGCGCAGGAGAGCCACACAGCGTCGGCTTCATCGATGTCGCCAGCGGAACCGTTATGGCAAACGTCGTGTTCGCGCAAAGCGACCTGCGCAACGCAACGCTGTTCGGCGATGTGCTTGATCCAGGGCTGCAGGAAGTGCAATCGACGACGACGCTCTTGCTGGGTGAGCCCACGACAGCCGCTTATGCGGCAAACCAGACATTCACGGCCAACGTCAGCGGCGAAAGCCTGCGCGGGGAAATCATTTTTCTCTTCAAGGACGGACAACAGGCCGGTCTGGCGAAAGCCCGCGTGGCGATGCCAATTACGGACGCGCGCGCCACACTGGTACTGCCCTCCTGCAATATCGATTGGAAAGACGCGAACCTGCACCAGATCGCCTGCTCATCGCGCTTTCTGGTGACGGCGAAGTACTCCGGTGACGACAACCACCTAAGGAGTCGTTCGCAAGAGATGGTCGCATCCCGCTACTGATCAGCGCCGACCCTCCCGCGTTACCAGCAGCCAGTGGTCGTGTTGGCTGCACCACCAGCGGTCAGATTTGACTGCACGCCGAAGTTATTGAGGACATAGGTATTGCAAGCATCAGCAACCTGGTCACCGGCCGGAGTGGCGGTGATCGTGTAGTCCGTTACCGCTACTTGTGTAACGGTCATCGTGTACGACGTGACGCTTCCGGTCACCAGACTGATCGGAAAATTATTGCCGTAATTGAGTGCGGTACCTGACACGGAATAGCGGTTGTTCGTCGCGAAAAATTTTTCCTGACGGGCCGCCAGATCCAGCATGGCCGACTTCGCATCCACGCGACGTCCCTTGCGTACTTGTTGCGTATAGGACGGAAAAGCGATGGCCGCGAGGATCGCTACGATGGCGACGACGATCATCAACTCGATGAGGGTAAAGCCGCGTTGCGGTCTGGCGGTCATGGCGTATCTCCTTGCGACGCGGTGAGGTTGACCATTGCACTAGTCATCTTAGCTTGACCCAAGTGACTCGACCGGATCGACCAGCGATCGGATCAATGCCGGTCACCACACCGACGCCTGTGACCGTTTGCTGCACCAGAAACGGCTTGCCCCCGGCAGTCACAATGGATGGAGAACCCGTCGCGCTTAATCCCAGACCGGAAATGATGGCATTACCGGTTGCGGCGATCCCTGCCGTCTTCGCAGCGCTAGCAAAAAGCGACGTCGTGAGGGCACCGCCGGTGTCGGGCGAAATCGCCATGGTGTAGCCGGTAGATGGCTGGTTCGTGCAACTCAGTGTTTGCGTGACCGCGGGCAAGGTGGTGTTGAAAATCAATGCCCCGTATGCCAGCGTCGGATTAAAAATAACTTGCTCAGTCGACGAAAAATTGATCCGCCAACCGAACTGACTGTTACCACTGGAGCAGGCGGCACCGCCTTTCCAGCACACCGGATTTTGCGATACCGCCCGAAAGCCCGACACGCTACCGCTGCCGCCGGCATTCGTGGTGATGGTTTGTAAGGCGAGGTCACCAACCAAAAACGATTGCGGCGCAGCCAGCGAGACATAATTGACCAGACTCTTGCTATTCCAACTGGCCATATTCCAGTCCCAAACGCCATAAAACGACTGGGTACTACTGGCATATGACGCCCCACTGGTCAGCGTTTGTGGCAACTGCTGACCCGTACCGAAGGCCACTACGATGCGAGAATTGCCAGTCGACTGGGCCACTGAATTGACAGTCAAGGCGGTTGTAATCGGTTGACCGGAGGCAGTTGAAAACAGCGGCGTACTGCCGGCTGCCCATTGCGCCGGATTACTGCTGGTCAGGTCAAAGCGCCAGACCTTGCCCTGATAGTCGCCGGCGTACAAGTAGTCGGTTACATGGTCACCATCGAGATCGGCCGAGACGACGTAGTCGATACCGTTCTTGTTGCTCAGGCTAGCGGCACCGGTATCGAGAAAGCGAAACGAGCGCGCGCCGGTACTGGCATTGACGCTCATGATGAAGACCCCTGCGGTACCCGTCGCACTGTTGCGTCCGTTACCGAAAATCACCGCCCAGTTGCCGTCATGCAGACGCCGGATGATCGGTGTGCCGTATACGCTTCCCAGGCTGGTATTACAGGTCACGTTGACGCACGCAATACTTGATGAATCCCACTCACCGAGCACCAAGCTAGCGGCGTTACTTTCCTTAAACCGTGACGGATCAGTAATATCGAGCGCATACACCACGCCATTGGCGGTGCTGGTCTTGTCATTGATCGTTCCTGTGGCGTTGCCACCAGCACCGAGTCCGCCCACCAGCCAGGTATGCCAGGCACCGCTGTAAAACAGATCGCCGGTGCCTGGGGTCGCATCGACATAGGCATTATGCGCATATTGCGTTGACGAATAATCGAGTGCGGCATTCGACGGATGAATACTGCTGATGACCGCCCCCGGTACATAGCTCAAGACATCAATGCCGTCATTTGGCGTGACGCTGGTAGAGAAATTATTGTTGGCATCGTAAGCACCCGCGCGAAACCCGTGCAACATGCCGTCATTGGCACCGACATAGACCGTATTCGGACGGGTCGCATTCGCGCCGGAAAAACTGGTGTAAGCACTGCCGAACTCGGACACCGCGGTCTTGAACAGCAAATCGTTGCCCGCCGTACCATACGGCGACGACGGCGCACCGACCCAGGTCGGGCTGGATCCCACGATGTCGCCCAGCACGCTGTCACGTCGCCGGAACACGCCCGTGCCCAGACCACTGACCAGCACTTCGCCGGTCCGGTCACCACGCAGAAAACTAGTGCGCAACAAGCCGTCGGTAAGTCCCATCAAATTTTTCTGCGCCAACGTCATGCTGAGGTACTGGAAAGGAATCCCACCAGTCCCGTTCCAGCTAAGCATGGTGCGCGCCAACGGGCTCTGGGCCGAAGTCGTCGCACCTGTCGCGGCGCAGGCGCCTCCCGTGAGCGAACAATTCGCATCCCAGTTAGCCACAGGGTTAATTGACACATTACCGGCCGCATCGGCCACCAGCGTCGATGCCGTGAGCTGCCCCCAAGAATTGAGCGGATGGTAATACGCCAGATAGACTTGCGAGCCAGCCTGCACGCGCGCCGATTCCTGAATGTTGGTGCCCGCAGAACTGGAGGCGGCGTTAATTTGCGCCGCCTTGAAACACAGAATTTCATGGACATTGCTGCCACCACCGGTGCCAGAAGTGAAACCGAACCGGAAGCTCGATGGCAGCGGACCGTTGTTGGTCGTGATCGACTGCTTTGAAATCACCGGCTGCGCGACACCGTTATTGATGTTGTACGACAGACTCAGCAAACCATCCTGCGTGATGCTCAGGTCGTACGAAAAAATATTCGCGCTACCGCGCAATGGCATGTTGATAGCTTGCTGGTTGAAGATCGGCGCAGTCACTTTGAGCGGTTGCACTAGCAGTTGGTAATCGCGCACAAATTCTGTGGTGGAAGTCTTGTTGGAGATTTTCTTCCCATTGGCATCGGTTACTGACTTTCCGCTCCAGTTCTGCAATAGCCCTGCACCACAGGTGTTTTGTACCGCCGTAATCCGGTCGGACGACGACAGACTATTCGGATAGTAAGTCGCGTTCAGGAGATTCAATGCCTTGAAGGTAATGCTGCCGGAGCCACGCACGACGATAGTCCCCGGATTCGGTCCGGTACCATCGGAGGTCGAGTCGTTACTGTTGGAAAAGTTACCGTACTCATCAATGGCGACCCCCAGATAGCCGCCATCGACGCCATCACCGGGTGTCTTGCCTTGCGAACAGCTGTAGCCAAGACTGCCACCATACGAACCGATCGACGGAGGCTTGGTGCCATCCATCAGAAAAAACGCAATCCCGTCCGCGCCTGATTTTCCGGCACTACCAGAAATGCCATTGGAGAACGCATTACCGCCATAGGTGGCGGTCGTGAAAGTCACCTTGACGCCCTGCGAGGTAGGAAACGGCGTGGTCGAAATGACCGAACCAGTCTGGTTGTTGCCGTTGCTGCCAGTGGTCGTGTCGCCATTCGTGAGGCGAAGCGCTCCTTGCCCAATCGCATCAGGCAAGCGCCCCGACGTGCCACCGACTTGCGTTTTCCCGCTGTAGTACGGTAAGTTTTTGCACGCAGGAATGGTACTGGTTGTGCCATCACCAGCGGTTAAGCAAGCGCCATTGAGGGTGCTCCAGCCGTAGCTTGACGACGCACCCGTGAGCGTATCGCTAACGACGAGTTGCGCCGATGCCGACAATGGCAGCAGGCCAGCCAGTGGCAATATCCACAGTGCGCTGACAGGATTTTTTTTGAGATGTGTCATTGTTTGCTTTCTCTATAGTCCGGTCAGCGAAGTCACTCTGGCGGTTTGCCGAACGACGCTCTGCACCACCGCAGCACTGGTATTGCTACCGCCATAACCGACACCCGTGACGGCATACAGCGCATCGGTGCCATTGGGCCCGAGCCCGAGGTAAGCGATATGCAATGCGGGAGAGGTGGCGTAGTTGATATCAGCATTGTTGTTGCTGTTGACGATCGCGCCACCGCCAGGTTTAACTTGCATGCCCAAAGGGGTGTAAGTCGAACCACCAACCCAACTGGCCAGATCGGTAGGCGTCCCTAACGCGGTATCACACACTCGCATGTCAGCATCCGACAAGATCGTGATCGTCGACGCACATGGGACGCCGGTCAACGCCGTTGTATTTTCAGCTAGCCAGAACTCGCCATACTGCAAAGCACTTTGCGCCGCTTCGAACGCGCGCGATTTTTCCAGTACGTTACCGGCGATTTTTTGTTGCAGGCCGAAGCCTCGGAACATCGATAGCGCCAGCAAGGTCAGCATGACAAGGATCAGCATCGCACTCACGAGGGCAATACCGCGTACCGGTTGCAGATAGCGACGTGGCATCTTCATGGCACCGCCTCCGCATAGGCCTTGTTCATCAGATTGATCGTGTGTGTGAGGACCGGCAACGTCGCCGTTGTCGCCGCATTCGAATTGACCAAATCATTAAATACGATACTGAGCTTGACCGAATGAACGCTTGTATAGGCATAGGTCGACCCAATGTCGGTGGCGCTAACGTAGCGGTCGACATTATTGTCGTTCAGCGTATCCACCCCATACAACACGCGCAGCGACGCCACATTATCAATCAGCACCACCGGGGCAGCGGGCGCACCGCCATCAGCACTCACCGAGCAGGTCAACTGGCTGTTCGCATTGACTGCGAAGGTGTTACTCCAACTAATATTACTGCCGGTCTTGTTGGTATCGCCGACGCAGTTCATCAAGCCATCATTAGGCGCCGCCTGAAAACGCACGGTGATCGTGTCGCTGGCCGAAACGGCGCCGGCCGATCCGGTGATGCTTTGCCCCAGCGCATACGTGGAGCCATCCGCATTGGCGGTGGTCGTCTGTGGCATGGCGGCACTTTCCGTATTGCTGGCCGGATTAGGGAAATATCCGGCATGGCGGACCATCGTATCGAGAATGGTCAGCGCAAACAGCGCATTTTCCTGCGTGCGACCGAGTTGATCCTGCGTCGTAAAGCTGCTCTTCATGCTCACTACCAGCCCCAGCATCCCCGCCATCAGAAACAAAGTGATCGTGATCGATACCATCAACTCGAGCAGCGTAAAGCCCGCATGACGACGAAGAAGGTGCGCCGTCATGGTTTGGCGTACACACTGAAAGATTGCACTTGGGCGTCGGCACCACCCGAGGTTGCCTTGTTGATACTGATACGGTTCTCGCTCCAGCTGACAAAAATCTCACAACCGACCGCAGCGGTGATCGCGGTCGTGCAATTGAAGTTCGCGCTATAGGTAGGAACGCGGCCATTCATACTCGCGGCCCAGGCCTGTAAATCAACTGCCGCCAACTGTGCCGACGTGCAGGTGGCGGTCAAGCAAGCACCACTGACGCTGGCATTGAGTACACCGGTACTGTCTGTTACGACCAGTCCTCTCACCGAGAAAGTGGCGGGTGCATTGCCGTATCCCCAGTAGCTTTTATTCGCATGCATCGCCGACACCAGACTACCGACCTGAAATGCGATCAGCGAACGGCTACCGGCATTTTGCGTGCTCGATACCGCCAGTGCCTGCATCTTGGCCAGACCCAGCAAACCGATGGCGGTGACGAACGTCGCGATCATGACTTCGAGCAGCGTGAAACCGCGCCGGGAAGTATGACGTTGGAACAAGGTGTTCATACGCATCCCGGCCCCGTCGACAAGACCTGCTGTCGTCCGGTTTTAATGAGTGTCAGGCATCGGGTCGCAGCGCTATTGAGGGGTGTCGTATGCAGGGTGGTAGTCACAGTACCGGTACCAGGCAAACCGACCGTGAAGCCGCCACGACTGAACGTCAACGACGACACCGCGTTATCGGCAATCAACGTATCGGTATTGGTCCAACCCGTCTGGACGCGCAGCAGTGCGTCGACAGTGCGTGTCTCAGTGGCGTCAGTAAAAACAATCCAGCCTTTGTGCCAGGTATTAGCATTGAGACAGGTTGCGCCGTCCGCCGACGCACAGACCGACACCGACACGCCCTGCTTGATTGCTTCGGTACGCGCAAACTGCAGATCATGGGTAAAGCTGTTGATTTCGCCAAGCGTACGAAAACGCTGGGTCGTCGAGACAAACGAAGGCACTGCGAGCGCCAGCAAAATAGCGGCAATGGCAATGACCACGATCACTTCGATGAGCGTAAAACCAGCAGAAACATCACGAGGTAATGAAGGCATGGTACCGTTTTTGAAACGTCGGACGCCGAACATTTAGGTCAGGCAGATGGTTTCATCGTTGCCTGCAATAGAGTGCGACTCCACATGTTTCTTAAATGCAAAAGTGGATTGTATGCGTGAATATAGCGGCCTTTAACCTTTTTTGCAGTGCAACCAAAACTCCTTTACTTGCTACCTGAAGTCCTCTCAGAAATGCCACGCAGTCCCTCGATTGCATCCCGTAAGTAATGCTTTCCATCCTCTCAAAGTAAGCTGTTTTGCCGTCGGCGGCGACAAGCAGCAAGTGGGCGACTTATAATCAGCGCCTGAGACCCACCACCGCTCTATCGCCACTGTGGCGACACCGTCAGCGCCCTCTCACCGCACCAAGGATTCCTCATGACTACTCCCACAGGCGCGCTCGTTCTTTTTAGCGGCGGCCAGGACTCCACCACTTGCGTCGCCTGGGCGCTGCAACGCTACGAACGCGTCGAGACCATCGGTTTCGATTACGGCCAGCGCCATGCGATCGAGATGACGGTGCGACCCGGCATACTGGCCAGTCTGCGCGCGCAGTCGCCCGACTGGGACCGCCGGATCGGTGACGATCATGTCATCGACCTGTCTCTGATCGGCAAGATTTCGGAGTCGGCATTGACCAGTCATGTCGAGATCGCGATGCTTGAGAATGGCTTACCCAATACGTTCGTCCCCGGTCGCAATTTGCTGTTCATGATGGTGGCGGCTGCGCTGGCTTATCGACGGGGTCTGAACGTACTCGTCGGCGGCATGTGCGAGACGGATTTTTCCGGCTATCCGGATTGTCGCGACGATACGATGAAAGCGCTGCAGGTCACGCTCAACCTCGGCATGGCAACGCGCCTGAAACTGGAAACTCCACTGATGTGGATCGACAAGGCGGCGACGTGGGCGTTGGCCGAATCACTGGGCGGCACTGCGCTGGTCGACCTGATCCGCACCGACACCCATACCTGTTATCTCGGCGAACGCGGCACCCTGCACGACTGGGGCTACGGCTGCGGCACCTGCCCGGCCTGCGCGTTGCGCGCCAACGGTTATGCCGGCTTTCGGCGACAGAGGTAATCCTGTGCATAAATTTGTCGAGATACGCACCTACAATATCGAACCCGGCCAACGCGACGAATTTCATGTGCGGATGCATGAAGGCATGCTGCCACTGCTTAAAAAACAGGCAGTCGATGTCGTCGCCTGCCGTGCCTCGCCGCAAGACGAGTGCAGCTACTACCTGATTCGCGCGTACGACAGCATCGACCATTCCAAACAGAGTCAGGAAACCCTATACGACAGCCGCGCATGGAAAGAAGGACCGCGCGAAGCTCTTCTTGAACTGATCGACAGCTACATGTCGATCATTATCGAGATGGATGAGGTAACGATACAGGGACTGCGAACGCCGCCGTCGTAGGGTGGGCACGGGGTTATCGTGCCCACGCGTGCGCATTGGTGACGGGGTGGAATTGGCCGGCTTTTTCTGTTCGCACGCGTGGGCACGAACGGCCGCGATCACGCCTTTTGACGTGCCCTCGACAACGTTGTCACGACCGGCGCATCCAGACTCGCCATCAGCGCAGTCTCCTTCAACTTCGCCGCCGCCAGATGCCTGTCCTTCACATGCCCGTAACCACGTATTTCTTCGGGGATGCTGGCGATGGCAAGCACCACCGGCAAGTTCACCGGCGTCAGCTTCGGCAATAGCGCCGCAAGCGTCTGGCGGTACGCGACAATCAAACCGCGCTCGGTCTTGCGTTCGTCCGAGTAGCCAAACGGATCAAAGGCCGAACCGCGCAAGCCCTTGCACTTCGCCAGCACACCGAACGCTTGCATCATCCACGAGCCGAACTCCTGCTTGATCAAATGACCTTGGGCGTCCTTCTTCGCAAACAGCGGTGGCGCGAGGTGGAATTTGATTTTGTAATCGCCTTCAAACAGACCATCGATTTTTTTGGTGAAGACTGCGTTGGTGTAGAGCCGCGCGACTTCGTACTCGTCCTTGTAAGCCATTAGCTTGAACAGGTATTTTGCAACCGCTTCGGTCAGACGCAATGGCTTGCCAGGCTCCGCAATGCCTTGCTCGGCAACCCGTACCTGCTCGACAAAGTCGCGGTATTGCTGCGCATAGCGGGTGTTCTGGTACGCCGTCAGAAACGCGACCCGCGTGGCGATCAAATCATCAAGATGCGGTATCCGTTTGAACTCGATGACGTGCGCGGTGGTGTCATTGACGCGGGTGATTTTTTCGACCGCAGCCAGATCATGCGCGGCCGTGCGCCCCCAGACAAACGACTGCTTGTTGAAGTCGACCGAAACACCGTTGAGCGTGATCGCCTGCATCAGCGCCGCTTCGCTCAGGGGCACCTGCCCTTTTTGCCATGCATAACCGAGCATGAACATGTTGGTCGCGATGGTGTCGCCCATCAGTGCCGTGGCGATCTTGCCGGCATCAACGAAGTCGACCCGGTCATTGCCGCAGGCAGCGCGCAACTCTGTTTCGGCAGCATCGCCCGGATACTGCCAGTCGGGATTTTTGACGAAGGCGGCCGTCGGCGTGCTGGTCGAGTTGATGACCGCATAAGTGCGCCCTTCGCCCATGCGCGACAAGGCATCGCGACTGGCGGCGACGATGACGTCGCAACCGATCACGAGGTCCGAGGCACCGGTGCCGACGCGGGTCGAGTGAATGTCTTCGGGATGATCGGCCAGTCGCACATGCGACATCACCGGCCCACCTTTTTGCGCCAACCCACTCATGTCAAGTACCGAGCAACCCTTGCCTTCGATGTGCGCCGCCATCGCCAGAATCTGACCGACAGTAACGACTCCGGTGCCGCCGATGCCGGCGACCAGAATGCCGTACGGCACGACGGTAGTGGGCAGTATCGGCTGCGGCAACAACATCGCAGGGGTATTTTCCGGCTCTTTCGAGACAGCGACTTTTTTCGGCTTCTTCAACTGCCCGCCCTCGACTGTGACAAAGCTCGGACAGAAACCGGTCACGCACGAAAAATCCTTGTTGCACGACGACTGGTTGATCTGGCGCTTGCGACCGAATTCGGTCTCCAGCGGTTCGACGGACAGGCAATTCGATTGGACGCTGCAATCGCCGCAGCCTTCGCAAACGGCCTCGTTGATGACAGCGCGCTTGGCCGGATCCGGGTACTCGTGGCGTTTCCGACGGCGGCGTTTTTCAGACGCGCAGGTCTGGTCGTAAATCATGGCCGAGATGCCCTTACACTCGCGCAATTCGCGCTGCACTGCATCGAGCTCGCTGCGATGGCGCACAGTCACGCCGTCGGCCCAGGCATAACCAGCCGGGTATTTGTCCGGCTCGTCAGTGACGACGATGATCGGACCGACGCCTTCGGCGGCAATCTGGCGCGAGATCATGCCAGGGTCGATCGGTCCATCGACGGTCTGACCGCCGGTCATTGCGACCGCATCGTTGTACAGAATCTTGTAGGTCATATTGACCTTGGCCGCGACCGAGGCACGGATCGCCAGCAAACCCGAATGGAAGTAGGTGCCATCGCCGAGATTGGTGAACACGTGCTGTTCGCTGGTGAACGGCGCATGCCCGATCCAGGTCGTGCCTTCGGCACCCATATGCGTGAAGGTCGACGTCTCGCGATCCATCCACAGCACCATGTAGTGGCAACCAATGCCAGCCAGTGCGCGACTGCCTTCGGGCACTTTGGTCGAGGTGTTGTGCGGGCAACCAGAACAGAAATGCGGGATGCGATCCTTGGCCGGATCGGGCTTGCTGCTGACCTTAAGTACTGCTTCCTTGGCTTCGAGATAGGCGATGCGTTCCTGCACCCGTTGCGCAACCGGATGGCCGGCGAAGTACTTGCCGATGCGCGAGGCAATGGCGCGCGCGATCTGCGCCGGATTAAGTTCGTAGGTTGCCGGCAGCAACCAATCGCCGTGGCCTATGCCGGGCGTGTTGCTCCATTCGCCGGTATCGTCGAACTTGCCAACCACGCGGGGACGCACGTCGTCGCGCCAATTGTAAAGTTCTTCCTTGACCTGATATTCGAGGATCTGGCGCTTCTCTTCGACCACCAGAATTTCTTCGAGACCCTGCGCAAATTCGCGCACACCTTGCGCTTCCAGCGGCCAGGTCATGCCGACCTTAAACAACCGAATGCCAATGTCGCGGGCAACTGCTTCATCGATGCCGAGATCCGCCAGCGCCTGCCGCGTATCGAGGTAAGACTTGCCGGCAGTGATGATGCCGATCCGCGCATGCGGACTGTCCCAGATGATCTTGTTGAGCTTATTGGCACGCGCATAGGCCAGCGCGGCGTACCACTTGAAGTTGTTCATCCGCGCTTCCTGATCGAGCACGGCATCGGGCCAGCGGATGTTCAGGCCATCGGCGGGCAAGGCCAGATCGGTCGGCAATACGATCTGCACGCGGTCCGGATCGAGGTCTACCGAGGCGCCCGATTCGACGATATCGGTCACGCATTTCAGCGACACCCACAAGCCGGTAAAGCGGCTCATCGCCCAACCATGCAAACCGTAGTCGAGGTATTCCTGCACCGAAGAAGGATAGAGCACCGGGATGCCACAGGCTTTCAGGATGTGCTCGCTCTGGTGCGCGGTGGTGGAAGATTTGGCGGCATGATCGTCACCGGCCAGCACCAGCACACCACCATGTTTTGAAGTGCCGGCCATGTTGGCATGCTTGAAGACGTCGCCGCAGCGATCCACGCCGGGGCCCTTGCCGTACCACAGGCCGAAGACGCCATCGTACTGCGCACCGGGGAACAAGTTGACTTGCTGTGTACCCCAGACACTGGTCGCGGCAAGGTCTTCATTCATACCCGGATGAAATTTGATGTGATTGGCATCGAGGTATTTTTGGGCTTTGGCGGCGGTCATGTCGACGCTGCCCAGCGGTGAACCACGATAGCCGGTGATGAAGCCGGCGGTATTAAGTCCGGCGCGCACATCGCGCTGGCGCTGCAGCATCGGCAATCGGATCATCGCCTGCGTACCGGTGATGAACGCGCGACCGCGCTCCAGCGTGTATTTGTCGTCCAGCGAAATGGCCGTTGTCGTTGATTCTGGTGCCAACGATTGCTCTGGTTTCAGGGGTGCATTCATGCTTGTCTCCGTACCAAAAATGATGTTCTTGGATGCGATCGTGTCGCAGTCTGGACTTCTTCGGGTCTTGTGGACCGTCAGTCACTTTTTATTCTACACGGGGCCGACTCGGTTACGCAGTTTGATCGTGCTCTCCAGCCAGCAAGGTATCGGCGGGTAGCGCCTCGACCCCTTTCAGGCGCGCATAGATCGGCGTGAAATCCGGCGCCGTATCGGCAAATAATTGCTCGAAATTGTCGATGACAAAATAGGTTTCCTGATACGAATCGATCTTGTAGCCAGTGCGCATGACGCGCTCGGCATCGAAGCGAATCCGGCGCGGCTGCGGGCTGGTCAGGCAGTGCTCAATCTCGCCACCCGATGACAAGAGGCCAGCACCGTAAGCGCGCAAACCCGCATCGGTACGGATCAGGCCGAACTCAACCGTGTACCAGTACAGACGACCCAGATTGGTCAGCCCATCGAGCGGCATCGCCTTCAATCCACCCTTGCCATATTCCTGCAAATGATCGGCAAAGACCGGATTGAACAGTAGCGGCACATGGCCGAAATAGTCATGGAACACGTCCGGCTCGGCGATGTAGTCGAACTCTTCCGGTTCGCGCAACCAGACCGTGACCGGAAAACGCCGGTTGGCCAGATGCTCGAAAAACGTGAAGTCCGGCACCAGTCCCGGCACGGCCACCAGTGTCCAACCGGTCGCATCCATCAGTTGCGCCGAGGTGCGCGCGAAATCGGGAATACCATCGGCGGCATCCATTTTTTTCAGGCTATCGATAAACACGTCACAGGCCCGTCCTGGTAGCAGGCGCACTTGCCGGTCGTAGAGCCGACGCCATAATTCATGCTGCGCCTCGGTGTAGGCATCCCACGACTGGGCCACGACGTACTGTGCATCGGCACCGGAATAATCGCCGCGCAGTTTGCCGCCATCGGACTTGTCGTCCAGCGTTTTGAAAAATTCTTCCTGTCCGATTCCGCTGTCTGGTGCACCCATATCATTTCCCCACACTTTCATCTTTCAATACGCCACGACGGATCTGATCGAGCTCGATCGACTCGAACAGTGCGCGAAAATTTCCTTCGCCAAAACCCTGATCACCCTTGCGCTGAATGATTTCGAAAAAGATCGGACCAATGACCGTTTGCGTAAATATTTGCAACAGCAACTCACGCTCGGTTGCGCTGCTGGTGCCATCCACCAGAATGTTGAGGCGACGCAGTTCATCGTTGTTTTCACCATGACCCGGCAAGCGCCTATCGATCAGGTCATAGTAGGCCGCAATCGTCTTCTGGAACTGCACTTGCTGCGCTTCCATCTGTTCGACAGTGCGATAGATGTCGTCGGTGCCAAGGGCAATATGCTGAATGCCTTCGCCATGGTACAGGTCGAGGTATTCGGCGATCTGCGATTTATCATCCGACGATTCATTGATCGGAATGCGTATCTTGCCGCACGGCGAGGTCATCGCTTTCGATTTCAGGCCGGTCAGCTTGCCTTCGATATCGAAGTAGCGCACCTCGCGGAAACCGAACAGATTTTCATAGAATTCTGCCCATTCCTTCATGCGTCCACGATGGACGTTGTGGGTCAAGTGATCGATGTAAGTCAGGCCATTGCCGACCGGGTTGGCGACCGCACCGGGGATGGCGACAAAGTCAACGTCATAGATGCTGATGTCGCCAATGACCCCATCGGTCTTGCCGCGCCAGCGATCGACAAAATAGATCAGCGAATCGCCAATGCCTTTAATGGCCGGAATATTGAGTTCCATCGGACCGGTGCGGTTGTCGAAACCCCAGGCCCCGAGTTCGAGGGCACGCTTGTACGCGTAGGCGGCATCATCGACACGAAAAGCAATCGCGCAAATCGACGGACCGTGCTGGCGCGCGAAGCGCTGCGCAAACGAATCCTGCTCGCCGTTGATGATGAAATTGATCTCGCCCTGCCGGTACAGCGTTACATCCTTGTGGCGGTGGCGGGCGATCGCACTGAAGCCCATTTGCTCGAACAGCGCACCCAGCGCTTTTGGATCCGGTGCAGCGTACTCGATGAACTCGAAACCGTCGGTGCCCATCGGGTTATCCCAAGGTTGGAATTGCATGCTGTCTCCTGATTATTGTTTGACCTCCAGTATAGGTCGAGCGCGACGGCAGAAAATTGCGAATGAATTTTCCACATCGGAGCAGGCCGCAATAAAATTGCGGACATATCGGCTATCGAGGTGAATTATGGCGTCAATCCCGTTAGACAAGACTGATCGCAAGATTTTGGCGATCCTGCAGAACGATGGCCGGCTATCGAATCAGGAGGTGGCAGAACGGGTCAACTTGTCGCCGTCGCCCTGCTTGCGGCGTATCCGTCGACTCGAGGAAGCCGGCGTGATCCGACAATATGTCGCGTTGCTGGCGCCAGAAAAAATCGGCCTTGGTCTGCTGGCCTATGTCAATGTGCGGCTGATCCGTAATAGCGATGCAGCAACGGCGGCGCCTCTCACAGGCACCCGCTCGCCGCGCGGCGATTTTGCCGAATCGGTCGGGCACTGGCCCGAAGTGGCGGCCTGCTATGCGATGACGGGGGAAATGGACTATCTGTTGCGCGTCCATGTTGAAGACATGGAGCATTTTTCGCACTTCATGATGGAAACATTACTGCGCCATCCAGCGGTCCTGAACGTCAAGTCCAGCTTTGCCTTGCAGCGCATAAAAGACACCACGGCGTTGCCGCTGCTTTGACGCGCTGTTCGACAACCGTTATTTGTATCTCGGAAGAAAACTATTCAACCACTTGATCGCCGCCCGGTTATTGGCCTTGTAGGCATAGTCGAACTGGGCAACTTGTTCCTGCACCGCTTCGAGCATCACGCTAGACGCATTCGCCGGTAGCAATTTCAGGTAAGCATCGGCCTCACCATACGAACGACGTATCTGCATGCCCGCCTTGCGGGCAATCCGGATCATGGTCTGGTTCGATGACAGGCAATGCATGTACAGCGTGTCGACATCCGCATTGCGACAGTGGATCGCGGCGCGCTCAAACAGTTTGGTGCCTACGCCTTTGCCACGTGCTGAATCGGAGACGGACAAACCAAACTCGGCAATCCGTTCCTTGGTTGTCGCATCGGCACCGGTCGGCACGGCATCCCTCGGCGCAAAGGCCAAGTGACCGACGCCGATCAATCTCAGATCGTTGTCATAGACGCCGAACAGGGTATCGCGCACGAAATCAAGCTTTTGAACATACCGGGTAATGAGTTCGTCGGGCAATGCCGTGCCGAAGCGCAGCAAGCGGTCGCTTTCGCCGAGCGCCAGAAAATGCATCAGCATGCGACGGCGATCGCGTTCGGACAATTCTTTGACACGCACGGTCGGTTGAATGTCCGGGTGTGCGTCAGGCTGAGGGTGACCGGGTGCGGAAATAACCGATGGATTCATGGTGGTTCCTATAAAAAATGCGCAGACTGTGGTGCAGTGCACAACGCATTGTAGGCCATGTTTTCAGGTGTGGCTTGAACTGCCTCAGTTATTCTGTTGCGGTGCGGCGTCAGAGCGGTTGCCGGCACCGATAACCCGCGCCACGGCCTCAATGCGGGCGCTTCGTACAGCCTGTGCAATGGCCTGCGGATCTGCACCCAAACGGGCGGCAATCACGCCAGCGGGTACGCCGCGGGCTGCCGCCAGCGCGGCACCGAGCAGGACTGCTGGCGCGTAGGCAAGGCTTGGACTTGCCGCGTCACCTTGCACAATACAACGTACTGCGGACAACATCTCATCGAACCGCTGCGGCTTGCGCAAGCCGTCGCAGCGTTCGATCAGGCTCACGATGGCCTCAGCGGGCAACGCTAGCGCGTCAGCCACGGTGCGGCCATCACGCGCCACCATGACGGCCAGATCGCGACATTCGCCTGGCATTTTCAGGCGTGCCGCGATGATGTCGGCCCGTTGCGTGCGCTCTGCAGTCTCGCCGTTGGCCGCATCGTGCAACAGTATGGCGACCCGCACTGGCAGCGTCAGTTCCTGCTGTGCGGCGCGATCAAGCAACGCCATCACCGCTGCGTCCCCATCGACTTCGGGCAGCAGATGCGCCAGTGCATCGCAGTCGCGCAGCACGCAGAACATGCGTGACGGCCGTTGCTCCATCAACCCGCGCGCCAGTTCTTGCCAGACCCGCTCGGGCACCAGCGCGTCGACTTCTCCGGTGGCCACCATGCGTTGCATCAGGAGGTTGGTCTCGGGCGCAACAGAAAACTCGCTGAATCGGGCGGCAAAACGGGCCACTCGCAAAATCCGCACCGGATCTTCGGCGAAGGCCTCGGAGACGTGACGAAATAATTTACGGGCGAGATCAGCACGGCCATCATACGGGTCGATCAGCGTGCCATCTTCAGCCCGTGCAATCGCATTGATGGTCAGATCGCGCCGGGCCAGATCCTGCTCCAGCGTGACGTCCCCGGCAGCGTGGAAGACGAATCCCCGGTATCCCGGCGCGGTCTTGCGTTCGGTGCGTGCCAATGCATATTCTTCATGCGTGCGCGGATGCAGGAAGACCGGAAAATCCCTGCCGACGGGCGTGTAGCCAAGCGCCACCATCGCTTCAGGCGTTGCACCAACCACCACATAATCCCTGTCCTTGACCGGCAACCCGAGCAAGGCATCGCGCACGGCACCGCCAACGGTGTAGATCTTCATCGGTCGTCAGATAGCCGGCAGATCCGGATAGAGGTCATATTTTTCGATCCGGTCGGTCTCGAGCAGCGCCTCGGCAATCCATTGTGCCACCGCCGGATGGGCTGTAACCCGATCGGCATACGCCTGCAAGGCTGGCGCTAGCGACACGCCGTAGGTCTGCAAACGCATGACGACCGGCGCGTAGTACGCGTCAGCAATCGAGAATTCCCCGAACAGGAACTGATGATGACCGGATTGTGCCAGACAGGTTTCCCAAATTTCAATGATGCGACCGAGATCCGACTGTGCCTCTGGCGTGCGTCCCTTGCCGGGAAATTTGGCGCCGATGTTCATTGACATCGCCTTGCGCAGCCCCGTAAAACCGCCATGCATTTCGGCACAGATGCAACGTGCCAGCGCACGCGCGGCGACGTCGGTCGGCCACATTGTTTTTTCAGGAAATTGTTCCGCCAGATACTCGCAGATTGCCAGTGAATCCCATACCGCAATCTCGCCGGCCAGTAACACTGGCACCCGGCCCGCCGCCGAATAATGGGAAATCTGCAACGAGGTATCGGGCCGATCCAGACCAATCCTGACCTCTTCGAACGCAATGCCGAACGCTTTGAGCACCAGCCATGGCCGCATCGACCAGGATGAATACCGCTTGTTGGCGATCACTAGTTTCAACGGCATTTTGCCGGCAACATCCAGAGTTTGTGACAGAGCAGGATCGAGTTCGGTAGCTTGCATACGAGGTCCGGGTGAAGTGGATGAAGGAAAATCAGCGTTTGGCACGAATACGGTACTGGTCGAAGTGACTGCGGGCACCCGCCTCGCCCAGATAACGTACAGCGATCGCTTCGAGGGCATGTGGCGTGATACCGAGCTCGGGTGCGATCGGCCCGCGCGCGACGTTATCGGCTTTCATGGAGTCGAGGTTGTCGCGACTCATGACCGGCCCGCCCGGAGCCAGTTCCAGTACCCTCGCCTGCAAGCGCGCGAGCGCCGGCGGCAAGCCGATCACCGGACGCGGATGTCCGGAAGCGCGTCCGGCCAGCTGCACCAGTTCGCGCAAAGTGAAAATATCGGGACCAGCGAGCTCATACACCTTGCCCACCGTGTGCTGGTTGTCGAGTGCATTGACAAACGCCTGCGCCACATCCTCGACGTAAATCGGCTGAAAGCGCGCATCGGCACCGCCCAGCGGAATGACAGGGAACCAGCGCTGCATCGCGGCAAACATGTTGAGAAAGGCATCATCTTCACCAAACACCACAGATGGCCGAAATACCGTCGTGGCTACCGCCGGATGCGACAACGCCGCATCTTCGCCGGCGGCCTTCGAGCGCAGGTACATCGATGGGGCATTGCGATCGGCACCCAGCGCACTCATGTGCAGGAAGCGCTTGACGCCGGCCACGCCGCACGCGGCAACGACGCGGATCGGCAATTCGACATGGGCTCTTGCGAAGTCCGGACCGTAACGGGCCGCGCCGGTGCCGGGACGCGAGTGCAGAATGCCCACCAGATTGATGACGGCATCGGTACGGCGCATCAGCTTTGCTAGCGCTTGCTCCTGATGGATATCGGCTTCGACAATCTCGATGGTCGGCAGAACCGCCAAATGTCGGGCGCGAATGGCGCGCCGGGTCGGCACGATCACGTGACGACCCTGGGCCACCAGCTGCGCAATCAGGTGCGAGCCGATAAAGCCAGTGCCGCCAAGTACCAGTACGTTCGAATGATGCATGGTCATGACAGGTTATCCGTTCAGTGAATCAGAGGGGTTCATCAAGGCAACTCGGAGGTCACGAACCCCTTTGGGGCCACCATTCCGAGCCGCGCTTTTAGCGATTGCGGCTTGCCTTCGAACAAGGCTGCATAGTACGTCGCATTGGACAACACGTTCTTGACGTAACCCCGGGTCTCGGCAAACGGGATCGATTCAGCAAACACGGCGCCTTCCACCGAACGCGTCAGCGATGAGCGCCAACTGCGTGGTCGCCCCGGGCCGGCATTATAGGCGGCAGTGGCCATTGCCTGCGAACCGTCCAAATCTCCCAACACCATGTTGAGGTAGTTGGTGCCGAGCTCGATGTTAGTGCTGACTTCATTTACCTGATCCGGATCGAAGCCGGTCATACCAATTTTTTTGGCGACGTAGCGCGCCGTCGCGGGCATCAGTTGCATCAACCCGGAAGCACCGACGTGCGAGCGTGCATTCATGATGAAGCGTGACTCTTGCCGAATCAAGCCGTAGACCCATGCCATGTCGAGTCCGAGCGCACTGGTGCTGGTGACCATGAACTTGCGGAACGGCGACGGAAAACGCTGTGTGAAATCGCGTTCGGACTTGGTTCGATCGGACGTGTTGACCATGCGATCAAGCACGTTGCTCTGGCGCGCAAATTCAGCGGCGGCCAGATGTTCACGCTCATTCAGACTGCGCAGTTCCCAGTTCCACTCCCGTACCGCTTCGAAACGCAGGTTCATATCGAAGAACTTGAGCGCACGGACCAAGCCCGCATTGGCTGCCAGCGGGATGATTTCCTGCGCACTCAAGGGCGCTCCCGGCATCGGGATATTGATCTTCTGACCCAAGTCTTCCAGTGCCAATTGGCCGTAGAAATTAGTCTGATCAGAGATCGATCTGAATAATTTTTGTGCTTCTGTAACGTCGCCGGTGGCGGCCAGTGCGCGACCACGCCAGTAAATCCAGGCGGCATCATCCCGCAAATCGGCAGGCATCGCATCGATGGACTGAAGAATCAGTTTCCAGTCGCCGTTACGCAGCGCCATCCGCGTACGCCATTGGTATCCGTCAATAGAAAGCGAGGCTCCGGTAGAGCGGCTCCAGTACAGCGTGGTGGCTTCCGGCATCAGCTTGAGTGACGCCTGTAACGCAATCTGGGACCAGCCCAGTGCACGCTCGTCCGCGTTCAGTTGCGACTCAACATTGCTCAGTGCGCTGGCGGCTTGCTCGGGGTTAGTCCGCGCGACTCGACCTAGCGCCATGATGAACAACTGATGCGTCGATGTGGACTTGCCGACGCCGCGTGCCAGCACCAGCGGCGCTTTTTCAATGGCCTGAACGATCTCCGCTTCGCTTACCGGCACCAGCTTTGCCAGGCGGCGCGCTGCGTTGACCTGACTAGTTTCACTGGCCAGACGCAACTGCCACCACAGGTCGTCCGCTGTGAACTGACCAGTCTGTGCCAGCCAGGCAATCAGCGACGAGCAAGCCTCACCATAATCCTTGGGCGATACCAGCAGAGCCCGCGCAGGAACCGCCACCTGCTCACCCCGGCTTGCACGCGACAGCAATGAATAGCATTTCAGTTGCAGATCATCGTCGAGCGCAAACAACGGGTACTGTTCGTCGAACGTCAGGAAATCGCGCTGCTGTCCCAAGATCAGCAACCAGTCATTGCGCAAGCGGTCAGCGATCGCACTGCCGTCGTAGCGTCGCAGGTACGCGCGAATTTCAGTCTTAGAGGCCTGCAACAGACGTGGTTTCAGGCGGTAGTAATCGACGTAGGAAGGAATGGCATAATTGGGCAGGCGATCCGCTAGCTCGGCGGCCATGCTGGCATCATCTCTGCGAGCGGCATCGCGTAGCGCCATAAACACATCGTCATCATTGACGAAACTGGCAACGCGGCTTTTAGCCTGAGCAACCGGCACGATCGCTACAGTTGATGCAACGGCGAGTACCACGCCGGCTATCCATTTCAATTGAAACATACCTCTGCAACCTCACTGACGAATTTGACTTGCCATGAACCGAACGGAACCAAGCATAGCATGGGGGGGCAGCGGCTCCGAAGCCGACCTCGCCCAGCATAAGGAGGTTTTGCGCGGGCAGTTGCTAGCCTTGCGCAAAACGCTGACAGACAGCAACCGCGCCAAGGCCTGCCAGGCCATCAGTCAACATCTGCTGAACTGGCAAGCTGGCAGCACCGCGGCAACGCTAGCCGTGTACTGGCCGATACGCGGCGAACCCGACCTGACCGACGCCTATCGGCAACTGGCAGCGCGAGGCGTGCAACTGGCCTTGCCGATCACATCGGGACCAGCGACGCCGCTTCTGTTTGCTGCCTGGACCCCCGGCCAGCCAATGGCGCCGGATGCCTTCGGCGTGCCGGTGCCGGCCCCGGACGGGCGGCGCAACATGCTGGTGCCGGACGCCATTCTGATTCCGTGTGTAGGTGTGAGCGCGCAACGCTACCGCCTCGGTTACGGCGGTGGCATGTATGACCGCACGCTGGCGTTGCTGCCATCGGTCCCGACGATCGGCATTGCCTTCGATTGCGCGCGCAGTGATTTTACGGCGGCAGCGCACGACATCCGGCTGCGGGCGCTAATTACTGAAAGCGGTATCGAGAACGGTGATTAGCCAATCGCCTGCATCAATAAATCGCCTGCATCAATAAATCGCCTGCGGCACGCCAAGGTGATATCCCTGCGCATAATCGACGCCCATTGCGCGCAACAACTGCAGGACAGCGTCACTTTCCACCCCCTCCGCGACAGTTTTCATGCCTAATAAATGGCCAATTTCGTTGATGCTGCGTACCATTGCGCCATTCACCATATCGGTCGCCATACTGGTAACAACGTCGCCGTCGATCTTCAGGTAATCCACTGGCATGCGTTTGAGATAAGCCATCGACGTCAGACCACGGCCGACGTCATCGAGGCCGACCTGCGCGCCGCAACCGTGTACCGCATCAAAAAATACCAGCGCCTGAGCCGTGTGTTCAAGGGCGACCGATTCGGAAATCTCGAAAAAAATTTTCGCGGAAGGGATCGACGCAAGCATATCAATAACAAATTCGTGAAAATCAGGGTCGATAACCGACGCGCCGGAAATATTGATCCCCACGCTCGTGATGCGCCGGCCCGACTCGGTACCCAACCACTGGCAAGTCTTTGCCACTACCCAGCGATCGATGATCACAGCCAGACCGCACCGCTCTGCAGCAGGCAGGAAGGCATCCGGCAGCACCAATGTCTGACTATCATCGCTGAGACGCAACAAAATTTCGACATGCTGGCAAGGATGATCGGTCAGCGCCAAGACCGGTTGAGCGAACAAGACGAAACGATCCTGATCGATCGCCTGTTGCAGCACAATGCCCCATGGCAATGACTGCTGCCCCACCATGGCTGGGTAACCGGAGCTAACCCCGATACAGACGCGGCCCCGGCCGGCTGCTTTGGCCGCAAAACAAGCCTGATCAGCCGCCTGCTGCAATTCCACGGCACTAGTCCAATGCCGATCCAGCAAGACCAGTCCGATACTGGCGCCAACATCAAACTGCTTGCCGTCGAACAGAAATCGCATGTCGATCATGCGATCGCAAATGGTCTGCGCAATCCGCTGTGCAACAGGCACATCACATTTTTGCAGCAAAATGGCAAATTCATCGCCTCCCAGGCGCGCTATTGTGTCCGAGGTACGCACGCACTGCCGCAGCAGATCCGATACTTTCCCCAATAGCAGATCGCCTGCAGCGTGGCCACAACTGTCATTGACCGCCTTGAAGCGATCCAGATCAATGAAGCACAGGACGTGCTCGACGTCGCCGTTACGGGCCGAAACAAACAACTGCGCCAGCAAGCGATCAAATTCCAGCCTGTTCGGCAAGCCGGTCAAATGGTCGTGACGGGAGCGATGCTCGACTTCCTGATGTAACACGCGCTGATGCGTGACGTCGCGAAACACCATCACCACGCCGCTGACGCGTCGATCCGCTCCGAATATTGGCGCGGCGGAGTCCTCGACAGCATATTCGGCACCGTGCCTGGCAATCAGCAGCGCGTCTGGAGTGGCGCCGATAATCGCCCCCTCTGCGAGACAGCGCGTCACCGGATTGCTTGCAGGTGCACGATCGTGCTGTCGCACAATATAAAACACATGGTCGACCGGTTGGCCAACCGCCTCATTGCATTGCCAGCCAGTTAGTGATTCCGCCACGGGATTGAGATACTCGACCAGACCAAACCGGTCGGTGGTTATGACGGCATCGCCAATCGACCGCAAGGTCACGCGGGCACGTTCATGCTCTATCGCACGCGCAATTTCTAGCGCCTTGCGCTCAGTGATGTCGACCAAGTAACCGTGCCACAACACGCTGCCATTTTCGCGCGCCTCAGGGATTGCGCTGCCTTCAAGCCAGCGCAGTCCCTGCCGGGGCAAATTGACCCGGAATTGTTGATGCCACGGACTGAGCCCTTGCGCGGATATCCGGACACCTTCGTTGATATGGCCGAGATCCTCCGGGTGGATGCGTGCAAAGGCCTGTTTGGCATCGCGCTGCAACTGCATCGGGCTGACCTCGTAAATTTGCCGAATTCCTTCACTGGCATACGGAAACCGGGAAGTCCCGTCGGCGTCGAGGATAAACTGGTAGATCGCTCCCGGAATTTGTTCGGTCGCTTTTCTGACGCGGAACAGCTCATCTTCCAGCCGCTTGCGCTCCCGCATCCGGATCACCACGCATTCGGTGACGGCGATACCGTCATGGAGTCGCCGCACCGCATTGAACAATATCGGTATTTCGGCACCATCTGCCGCGAGCATAACCAGTGCAATTTCTTCGACATGTCCGTTCATGCTCAACAGCGGCATGACACGCATGTGAAATTCCAACCGCATCGCTGGCGGCCATAACTGATCTAGCGGCTTGCCAGTGAGCTCGGCCCGATCGACGCCCAGCATATCGGCGAACGTCTTATTTCCAGAAAGCAATAATAGTGAATCACTGAACAAAAACAGGCCGCACGGCGCCTGCTGCAAGTCAAATCCGACCAGTGTGGTGGCGTCTACAATTTTATCGTTCACTCAACTGCTACGAGTCAGGTAGTCACGGATCATTGCGATTGTTTCTTTCGGATGACTAAGTTGCGGACAGTGTCCGAAAGCGTCCATTTGCATCAACGTACTGTTGGCCATATGGCGATGCATGTAAGCTCCCACTGCCAACGGCGCGACGATATCTTGCGTACATTGGAGTATCTGTACTGGCTGTTTGACCTCGGCCAGATCACTGCGGTTATCCGCCAGAAAAGTCGCCGCAGCGAAACGGCGCGCAACTAACGGATCCATCGCGCAGAAATTAGCGTCAAGCTCTCCGGCAAATTCAGGGCGATCGGGATTGCCCGCCACCATGCCCGCCAACTGGCTGGTCCAACCAGTCTGGTTACGATCAATCATGTCTAGCAGGCCCTCGATGTCGGCACGCTCGAAACCACCGTAATAATCAGGCGGGTCGTTGACGTAGCGCGGCGACGGGCAAATCATCACCAATTGGGAAATCCGCTCTGGCATCACTTTTGCCGCGAGCAGACCAATCATGCTGCTGACAGAATGTCCGACCAGGATCACATCACGCAAATCGAGGGTTTCGCAAATTTCGACAACATCGCGGGCATAACCGTCCAACGTGCCATAACGTTGTGGATCATAAGCATCCAGATCGGAGTACCCAGCACCGACATAATCGAACAGCACGACCCGATAGTCCGGCTCGAATGCCGGACTGACAAAACGCCACATGACCTGATCACATCCGAAGCCGTGCGCAAAGAGCATCGGCCGCTGGCCATGGCCACTGATCCGGACATTATTTCTACTGACGATAGTCATGAAAACCCTTTACCGGCGGGTCAGTGACCACGCCCGCTGCGGCTTCCGGAGTCGGGCGCACTGACAGCCTTTTCAGGGTAGCGGTCTATAGGAGCAAGTGCAACTATCTAAAGTCAATTCAGGTCGTTACTTTCGGTGCTCAATAATTATCTACCGGAATGGCAGCTCAGACTAGCGATGGCTGAAGCCGCTGACAAATTGCCATCGTTGGGCCAGCCTGATTGAGCGAATAAAAGTGCAGTCCGGGTGCGCCGCCCGTCAACAACCTCTCGCACATCGCTGTCACGACATCCAGTCCGAAGGCCCGGATGGATTCCGTGTCATCGCCATAACTGGCTAGCGCGAGCCGTATCCAGCGAGGAATCTCTGCGCCGCACATATCAGAAAACCGCATCAACTGCATGTAATTCGTGATCGGCATGACGCCGGCGACAATGGGCACGTCCACGCCGTGTTTGCGCGCGTCATCAACAAACCGGAAATACGCATCGGCGTTATAAAAATACTGGGTAATCGCGGCATCAGCACCCGCACTCACCTTGCGCACGAAATGCTGCATATCATCCGATGGCGAGCGCGCCTGTGGGTGCATTTCCGGGTAGGCGGCCACTTCGACATGAAACCAGTCGCCCGACTCGGCACGAATGAACTCCACCAGTTCGCTGGCATAACGAAATTCGCCAGACGCGGTATCCGTTGCGCCGTAGCCACTCGGCAAATCGCCTCGCAACGCGACTAACCGGTCAATACCATGGACGCGGTATTCGGCAAGAATTTCGCGTAGGCGCGCGCGCGAGCTACCCAAGCAGGAAATATGCGGCGCGGCCTGGTAGCCTTCACTGCGAATAGCGAGCACCGTATCAAGCGTGCCTTGCTGGGTACTTCCACCGGCACCGAAGGTCACTGAAAAATATTTGGGATTAAGGGTCGCCATCCTGGTACGGGTGGCTCGCAATTTCTCGGCGCCCTCGGCAGTCTTGGGCGGGAAAAATTCAATACTGAAATCAGGAGGGGTCATTTTTGTCGAGTATCAGGGAAGACAGGGCCCACGAAATAATGCTGTAGACAACAGCGGCCAGAATAGCTGAACCAAAACCTGCAACATGAAAACCGCCGACCAGCTGGGCTACGCCCCAGAACATCAGGCCGTTAATGACGAAGATGAACAGGCCCAGAGTGAGGAAGGTAACCGGCAACGTCAGCAGCAGAAGCAAAGGCCGGATCAGCGTGTTGACCAAGCCCAGCACCAGCGCGGCAACTAGTGCCGCGCCCAGACTGTCGACGCTGACCGAACGCATCAGGAAGGGCAGCGCTAACAGAGCAGCGGCATTGATGAACCAGGTGACAAGCAGGCGCATGAAAATTCCGTGTTGAATTAAAAAAACCGCCTCGCTCCGGCCGTTAAGCCGTCTCGAAGCGGTAGTTGGCAAGAAGCCGGGATGGATCAGTAGCGGTATTGCTCAGGCTTGTACGGACCGGCTTGTTGCACGCCGATGTAACTGGCTTGCTCAGGGGTCAATTCAGACAACTGTGCGTTCAACTTTTGCAATTGCAAACGGGCGACTTTTTCGTCCAAATGCTTGGGCAAGGTATAAACACCAACCGGATATTTGTCAATGTTGCAAAACAACTCGATCTGCGCGATGACTTGGTTAGCGAACGACGAACTCATCACATAAGACGGATGGCCGGTACCGCAACCAAGATTGACCAGGCGACCTTCGGCCAGCAAGATGATGCGCTTGCCGTCGGGGAAAATGACGTGGTCGACTTGCGGCTTGATGTTCTCCCAGGTGTACTGCTTCAATGCCTCAATTTCGATCTCGTTGTCGAAGTGACCGATATTGCAGACGATAGCCTGATCCTTCATCTTGACCATGTGCTCAAGCGTAATCACGTGGTAGTTACCGGTTGCCGTAACGAAAATGTCGGCGTGCTCTGCCGCATAGTCCATCGTCACAACGCGATACCCTTCCATCGCCGCTTGCAGTGCGCAAATTGGATCGATTTCGGTCACCCAGACTTGCGCTGACAAAGCACGGAGTGCCTGCGCCGAACCTTTACCAACGTCACCGTAACCAGCGACGACAGCGACTTTGCCGGCGATCATGACATCGGTCGCACGCTTAATGCCATCTACCAGCGATTCACGGCAACCGTAGAGATTGTCGAACTTCGATTTGGTAACGGAATCATTGACGTTGATCGCTGGGAAAGCCAGTTTTCCGTCCTTGAACATCTGATACAGCCGATGCACGCCGGTCGTGGTTTCTTCCGTTACACCCATGACTTTGGCCAAACGGCTCGAATACCAGCCTTGGTGCGAAGCGAGACGCTTTTTGATCGACGCAAACAAGCAAATTTCTTCTTCCGAAGCGGGATTGTCCAGCACAGAAGCATCTTGCTCGGCACGGGTACCGAGGTGCAGCAACAGGGTCGCGTCGCCACCGTCATCAAGAATCATGTTGGCATGCTGCTCGCCATCGGCGTTCGCAGGCCATTCGAAAATACGGTGGGTGAATTCCCAGTATTCGTCGAGTGATTCACCTTTGAAAGCAAATACCGGCGTGCCATCGGCTGCAATAGCGGCCGCGGCATGATCTTGCGTTGAATAAATATTGCATGAA
This sequence comes from Minisyncoccia bacterium, assembly GCA_047621345.1. Lineage (GTDB taxonomy): Bacteria > Pseudomonadota > Gammaproteobacteria > Burkholderiales > Burkholderiaceae_D > Actimicrobium. The sequence goes on along the minus strand of JBLHLW010000008.1, from coordinate 2,692 downwards.
GCCCAACGTACCTGCGCACCGAGCGCTTCCAATGTCTGGATCAGCACGGCGGTCTGGATAGTCATGTGGATGGAGCCGGTGATACGCGCACCCTTGAGTGGCTGCGCTGCCGCGTATTCGTTGCGGATGGCTATCAGACCGGGCATTTCGGTTTCAGCGATGCGGATTTCCTTGCGGCCCCACTCAGCGAGACTGAGGTCTGCAACGAAATAATCTTTGAGTACTGCGACTTGAGGGTTTAACACTGCGGCGTTCATCACGCCCTCCTTTCGTTAGAAAAAAAGAAACGTGAGCGCAGTTGCGGGGGTGGTGACTCCAAGCCTGACCCGGCTTGCTGACGCAAGTCCGGCTGCAACGCTCCTTGGAGACCGAATTATAACGTAATTAAAAAAATATTCAGTTGCTGCAAATCAATTCTGGCTCGCTTTTTTTTCGGCACTTGTCGCCACTCGCACGGCCGGCTTCTGCGCTTGGGGCAACTCTTTGGGTTGTTGCACATTCAATTTAATCCAGGTCAGCATATCGATCCAGATGCGGTCTATCTCTTTGGCAGGTGGCATCGCTTGTGCATTGGGCAGTTCGATCGTGATGACCGGGATGTTTCGATGCAAGCCGCTGTAATTACCCAACGAACCAGGGTACACACCCACGCGATTGGATTGCAATCGGCCAAATCGCTCCGGCACCGGCGCTGGGCCATCGAAATCAAGCACCCCGAATGGGGCATGCACCGAAACAATCACGTTAGGCTTGAAACGGTCAATTTCTGTCTTCAACCAGCGGGTCTCCGATTCCGACAAGGGTCCTTTACCGGGAAAACGACGCGGGTCGCTGGCCGTTGTCTTGGCCCAGTACCGTGGCGCTTCCTGTTGCCAGCCTGGAGTCGGAAAATTGCGGTTGAGATCCACACCGCGGGCGTTGACACGACTGGGCCTGGCGGCCAGCAATCCATCCGGGTTCAAAACGGGCACCACATCCCAAACGAACTCTCGCGCCAAAGGAATGTGCATTTGCTGCAGCCACTTGAACACGACTGCGGATGCCGTCAGCTCGTCACCATGTATCCCGCCTAGCAACATGACGCGCAATGGCTTGTGCCCGTCCCGGTCAGCAGCGGAAATTTGCCGCGACAAAATAGGAAAGCCATTAGTAGACATGCCGCCGGAAGGCTGCAGATTACTAGCCTGACAGGCTGCGGTCGACACGTCCGGCAATCGTGCAGCCAGACGCTTGCACCAAGCCCCCTGGCTAGCCGCCGGCGAAGGCGTGGCAAGAGAGAGCGTGACGTGACACATGAGTATGCCTAAGATAGCCACTCGTCTGCAGACTATCTCAAGCACGCCGCCTCCAGCACCGTTCCTGACTTCATCGTTATAGTCCGGACGATGCGCGCAACGCTGCCGCACGGTCCGTACGCTCCCAGCTAAATTCTGGCTCTTCGCGACCAAAGTGGCCGTAGGCCGCTGTTTTCAGGTAGATCGGACGCAAAAGATCGAGCATCTGTACGATTCCTTTGGGACGAAGGTCAAAGTGCTCCATCACCAGTTGCGCTAGCTTTTCGTCACTGATCTTGCCAGTACCAAACGTGGTCACCATGACAGAGGTCGGTTTGGCAATGCCAATCGCATACGACACTTGGATCTGGCAACGCGATGCCAGACCAGCAGCAACGATATTTTTTGCAACATAGCGCCCGGCATAAGCGGCAGAGCGATCGACCTTGGTGGGGTCCTTGCCGGAAAACGCGCCGCCACCATGCGGTGCAGCACCGCCGTAGGTATCGACAATGATCTTGCGGCCCGTCAGACCACAGTCACCTTGCGGACCACCGATAACAAAGCGCCCTGTTGGATTAATCAGATAACGCGTTCCATCCAGCCATTCTTGCGGCACCACCGGCTTGATAATCATCTCGATGACAGCTTCCTCGATGTCCTTATGCTGCATTTCTGGCGCATGCTGGGTCGATAGCACGATAGTGTCAATTCCAACTGGCCTGCCATCGACATAGCGCAGCGTCACCTGCGACTTGGCGTCTGGACGCAGCCAAGCCAAACGTCCATCCTTGCGGAGTTGAGACTGTCGTTCGACAATACGATGGGCGTAATAAATGGCAGCCGGCATCAGCTCAGGGGTTTCATCGCAAGCGTAGCCGAACATCAGACCCTGGTCACCGGCGCCCTGATCGAGGTCGGTACCAGTGCCTTCATCGACGCCTTGCTTGATATCAAGTGACTGCTTGTCATAGCAGACCATGACGGCACAACTCTTATAGTCGATGCCGTAGTCTGCATTGTCGTAGCCAATCCGCTTGAGGGTGGCGCGAGCGACATCGATGTAGTTGATGTTGGCATGCGTGGTGATTTCACCAGCGAGGATCACCAAGCCTGTGTTGCACAGAGTTTCTGCAGCAACGCGTGCTTGCGGGTCGACCTCGAGGATTGCATCGAGGATCGCGTCGGATATCTGATCGGCAACTTTGTCTGGATGGCCTTCCGAAACAGATTCGGAGGTAAAAAGGTATTCATGTGCCATAACAGGCTCCTGTAATTGCAATATCGGTGACCGTGTCGCGGCCAATCGAATGAGCCTGCGACGCTTTAGCAAAATTTATAGGCCGCCTCGCAAGTTGTCTATTAACCCGGCGGATAATACATCCGTGATATTTTACGCCTCTTGTCAACAATCAGCA
>JBLHLW010000007.1:0-84682 GCA_047621345.1 Minisyncoccia bacterium | reverse complement strand
TTCACTGCCGCTACGTGCGCCGTCCAGAATTCCGCTTTCTTGTTCATGTTCACTCCGCTCAGATTGGGAATGCAAGCGTGCGGGATTCATCGCGGAGGGACAAGGGTGGGGTTTATGGAGCGCTTACAAAACGTCGCATCAACGGATGCGTCGGAATAACGCAAAATCGGCCGTGCCGGTAGGCATCCCGGAAACTCGGTTTGGTTGCGACCGTCTCGGTACGCGCATTGTAGGTTCGGCGTGCCAGCGCGCTTTCCGCCCAGTGCGGTACCAATCCGAACATCGCCAGGTCAGCTCTTCGACTTTGGGAATGCTGATCCGTTGCGTCACGGACGCGGCGGATGATCGGTGCCAGCGACCCAGGATACGCCTCTGGCAGATCGACACCGACGGGCAACGTGGTACCGAAATAATCCTGAAGATCGGCTCGAGTCGGGGGTTGGTAGTTGGCGCACATGGCGTGAAGCGTACCTGTTTGCAGAGCGTATTGCCAACGCCAGTGATGACTGCCACAACACATCACCGCTAGAACAAAATATGCTCGGTTATTTTTTAAAACGAGGCACCAGGACCGCTGCCCTGCCCTTTATACGATTAACCTTGTCGGATAATCTCATACCAAGTTGTTTCGGAGTCGTTGATGACCATGCAATGCGTAAAGCGGACTTTTTTCAAACTGTTCAGTCGTCGACTGCTTATCGAACACGAGTTAAATCGTGTTCTCGACGTTTTCCCTACCGATGGTGTTTTCTGCCTGATCCTCGATCACCACATTGACAACTGCCTGGGTCAAGCGGTCGTCGTCGTCTACGATCTTGAACTGAATACCTGCGTGCAAGTCTCGAAGCCATCCAGTTACACGCCGAGGGATTGCCTTAGCTTCAACCTTGGCAATGGTGCCTCCTTGATTTCCTGTCCGAGTCTGGGTCTATCACTGCGCGCCAAGCGGCTACCTTAGAAGCACGATGGCGTTCTGTCGTCGGAAGTTGCCATCGGCGTGGCGCTGGTGGACTTCAAAAGATCGAACGCGCCCGCAACGGCGCTCACCGCCCAAGTGATACGTCAGTCGCTAATCGAGCAAGTAGACTGGCATCATCGGCCTCCTCCATTCCGGTTACGATGATGCATGAATCCCGACACTATCCTCAATTTCTGGTTTACCGAAATCGATCCCCCGCAATGGTGGCGTAAGGATCCGCGCTTTGACGCGATGGTTGCAGACCGTTTTCGCGCAATCCAAAGCACCGCTCGCGCCGGAGAACTGTTTGCCTGGCGTGCTGATGCACCCGGCAGACTCGCTGAAATTTTGGTGCTCGATCAGTTCTCCCGCAACATTTATCGCGCGCAGGCATCGGCATTTTCCGCCGATCCTCAGGCCCTGGCATTGGCACAAGAGGCAATCGCTGCAGGTGCGGTCGAACAGCTGCAGCCAGACAAAGCGTCTTTTTTGCTGATGCCCATCATGCACAGCGAGTCCCTGGTGGTACACAACGCCTACGCGCCATGGTTTGTGCGTCCCGGCTTCGAGAAAACACTGGACTCCGAGCGTCGCCACCGGCAGATTCTGGAGCGCTTCGGGCGCTATCCGCACCGCAATACGATTCTCGGGCGGGCAAGCACGGTCGAGGAAGCGGCTTTCCTGCAGCAGCCGGGCTCGACTTTTTAAGCTGACAGGACGGCGCCCGCAGCCGCAGCCGCCCCTTTCTGGTAGGTGGCATATTGCTACTGACAGGAAATTATCTCGTTATACTCACGTCTCCTTAAAACAACAATGATGGAGACACGATGAATCACCAGCTACTCAGAAGCGCGCTAGGACTCCTGTTGGCAGCCGCAACCGGATTGGCGATCGGGCAAGGCTTACCCACTGCCCGACCAGAAGAAGTCGGCTTGTCGTCAGTTAGGCTGGCCGCACTCAAATCAGGACTGCAAGCCGAAGTCGACAACGGAAAAATTCCGGGTGCCGTCGTGATGATCGTCCGTAACGGCAAACTCGCGTATTCGGAAACCATCGGATTCCAGGACAAGCCCGCTGGCAAGGTACTGCGACAGGATGCGATTTTCCGCATCTACTCGATGACCAAGCCGTTGGCGTCGGTCGGCGCAATGATGCTAGTCGAAGACGGCAAGATACAGCTGACCGACCCGGTGTCGAAGTACCTGCCCGAGTTTGCAAAAATGGGCGTGAGCGTGGCCCAGACTGATGCGGCAGGTGTCGTCACCTACAGCATCGTGCCGGCGACGCGGCCAATCACGGTGCAGGATTTGCTGCGCCACACTTCCGGCATTGCTTATGGCGAAATCACCCGAAACCCGGTCATCCGCAAGGCGTATATCGACGCCGGCATGTACGAGGACAAAGGTACTGACTTCGACCATCGGAAAGTGACCCCTGCGCAGGAAGTCACCGGCATCGCCAAAGCACCGCTATCGACTCAGCCCGGCAGCACCTGGGAATACGGCCTGTCGGTCGACATTCTCGGCCGGGTGGTCGAAAGTGCCAGCGGAAAGCCGTTGGCCACTTATCTCGATGAACGGTTGTTCAAGCCGCTGAAGATGGTCGATACCGGCTTTCAGGTCCCCGCAAAGGAGATCGGCCGGATTGCCGAGCCGCTGGCCATCGATCCGGCGACCGGCGCACCCAACAAGGTCCTTGACGTAACAATCGCCCCGGCTAACGCATCGGGCGGTGCCGGTGCGGTCTCGACCGCCAGCGATTACCTGCGCTTTGCCGTGATGATGCTACGAGGTGGCGAACTTGACGGACAACGCATCCTCAGTCCGACGACGATCAACCTGATGACGTCAGACCACCTCGGCAGCAAAGTCGTTGCTTCGCCAGGTCCGGGCGAGTTGCTGATGGGCGTACCCGGATATACGTTCGGACTGGGCTTCATGGTGCGACAGGGGCCGGGCATGGCTGGTGTAGCCGGTTCCGAAGGCGAGTACATGTGGGCCGGTGCGGCGGGAACTTTCTTCTGGGTCGACCCGAAGCAGAACTTGGCCGTCGTAGCAATGATGCAGGCACCAGGTCCGAGCCGGCCCGGCTATCGCCGGATGATCAAACAGATGGTCTATGCGGCAATTGAGAAATAATCACCAGAGATAGTGCCGCGATGGCGGCCACCGTTTCAAGACAAAAAATGACCGTTCGGTACGCTGACCGGTCATTTTTAATTGTGACGCCATCTGCACGACATCGCTCCGTAGGACTACCTTGTTGATCAGCTCCAGCGCGTGGCGCAACAACCGGCATCCAAAGTGCATGGACTCACTCCCCCGCCTCTGGAAAATTCACTTCGCCAGCAACCTGCTGCACGCTGATTTATGCGTCATCACGAAACGGCGCAATCATGCCGCTAAGTAAGCCCTTACCTGACATCGTCCGATGTCAGGGTGTTTTTATGCGATGGGAGACCTGTGCTTCGCATTACGTTTTTGTAATGCCGCCGTCACTTTGGTGTGCGGGGTCGGAGACTACACTTAGCTCCATGGTCAGGCAGACGAAGAAGTTTGCCAGACAAGCACCGATCAATTTAATTTCTGGAGAAACCTGATGAACACCAAAAAATTTGCAATGACTATCGCCTTAGGTACCCTGATGACGGCCGCTTCGGTCGGCGCAATGGCCGCCAACATGGGCTTCGATGAAACCGGTTCGCAATGGCTGAAACAAGTGGCGAACACTCCATCGACAGTGACCCGCACCGAAGTGAAAAACCAGGTCCTCATGGCCCGTCAGCAAGGCACGCTCGCTATCAGCAACACGACTTACCCTGTAACGGCGACATCGAATGCAACGCCGCGCACCCGTTCTGCTGTACGCGCTGAAGCAATTCAGTCGGTACAGAACGGTCAAACTTCCGACCTCTATACCGGCGGTTAATAACGAGGCCGACCCAGAGCGCAGTAGCCGGGATCCAAACGGTACGGACTCACGACCCGTCCCCGGCAAACTCACTTTGCCAGCCACCGGTCGCGCTCCGATTTATACGACATCACAAAACGGCGCAGTAACGCCGCCGGGCGAAATTTCTATACCAAATCAACTCACTATATTTCGCGAAAACCGCGGGCGCTGAACGACAATTGCAACCTAAAAAAGTTAATGATCATCTTAACCCACCCGCTACGCGAAGCAGCCAAATGGCTTCTATGTCCAGATGGTCCCCTGCTGACCGCCGGTACCGGTATGGGTGTCAATTCGGCGCACCTTACTTTTGCAGGACCGTCGGCGACCAACGCGCCTGCCCGGCGCATGGCAAGTAGGACATCAGGTCTCAGGACATAGAAAATTCCAGAGATAGAGCATGTCCATGCGAACCACATTACCGTTGAACCCGGAAAGTAGGCATACCGACTGGAAATTCAGCAAGGCGGGTATATTCGAGGTCTAGCGCGGGTCATCTGGCCATTCCGAGACGAAAATGAAGCGCCAAGCCAAAGTTCCCGCTAAATAAAACCGATTACATTTCAAGGCATCTCACACCCTGCATTCGTTTCGTATGGGTATCAATAAAAACAACTACAACACAAATCACCAAAAAGGAACTCATCATGAAACCAATTCCTCTACTCGCCGCCGCGCTGCTAATGTCACTGTCAGCACCCTTTGCGTTAGCTCAAACGGCCACCGACGGCAGCACGACGGTAGCTGACGCGTCTGTTGTTGGCAAACCGACACCGGATACGAGCCCTATGTCGGAAGGAGAAGTTCAAAAAATAGATAAAAATACCGGAAGAATCACCATTAAGCACGGCCCGTTGGTGAACCTTGGCATGCAGGGCATGACGATGGTATTCCGGGTCAAAGATCCGGCCATGTTGGAAAAAGTCAAACCTGCCGACAAAATTCGGTTCACCGCCGAAAAAATGAATGGCGCCTTGACCGTTGTGGCGATCGAAACTAGCCCACCGAAGCAATAAGTCGCGCAACAAACATGGCGCCCCCCTGTTTTGCCATTCGTCTCTAAGGTCTCTAAACAGGGGGAATGAGGAGCAATGGACCAGTTGAATTTCGCTAAGCACGACCGTTGCACCGCACCCTCGGATGGGCGGAGTGCCAGCGAATGCAAAAACGGGGAATCTCCTCATTTCGTGAGAATTTTATGTCGTTTTTTTAAAAATACCTCTTAAAGAGGCGCTGACTTAATCAACTTTTGGACACTCAGTGCGCGATAAGTCATTGCGTTCACTGATGCTGAAATTATCGAAATCAATTTAATTAGCGGCGTCTTCTCAACAATTTTTAAAAAAGATCGGTTAGGTGGGCAAACATGATGAACGGGCAAGGTTGGGCCGGAATGGGAGCAGGAATGGGCATTGGCATGATAGGCATGGCGATTTTCTGTATTTTGGTTATCGTCTTCATCGTCGTACTGTTGGCACGAATGCTCGGTTTTGGTGGCAGAGGCGACAAGAAGCCGCAGAAAACTGCGCTGGACATCCTTCAGGAACGTTACGCCGCCGGCGAAATCCAACGCGACGAATATGAGCAGAAGAAACGCGGTCTCGACAGCTGAGGCTGATGAAAGGCGGCGAGGGGTCCCCCTCCGTCCGATTCGCATTTTCTGGCACAAAAACCAACCAACCCTGACCCATGGTGCAAATTCGGCGGCACCGTGGTGTTGGACCATCGGTATCAGCAGAATGACTTGTATCTCCTGCAGCACTCACATTGAAAAGAGGCTGCAAAAGTTGCCCGGCGCCAGCCCTACAAGCTTCACCCTGAGCAGGCCGAGCGGTTCGGAGCAACGGCTTGGGATGGATGATCAGGCAAAAAAATGCCTCCCGCATCATGCAATCTATCGACAAATGACTTGTGCGCTTGCGCTCGGGTCAAACAGACATCCTCGGTAACATTGAACTAGGACTACAGAGTCGCTCTGAGGATTCACTTCACACTTGGCAATATGATTTCAAAGGTAATCACTGAACTATGGGAGCTTGCCCGCACGCTTCCCTGATGCGCCTCGATAATGGATTTGACGATGGCCAATCCGAGCCCTGCCCCTTCGTTACCAGTCACGTCGTGCTGTCGTTGCCGGGACGGATCGACCCGATAAAAACGGTCGAACAAGCGAGACAGATGCTCTTCTGCAATCGTATCGCCGGGATTCTCGATGCGCACCACGGTGCATCCCTCTTCGTTCGATAAGGTAACGCTTACGACGCCTGCCCGTGGTGTGTAACGGATAGCATTTGACAACAGGTTCCCTAATGCCCGGCGCAACATGAGGGGATCTCCCGCGACCATGTGTGCGTCTCCTTCCAGTTTGAACGACACACCGCGTTCATCTGCCAAGACGTCAAAATAGTCAAAAAGAGCGTTGATTTGCTCTGCCAGATTAACGTTGCGCAACGTCAGGCGGGCCATACCATTCTCAGTTTGTGCAAGAAACAGCATGTCAGCGATCATCTTCCCCATACGTTCGAACTCCTCAAGATTGGAGTACAAAATTTCCCGATATTGTTCAGCAGCTCTTTTTTGACGAAGGACGACCTGGGTCTCGGTCGTCAAATTGGCAACTGGAGTACGCAGTTCATGCGCGATATCGGCGGAAAAATCCGACAGTTGGCGAAATCCAATTTCGAGCCGGCCAAGCATGTCATTAAATGACGCAACCAGACCGGCGAGCTCGATCGGCACTTCTTCCGGTGCCAGCCTGACATGTAATTGCGTGGAAGTAATGCCGCGCATTCTTGCGCTAATCTTGCGTATCGGCGCGTGGCCTTGCCAGACCGCAAGCCAGGCAGCAAGCAATGCGATGACGCACACGACCGCGGTGGTCAGCCACAACGTCTTTTGAAAGCTGTCGATGTAATGGAGATGCTTGTCGATCGCGGTTGCCACGACAACAAGGTAGTGCTGTGGTGACGCATCAGCAGCTCCGGTTGTGAACCGTAGCGCAGCGCCACGATACAGTTTTCCGCCCTGCTCCCATACATCGAGCATGTTTGCGGCTATGTGCAGCACGGGCTTGAGCTTGGCAGCCTGCCCGCTCAGGTCCATACCGGGACTGGAATAAATTTCCTGTCCGGAGGTTGTCAGGACCTGGAAATACATGCCATGGTGACCGACAACTGCACCTGCAAGCCGCGCTTCCAGCGTACTGCCGGGTACATGCTGTTGCAGTACGCTCTGCACGGATTCGGCCACGATACCAAGTTCTCCGGCATCGATTTCGGCAAAATGTTGCTCTAAAGATCGCACTACAATCCAGCCAAAGAAAAAAAATATCAGGATGGTGGCGATGCCCACGAAGGCAGTCACCCGCAAACCCAGCGAAGCCGGACGGGCCCGCTCAGTCTTCATCAGGAAGGTCCAGTCTATAACCCATGCCCCGTACCGTGTGTATCAGTTTTGGCTCGAAATCATCATCCATTTTTGCGCGCAATCGGCGAATAGCGACATCGATGACATTGGTGTCGCTATCGAAATTTATGTCCCACACTTGGGAAGCGATCAAGGAACGTGACAGCACCTCACCCTGATGTCGCGCCAGCAGTTCCAGTAATGCGAACTCCTTTGCGGTCAAGTTGATACGCTGGCCCGAGCGCGTGGCGCGCCTGCAAAGATAGTCGAGTTCCAAATTGGCAATCTGAAACCGGTCTGCATTGATCGCAGGACTGCCCCGACGCAACTGCGCACGAACACGCGCCAGCAGCTCCGAGAATGCGAACGGCTTCACCAGATAGTCGTCGGCTCCCAGTTCAAGCCCTTTTACCCGGTCGGCCACGCTGTCACGCGCGGTTAGAAACAACACAGGGACGCTTTTGCCTGCATCGCGCAACGACTGCAGGATTCGCCAGCCATCCACGTCGGGCAGCATCACGTCCAAAATAATCAGATCGTAGAGCGTGGTCATGGCCAGATGATGACCATCGAGGCCATTGCGCGCCAGGTCGACCGCAAAGCCCTCCTCGGTCAGTCCTTGCCGCAAATAGTCGGCAATCTTAGTTTCATCCTCTACGACAAGCAGCTTCATTAATTACTCCGGTTATCTGATTTTGGCTCTGGTACCGCGTCGTATGCACACGAAATCCTGAATGGAGGACTGGGTGGAAGAATAGACAGCAGACGCTGGCACAAAGATGACCGACACATTACCGCACCGTAATGTATCGGTCACCCCAGCGTCAGCACCCGCAGACTAATCTAGCTCCAAGTGGTGCCAACAATCATTGCGGTGACGATCCTTCAATGAATGACCTTGGTATCTGTTTGTTCTCATCGAGGGTTCCGCATGAAACGTCAATTTCCATTTAGTCATTCTTCTTTATCTACCGCAGCACCCGACCAGCAGCGTCGGCGCTTTGTACGGGGCCTTGCCGCAGGCGGCGTATTGCTCGGCATGGCGTCATGGACTGGTCCCGGATGGGCGCGCGATACGCCGCCGGCCAGCACCGGAGCACCCGTGCTGCGCGGAACAGAATTCAATCTTGTCATTGCCGAGTCGGCGGTGAATTTCACCGGCAATCCACGCATGGCCACCACCATCAACGGATCGATACCGGCACCCACGCTGCACTGGCGTGAAGGCGACACCATTACGATACGCGTCACGAACCAACTGGATCGGCCGACGTCGATTCACTGGCACGGCATGATCCTGCCGTATCAAATGGATGGCGTGCCCGGAATCAGTTACACCGGCATTGATGCCGGGGCGACCTTCACCTACCGCTTCAAGGTCGAGCAAAACGGAACTTACTGGTATCACTCGCACTCAGGTTTCCAGGAAATGACCGGGATGTATGGCGCCATCGTCGTTGAGCCTGCTGCCGCAGATCCGGTCAAAGCCGACCGCGAGCACGTAATTTTGTTGTCGGACTGGACCGATGAAGATCCAATGCGCGTCTATTCCAAGCTCAAAGTCCAGAGCAATAATTACAACATGATCCAGCCGACCGCGCCGGATTTCTTCCGGGATATAGCCCAGGATGGCCTCAAGGCCGCGCTTGACAAGCGCAAGATGTGGAATCAGATGCGCATGAGTCCGACCGACCTGGCCGACTTGTCGGCGACGTCGCTGACCTTCCTGATGAACGGAACGACACCCGCCGGTAACTGGACCGGCCTGTTCAATCCCGGCGAACGGGTGCGTCTACGCTTCATCAACGGTGCCGGAAACTCTTTTTATGACGTGCGCATCCCCGGTTTGAAGATGCAAGTGGTGCAAGCCGATGGCAGTAATGTCGAACCAGTAACGGTGGATGAATTCCGCTTCGGTCCGGGTGAGACCTACGATGTGCTGGTCGAACCGAAGGACGATGCCTATACGCTGTTTGCACAATCGATGGATCGCAGTGGTTACGCGATGGGCACGCTTGCAAATCGCTCAGGACTGACGGCTGCCATCCCGGTATTGGATAAAGTGGATTGGCTGTCGATGAAGGACATGATGGGCGATATGGGCGGCATGGCTGGCATGGCTGGTATGGATCACGGCGGTATGGCTGGCAAGAACCAAGATAGCATGGCAGGCATGGACCACGGTGCGATGGCCGGCATGGCAGGTTCGCTGGCAGTGCCCAGCAAACGGGCCCGCCACGCCAGCACCGAGTATGGCCCCAGCACAGATGCGCGGGTCGACACGGCGCGGACAAACCTTGATGATCCCGGTGTCGGCTTACGCAACAATGGACGCCGTGTACTGACGCTGGCTGATTTGCACACCATTGGCGGGCCGCTGGATTCTCGCGGCCCGGAACGGGAAATCGAGTTGCACCTGACTGGCAACATGGAGCGATATACCTGGTCTTTCGACGGTCTCGAATTCGGCCAGTCGACACCGGTCCATTTCCGCTATGGCGAACGCCTACGTGTCATTCTGCACAATGACACCATGATGACGCATCCAATGCACATGCACGGCATGTGGAGTGAACTGGAAAGCCCGGATGGACGGTTCCAGGCGCGACGCCACACGATCCCCGTACAGCCTGCGCAGCGCATCAGTTTCCTGGTTACCGCCGATGCTTTGGGCCGGTGGGCATGGCATTGCCACCTCGCCTTCCATATGGATGCGGGTATGTTCCGCGAAATCGTGGTGGCATAAAAAATGAACCAAATAAACAGCCTCTCAAGGAAAAAAATGAAAATACGGATGCAATGGCTGGCCTTGGCGCTGGCAAGTTTTAGCGCCATCCCGGCACTGGCCCAGACAACCTCGGACAAAGCCGACGTCACGACTGCAGGTAATGCTGTTGCCGCCGAGACCAAAGGCATGGTCATGCCCGGCATGGACCACAGCAACATGTCGCCGGCAACCCCGGCTATGCCCGGCATGGATCACGGCAACATGCAGTCCCCTGCCGCGGCCAGTACCCGCAGTGCCCATGAATACGCCGATGGCTTTACCCTTGATTCCGGTAAATATGCGTTGGCTGGCCCGCGCCAACTCAGACTGGCGGATGAGCACAGTTTCATGTCCGTAGCGTTCAATCGGCTTGAGCGCGGCATGCATGGCAACGGCACCGCTTACGATGTCAAGGCATGGTTCGGGCGCGATTACGACCGGCTAGTGATCAAGGCCGAAGGCGATGTGGCCAAAGGAAAACTCCAGGATGCGCGCACCGAAGTGTTGTGGGGACACGCACTGACGCCATTCTGGGATACCCAACTGGGCGTGCGGCATGATGCTGGCGTCGGCCCAAGTCGCAACTGGCTGGCCCTGGGTGTCGAGGGACTGGCGCCTTACTGGTTCGACGTCGACGCGACGCTGTACGTCGGCGATGGCGGCAGAACAGCATTCCGGCTGGGTGCGGAATATGACCTGCTGCTGACGCAAAAACTGGTCCTTCAACCCAGTCTGGGCATCAACGCCTACGGCAAGCGCGATGTCGAGCGCGACATCGGCAGCGGTTTTTCCAGCAGCACCGCTGGCCTGCGACTGCGCTATGAAATCAACCGCCAGTTTGCCCCCTATATTGGCGTTGAACACAGCAACAAGTTTGGTGAAACAAAAGCACTAGCCCGCGCTGCGTTCGAGCCGAGCGCCGAAACGCGCTGGGTCGCCGGCGTGCGCGTCTGGTTCTGATCTTTCCCGTTTTCATTGACATCAGCGCCATCGCTCGACGCAGAGCGGGCGTAATTTTAAAAGGTTTCTCATGAATAAATTATTGTCTGTCTTGTTATTGAGCACATTGCCCGTATTGTCCTTCGCAGCGGACCACAAAGCCGGCTCCATGGCCGACATGCATGCAAACATGCCCGGCATGGAACACGGGATGGAGCACGGCATGGCTGGCATGCAGCACGAGGCGATCGCATCGGCATCAGGCGAGGCAGGCGATCCGGCCAAGGTCAGCCGCACCATCGTGTTGTCGATGAATGACGCGATGCGATTCACTCCCAGCAAACTCGTGGTCAAGGAAGGCGAAACGATCCGGTTTTTCATCAAGAATACCGGCACGATGACACACGAGATGGTGATCGGGGAGATGAGCGAACTCAAGGAGCATGCCGAGATGATGCGCAAAATACCGAGCATGAAGCATGCGTCGGCGAACATGGTCACGATTAACGCGGGACAAAGCGGCGGGATAGTCTGGCAGTTCGGCAAGGCCGGCGTCGTGGATTTTGCCTGCCTGATTCCCGGTCACATGGAAGCGGGCATGACAGGCAAAGTAATGGTGGAGTAACGCGCACCATGACATCTGCTGCCGAGCTCTGTTTCTCACCTTGGGCGCTGGCCGACTGAAAAAGTCAGAACAGACATTGTGCTCGGCACAACGTCCCTCTTCCAGAAAAGACGTGGTCGACTGGTTTGTTCCCACACCTTAATAATTAAATAAAGGAAAAAAGAAGATGAAAACACTCCGAACAATACTTGTTGCCTCCGCCATGGCAGCGGCCATATTGGCCAGTCCATTTGCTGCGGCCCACGCGGGCTTGAAAAATTCCGATCCCGTAGCTGGTTCGATTCTCGAGATGGCGCCGAAAGAGATCATGCTCACGGTTAATGAAAAAGTCGAAGCCACATTCAGCAGCATCGTGTTGACGAATGGCGAGGGCAAGGCGGTCGCGACAAGCAAGGCCACCGTCGACGAGACCAACCCGGCCATCATGCGGGTAGACGTTCCCACTTTGTCCACTGGCGCGTACAGCGTGACCTGGGTCGCTGTCGGCGGCGATGGTCATCGTCGTAAAGGCGACTTCAAGTTCACGGTGAAATAAATGGACCCAACCGGGCTGGTACAAACGGGGTCGGCATTGCTGCTCAACAGTGGCTTCGCCTGGTTGGTAGGTTCATGGTTCGCGCGTCTTTGGGTGCAATCTGGTGAAACGGCCAACAGCGATGTCCAGTCCCCATTGCGTTGGCCTGATACCGTTGCCGCCGGGCTGTCACTAGTCGGTTGCATTGCCAGTCTCTGGGCTGCCACGGCGGTCATGGCGGGCAGCGGGCTGATCGCGGCGGGCACGATGCTCTGGCCGATGCTTTCAGCAACAGATTACGGGCACGCGGGGTCCCTGACCGTCGCGTTAATGTCGCTCATTTTCGCTTTACGCCTGTATCCCAGTAATCATCATCGCAGTCAGCGTTTTGCGGTGCTCATCTTGCTGGCAACCTTCGCTGCGACGCGGGCATCAATGGGACATGCCGGCGAAGCAGGGTTGTGGTCGATCGCGATGGCGGTAGAAACCGTCCACCTATGGAGTATCGGACTCTGGGCCGGCGTCGTCGCCGTGTCCGGCTGGCAGGTGCTAAGCATAGCGACGCGCGCCAAACTGAACATCGATGACCGTTACTACCTCGAACGAATGTCGCGCGCTGCGATGTACGCTGTCATCGCTATTGCGGCCTCAGGTCTCTACAACTCTTGGCTCCGGGTAGGGACGCTGGAGAATTTACAAGACACCAGCTATGGCATCACGCTGCTCGTCAAGATCGCGCTGGTAGTGGTCGCCATCGTTTTGGGCGGTTACAACAAATATATCGGTCTGCCCGCCGCCGTCCGTTCGCCGCAGGCTCAGAAACATGTGCGCACAGTGTTGCAAATAGAAAGCCTGGTGCTGTTCGGTGTGCTCGCAGCCGCGGCAATATTAACAGCGCAACAACCACCTTCGGCGATGTAGGAATTTAAGGGATTCTATCGAGTTACTTTATAGGGCATATGAAGATGATCCCTCACAGTCATTTTGGTATGTCCGGGCCGATCCAGCGGCACACATTGGTCTATACCGTTGTGATGGCCTCTGCGCTGGCGGTGTTTTTTGACCTCGGCCAGATTGCCTCGCTAGGCGCATTCTTTTATCTCATCATGGACATGATGGTGCACTGGGGGAGTCTTCCGCTATCGACGCAAGGAAATCGGGGCGTCAGCGGTATTGCTGCTGATGGCGCTTTCGTTCGACGCTGTGGTGCTGGTTGCTTTCACCGCGATGAAGCTCGACAGCGATCCAGCGATCCAGCGATCCAGCGATCCAGCGATCCAGCGATTGTTGTCTATGCCTTGATCGGTATAGTCGCAGTTTTTGGATTCGAGCGGTGGTACCTGTCGCGCTGGGTTGCTCCTGCCGCCGATTGATCTGAAGGGCCACACTTTGATTCATCTGACATGTAAAGGAAGCACATGCAACACACACAAATTGTGGACACTGGCACTGGATTTCCCGGTCAGGAAAAAAATCACCTTCCTGCGGAACGCTTGAATGCGGCGTGCTTTTGCAGCAGCCTGAATCCGGCCGCGCTGGAACTTGCGTTGTCGGGCGAATTTGGAGACGTTCAGCTTGCCGAGCTGGTGAAAGAGCGCTGCCCCTATCTGTTCGCAGCACGGCCCGTATTCATTTCGCAGAGCCGGATCGACCTGATCGGCGACGTTGTGACGGCGATCGAGTCAGTCATCGCTATGCCCGCCTATCGCGAGCTGGTCCTAGCTAGTGCACCTGCCATTGCACAGCGGAGCGCCACCGGCGCGCACGGCGTATTTTTCGGATACGACTTTCATCCAGATGGCGACAGCCTGGCCCTCATTGAAATCAACACCAATGCAGGCGGCGCCATGCTCAACGCGGTCATGGCGCGCGCGCATCGAACCTGCTGTCTCGGCAACGCAGGCATCGAGGAAGCGATTGTTTCTGGCCCCAAGTTCGAAGAAACCATCATTGAGATGTTCCGGTCCGAATGGGAGGCTGCAAAAGGAGATAAGCCGCTCCGGACCATCGCCATTGTTGACACCGATCCGCAGCAACAGTACTTGTATCCGGAATTTCTTCTGTTTCAGCGGCTCTTTGCCGCCGGTGGCATCGATACCGTCATCACGGACCCGGCGCGCCTGACGTTTCACGACGGCTCCCTTTGGCTCGGCAGCATCAAGATCGACCTGGTTTATAACCGCCTTACCGACTTCATGCTTGAGGGCCCCGACACGAATGCGCTGCGTGAAGCCTATTGCGCCGATGCGGTCGTGCTAACCCCGAATCCCCGAGCGCATGCACTTTACGCCAACAAGCATAATCTGACGATTTTCAGCAATGCTGAAATGCTCAAGTCACTCGGCGTGGCGCAACCGGTCATCGACATGCTAGTGGCCAACGTACCGTTTACCGAGCGCGTGACGATCGACAAAGCGGATCGCTTGTGGAGCCAGCGGCGCGGGCTGTTTTTCAAACCAGTAGCCGGCTATGGAGGACGGGCGGCGTATCGCGGCGATAAGTTAACGAAGCGCGTGTGGCAGGACATCCTGGATGGCGACTACATTGCTCAACGCGTGGTTGCGCCCGGGGCCAGGGTATCTGGAACCGCCAGCAGTCCGGAAACGCTGAAGTTCGATCTGCGCAGTTACGTCTATAAGGCACATGTCCAATGGACCGCGGCAAGGCTCTATCAGGGACAAACGACCAACTTCAGAACACCCGGTGGTGGCTTTGCGCCGGTATATGGCATGCCGGACGAGCGAGTAAGCGCTGAGCTCGAAATGATGTGTGGACCGGTTGACGCACCAGCTTGCTGCACGAAAATTTGACACGTCGGTGGCACGAGACTTCCGGGGGTTCTGTCGCGTTAGCGCGGCCAAGTTAAATTTTTGGCATATGCATCCACCTTAGTCCGTGCCACGTTCAAGCTGGACGGATTTGTCCTGCCAATGCGTAAAATTGTATAGTCACGCCGAGGACGCCAGTTACCGGTCTGAATATAAAGAAAAAATAGACCTCGAGTCCAAAGACGCAATGCGAGTCGTTGGCCTTTACGAATACAGGGTCGGCAGCGATGCCGAACGTACCTTGATGGCAGAATTTCAAAAGAGTTGGGCGGTCTATATTCAGGCACAGCAAAAAGTGATCGCCTTTGGCCGTGACAACAAACAGAAAGATGCCGCCGAGATTAGCGATGGTCTGGCAAGCAGCGCCTTTGATGAGGCAATATTGGCGCTTGAAAAAGTCAGCAAATACAATGTCGATGGTGGTGTGTCCGCGGCCGAAGATGCCGTTGTGGTCAACAGGAAAACACGTCTGCTGCTGGCAATTCTGGTTGGTGTTGCGTGCGCTGTCGGTAGTCTTCTGGCATTCACCATCACACGCAGCATCACCAAGCCGATCAGTGAAGCAGTCCGGATGGCCAGACGAGTAGCGGATGGCGACCTTACTTCGGACATACAGATCGACTCCACCAACGAAACAGGTCAATTGATGCAAGCACTGAAAGACATGAACAGTAGCCTCGTAAGGATCGTTGGCGAAGTACGCACCGGTACCGACACCATTGCCACTGCATCAAGTCAGATTGCCGCCGGCAACATGGACCTTTCATCGCGTACCGAGCAACAGGCCGCATCGCTCGAAGAGACCGCCTCCTCAATGGAAGAGTTGACCTCAACAGTCAAGCAAAATGCCGATAATGCCAAGCAGGCCAATCAAATGGCGAAGTCGGCCTCGCAAGTGGCTCTCAAGGGTGGCAATGTGGTGTCGCAGGTGGTTGAGACCATGAGCTCAATTAATAATTCGGCGCGCAAAATTGCTGACATCATCGGCGTTATCGACGGCATCGCCTTCCAGACCAATATCCTGGCGCTCAATGCTGCTGTCGAAGCGGCCCGCGCCGGTGAACAAGGACGCGGCTTTGCGGTAGTGGCGTCGGAAGTGCGCAATCTGGCGCAGCGCTCGGCCGCAGCGGCCAAGGAAATCAAGATCCTGATCAATGATTCGGTCGAGAAGGTCGACAATGGCTCCAGACTGGTCGATCAGGCAGGTGCGACCATGGTAGAGGTGGTTGATAGCGTTAAACGCGTCTCTGACATCATCAGCGAAATCACCGTTGCCAGCCACGAGCAGACGGTCGGCATCGAGCAGATCAACCAGACCATCACGCAGATGGACGACGTCACGCAAAAAAATGCCGCGCTGGTCGAAGAAGCCGCAGCAGCGGCCCAATCGCTACAGGATCAATCGGCCGAACTGGCCAACACGGTCAGCGTGTTCAAACTGAGCGGCGAGACAAGCAACGAAGTAATGGTATCTCGCGCTTCAGCTAAACCTCTTTCAGCTCAAGCTCAAGCAAAGCCTACAGCGCGCTCCCTAGTAGCAAAGCGTGCTCCAGTTACGAAGCTTGCTTCTGTACCGATCACAAGCAGCGCCGACTGGGAGGAGTTCTAAACTGGCAATTTTCAATGACGGTGAAGTCGACGTTAATGGAATCGATGCCCCCTTTCAAAACGGCATCGCTGTCCCAAAATAAAACCGATATCTGTAACGACCTGAATTGAGTAACGCGTCGACATGCATTCAACGACTTTTTCAACTAGCCTTGATTGCGATTGACGGACAACTCGGCCAGAGGACAGCCCGTCCTTCAAGGTCCGTTATTGAAATGCACCATTTAATATTGACGTATATGCGCGGGTGTAGCTTGGCGGTCTTGTTCGGTGAAGCATTGCTTTGACGATCAGGTAGTAGTTCATCATCGTCCGGGCTACTGGTTCCCAGGTTGGATTTGTCTGGTCAATCAGTCCTAATCCGACTGCTGCAAAAAAGCCAGCAAGGCCGCCGTGTAGCGCTCTGGCTGCTGCAAGTTAGACAGATGCGCCGCTTCCAGTTCGACATAGTTGGCTCCTGCAATCGACGACACCAGATAGGCGCTATCAGCGGGCGGCGTCGGCAAATCGCCGCTGCCGCCGATCACCAGTGTAGGTGCCGTGATGAGCTTGAGCGCCTCGCGCAAATCCGCATCGCGCACCGCACAACAACTGGCCGCATAACCGGCTGCCGGCGTCGCGCTCAACATCGCTTTCAATTGCGCCACCTGCTGCGCATGCTGTTGTGCAAACTCCGGAGTCAGCCAGCGCGAGACCACCGCCGGTGCAATCGATGCGACGCCGTCGGCCAATACTTTCTCGGCGCGCGTGGTCCAGTTTTCCGGCGGGCCGATCAGGCTCGCGGTGTTGGACAGCACTAGCCTCCTGATGCGCTGCGGGTGTGTGCTGGCCAGCCACATGCCGGTAATCCCGCCCATCGACAAACCGCAAAAATGCGTTTGCTCAATGCCGAGATGATCAAGCAGGCCGATCACGTCGGCACCTAGCTGCGCGATGGTGTAAGGACCTGGCGTGACCTGCGACTGGCCGTGGCCGCGGGTGTCGTAGCGCAACAGCCGGAAATGCTCGGCCAGCTTGGTTGCTTGCGGCGCCCACATATCGAGTGTGGTGCCGAGCGAATTGGAAAGCACCAGCACCGGCTTGGCGGCGTCGCCTTCAAGCTGGTAATGGATGCGGACATCGGGAAGGTCGGCGTAGGGCATGGTGATTGTTAACCTCGGTTAATTTTTACAGAAAATTCTGACCTGCCACATACGCCTTGCGCCAGCGCGTGATGCGCACTTGCGCAAACAGATCAATCCGCGAGAATGGATCGTTGGCGATGAATTCTTCGGCCGCTGCGCGCGTGTCGACATCGACGATATAGATGCCGCCGCCGGCATCGCTGCCGTCATCGTTGAGCTTGGCGCCGCAGGCCAGCAATTGGGTGGCGTGGGTGGCAAGGTAGTGCAAGTGTTCATCGCGGGTTTGCTTGCGCAGCTGCTGATGATCCGGCTTGTCCCAGGTTTCTATCATGTATGGCATTACGTGCTCCCTGATTAGTTTGTAGCCAGCGCCGACGGATGCTGCGCCAGCGGCGTCACTTCGATCTGCATGAACGGGTACAACGGCAGCGTCGAGAGCAGCTGATGCAGTTCATCGTTACTCTCCACATCGAATACGCTGATATTCGCGTACTGGCCGACCACGCGCCACAGGTGGCGCCACTTGCCGCTTTGCTGCAACTTCAACGCCAGCGCTTTTTCGTTGGACTTCAGAAGATCGGCGCGCTCCGTTGGCATCGCATCGGGGATATTTACCTGCATGCGAACGTGAAATAGCATGATGTTCCTTTCATTAACGAGACCAGAAAAATTCACTAGCAGGAATGACGAACAAAAAACGCCAAACTTGAAAGCACCGTCATTGCCGCCTGCACGGGAACGACGGGTTTATGCAATGTCCGCTAGTGCTCATTTCGGCGACCAGCGTCACGCGCGCCGTCAGAACTGCAGGCGCCGCATCGATCAAGCCGAATTCCTGCAAGGCGCTGACGCGCTCGATCATTTCGGACGGAACCAGCAAACGGCGCGCGGGTCCGGGTCGTGCAGTCTTACCTGCCAGCCGGCGCGAGCGAACACCAGTGCGAAGGCAACACCGATGCTGCCTGCGCCAACGATGGCGACATTTTTTTGATGGTCAGCGACCCTGTTCATGTCAGACCCCTGCGACGCCGACGGTCATTCCGCCGCACACATACAAGACCTGGCCGGTGACGAAACCGCTGCGCGCATCCAGAAAAAAGGAGGCTGCCTGCGCCACGTCTTCCGGCGTGCCGATGCGCTTGACCGGCACCGCATCGATAATGGCCTTGGTGCGTGCACTACCGGCTGGGTTGGCGCGCTCGAACAGTTCGGTACCGATCGGCCCCGGACCGATCGCGTTCGACGTGATGCCGAAACGGCCGAATTCCAGCGCCCATACCCGTGTCATGCCGATCAAGGCAGCTTTGGTGGCCGCATAGGCGGTGCGCTGCTCCTTGCCGAGCGCGGCGCGCGACGACATGTTGACGATGCGCCCGAAACCAGCCGCCTTCATGCCCGGCAACAACGCTTGCATGCATTGCAGCGTGCAGCGCACATTCAGTGCCCAGGCCAGCTCCAGCTCTGCCATGGTCTGGTCCTCGGCATCGGCCGGGCAGACCACGCCAACATTATTGAGCAGCCGCGTGATCGGTCCACCTGCCAGTGCCGCTTGCAGCGCCTGCGCCGTTTCGGCAGGATGCGACAAGTCGGCGCGGATGCCGTCGCCGGTGCGGTCAATGATCACCACTTCATAGCCGTCGGCGCGACAACGTTCGGCAGCGGCGGCGCCGATGCCGGCGGCACCTCCGGTAATCAGGACCCGTGGTTTATTCACGAAATTCTCCACTTAAAATCAGCAATAACAGGGACATAGTTACACCGTCGCCACCGGCGTCACCGGCGAGGCGAAGGCGCCGGGCAAATTCAACGGCGGCGCAGTCAGCAAAAAGCGGTAGCGACCGTGTGCCCGCAGCCAATCGGCGAGCGGTGTCAAATGCCACAGCTCGCCCAGATGAATGCCCAGCTTAAACAGGCAATGCTCGTGCAGCGGCAGCCCGGCGCAGCAGGCATCGGCACTGGCCGCGGGGAAAGCTTCGACCGCATAATTGTCGGCCGCGATCGCAGCCAGATTGCTGTCGGTTATCCACTGCAACAAACGCTGGTCGCGCCCGTCAAGCACCGCGCAGCTTTGCGCCAGTTTGACGGGGTCGGGTTGGCGCTGCATGCCAAGCAAGACATCGGCGAAGCCAGTGTGCAGGCACACGATATCGCCGCACTCGATGTCGATGTTGTCCTTTTCCAGCACACGCATCAGCGCGTCGTATCCGATCAGCGTGCGTGCATCGCCGAAATGCGCGCGCAAATCGATCAGCGCTGCGCGACCCTGCACACACGTCTGCGCCATGTGCTCGATGCCGAGTGCACGCGCGCACGACGTACTTGCAAGCGAAATATTAGCCGGCAAGCCGGCATCTGCCGGATTATCCGGGCCGATCAAATCCACACCCGCTGCGTAACCGTTGTAGTACACAGCTTGTGGTTGGCCGTCATCATGCACATCGAACACCGAGCCGACATGCGGCAAGCCATCCCATTGGGTCGAGTATTGCAAATGCAGGATAGCCAAATCGTCCGACAGCACATCGGGGCGACCGGGTTCGATATCGCCCAACAAACAATTCAGATTGACCTTGCCGCGCCGCAGTGTCGGCCGCAGGATGGGCGGATAACGATTCGGGTTCAGCACACTGCCACCGGGATAATCCAGCGGCAAGCTGAGGCAGAAATTTTTTCCTTCTGTCACCTCAGCTACGCCTTGCCGCAGCTTGTCAGCGGTGAGCAGATTGAGTCGACCGAGTTGGTCATCGGGACCAAAATCGCCCCAGTTCGATCCGGGGGGACGTTTTTTCCAGCGAGAATTTGCCATGACTCGGGCCTCTTTAGCGTAATCACAGGGATCGGATGTCGTGGATGTGACGACGTCTTTTTAAGTGTCATTTGTCGCTCGCGTAGGACTGCGCCCGACGTTCCACCTAGGGTGGTGCACCGCGTACCACCTGTGTCCGATGGATAGCATCACATCAGGCAGTACGCAGTACGGCTCACACTATGCCGGTCAGCCTATTTCTTGACCAGTGAGCAATCCGATTTCGGCAACGGCATGAACGCCTCGTCGGCAGGCACCGTGCCCACCAGATTGTAGTAATCCCAAGGCGTTTTCGACTCGGATGGCTTTTTGACTTCGAACAAGTACATGTCATGCACCATGCGGCCGTCGTCGCGGATCCTGCCATTCTTTGCAAAGAAGTCGTTGATCGGCGTGGCCTTCATTTTCGCCATCACCGTCGCGGTGTCATCGGTGCCGCTTGCCTGGATCGCCTGAAGATAATGCATCGTCGACGAGTAGGCGCCGGCTTGGATCATGTTTGGCATGCCTTTGGTTTTTTCAAAATAGCGACGCGACCAGGCGCGAGTCTCTTTGTTCATATCCCAATAGAAGGCTTCCGACAACAACAGGCCCTGGGCGTTTTGCAAACCGAGCGCGTGGATGTCATTGATGAACATCAGCAGGCCGGCCAGCTTCTGTTTACCCGAGCGCATCAAGCCGAATTCTTGCGCACCCTTGATCGCGTTGACCGTGTCGGCGCCGGAATTTGCCAAGCCGATCACTTTTGCGCCGCTGGCTTGGGCTTGCAACAGGTAGGAAGAGAAATCCGGTGCATTGCTGGGATGCTTGGAAGCACCGAGGACCTTGCCGCCGGCCTCCTTGACCACTTCGGAGGCATTCTGTTGCAACGCCGCACCGAAGGCCCAGTCAGCAGACAGGAAGTACCAGGTATCGCCACCATTTTTCACCATGGCCTTGGCTGTCACATTGGCCAGTGAATAGGTGTCGTAGACGTAATGCACCGAAATCGGCGTGCACAAGTCGTTGGTAATGCGTTGCGTGCCCGGACCGTTAAAAATGACGATCTTGTTTTTCTGTTTGGCCACTTCCAGCACCGACAGCGCAGTAGCCGAACCGGCGACATCAAGCAGTGCATCGACTCTGGCGGTATCAAACCATTCGCGCGCTTTGGAGGCGGCGATATCGGCCTTGTTGTTATGGTCGGCAAATACTAATTCGATTTTCTTGCCCAACACCTTTCCGCCGAAATCATCGATCGCCATCTGCACCGCAGTCGCTGTGCCCTTTCCTGCGATATCGGCGTAGACGCCTGACAGATCCAGCAACAGCCCTACCTTAACCACGTCATCGGAAATGCCAAGCTTTTCCTGGGCGCCGGCATGGGTGCCCGTCAGTAGCAACGAGGCCATCACGACAGCGAGCGAACGACGGTATTTGTATCTGATTTTGGTATTCATCTTGTCTCCGAAATTTTTTATAAATTTTTAATGCTGGTTAATAATCGACTGCAAAGCGGACTATCTCGATGCAATGCGGGGGCTGCGGTATTGCCTACTATGCTGCGTGTTCAAACCCTTTTCATGGCGAGTGCGATGCCTTGTTGCGAGCCATCAGTGCGCGGATCGGCAGCGCGCCCAAATCATCGGTACGCACAGCGGCCAATGCGCCACCGTAGCGACCGATCGGCGTACGAATTGCGTCGCAGATGAATACGTCATGCATTCTGTATTTCTTGTTCGTTGCAGCCATTAATCAACGTCACGCCGGTCAATTTTTCTAGGGCATCAAAATCGATGTCGGAATATATTTCGCGCACCACCAGCCCTGCGTCGGTAACGTCGATCATCGCCAGGTCGGTATAGATGCGGTTCACGCACCTCTTGGCAGTTACGGGATAGCTGCAAGTCTGCACGATCTTGCTCTCCCCCTGCTTGGTCAAGTGCTCCATCATCACGTAGACCTGTTTCGCGCCTATCGCCAGATCCATTGCGCCGCCTACTGCCGGAATGGCATCCGCTGCACCGGTATGCCAGTTGGACAAATCGCCCTGCACCGACACCTGGAACGCACCCAGCACGCAATAATCGAGGTGGCCGCCGCGCATCATCGCAAACGAATCCGCATGGTGAAAATAGGCGCCGCCCGGCAAAAGCGTGACGAACTGTTTGCCGGCATTGATCAGATCTTCATCTTGATCCGTCTCGGCCGGCGCCGGGCCCATGCCGATCACGCCGTTCTCGCTATGCAAAATAATTTCGCGCTCGCTGCCAATATGGTTGGCCACCATGGTCGGCACGCCAATGCCCAGATTGACGTAGGCGCCATCCGGCAAGTCATGCGCGACGCGTTGCGCCATTTCAATTCGGCTCAAGCGCTTTGTTATCTGCGCCCCAATTTTCTCAATATCCGGCATTACGCTGGCTCCTTGATTGCGCCGGCGCTGCTGGCGACGACGATGCGCTGAACGAAAATGCCGGGGGTGATAATTACTTCCGGATCGAGTTGGCCTAGCGGCACGATCTTGTCGACTTGCACGATGGACGTTTTTGCTGCTGCCGCCATGATCGGACCGAAATTGCGCGCAGTTTTGCGATACACCAGATTGCCCCAGCGGTCGGCAGCGAGCGCCTTGATCAAGGCAAAATCGGCATGCAGTGGCAGCTCGAATACATAGTGGCGACCATCGATTTCCCGCGTTTCCTTGCCTTCCGCGAGCTGCGTGCCGTAGCCGGTCGGCGTGAAGAATCCCCCTATCCCGGTACCGGCGGCACGGATGCGTTCAGCCAGATTGCCTTGCGGGACCAGCTCCAGCTCGATCTTGCCGGCACGATAAAGCGCATCAAATATGTGCGAGTCGACCTGACGCGGAAATGAGCAAATGATCTTGCGCACGCGCCCGGTTTTCAGCAATGCGGCCAAGCCGGTCTCGCCATTGCCGGCGTTGTTGTTGATGATGGTCAGGTCGCTTGCCCCCTGATCAATGAGCGCATCGATCAGTGCCGACGGCATGCCCGCATTACCGAAGCCACCGATCATGATGGTGGCGCCCTGGTGGATGTCGGCGACCGCTGCGGCTAACGAAGCTATTTCTTTATCAATCATCGATGCGTTCCCTGGAAGGGGTGATCCACGGCAGAAAACGTGTTGTTTTTTGCTTTTGGCTTGTTTAAACTTGTTCGTTCTGCGAACATTAGTTCTATTCGCGAACAATTTGAGGTGATACTAGGCGTGAAAAAATGCAAAGTCAATGCGATATTTATGCAGCAGCGCAGCATAATTTCATGCCCCGTGCAGAAAATTTGAGCATGCAGGACACAGCAGCACACCCTTGACAGCCGGTGTATGGCGATCAGGAAACGATGGATGAGTTGGTATAATCCGCCCCAACCAGCGCGCAATCCATGTCAGCGCGCCATGATTTTTTCGGCAGGTTTTTCGCATATTTTTTGACCATTCAACACGAGCCGCTCATGCGCATCACTTCTGCCGATGAAGATCAACCCAAAGACCTGCCAACAGAGCGGGCCAGCGACTCGTACGTGCATTCTTTTGCTCGCGGACTGGCCGTCATCCGCTCTTTCGGCGCGGCTCGTCCGGCACAAACGCTCAGTGAAGTGGCGGCCGTTACGGAACTGTCGCGCGCCGGCGCACGCCGCATCCTGCTCACCTTGCAATCATTGGGCTATGTCGAAGCTGAAGGACGGCTGTTTCGCCTGACGCCCAAAATTCTTGGCCTCGGTTTTTCCTATCTGACGTCGCTTCCGATCTGGAATGTGGCCGAACCGGTAATGGAAGACCTGGTCGCGCAGATTCATGAAAGCAGTTCCGCCGCAGTACTCGACCGCACCGAGATCGTCTATGTGTTGCGGGTACCGACGCGCAAAATCATGGCGGTCAACCTGTCCGTCGGCAGCCGCCTGCCCGCTTATTGCACCTCGATGGGACGCGTACTTCTTTCCGGCCTGAATGAAAGCGAATTGGATGCACTACTGGTTGCGTCTGAGCTGCAAGCGCATACGCCGCGCACACTCACCGATCGCGCCGACTTGCGCAAGGCTATCGCCTTGGTGCGCAAGCAAGGCTGGGCCGTGGTCGACCAGGAACTCGAGGGGGGATTAATTTCACTATCGGCACCAATACGCAATCGACAGGGAACAATCATCGCCGCCATCAATATCAGCGGCAGCGCGCAAAGACAATCCGCCAAGCAGATGGTCAAGGTTTTTCTGGAGCCATTGCAGGAAGCCGCACGGCGCATCTCGGAGATGGTGGCGTTGCGCAGCTGAAGGGTATTTGTCGAAGCTATGGCGTAGGCGAGGCTACGCGCTTTAATAACCGGCACGGCGAACCGACAAAACTAGGCAACTTTACTGAACGGGGATGGCCTACTTTTGCCGTTGTGTAATCAGCGCGTAGCGCATTTCAGTTCTCGGGCAAAGAAGGCCGACGCCTTTTTTTAAATATCGACGTCGCCTCGAAATTGACGGTTTTCGTGCTCCAGTTGGCGGATGCGCTGCTGGTCTGCCGTCAACGGATTCCCGATGCCGCGCTGGCTGCTTTGCTCGGCGTCGTATTGCTTGATCCAGCGACGAATCGCGGTCTCGCCAATATCCACGCTCTGACTGACCTGAGTGGTTGTCAGTCCTTGTTCCTTGATCAGTCGAACGACTTCCAGCTTCAGGCTGATGTCGAATTGTCGGCGTTGCTTTGTCATTGATTTTTCCTCCGGTGGTGGAGTTCCCCACCTACCGAAGTGTCTGCACAAATTAGACCACTACCCATCTGACGCTTCAGCGCTTAAAAGCCAGCAAGAGCACACCCCCAGCGACCATGGTGATACCTGACCACTCTCGTAGCAATGGTCGCTCGCCAAGAAACGCGAAGGCAAATACCGCAACCAGGACGAGACTGAGCTTATCGACTGGTGCAACTTTCGAGGCCTCTCCAAGCTTGAGCGCCCTGAAATAACAGACCCATGATGCGCCGGTCGCCAATCCGGATAACGTTAGAAACAACCACGTTCTCGGGGATAGTGCGAAGGGATCGGACCACTTGCCCGTGGCCGCGACGAATACCGACAGGACCACAATGATGATTGCCGTCCGGATCAAGGTGGCGAGATCGGAATCGACGCCCTGAATCCCGATCTTGGCAAAAATGGCGGTCAGTGCTGCAAAGATCGCAGACAGAATTGCCCAGTAAAACCAGCCAGTTGTTGTCGTCATAGGTTTCCCTTTCTTTATCGGCGCATTCATTTTTCGTTGTTCACGTTTCTCTGATCACGACCAGATCAAATTCATTGGGTGTCTTGCGGTAATAGCGGAAAACTTCTTGTTCATTCAGGAGCGCAATGAGCCGGGTTAGCCAGCGAAACGACCACGCAGACACGCAAGCCTGAAAGCCTTACTTCGTCTGCGAACGCTAACTGAATCTTCGCGCCAATCCGGTCAGTAATTGCCTTGACGATAGCAAGACCCAAACCTGATCCGACTTGATCACTCCCCAGTGTGCGATAGAACGGGTCAAATACCCGCTGTCGCTCGGCGACTTGAATGCCTGGCCCCGAATCCTGAATTCGCAAGATGGCATGGCCGTCTTTAATGGTGACTGAAAGATCGACTGTCCCGCCATCTTGCGTGTAGCGAATGGCGTTATCGACTAAATTTTTGATCACGGCAATCAGATCTGACTCGCTGACCCAAACTGCGGCGTCTTGCTCGCCGTCGACACCGATATCGATGTGCTTGGCTTCTGCCAATGGAAGGATATCTTCCAGCACACGGCGGTAGACGTGTTGCACCGACACCGGCGCTTCGGGTGCAGTGGAAACAGTCTGTGCCTTGGCCAAGGTAAGGAGTTGATCCAGCAGGTTGCGGCCGCGCTCTATGCCTAGACGCAGCATAACCAGGCGTTCATGTGCCTGCTCGGACATCTCCGCTCTGGCCAGTCGTTCTGCCTGCAGTGACAACGCGGTCAACGGAGAGCGTAGCTCATGGGCGGCATCCGCGACAAACCGACGCTGTGCTTCCATCGATTGCTCGACGCGTACGAGCAGGCGGTTGATCGCCACCACGAACGGACGCACTTCTGCGGGAAGGTGACTGTCTTCGACGGGATGCAATTCCTGCTCGGTGCGCCGGTCAATTTCTGCCGACAACGCAGCGATCGGCAGAAACAGCTTGCGCACCAGGTCAGCCACAATCAGCAGCAGGATGGGCACCAGAATCAGCAGCGGCATCAGGGTACGCAAGGCACTGGCGCGTGCAATCTCGTTGCGAACACCCGTTTCCTGCGCGACAGCGATCCGTTCGTTATTAGACGTCGTTTTGACCAGCACACGGAACGACTCACCGCTGATGTCAAGCGTATGCAAGCCGTCGGAGAGCGTTGTCGGCAAGGGTAACGGTGCACCAATGTCTCCTGTAGCGGCAGCCTTGCTGCCATCGTCAAGATATTGAACAACGACACGGGACTCCTCATCGCTGTCCTTGGCACGGCCATCATCCCCGAGATGGGCCAGCGGGAGATGTTGCCGATCGAAGAGTGCCGCGACCTGGCGCAGCATGTCATCCTGCAACTCGTGCGCTTCGTCAAATGCCGACACGAAGGAAAATGATCCCGCCAGTATCGCAATGACCAGGATCACCAGCGACAACGAAAAAGACAGCTTGAACTGAACCGATTCGTTCAGACGTTTTTTGAAACCATCCATCCGACTCCCCTGACATTTTTAATGACGTCACTACCTAGTTTGCGCCGCAACGCGTGGATCAGGAATTCGACGGCGTTGCTTTCGACCTCTTCGCCCCAGCCGTAAAGCCGATCTTCCAGATCACGCCGGGAGAGGATTGCGCCGGGGCGTGTCAGCAAGGCTTGCAGCAAGCCGAACTCCCGGTTGGACAGTTGCACCGACTCACCGTCATTGACGGTGGCGCCCCGGGTTGCCGGATCGAGCGACACGATACCATTGCCGAGCACCGGTGCTGCGCTGCCTCCCTTGCGTCTGAGCACCGCACGCATGCGGGCCAGCAGTTCGGCGATCTCGAAGGGTTTGAGCAGGTAATCATCGGCACCGCCATCCAGACCACGCACGCGATCATCAAGGCCGTCGCGGGCGGTGATGACGAGAAGTGGAACCGGATTGCCGCTGGCCCGAATGCTGGTCAGCACTTCCAGACCATCCTTGCCGGGAAGACCAAGATCGAGCAGCACCAGATCGTAGCGCTGGCAGGCCAGTGTCGTGAGGGCAGTTTGGCCATTCTTGACCCAGTCAGCCGCGTACGAAGCGTCTTTCAGCGCTCCCTGAATGGCTTCCCCGATCATGATGTCGTCTTCGACCAGCAATACGCGCATTTCGACTCCCGCAAATAACGTTCAATCAATGCGCCGTTCTGGCAGCGTTTTGCTTAAAAAGCAGAATGCTGATCAGGATAAAAGCGAACAAAGCCGCCGATGCAGAATAACGACTCAGTGCCAGACCACCAGCGTTAAGCGGCTTGTCCAGAAAATCCCCTACTACGGCACCGAGAGGACGCGTCAGGATGAACGCAGCCCAAAATAACAGAGTGCGCGACACCGTGGTCCAGTAATAGAGCGCAACGACCAGCGCCAGCAACGCGCCAAACACGATGGCAGCGCCGGCATACCCCAATCCGGCGGTACTGGCGGTCCAATCACCCAGTGCCGTTCCCAGCGTTTGGGAAAACATGATGGTCACCCAATAGAACAGCTCGGCTTTCGGCGAACTGACCGTGCTGACCGACACCGAGCCAAGTGTCCTGTGCCAGAGAAGTAAGGAGCCAAACAACAAGCTCGTCAACAAGGCCGAGCCACCAGCGTAACCAATGCCAAGGGAGCGGTCAGCAAAATCCGCGAGTGTCGTACCGACGGTGGTGGTGGCGATGATGGTGGTCCAGTACAGCAAGGGCTGAAAGGTCTTGGCCTTGATTTGCGCAAACACTGCCAGCAGAAATACTGCCAGGAAAATGATCGACCCAACGAGGTAGCCAAGATTCATTGACATCGACACGGCATCGCCGCCAGTTTCGCCCAGTGTGGTGGCGGCGATCTTGATTATCCAGAAGACGAGCGTGACTTCCGGCACTTTGGCTAAGGATGTTTCTAGTGACGCATTCATGATGGTTCCTGTCCGCAGGTCAAAGCGTTGCTCGAAAGAGGTCGGTGTTATTCGGAAACTCGCACGCATCTGCTGCTGCCAGCGCCAACCTGCGCGAGAGCGACCAGCATCACAATGACGCTCAGGAACAAGGCGCTGGTCCACATGGTGCCCATCCCTAGCCCGCCATCGGTCCTGGCCTGCGTCAGCATGTCGCCGAGTGCGGCACCGAACGGCCGTGTCAGGATGTAGCCAATCCAGAAGGTGAGTACGGCATTGCCACCGAGGCGCCATGCGGCAAAGGTGATTGCGATGACGGTCCCGAACGACACGGCGCCCCAAGCGAAACCAAGTCCAACGGCTTCGGTAGCCAAATCACCTGCAGCCGTGCCCAAGGCAAACGTGCAGAGGATGGCTGACCAATAAAATAATTCCCGGCGGCGGATCTGGATGTCGTGCACGGACAAGCTGCGTTCGACCCAGAACCAGGTCG
The DNA here is from genome assembly GCA_047621345.1 of Minisyncoccia bacterium. Classification (GTDB taxonomy): domain Bacteria; phylum Pseudomonadota; class Gammaproteobacteria; order Burkholderiales; family Burkholderiaceae_D; genus Actimicrobium. The sequence continues at coordinate 55,565 of JBLHLW010000007.1, read as the reverse complement.
CAAAAATTACCGCAAGCAGCACGGAAAATGCACACGTACTGACCGTCAGGCTGACGCCCAACCCATCGGTGAGCAGGTCGGTAATCTGAGTGCCGACTATGCTCACCAGAACCACGGTGAGCCAATAAGCCCACGGCGTGTGACGTCGCGTACGCAACTGGTTGAACAGCGCCATCGCCAGCAGGACAGCCATCATTACGCGTGTGACACCATGGCCGAGACCTGCATCAACCGCCAGATAATCGGCACCGGTTTCGCCGACTGTGGTGGACAGGATCTTGATGATCCAGAAAGCGAGCGTCACTTGCGGGACTTTGTTGAGCCAGTGTGCGGTGGATGAGGTGGGCGTACTGGTCAGCGTGGACATGGCGTGCTCTCCGTTGGGGGGCTAGTGGTGTTGACGTCAGTATTGCCGGACAAACTTAGCTCAGTCATAGGGACGATCATGGACGTACCCATCCTCGCTGGATAAAGGGTCCGAACAAGCCCCGGTGAATGCGTAACGCAAGGCCATAGAGGAACGGCAAATAAAAACGCATCGCACGAAACGCCAGCCCGCTACTTAGCAAGGCGACTGCAGCGGCGCCCGCCATGTCGAACGGAAAATGCACTCCGAGGTAAATTCTGGCCCATGCGACTGGTAGCCCCAGCACTGCCAGCATCACGCCAATCCAGCGCCAACTGCGATGCATGAGCAAGCTAAACGCAATGGCCCACAGTAGCGTCACGTGATCGCTTGGGAACGAGGAGTCGGCAACATGAGCAATGAAAGTGTGCCCCAGACCGATCATGAAGGGCCGCGGATGTTGCCACATCAGTCCGATGATCTGATTGGAGAGCAAACCAGTCAGACCGGAAACGGTGGCGATGAGCATAATTTTCCGGGTCTGCTCGCTACCGCGTAGCCAGCCGATTCCGATGAGAATCGGAACACTCCACATGACGTATTCGGCCAGAAAAGTGGCAATGGCCAGCAGCAATGTGCTTGGGTGTTCTGGGGCATTAATCCAGAAGAATAGTGTGTGATTCAGTTGTTCCATGGGGTCTCCGTGACAGGGTCACCCACAGAGGTGACCCGGCTCTGCTCGCGTGTGCTCAATCTTTATTGTCGTGTGCGTCATCGTGGTCCGCGTTGTCCTCGGTCGATGAGATGACCGTGCCCTTGACGGCATCCACTTTGACGTCGAAGACTTTGGCCCCGCTCACGACTTCCACGTCATAGACCCAGCCCAATGTAGAGTTCTCATACTCGGCACGCGACGCTTTGCCGTTCGCGTGCTGCTCGGCCGCGGCAACCGCCTGAGGAAGCGCAACTTTGGCCCTGGTTACGGAAAGCGCATCGTTTTCCATCCCTCCTTGGGAGGCATAAGCGACGGTTCCGGCTGTGGCAATGGCAACAGCCAGAAGGGAAATTTTACGGTGGCGATTCATGGTCGTTCTCCAAAATGAACGCAGGTATTTGCGTCATGGAGAGACTACGGAAGCTGACTTAGCAGACACTGAGCCGCTCGATAATATTGTTGCGTGTTTTATTTTCTGATTTCTGAAACGTCGCGCAGCGTGGGTATGTTGTTTCAGGGCGCTCAAGCGGAGGAGAAACGTCGAAGGTCGCAGCGGCGGACAAGCGCAGTCTCGTCTTGGTCGCGGTACTTGCCTTTGCATTTCCGGGAAGGGGCTGCCATCGCTGCGAAAGTGGTCAGGTATCGTCCTGTTCGCTGGTGGCGTGCTCTTGCTGGCATTCAAGCGCTGAAGTCTCAAATGGGGTTATCGTCCAACCTGACTGATGATTCGAACCCAATCAGGCCGTCGATGCCGAACCGCTGATCAGGCTCTCCGCAGAAATGTGCAACTCGACGTGCCGTCGCCGAATCAGTTGTCGGCCAGCCTTTTGGCTCGTAGCTGCAGGGCTTGCACACGTGCCGGATCGCTTTCCTTTGCAGCTTGCTCTCTGAGACTGAGCGCTTGTTTTTGCTGGTTGGCGGCATAGTCACCAATCGCTGTGCTGGCTTCCCGACCAAATGTTTGCGTGATCTGCACCTGCGCATTAATGTCCTTTTGCACCTTGTCGGCATCAAAGATTTTCTGGATACCGGTTCCTGCATCGCCGGTGCGCGCTGCCTTGTTGCCTGCAATGCCGCTGATGGCCGACGCAGTCACGCTGCTGGCAGTGGCGCTGTAGCTGGCCTGGTTTTGAATATCGCTCGTGGTGAGAGTGCCGCCTCTGACAAAGCGATTCACGCCGTCGTCGATCGCCTTTTGCGTGCTGATAACGGCACCACCCGACAGCGTCGTGTTGCCTGCAACGTTGACGTTAAATCCGCCATCGCCGGCCTGGATGCCGGACTGCTCCGCCACGCTGAGGTCGTTCGTTGCGCTGATGCTGCCGCCGACCAGCGTTTCGTCGCTGCGGGCAACACGGTTATAAGCGCTCTTGCCGATGGCCTGGATATCGGTCGTGGTGCGCTCTTTGACAGCGGCTATGGTCACGTTCGCGACTTGCAGCAAGACGCTGTCACCAGCCGAGACGGTCGCACCGCGCACGCCGAGATTTCGGCCAGCCACCAGCGCCAGATTGCCGCCTGTTGTCAGCTTAGCCGTCGCTTGGGTAATGCTGTAGTCGGTGGCGTAACCGCTGCGGCCCTGTATCGTGCGGCAAGACCCAATCCGGACGGCCGTTTGCTTCGGCCATCGCGGCAGCGATATCCCATTCATACCTGACTGAAATATGTTCAGACATCCAATGTCCATTTTCTTTCGTAGTGATCGCGTATTTCGCGTGGGGTGTACCAGTCGCTGTCACATGGAAAAATGGACGGTCATCATAATATGCTTGAAATCCGACACGTCCTGGGTTGACGATAAGCGGTCAGCTGTTTCGCAAGGCTGGAGTGCACCCGACAAAATATCGCCAAGGTTCACAATGATATCGACACCACGCGTATCAATGTCCGCTAGCACGGCTTCAAGTGCGGCGAGATTGCCATGGATATCTGAGATTACCGCAATTTTCATAAATCGAAGTACTGTTGATCGCCGTTCAATAATGTCAGCTCACCAGTAAAATCTTGAACATGAGTCTGTGTCCGGCCGCTTCTGGCCGTAAAGCAGCCTGTCGGAAAACAGTTGTTTGTCGGACTCGATGCAGAGAGGCCGCTTTTGGGTCGGTTTACAGCTGAAAACTTGCACGGAAACATTGTCGGCTTGTTGATCCATGCGGAAACAGTGCCAATCAGGTTTTCCGTTACCACCTTTGGGAGATGGACAAATTCCGCCGGTTTGCTGATACAACCCAATTCTGGGCCTCAAAACGATCGTTTGCGAGCATTGAAACTGGGAAATCGTGCGACACCATGGGAGTGTGAAGCTCTCAAAAACCATTCTTGAAACGTCTCGCTGGCTTCGCTGAGTTTTGATAATTTCCTCGAACGGTGGCATAACAATTTTGCAAAGTTGGGCGCGGCACCTCAAGATACAGATCGCCCTTGAGCCAATTGTGAAAAAATTTACCCTGCCCAAGCCCGATCGGGCGCTATCGGTGTGCGCCCACCAGACGACGCTGCAGCAAACGCACCAGTTCCAACAATTTAGGCCGCACGCTGTGCATTAAAAATTCCTGTGGCAAATAAGATGCCGGACCGCCGCAACTAATCGTGAGTTGCGGTCCGCCATTTGGCGGATGGAAGGACACCGCTATGGCGTTTACGTCTTTTTGCCAGTCGCCGAACGAACTGCAACAGCCATTTTTTGCGTGTTCCTCGATTCCCGAATCGATGCCGTCTTTCACGATCGGCCAGTCGGCACTTGTGCGTGAACGCACCTGCTCGAGAATATCGTCTCGCTCGGTGATTTCTGCCATCGCGATGTAGGCACGTCCCATGGCTGTGGTGGCGATCGGGATGCGCGAGCCCACGTCGAGGCTCAAGGTCAGCGCTGTTTCGCTACGTCGGTTTTCCACATAGATCATGCTGAGTTGACTGCGCATGCCGAGCGATACCATCCCTCGAGAAAAATCAGCGAGTTCCTGCATCGACGGTCGCGCGATTTCGCGGACATCCAGTTTCGACAGCATCACGCTGCCCAGTGATAGTGTCGCCGAGCCGAGGCGATATTTGCTTAAGGCGGGGTCATAATGCAAATATCCAAGCCGGGTAAGGGTGTGCGTAAGCCTTGAGATCGTTGATTTTGGCAGACCAGTGCGCTCTGCAAGGTCACCGTTGCCGAGCGATATATCTGAAGACCGATAACAGCTCAATACGTCTAGTCCGCGCGCGAGTGCGGTTACAAAATATGGGTCGTCTTCAGTGCTGACGGTAGACGAAATCGGTTTGTTGATAGAGATGGTTTCACGCATGGTAGTGCTCGATGAGCATAGTCCGAGAAAGCCGGACCGGCTGACAATATGTAGTTGACGTAGATTGCTTTGATCATACCCGTTTCACCGTTTCGCAACATATCAAAAAATCGACACGCATCGCAGCATAGCGGTTCCGCCGCATAGCGTGAACCAAACGGTATCCGAACCAACATGTACCCAAACGAAGTGGAGAGACTCTAAGAAAAAAACGCGAAGCCAATGCTTCGCGTTTTAAAGATTATTAGCCGCAAACACTATCGTTGTTCGGTGATTTCCTCGTCACCGAAAACAGCATTGCCATTTCAGGAGCCGACAAAGGGTATGCCTGCTGAGATATCGGTGACGTTGACCGTCACCGGCACCTTACTGTAAAAATTAAAATATTGCGGGTGATAGCCAAACACCACCAGCGCCAAGCTATCGGTTGCATGCAATTTTAAACTGATACCCGGCAGTGTAATGTCATGGGCGCCGAAGCCCACCACTGGCTGCACCTGGTTATGCACTAATTGTGTCGCGCCACGCGCAGTCTTTCGCACTAGTCCAATGAACAGAATCGGCGGATTCACCGAGCTGGGATCAACGCCTGTAGACGACGCAATATTCACGTGTACCGTTGGTGTTCCCAGCAGCATTCTGTCGGTACCGAGCGATGCGATCAGCGGAACAATGGTCCCTGCGTCCGGCCCAGTGAATGCGGTCATTGCGGGATCAGCGAGCGTCGTTGGATCATTTGGCTTGATGACGCTGACCAATGGCGCCGGCACACCGGCGACCACGTTCTGAATGCTAGCTGGTAGGGAGGGAACTGTGGTTCCGCCCCGCTTAAATACCTGACCGTTCGCGGGCACGGACCCCAGCGAGGCCACTTCGTAGCACTGATGTTCAGCAGTTTCGCCTTTCGGACCACTACTTGCATTGCCGTCTTCTAATATTGCGCGTAGATCGGGGACGGTCAAATAGTCTGCGGAATAACTACTATCAATTTTTGTCCCGACCAGATTTTGCGTTAAAAATGAAAACGCCAATCGACCAACAGAAATGGAACTGGTGCTGGTTGGTCCACCGCAGGCGATATTTTCTTCGGTAAACTTCGGCATGGAATTGTTAATCAGTACATCGGGGTGGCCAAACCTGACCGCCATGAATTTCGAGCCCTTATTAGCTTTCCGATAGCACTCAAACGAGTCGAATGCTTCATTCAGATTGAAAAGAATATCGTTGGAGCTCTGAATGAAAAATGCGGGAATGCCTGGCTGCACCATGTTGGGATTCGTCCCGGCGCAATAGGACACCGGGCTATGCAAATACATTTTTTGGTTGAAGTCAGCGCTGACCTTATTGGTTGTACTTGCATCGACAAATGCCTGATAAGCAAACGGTTCCGCACGGCCCATGCCTGCTGCTCCGACACCGACTAGCAGCGAGAGATATTCGCTTTTTGGCTGATTGTAAATGCTGTAACGCAGATCATTCCAGGTGGCGGTCGGAACCAATGCGTTGAATCGCTTATCGACCCCGGCGCCGATGGTCTGGTAGCCTCCGCCGTAACTCAAACCTACTGCGCCAATTATTGGATTTTTGACACCGTTTGCCTTCTTGCGATAAGCGAGTCGTGTCAAATTCGATTGTGCCCAATCGAGAATAGCGCTGACATCCTTGCCCTCTTTGGTTGGATCCATGACATTGGCTAAACCACCAGATTCGCCGAATCCGCGCTGATCGAAACTAATTACATACCATCCAAGATTAGGAGATTTACCCCCTTGGATGCCTGTATCAAGCGCCAGCTTGGCTGTTTGCAGCGGGGTATTGGCCACGTCGGCAAACGCTGTCGTGTCGAGATTGCGGGTACGTTTTCCACCCCAGCCATGCCCTTCCAGAACCAGCGGTGCCGCGTTGCCGCGCGGAATAGCGGGTGCATAGACCGTAAAGGCAATCACTGTGCCATCCGACGAGATAGTCGAGGCATTCCATTTCCCAGCAACGACCGGATCCACCAGATCATCGAGCGGTGCTAATTCGGTTTGATCAATTGTGGAAGTCACGGGCGCGGGAATCAAAGTTAAGAGATCCGAGACCTTGGTCGGTATTGAGCTCGTCTGATTGTTGCCACCGCAGCCGGCCATCAGAAATGCGGTCGTCATGACTGCCGCCCGGTTTAGCAAATAGTTATTGAACATCTTGTCTCCGTATTTTTAGATGAGCCACCTAGGGTGTGGATGCTAGATAGCGTACTACTGCTTTTTTCTGCGCTGATTGCGGATACCTCAATTAAGGAAACGCATCATACGTTTCCAGTTTCTGAGTAGTGCCGCGATTTTTGCGCTAATGAAAGATAGTCAACAACAGCGCCTAATACAAGTTTTTTCGGAATGCTGTTCCGCTCTACGGAATACCAAGGTGATAATTAATGGGGGGAGGCTAGGGGGGCGCAGAACCCAAATTATCAGTGGCTTGAATGCGCGCTTGCACAAGAAAAAAGAATGAACTAATATTTATTTCATTACTGAATACGAATTCATTTCTTCTATGGCCTATCGTCAAACACCTGCAGTTGAAGCGCGCCTGCAGGACAATCGCAGTCGCATATTGGATTCAGCCCGCACCCTTGTGAGTGAAGGTGGCTGGAGGGAGGCGCAGGTCGCGAGTGTCGCTGCTGCAGCTGGCATAGCTACGGGGACGGTGTACCGCTACTTCCCGTCCAAGGCAGAGCTTTTCGCCGAGGTGTTGTCGGCGGTGTCCCAGCGCGAAGTCGATGTACTGATCGAGATCGCGAAGTCGGATGGCACGGCCATCGTCCGGCTGCATGCTGCGGTGGGGACCTTCGTGCGGCGAGCCATGCGCAACCCGCGCCTGGCCTATGCGCTGATTGCCGAGCCGTGCGACAGGGAGATCGACGAGGCCCGCATGACATACCGCGCCGCCATCAGCGAGGTGGTGCGTTCCATTATCACCTCCGGGCAATTGGCAGGCGAAATGCGATCTGACGTCCAGCCCGACATCGCCGCGTCGGTCATTGTGGGCGGGTTCATGGAAGGGCTGATTGGCCCGCTATCGCCGCTGAGCCGTCAGCAGAATAATGCGACGGATATTTACCGACATGAAGTGGCCATCCTGGCCGATCAGATCGCCCGGTTAGCCTGCGCCAGCGTCGCTGTTTCCTCAGGCTCAACACGATAGTTTACTTGGAGACGTTAATGAACTCACCTCTTTCGCCCGACATCCTCGCAGCCTCCCCCGATCGCTACACCACACACAAGGTCGTCAATCAGGCGCTGCCTGCCAGCGGTTTCAATGCCTTCGCGGGAGACGCGGTGATCCGCGCAGCTATCGATCGCGAAGCCCCTTGGGCAGCAGACCGCTGCAAAGCCCTCGGCGCACTCGTAGGAGACGAAAATGTGCAGGAACTGGCGCGCCTTGCCAACCGTCACACGCCTGAACTCAAGACGCATGACCGTTTTGGCAATCGTGTCGACTGGGTCGATTTCCATCCAAGTTGGCACGAGCTGATGACGCTGGCGTGGAAGCATGAGGTTCCCAACCTTGCTTGGCGTACCACGGAGAAAAACGGTCACTTCGCTCGCGCAGTGCTGTCGTATCTCTGGAACCAGATCGAGCAAGGAACTGCATGTCCAACAGGTATGGCCTACGCGTCTTATGCTGGCTTTGAAGCCGAGCCAGCACTTGCTATTTGGGCGGAAAAGTCGAAGGGTACAACATACGAGTTCAGCCGCCGCGAAGTGAGTGACAAACCGTCAGTGGTGATCGGGTATGCAATGACCGAAAAGCAAGGTGGCTCTGACTTGCGCGAGACACAGACGATTGCACACTATGCGCATTCAGGGGATTACCACGGTTCAATGGCGCACTGGTACGAATTGACCGGTCACAAGTGGTTCTGCTCCGTACCGCAGTCCGATGGTTTCTTTACGCTTGCCAAGGTCGCTGGTGAAGTGACCTGCTTTTTTCTCCCGCGAACGCTACCCGATGGCAGCTACAACCGATTTTTCGTGCAACGACTCAAGGATAAGGCTGGCAACAAGTCGAATGCCTCCAGCGAAGTGGAGTACGCCGGAACATTGGCTATCCGCGTCGGCGAAGAGGGCCGCGGCATCCGCGAAATCCTGTCCCACGCACACCTGACGCGCCTGGATTTTGCGATCGGCTCTGCCGGTTTGATGCGCCAGTCATTGACGTTGGCAATGCAGCACACGACGACCCGTAACGCCTTTGGCACGACCATTGCGGACCGTCCGATGATGATCAACGTGCTGGCGGATATGGCCGTAGAAGTCGAAGCTGCCACACTCATGGCCCTGCGTGTAGCCAAGGCTACCGACCTGATGGTGGCTAGCGAGCACGAAAGGCTGCTGGCCCGTGTGGCCACCCCGACGGCAAAATTCTTTAACTGCTCGCGTGCCCCGTCCGTTGCCTACGAGGCATTGCAGTGTCAAGGTGGCAATGGTTTCATCGAAGAAAACCCGATGGCGCGCCTATATCGCGAATCGCCGCTCAACAGCGTGTGGGAAGGTACGGCCAACATGATGTGCATGGACGTTCGCCGCGCCATGATCAAGGATTCCCGCACGATCGACGCCCTGTTCGATGAAGTCAAGGCGCTCGCGGGTCAGGACGTCCGCTTCGATGCCTTGATCCAGCACACCAAGCGCCTGGTGCGCGAGGCGGTGGGCGATGAATTCTTCGCTCGTCCAATGACGGAGGCGGTGGCGCGTGTCCTGCAGGGCGCCGAACTGCTGCGTCACAGCACCCAGGAAGTGGTGGACGTATTTTTGAACACGCGCAGTCCAAGTGCTTCCGGTGCCTGGGGGTCGCACTATGGAACTCTGGCTGGCTCGGTTACCCAGGCCGCTGCGCAGAAGGTCGTGCGGCGGGCCATGGTTGCCGGATAGGGGATCGAAGCGAGAGCCACCGATTTGTCCAACAAGTGCTCAGAGTGCGTGCCGGCGCGGCTTGATGCAAAAGCGTGTTTCCTGAAACGGGCAGAGACTAGGTAGTGGCGCCGACTAGTTTTTGAACCATCCGACCGATTTTCACTGACCCACCCGAACTGGCGCAGAGGTAGATGCAGCAAGGCTTGTCAAAGGCCCTGGTGGGTCAGTCGATGTCGGCGCCAACAGTTGGGGTTTGGTTTTTCTGAAAACTTAACTGCCGTTGCTCTGATTCAATGCAATAACCCAACGCTCGGCAACCGCGCTGCCGCTTTTCCCCCATTCTGTAGAGTTGAGGATGATCGAGCTCGACATAGTCGTAAATCAGAATGTCGCTCTTGTTCGCATGGTCGCAATGCAGCCGCCCGGCGTATCGCTGCAATGTCCCTGACCATGAAATCGGCAGGGTCAAAATCAGTGTATCCAACGGCACATGATTGAAACCTTCGCCGACCAGCTGGGCGCTGGCCAGCAGTATGTGTGGGGCGTTCTCCGGCAACTCCGTCAGGATCTTGATGATCGCCTGGCGTTCTTTCGATTTCATGCGGCCGTGCAACATGAAGCACGGGTAGTCGACCTTCGCCAAGTGCATGTGTAGTAGGTCAAGGTGTTCAGTCCGTTTGGTCAGCAACAGTACCGTCAGCCCGCGCCAGAGAAAGGACACGCACCGCCCGCGTTCACGTGGCGCAGACCGGCGTGGCGGCATCCCCGAGATGCAGGACCTGCACATTCGCCCGCCGGAAGTGGCCGACCGGTTGATTCCCGGGCGCTGGGAAGCCGATTTGATCAAGGGTGCCTTCAATCGTTCGGCGGTTGGGACGCTGGTAGAACGCACCACCCGTCTGGTGATACTGGCGCGCATGCCTGACGCCAGCGCTGCGTCGGCATTGGCATTGGCGGACTTTACGGTGGCCCTCAATCGAGTTGCCGCGCCGTTGCGCCAGACGATTACCTATGACCATGGCCGCGAGATGAGCTGGCACCGCGAATAGACAGCACACACTGGCGTTAGCGTCTACTTCTGTGATCCGTAGAGCCGCTGGTAGCGCGGTAGCAACGAAAATACCAACGGATTGCTACCCCAGTACATGCCCAAGGGCACGTATCTGTCGCACCTGACGCAGGGCGATCTCGACCCCATTGTTTTCCAGATGAATACCCGACCATGCAAAGTGCTCGACTATCAAGGTCGGTTCGAAGTCTATAGCGAGATCATCGACAATATGAAACTGGCCGGATCGGCTACGATCCATTAACGTACTGCACTCGGTTCTTGACTCTGCCCTTTGGGGAGCATGTCATTGGCGTCCCCCAATGCAGGTGCCGCCGCCGGCGCGGAGCTGCGCAAAGCAGCGCAGATCGGGATCGGCAGTGCGGGGATGGTGCGGCCGTTTTCATCCTGCAGCATGTCGCGAAACAAGCCGCGTTCGATGAAGTGGGGGTTGTTGACCGCTTCCTCGAGATCGGCGACGACGACACAGCAGACGTCGCGATCCTTGAACCGGTCCCTCCAATGGCTTGCAGGGTGTTGCACAATGATGGACGCAACCTGGCGGATGATTTCTGCATTATCCGTCGACAGCATCTCGTGGCGCAGGCCGATCAGTTCGATGAAGGTATTCCAGAACTTGTCTTCCAGCGGCGCGGCGGCAAGGTAACGATCATCGCTGGTGCGGTAGATCTGATAGCGCGGCGTGCCGCCGGTGACCAGCTCGGCACCGGGTGCAGGCCATTGTCCGGTGGCCCACCCACTGCCCAACCCCCAATACATGAAGGCAAACAGATTGTCTGCCATGGCCACATCAAGATGGCAGCCCAACCCCGTCTGTGTGCGGTTCTGCAGCGCCAGCAGGATGTTCATCACGGCCGGATAGGCGCCGCCGCCGATGTCGGCAATTAACGCCGGCGGCAGCACCGGCGCACCATCGGCGCCGCGACTGAGTCCGAGCATACCGGACTCGGCCAGGTAATTGAGGTCGTGCGCGGCGACACCGGCCATCGGACCGGTCTGGCCGTAGCCGGTAATCGAGCAGTAGATGATGCGTGGATTCATGCGCGCAACAGTGTCGTAGTCCAGCCCGAGCCGCTGCATCACGCCTGGACGGAATTGCTCGACCAGTACGTCGGCCTCGCGCAGCAGCGCCTCCAGCCGGGCGCGCTCCGAAGCCGACTTGAGGTCGATTGCAATGGATTTCTTGCCGCGGTTGAGCAATGAAAAGTTGACGCTGTCGTGGCCAAATTTTGGCGTGTACCCGCGCATGTCGTCGCCACTACCGGGACGCTCGATTTTCAGCACCTCTGCGCCGGCCTCGGCTAGCAGTAACGTGGCCATCGGGCCGGGTAGCAGCGTGCTGAAGTCGAGGACTTTGATTCCCTTAAGCGGTTGCATCAGGCATCGTCCGCTGTCTTGCGCGCATGCGCGACCTGGGCTGCGCGTGCTGGCGCGTAGGGTTCCTGGCCTAGCGCCTCATACAACGCCTGGCTGACCTCGTAGTGCTGCGCCAGTCCCGTGCGGCGCAGCAGCGCGATCGGCCCCTCCGGATAGCCCAGCCCCAGGCGCAACGTCGTATCCATGTCGTCACTGGTGGCGAGCTGTTCATCAAGCCGGCGCAGAGCAGCATTGTAGTAGGGGCGGACCAGCCGGTTGACTATACGGCCAGGGAAATCATTGCATACTGCTACCACCAGACCGGCAGCTTCGAACGCACTCTTGGCTGCGGCCAGCGCTTGCACCGATGTCGAAACCTGTCGTACCAGTTCCACCAGCGCACTGGGTTCCGCGTCGCCGAGCCGAAAACGCGCAAAGCCGACCACATTGGTCGTGCTGCCGTCGTGCCGCTCGCCGGCGTGGATGCCTAGGCATTCATTACCCCGCTCGATGGCAACAAATGCGGCATCGGGTGCCGCTGGGGCTGTCGCGAAGGCGGCGCCACTGCCCACGCCCAGGTAGGCCACGGCTGTAGCCTGCGCATTGGCCTGAACAAGGAACGGATGGTCAGCCGGAAACGACCGGCTGTCCCCACTACGGACGATGCGATAGGTGTGATTCATATCAGGCTCCATACATTTTGGCGTCGGCATAGGCAGGCTCTATGCCGTTTCCAGTGGAACTCGAACCAATCCACCCAAGTTAAGGATCTCCCTGAATTAGTGTGATATCCCATTTTGCATGCGTATCGATAGCACCGGCTTTGCCTTCATTGCCGGTGAGTCAACTGCTAGTAACCGAGGTCTGAACGGTTACCTTTTATGGTGCCATTCTAAAAAAATTTGGGGGGGCGTAGAACCCCTGATTTTGGAAGCAACGATAAAACTTTTCAGTGAAAAAGTAATAAAAATCGATTTCAACTACCATTTATGGATATATGAAAAAATTTTCGATTTGGTTTTCTGATTTATTGATCTTTTGACAATTTTTTTATTTCTGCACTTTTAGTATTGATAAAACAGGTTGAACTAAACCGCTCACGCAGTGGAAGGCCCCAGCGCGCAGAGGCACCACTTCGTGGCGTTGCCGACTTCACGTAGCGTCTGCGCTGGCGAACTTCTGGATGAACTTTTGGGCACGAAGATTGCCACCTCCTTTCAAGGAAATTTTCATGACCCCTCTTCGTGAGCGCATGATCAACGCGATGGTTCTTCGCGGCTTCGCTGAGCGCACGCGATGGACCTATCTCACCGCCATCAAGCAAATGGCGCAGTTTTACGACGACAGCCCGGAATTACTGAGCGACGAACAAATCCAAGGTTATTTGCTGCACCTGATTCAGGTACGCCACCGGTCACATTCCACTATCAACATCACCTCTTCCACCATCCGATTTCTGATGTGCGATGTGCGATGTGCTAGGCGGAGCCGAACGGCGCGTGAAGATCCCGCTGGGTCGCTGCCCACAACAATTGCCGGAACTGTTGTCACGTACCGAGGTGGCTGCATTGCTGAACGTTCCTATGTCAGTGAAAGCACGCACATTCTTGATGACGGCCTACGCCAGCGGATTGCGGTTGAACGAACTGTGTCATCTGCGCGGTTGCGACATTGACTCTGCACCTGACCGCATGTGCATTCGTGTCGTCAATGGCAAAGGGGGAAAGGATCGCTACAGTATTCTCATGCCAGACCTGCTTGACCAATTGCGTTTGTATTGGCATACCTGCCGGGTCGGTGCCAAGGCGAGCGACTGGCTATTTCCGGGACGCCGTCATCCTTTTCAGCCGTTAAATTGCGGTAGCGGCCAGTACTATTACTACACTTCCCGCACCGCTGCTGGCATTACCAAAGTAGGTGGTATCCACGTGCTACGACACTGTTTTGCTACTCACTTGCTGGAGTCCGGTGTCGATCTCAATAGCATCAGTACGATGATGGGGCATGCGCATCTGAATACCACCAGCCGTTATTTATCCATGGCGCGACCGGGCAATCACGCAGGTAATGCGGCAATGGCACTCTTGTCGCAGCTACCTCCGATCTCACCGGTACAGCCGAGCCCCTGAGGTCGAATCGCCATGGCCGCCACATTGGCCGATGTGCTGCGGCAGCATGGACCAGCCTATTTGACAAAGCACACCTTGAATACGCCTCAGGCGAAAGCCTGGCGAGGCATTGTTGCGTGTCGCACCGCTGCGCTCGGAGGACAGCAGATGGCATGCAACGCCTGTGAATATCGTCATTGGCAATATCACTCGTGCCGAAACCGGCATTGCCCGCAATGTGGTGCACGGGCCAAAGACACTTGGCTGCAAGGCCGTCTGGCAGAAGTGCTGACCGTCCCTTACGCTCATTTGGTCTTTACCCTGCCTCATGATCTCAAAGGTTTGTATAGCGTGCACACGCGCTGGGTCATTGACACCTTGTTTGCCTGCACGGCACAAACGCTGCAGGAGTTTGCTGCCAATGGGAAGTGGATGAAGCATGCCGATGGCACACCTGCATTCAGCCTGGTGCTCCACACCTGGACGCAGAATTTGCAGCGCCATATTCATCTGCACGCAGTGATGGCCTGCGGCGTACTTGCCAAAGATGGTCATTGGGTGACACCCGCACGCAAACCGGACTTCTTGTTTCCTGTCCATGCGCTGTCCAAGGTTTTTCGGGGGAAATTCATGGCCGCGCTGGCGATCGCGCACAATGACGGCCAGATCGAACACGACCCGCAAAGTCAGGATGCCACTTGGCGCGCAAGACAAAGGCAGCTCTACAAACATGACTGGGTAGTCTATGCCAAGACCCCGCTGGGAGGTCCGGCTCAGGTGCTGGAGTACCTTAGCCGGTACACACATCGTACGGCGATCAGCAACGAGCGAATACGCGCCGTCATGAAGAACGAAGTGGCTTTCATGGTTCGTGCCAACGACAAGGGAGCGAAACGTTTGGAAAGACTGGATGGCACCGAATTTGTTCGACGCTTCCTCATGCATGTACTACCCAGCGGTATTAAACGTATTCGCCACTATGGGATCCTGGCTTCGGCTTGCAAAAAGATCAAGCTCAATGCGGCACGACTGGCCTTGCAGATGCCTGCCATCGACCTTCAGGCAGTGGAATCGGCGCAGGGATTCATGGCGCGGGTAGCCAGAATCGACGTCTTGCAGTGTCCGCATTGCAAACTAGGGACGCTGCATGTCGTTGCGACACTAGCGGGGGGCGCGCAGTTGCCATCCCCCGGTAGCATGATCACGACGCAAAGCCGGGGGCCACCGTGATGCATCGGCGGCTGCCAACGAAACCAGTTCACCGGTTATCTGGACGTGTTCTGGATCAGGTTGCCTATCACCCGCGCAATGATCTGCAAAAATTTCAAACTGACTTGCCTGGCACCCTGAGCAAATTTTTTCTGCCATTTCGGCGATTCACTTTCGTATGTCGTCAACCCCAGCCGGCTCATGGTCCGACCGGATGAACTGCGCGGTTCTTTCAATCCCCTATTGCCACTTTTGCAGGTGACGGTTCAGTCCAACACGGTTTATCTGCCGCTATTTAGCGCCTGCACCCTCAACTAGCGCCTCCATGGCGACAGATAAACGCTAAGCGTTATCAATAGCAAAGTTGCGTTGGCGCTTAAGGGCTGTCGAAACAACATAAAATCTCCAATAAAACCCTATATGGGTTAGATAAACCCCGATAAAGGTATATTAGTACCCTTAATGGGTTCTACCTTTCCAAGAAAGTGTCTTTTTTAAAATAAAAGGTCGGCAACGCAAAATTGATTAGTAAATACCTGTTTTGGGTAATATCATGCCTGCCATGGGTACTTATGCAGACACACTATTTACAAAGACGCAGCAACGGGTGCTGGCACTTCTCTTTGGCCAGGCGCAACGTTCGTTCTACGGCAATGAAATCATTGGGCTGGCCGGGTCTGGTTCCGGTGCGGTCCAGCGCGAATTGGCACGATTGGAATCCAGCGGCTTGGTAACCGTGCGGCGCGTCGGCAACCAAAAGCACTACCAGGCCAATTCTGATGCACCAATTTTTTCAGAGCTACGTTCTCTTGTTCTCAAAACCTTTGGTGTTGCCGATGTCCTTCACGATGCGCTTCAACCGCTGTGGTCCGATGTGCAATTGGCTTTTGTATACGGATCAATGGCCAAGGGCACCGAGCATGCCGCCAGCGATATCGATTTGATGGTGGTCGGCACGTTGCCATCCCATACCGCGCTGCTCGAAGCACTGTTGCCGGCCCAAGTCCAATTAGGCCGGATCATCAATCCAACGTATTACACGGCAGACGAATTCACCCAGCGCGTGAGTGACGGTGCCGCCTTCATGATGCGGGTACTGGAACAACCAAAAATCTTTATCAAAGGATCCGAACATGACTTCTCCTCACTTGGCAGCGCTGGCGAATCTGGCGCGGATCGGAAAACTGAAGGCGGAACCACCTGACGCTCGGGAACGCGCAGGCTTACTGCGTTCGGCCACCGTGCGCCTGCGCGATGCACGACAAACGACGCTCGCGCTGGAAAGCCGCTTTGACCTTGCTTACAATGCGGCGCATGCTGCCGCACTCTCCGCACTACGGAGTCATGGATACCGTAGCGACAATCGCTATCTGGTCTTCCAGTGTCTGGAGCACACACTGGGATTCACTCCGGCTCAATGGTTGCTGCTCAATCAGGCACACAACAAACGTAACCTTGCCGAGTATGAAGGCGACCTGGATGTCACGGCCGGGTTCGTCGCCGAACTGATCGACCATGTCGACGCATTAATTGCGGCGGCCCAGGCATGGCAGAGTTCGGAGTGATGGAGGACACGCTGCCTCCATCCACGTTGGCAACAGGTGCAGCGGCATCAGCTCATGTCGTACTCACGGCGGAACAGTTCCAGCAATTGGCAGACGTGCCGTGCGCGGCAACATGGTTTGCCAACATCGCCAACCCGCAAACCCGGCGCGCCTACCAGAGCGATTTGACCGAATTCATGACCTTTACCGGGATCGCCGATCCCGACCAGTTCCGTAACGTCAAGCGCGCACATTTACTGGCTTGGCGTAAAGACCTGGAACAGCGCGCATTGAGCAGCGCGACGATCCGCCGCAAACTCGCCGCCCTCTCCTCTCTGTTTGAATATCTGTGCGAAACCAATGCGGTCGACAGCAATCCGGTCAAGGGCGTCAAGCGCCCGAAGGTTGACAGCACCGAAGGTAAGACACCGGCCATCGGCGATCACCAGGCAAGAGCACTGCTGGCGATCCCCGACATGACCACCCTGCGTGGAATGCGCGACCGCGCCATTCTGTCCACCCTGCTCTATCACGGCTTGCGCCGGGCCGAATTGTGCCGGTTGACAACCGGCGATCTGCAACAACGGCGTGGCGTGATGCACCTGCAAGTCCATGGCAAGGGCGCGAAAATCCGGTACATCCCACTACACCCCGGCACTGCCGAACAGATTGAGTTGTATTTATTAGCAGCGGGCCACGACACCGACAAGGCCGGTGCCCTTTTCCGCGCCATCAAGAACTGTAGTGGTCAAGTAAATTCAGACACAGCGATAGGTTTTTTTACCGCCATTTTCCGCTCGAAGGCGGAGGGCGACAGATTGCCCAATACGGAATGCAATCTGGTGCAGTTGTAGAAACCGACGATGTAGTCGGTGACGTCATTTTTTGCTTCTGCCTGATTGGCATAAGTACGTTGCCAGACCCGCTCCATTTTGAGGTTCAGGAAGAAGCGTTCTGCCACTGCGTTGTCCCAGCAATTTGCGCGACGGCTCATGCTGCAGACGAAGCCTTGCTCGGTCAGAAGTGCCTGATATTGCTTGCTGGCGTATTGGCTGCCACGGTCGCTATGGACGATTAATCCTGGTGCCGGACGGCGCTGGGCAATGGCCATCTGGAGCGCCTCGCAGACCAGTTCGGCAGGCATGCTCGGTGCCATCGCCCAGCCCACTATTTTGCGCGAGAACAGGTCAAGTACCATCGCCAGATACAGCCAACCAGTACCTGTTCGAATATAGGTAATGTCGGTCACGAAGGCAATATTGGGCGCGTCCGGATTGAACTGCCGCGCCAAGATATTTTCGGCAATCGGCAGGTTGTGATTGCTGTCGGTGGTGTGAATGAACTTGCGCTTCCAGACCGGCTTGAGGCCAGCCCGGCGCATCAGACTGCGTGCCTTGTAGCGGCCAATTTCAATGCCTTGTGCCGCCAGGGCGCTGACCAGACGCCTGCTGCCGTAGCTGTGCTGGCTTGCGGTGAAAGCGGCCTTCAGGTGCACGCCAACCTTGCATAAAAGCGGTTTGGCAGGACGGGACTGGGCGCTGTAATAGCCGGCGCGGCTGACCGACAACACCCGGCAACTTTGCTCAACGGAGACGGCCTTCTTTTGCAGTTGTGAAATCAGCGCGTAGCTCACTTCAGTTCCCGGGCAAAGAAGGCCGAGGCCTTTTTTAAAATATCGACATCGCCTCGCAATTGACGGTTTTCATGTTCCAACTGGCGGATGCGCTGCTGGTCTGCCGTCAACGGATTCCCGATGCCGCGCTGGCCGCTTTGCTCGGCTTCATATTGTTTGATCCAGCGACGAATCGCGGTCTCGCCGATATCCATGCTCTGACTGACCTGTGTAATCGTCAGTCCTTGTTCCTTGATCATACGAACGACTTCCAGCTTCAGGCTGATGTCGAATTGCCGGCGTTGCTTTGTCATTGATTTTTCCTCTGGTGGTGGAGTTTCCCACCTATCGAGGTGTCTGCACAAATTAGACCACTACAGTTTTTTTACTTTCTCAATAAGCTAATCAGCAGAGAGAAACTCGGCATCTATACGGTCAACCTTCCACGAAATTATTTTCCCTTCAAAATAACCGAAATCATTTAGCAGCATATCGTCTTCAAACACTATGCCGCCTGCATCCAAACGATTGCCCTTTAACCTTCCCGTAATGATATGAGAGAAGCTATTACCGACCTGAACAATCGAGGGTGACGCATCTTCGCCAAGCTCATTAACCAAGTAACCATTAAACACCTGCGCAGTCAATTCAACTTGGTAAGACGCCCCTTCCTCGATTTTGTAAGGGCATACGGTTGCAAAGCATGTGAGTTCAACGCCATTAATACGCAGAACCACTTCTTCTTCCACCTCATCGCTTAAACGTTTTATTTGGGCTAAGTAGTTCATGGTACGGTCTTTATTACCTTATCGATATTGCCGTTGTTGAGCATTTTCCAAAAGCTGTTGCCACTCTCGGTATGGATGGTCGTTAATGTACCGTCCGCGTTCGTTCCGACGAATCCAAACTTGGATTGACCGTTGGCTCTATTTCCCATGAACTGGACAAAGCCAGTACGAGTTTCACCTTTGTACAAGTACTCGACTTTTTGGCCGTACTGCATGATGTCTTGACCAACTTGCAGATACTCACTCGCACTCTTGGTGCCGAACTCTGCTCCATGTTTCTCAAAGTGACTGATCAGCTTCGCTTCGTCGGCGAAGGCTCCTACTCCCTTTGCCCCATCACCCTTTCCAGCATTATTCGCAGTCACCGCAACGCGTGAAGTCGGACCAAACACCCTTGACGCCAAATATCGCTCAATGGCAGACGGCGCAATACCGACTATGGCATAGGTCGCGGCAGCTGCTTGGGCAGACAACCCGAGCGACTGGAGAACAGTCTCGCCGTAGGTGACCACAGACTCGCCGCTGGTCAATTTCTTGCTCCCGGCAATCAAATTATCGGCGATAACCGTGCCCGTAATGAGTGCCGCTGTGCATCCGATGCCGGTCGTGCATGCCAACCCGTCCCCTGCCAACGCCAATACAGACAGTCCGGTTTGCGCAGCGCCTTCCAGACGGGTGCCAACCCGGTTTTGCGCGAACGCGTCCCCAAACCGCATACCGGTCGTGTAGGTATAAAGCGGCCCACCGATGCGCCCATCCATCCCGCTTTGACGACCCAGCAAGTTGCGCTCGTCCGTCATGCCTTGGCCGGCGTCCTGTAGGGCCTTGAGGTACGCGTATTCCGGAGCATCCTTCGGCACACCGTCTGCGCAATGCAACAGTGAACACGCGGCGGCTATCAGTCTTGCTTCCTTCTGCGGATCGCCATTCGCCAACTCGTGAATTCGCTTTGTTTCTGCCGGGTGCAACTGCCGGTTATTGGCATCAACATTCAAGCCCATGGCCGTACCTGCAGTAGCGCCTCCACTTGCCACCGCACCAAGACCAACAGCCGTGCTCTGAGCAATCAACTGCCCAGCGAGTTTGGCCACCATATCACTGGCACCCGCGCTTTTTAGATTGACTGCGATGTTGTCTTGCAAGTCATTAAGCAGTGGCGCTGCACCGGCGACAGCGGCGGCGCCCAGCGCACCACTGGTTCCGCCTGTAAGTGCACCCGTTACCGTATGCAGCGCTACGCGATAAATGCCGCCGTCATCCCATTTTTTGGCTTCTTCTTCGTTGCCTTGTTTTCTCAAATCTTGAGCTTGGACCGCAGCAAAATCGGCAATCGCTTTCGGTGCCTCCCTGCCAAAGGCCTGCGTGATCTGCACCTGCGCGTTGATGTCTTTCTGCACCTTGTCGGCATCAAAGATTTTCCGGATGCCGGTTCCTGCATCGCCGGTGCGCGCTGCCTTGTTGCCTGCGATGCCGCTGATGGCCGACGCAGTCACGCTGCTGGCATTGCCGCTGTCGCGGCCGATGCCGGCGCTGGAGCCGCCGAGGCCGAGTTTGCCGTTTGAATCTGCGCTCGTACCCAGAGCGACGCCCACGCTTGTGGCGCTGTAGCTGGCCTGATTTTGAATATCGCTCGTGGTGAGGGTACCGCCCCTGACAAAGCGATTTACACCGTCATCAATCGCCTTTTGCGTGCTGGTAATGGCACCACCCGACAGCGTCGTATTGCCTGCAACGTTGACGTTAAATCCGCCATCGCCGGCTTGAATACCGGACTGCTCGGCCACACTGGCGAAGGTGCTGTCAACATTGCTTTTGCTGGCACTCAAATTGCCACTGACCGACCCCACCCCGATCGGAATCGTGATCCCGGCACTCGCACTTTGCTGCTTGCCTGTGAAGACACTGGTGTCCTGCTGGCTGGCAATCACCAGGTCGCCGCCGATGTCGCCCGTGACTTGCCGGCTACGCACGACCGCGCCGTCGAGGGTGGTGTCGCCGCCCGACTTCAGTGTGACCCGGTTGCCGGCGTCGACCTGGCTGTTGACCTGAGTGACGTCGCTGCCGTCAGCCTTGCCGCGTGCGGCGGCGGCATTCGCGCTGACGGACAGGCCGGTATTGGCACCCATCGAGAAGCCAATGCCGACCGAGGCACTGCTAGAGTTGTTGTTGCTGGTTTGAGTGGCCGTGTTGCTGGCCGCAGTCAGGTCGATCTTGCCGTCAGCGAGAAGGCGCACGTCCTGTCCGGCACTGATTCGGCTGCCGTTGACGGTAATGTTGCCGTCGGTACTGTCGGCGTTGCTGCCCTTGTCGGCTGTGGCACGCAACGTCACATCTCCGCCAGCGGCGATCGTGCTGCCGCGCGCGGTGCTGCTACGTTGAGTGCTGTCACTCTGGCTCTTGCTACTCCCCACAGAAAGACTGATGCCGATACTGCTGGCCTTGTCCGGATCCGACATCGCGTCCGCCGCCTTGCTCGCTGCCAGCACTGCGGTCGCCGCTGCCAGGGCCTGCATCCGCGCATCCTTGGTTTGTCCGGCGGCGGCCGTCATTTGCTGACTGGTTTGCACTGCCGCGATGACCGGGTTCGAGATCGCCAGCGTCAGGCCGCCCTGTTTGAATTGCTGTTGCTGGCGCTCTTCTGCGGTGTCGGTCGCGGCCGTGATATCGATCTGGCGGGCGGTAATGTCGATGTTGCCGTTCGGGGCCAGCAGGTCGCTGCCGGTTTGGGTATAGCGCTGGCCGGCGACCAGGGCCGCGTTGCCGTTCAGGCTGGCGATGGTACTGCCTGTGCTGGTGGTCGCGGTGCCGGCAGCAGTCTGCTTTTGCTGGCGTTCGCCGAGCGTGAGCGACGCGCCGCTGGTGAAGAGGCCGGAGGTGGTTTGCTGGAACGTGCTGCTGTCTTGCTGCGTGCCTTGCGCGGTTGTGATGGTGAGATTGCGTCCGGCGTCCAGCCGCAGGTCGCGGTCGGCGACCAGCGAGGAGCCGGCGATGGTGATGTCGCCAGTCCGGCTGATCGGGTTGCCCGCTTGCGCCAGGATCGTGTTGCCCGACAGGACGCTGCCTTGCACCTGGTCGCTGCTGCTGCGCTGGCTGCTCGTGGTCGTGGTTGACGCCACCAGGTTGCCACTCTTGCTGTAGCGCTCGTTAATCGCGCTCTGCGCGGTGGTGATGGCGCCGATGGTGATGTCGTTGCTGGCGACCAGTCCGACCTGCCCGGCCTTGCTCGACAGGTAGCCCGCATTGACGGCGATATTGCCGGCGCCATCACGCCCGTTCGCGATCACGCTCATGTCGTTCGTTGCGCTGATGCTGCCGCCGACCAGCGTTTCGTCGCTGCGGGCAACACGGTTATAGGCGTTCTTGCCGATGGTCTGAATATCGGTCGTGGTGCGCTCTTTGGCAGCGGCTATGGTCACATTCGCACCTTGCAGCAGGGCACTGTCGCCGGCGGAAACGCTCGCACCGCGTAGTCCCAGATCACCTCCGGCGACCAGCGCCAGGTTGCCGCCTGCTGCCAGGTTTGCAGCGGCTTGCGTGAGCTTGTCGTCGGTGATGTAACCGCTGCGGCCCTGCACCGTGCGCCCGCCGCTGTCTCCCACGGCAATCTGGTAGCGCTGGTCGACGCTGCTGATACGGATGTCGCGTGCGGCGGTGGCGACCAGGTCGCCGCTGGCACTCACATTGGCGCCGGCCACCAGCAGGTCGCGGGCGGCGTCGATGCGCACCGTGCCGCCCTGCACCGTGGCGACGCGATCAATCGCACTGCGGGTGCTGTTGCCGCTAGCGTTGGCGGTGTCGATGGTGCGGGTCTCGATGACCACGTCGCGCCCGGCCAGCAGGGTCACGCGGCTGTCGGCCCCGCTGCCCTGAATCACGCCGGAGAGGTTCTTCAGATCATTGCTCGACCTTGCGACGATGGCCTGCCCGCTGAGGCGTCCGCCCTGATTGACGAGGTCGCCCCCGGCCACGAGCGTGAGCTTGCCGCTGGCGGCGATCGTGCCGCTGTTGACCAGGTCACGGTCGGTGCGGATCGTGACGTCGGACCCGGCGATCAGCGCGCCGGTGGGCGTGAGGTCACCGTCCTTCAGGCGGCGCAGGAAGACCTGCGGTGCCAATACCTGCTGCACCGTGCCGTCGGCCAGCGTCACGTTTTGTGTGGAGAGCCAGACGATGTCAGTGGTGAGCAATGCCATCTGTTCGGCCGACAGGGCCACGCCCGGCGTGAGCTGGTACTTGCGGGCGAAGGCAACCCCGCTGTCCATCAGCGCCTGGTATTCGGTTTCGGTGCTGCTGTAGCCACTCAGGAACCGGCGCCCGGTCAGCGTCAGGATCTGGTCGTTGACCAGTTGCTGTTCGGCGAAACCGTCGCCGTAGCGCTTGAGCTGGCGCTCGGGGTCGCGCTGCAGTGCTTGCAGGAAGTAATCCGAGCCGAGGAAGGTGCGCTGGTTGGTGAAGCGCGGATCGGTTTCGACCAGGGTGCGGCTCTCGGGGGCGGCATGGATCGTGAACAGGCTGGCGCTCGGGGCGCGTAGCGACGGTGGCGCCGTGATGATAAAGGCGTTGCCCTGTTTATCGCTCACCTGTCGTGGCGACGCCGCGCCGCCGATGGCGACCGGTTTCAGCACCAGCGTGCCTGGAACGGGTGGTGCGCTGATCGGCTGCGGCGACACCGTAATAGCCGGGCCACTGGCGGCAACCGGATTGAGCTCCAGCACACGTTGAACGGGTGGCGCACTGATCGCCGGCACACCACCGCCGGCGTTGACCACGCCAAGTGCTGGCCGCAGCACTGCGCTAATGGGACCACCGGCATTCAGGCTGGCCGGCGTGGAAGCGACGCTGCCGATGCTCACGGCAGTGGTACCGGCAGGCGCAGTAGTGTTCGTCGTCAGATTTCGTACGGTGGTCGGGTTCGCGGCGAATTGCACCAGCTGCGTGGTGGGAAGATAGAAGGGATCGACTTTCGGCGCCGGATTGAAAGGCGTTTGTGCCGATGTGTTGCGGCAGTGGCTACCTCCCAGAAATCCGCACGCATCCACCCGACTGAATTCGGACGTGCCACTAGAGCTGATGCGCGTCTCGCCCTGTGTCGTTGGGTTCTGCACCGCCGGGCCGACAATGGTGAGCGCCCCACCGGCAACGATCTGGCTGTCGTGATTGATGGTGGTACCCGCCAGGCGCATCCCTGCGCCGGAGAGCAGTTGCGCCGGTACGCTGGTGACCACTTCGGTGGTGCTGGTGGTGGCGTTGACCCGATAGTGCGTGTAGTCCTCGAACTCGACCTGGCGGTTGTCTTCATTGACGCTGGCGTTGTAGGGGGTGATGGCGCTCTCGAGTTGATCGAGCGCCGCCTGAAAGCCGGTATCCCAGCTGGCGTATTGCGCACGCCAGGTGGTGCAGCCCGACGAATTGAGCGGTATCGACGCGCCATCAAAGTTGATGAAGCTGCATCCACCCGACGGTTCCGCCGGCGGCGCACCGACTGGCGTGACCGCGAAGCGCGCGAAGACAGGCGCATCCCAGCTGTAATTGACTTGTACGGTCTCGGGCGTTGGCGAGTCCCCGCTGACGACTGCCGGTGTCACCGTGCGCGCAGTGGTCACCGTGCTGCGCAAACCGAACAGGTCCGGATGGACGATGCAGGTGTTCTTGTCCTGAGCACCGCCAATGCCGCTGCATTGCGCCACCGGATAGCGGGTCGCGCTGTCGACCGGTTGTACGAAATCCTGCGGCACAGGTGCCCCGCTGACGATCCGGGTGGTCAGCTGGTCATTACGGTTGACGATGCTGGCAGCATCAACCGACAGTGCACCGCCGGCTTCGATGCGGCTGGAGGCATTGACCAGTGTCGACGCGGCAGCCTGCAACTGGCCAGCACTGTTGATCTGTCCGCCAATGGCCAGGTCGCCAAGACTGTAAAGCAGCCCGCCATCGGTATTGCTGATGGCTTGCGCACCCAGCAACAGCGTCTGGCGTGCAGCGATCGTGCCGGTATCTCTGTTGTTGATGGTGCTGCCGTTGATGCCGAGTACATCGCCATAAATCCGGCCGCTGTTGTCGGTGGTACCGGCATCGATCGTGGTGGTGACGCCATCGATCAGGCCGCTGGCGGTATTGCTCAGCGTGCCGGCGACGTTCAGGCGCGTCGTGCTGGCGCTGATTTCGCCACTGTTGAGCAAGTTGCCGCTGGCGTTGGCGGTCAGTGTCGCGCCGGCGGTGAGTGTGCCGCTGTTGGTGACGTTGCCGGCGTTGATGGTCAGGTTGCGCTGCGCCGACAACACGGCACTGTTGGTGAAATCTTCGCCATTCTGCCGCGTCAGCGTTAGGTCCTGCGCAGAGAGCGTGCCGTCGATGCCTTGACTATCCGTTATCAGTGCAGCGGTGCCATTGCTGACGATATGACCGCCACTGTTGACCACGCTGTTGGCGCTGATCGACAGGTCGTTGCGGGCACTGATGGTCGCGCTGGTGTTGTCGAGTGCGGTGCTCGCCAGCGACAGGTTGCGTTGCGCGCGAATCGTGCCGCCGGCATTGTCGACCGTCGTGGCGCTGAGATGGATATCGTTGGCTTCGATGGCACCCGACGCCGTATTGTTCAGGCTCGCCGCCGTGATGGTCGCCACCCCGTTGGCGGCAATCTGGCCGGCACGGTTGTCGATGTCGCCGCTGCCGGCCAGTGTCAGGTTGCCGGCGGCGCTGACGCGGCCAGTGCCGTTATCGAGGTTGCGCAGCGTGATCGTGCTGTCCGCACCCGACACCAGTTGCCCGCCGCGATTGTCGAGGTCGCGGACTACGCTGATGGTTTGTGCGCCATTGCTGGCGATGAAGCCCGACTGGTTATCGAGGTCGCCACTGGTGATCGCCAGGGCAGTGCCGGCGAGGATGCCGCCGCCGATGCCGCTGGCCGTATTGGTCAGCAAACCACCTTGGGTGTCGAGTGTCACGGCACCGGCCGACTGAAGCAAACCGGTGTCGTTGCGGATTGCCTGCGTGGTGACACGAAGCTGGTGCCCGGCGACGATGCGCCCGACCGCGCGGTTGTCCAGCGTGGTGCCGGCGAGCGTGATGTCGTGGCCGGCAATCAGACCAGCGCGATTGCCTAGCGCGCCACCGGTGAGGTCGATGTTGCCGCTGGCTTGCAGTTTGCCGCCGGTGTTGTCGAACACAAAGGCACCGGTATTGACGGTCAGTGCGCCCTGCAAGGCGGCGATCGTGCCGCCGGCGTTGCCGAGTCCGGCACTGGTGAGGGTGATGTCGCGCTGGGCAATGATTTGTCCGTTGGCACTGTTGTCGAGTTGCTGACCTTGCGTGTTCACCACCAGACTCGCTCCGCTGGCCAGTGTGCCGCCGGCATTGCGGATAGCACCGCTGCGCAGCGTCAATGCAGCGCTACCGATCAGCTGACCGGCAGCGTTGTCGAGCAATCCGGTCCCCAGGTTGATCCCGGTATTCTGCCTGGCGCTGACGATGCCGCTGCGGTTATCGAGGGAGGCTGCGGCGATGGCGAGACTACCGTCAGTGCTGATCATGCCGCGCTGATTGACCACCGCCCCGGTGGCTGACAGCGTGACGGTGTCGGCGGCGGAGATCGTCGCGTCGGTTGCATCGATACTGCCGGCTTGAGCAGTTACGCTGCGACCGGCCAGCAGCGCACCCGCGCTGGTGTCGAGTGCGCCGGCACTCAGGGTGAGCGCATTGGCGGCCATGATGGTGCCAGCACGATTGCTCAACCCGCCGCTACTAGCGAGCACCATGTCGCGGCCGGCGCTGATGCGTGCGCCATCGTTGTCGAGCGACGTTGCCGTGATGGCGACATCGCGTCCGGCGGCGATGCTGCCGGAGCTGCTGAGGCCGCCGCTGCTCAAGCCAAGGTCGCCACCGGCCAGCAGCTTGCCACTGCCGTTGTTGATGACTTGTCCGTTGGCGTTGATCGACAGCGTACCGCTGCTCGATACCTCTCCACCCGCATTGTTGATTGTCTGGGTGGAAAGCGACGTGGCGTTACTGGTGATCAGGCCAGCGGTATTGGTCAGCGCAGCGGAACTGATGCCCACGCCGGCAGTGCGTGACGCGATGATGCCGGTAGCGTTATCGAGCGCACCGGTGCCGATCTGCAGGGCGTCGCGGGCTAGCGTGAGTGCACCGGCGTTGGTCAGGCTGGCGGAGGTGACCGTCAACCTGCCATCGGTGCTGGCTGCCTGAGTGCCGCTGCGGATCGTGCCTAGCGTATTGTCGATCGCGCCGGTGACCGTGATCGTCGCGCTGCCTGCGGCGTCGATGACACCGCTGCGATTGGTCAGGCTGTCAGCCTGCAGCGTGAGGCTACTGTCGCGACCTTGCGCGACCAGTTGACCGCCGTTGCTGGTCAGTGTGCCGGCAGCGATGTGCAATCCACCGGTCGCGATCACGGTGCCGTTGGTGTTGTCGAGCGGCTGCCCTCGGGTATCGAGTGTCAGACCCGCACCACTGGCGAGCACGCCCCTCGCATTGTCGATGGTGCCGGACTCCAGCATCAGTGCACCCGCACCGATCAACTGGCCGGCGCGGTTGTCGAGCTGGCCGGAACCGAGCGCGATGCGGGCGGTTTGCTTTGCGCTGACGACGCCGTCACGGTTATCGAGCGTGGCGGCGGCGATGGCGAGACTGCCGTCGGTGATGATCGTACCGCGCTGGCTGACAAGGGCACCCGTGGCCGACAGCGTAATCGTGTCTGCCGCGGAAATCGTTGCCCCCGTCGCCTCGATGCGGTCGGCATGGGCGTTCACGTTGCGTCCGGCCAGCAGCGCACCGGCGCTGGTGTCAAGTGTGCCGGCACTCAGGGTAAGCGCATTGGCCGCCACGATGCTGCCGGCGCGATTGCGCAACCCGCCGCTACTGACGAGCACGACATCGCGGCCAGCGCTAATGTTGGCGCCATCGTTGACAAGCGCGCTTGCCGTGATCCCGACATCGCGCCCGGCGGCGATGCTGCCGGTGTTACTGAGACTTCCCGCGCTCATGCCCAGGTCGCCACCGGCCAGCAGCTTGCCATTGTTGATGACTTGTGCGCTGGCGTTGATCGACAACGTTCCGCTGCTCGATATTTCTCCGCCCGCATTACTGATGGTCTGGGTGGAGAGCGACGCGGCGTTACCGGTGATCAGGCCACCGGCATTGGTCAGTGCAGCGGCGCTGATGCCCACGCCCGCGGTGCGTGAAGCGATCACGCCGGTGGTATTGTCGAGCGCACCAGTGGTGATCTGTAGCGCGTCGCGGGCGAGAGTGAGTGCACCGGCATTGGTCAGGCTGGCGGAAGTGACAGTCAAGCGGCCATCGGTGCTGGCTGCCTGAGTGCCAGTGCGGATTGTGCCGAGCGTGTTGTCGATCACGCCGGCGGCCGTGATGGTCGCGCTGCCTGCCGCATCGATGACGCCGCTGCGATTGGCCAGACTGTCTGCCTGCAGCGTGACGGTGCTGTCACGACCTTGCGCGACCAGCTGGCCACCGTTGCTGGTCAACGCGCCGGCAACGATGTGCAACCCATCGGTGGTGATGATCGCACCGGCGCTGTTGTCGAGCGTGCCGGCGCCTAGCCCGATCCGGGCGGTTTGCTGCGCGCGTAGCGTTCCGTCGCGGTTGTCGATGCCACGCGCGGTGATGGCGAGATTGCCCCCGGTGAGGATAGCCCCGTTGTGGTTACTGAGCGATCCCGTGGTCATGGCTGCATCGCGGCCGGCGCTGATCAGCGCGCTGTCGTTGTTCAGGGTCGAGGCGGTGATCGCGATGTCGCGCGTGGCGGCGATCGTACCCTTGCCGCTGACCATTCCTGTGCGCAGGTCGAGGTCACCTCCGGAGAGTTCGCCGCCGGTATTGTCGATGGCCTGCGCCGACAATACTGTGCTCAGTCCCGTGACCAGCCCCCGTTGATTGTCCAGCGTACCGGCGGTAATCACGGCCCCTGCAGAGCGCGAAGCAATGATCCCTGCCGCGTTGTTCAGTGTGCCGGTCGTGACCTGCAGCGTATCGCGCCCCACCAGTTGTCCGCGTTCATTGTTCAGTGCGGCCGACGTGATGTTCAACATCCCCGCACCGCTGAGCGAATCGAGACCGCTGCGGATGCTGCCCTCGGTATTGTCAAGCAGCGCGGCAGCAATCGTGGTGCCGGCCGACGATTCAATGATCCCGCTGCGGTTGGTCATTGCGCCGGTTTGTAGTGCGATGGCGGCGTCGCGCCCTTGCGCCAGCACCAGTCCGTTATTGTTGCCAAACGTGCCCGCGTTGATCTGCACGCTACCATTGCTGCTGAGGACACCACGGCTGTTGTCGAACGCGCCGGTCTGCAGCGCCAGACTTTGGCCAGCCTGCCAGAGGCCGCCGTTGTTGGTGACGGTGTCGCCCTGAATGGAGAGTGAAGAGGCGCTCTGGATCCGGGTTGACGAGGTATTGAGCGTGCCGGCCGCAAGGTTGATTGCGCCCTGCCCGCTGAGCTGCGTGCCCGACAGCGTCGCACTGCGCGCCGTCACCGTGATATCGCCGACCGCCTGTAGCGTGCCGTTGGTGTCGGTCAGGGTGATGGCTTGCATTGCCAGGCCCGCGCCGGAGTAGACCGTACCGCTATTGTCCAGCGTGCCGGATGCTGTCAGCGTGGCGCCGGCACCGTCGCGCTGGATGAGGGTGCCGGTGTTGCGGATGTCGGTGGCACTGAGAACCAACGCACCTTGCGCATCCAGCATGCCTTGCTGCGCGATCGCACCGGCGCTGCCGATGGTGATCGCCGCCCCACTTTGCGTCGTACCTGTCAGTGTCGTGTTCGCCTGGCCATCGATGCGGATCGCCTGTGCGGCGTAACTGTCCTTGAGCGTCAGGTCGCCATTGGCCGACAGCGTCAGGTTGCCTTGCAAGGCCGCGAGTCGGCCGGTGCTGTTGACGCCCAGGCCCTTGTCGCTGGCCACCAACACGATCTGGTTGGCGTACATGCCGCCGAGGTCCTTGATGTCGATCGCAAACCGTGGCGCAGCACCATTGCCCGATTGCGCCGCCGCGCTCAACGTGCCGTACAGCACCTGGTTCGCACCAGCGATCACGTTGAGATTCTTGGCCCAGACCTCGCCCTCGATCACCAGCCCGCGTGCGATCAGGTCGAGCTGTTCGAGGTTGCTCGCGTTCAGACCCACCGCGCCGATGCCGAGCGCACCCTGACGCACGTCGAAGCCGTTGATCGCACCGCCGCTACCGAACTGCACCTGGCCCGTCGTCAGCGTGGCCCGGTTGGCATTGAGAAAGCCGCAGCCATTGCAGGCGATGCCGTTCGGATTGGCGACTACGATGTCGGCGCGCCGGCCGGCCACTTCGATGGTGCCGCGCAGAGTTGACGGATTGGTCGACACTACTTCATTGAGGATGATGCGTGCCGGTGTCGGCCCGAGCTGCAAGTTGCCGGTGATCCAGCCGCCCTGCACTGTCTGTACGTTCGTCGAGCTATTGTTGAGGATCAGGCCCTTGCCGGTGACATTGAACTGGTCGTACTGATTGCGCGAGATGCCGGCCGCACCGGGCGGGGCGATATGCGCGATCGGTGTGCCGTTGGCGGCGGCATCCATGATCGCTTTCTGTCCCGACGGCGCTGCTCGTGCAGCCACCGTTTGGGCTTGCGCCGGCAGGGTCCAGAGCACTGCCTGCGCGACGTGGATCATCAGCACCGCATGGGTGACTACGCGCTTCCAGGTCCGAATCGGCTGCGTGACTACGCTGGTGCGCGAGAGTGACCGGGCTGGCGACAGGGGACGGAAAGTGGAAGGTGGCATGGGATTCTTTGTTTAAAAAGCGGCGGTCAGCGACAGGAACACGTTGTGGTTCGCGGTGCGAAAGCCGGCCGGCTTGTACAGCGGCGTGCCGTAGCTCAGGTCGCGTTGCAGCGCTTGCCACTTGCCGCGGATGCCCAGCGCAGCACCCGCGAGCCGGTCGCCAATCAGCGCGGCAGCGCTGGCGCCCCAGACGCGGCCGGCGTCGATGCCGGTATAGATCTGCAGTTCGACTCCGTCGACACCATCGAACCACTGCACCGGCAGTGCCAGCTCATTGCGCAGCACATAACCGCTCTCGGCCAGCAGCACGCTCTCGCCATCGAAACCGCGCACCGTACTGCGATTGCCGATCGCTATCTGGTCGGTCGACAGCGTGGCGTCAGCAGTCTGCTGCGCCCGCAGCACGCCGGTGTACTGGAGCGGTAATTGTCCCAGCCGGAAGGACTGCTGATAGCGCCCCGACACCAGCCAGATCGACGGCCGCAGGGTTGGCCCGCCCTCCGGTACGCCGGCCAGGTCGTCCTGCGCCGATTGCCACGGCATGCCGCGCCGGTAGCCGATTTGCAGGTCGACGCTGGCGTCGTTGAGCAAGCGCCGGAAGGTCACGCCGGTTTCCAGGTTGGTGGTGCGCCGACGTTGTACGATGAGCTCGACATCGTCGAGAGTGCTGGTTGCCCGGCGCAACTGCAGGCTAGCGTACGCGCCAGCCTTGGCCGAACTGGTGCGCAGCAGCGTGCGATGCCACTTCGCTTCGAGGGTGCGACTGCTGCCGCTGGAGAGGAATTGCACGGTGGTGCCCTGCACGACTTGGGCGAACTCACTGCTGCTGTCGGTGAGACTGAATGTGTTGTAGCCCCACGGG
The DNA here is from genome assembly GCA_047621345.1 of Minisyncoccia bacterium. Taxonomy (GTDB): domain Bacteria; phylum Pseudomonadota; class Gammaproteobacteria; order Burkholderiales; family Burkholderiaceae_D; genus Actimicrobium. Next base: position 23,985 of record JBLHLW010000007.1, on the reverse strand, counting down.
ATGCTGTAATCGCGGGCGCGATTCTGGCTGCGGTGACGTGCGCTCAGCCCCTCGATATTGCTGCTTGCTGAGAGCGACAGCAGGTCATTGAGACCCAGTGGATTGTCTAGGCCGAGGTTGCCCGAGAACTGCGGCTTGCCCAGCACCCCCGTACCGGAATTGTCGAGCGTGGCGCCGCCATGCAGGCGCTCGCGTAACGCGGATTCCTTGCGCCGGATCAGCAGCACGCTGGTGTCGGGCTGCTGGCCCGGCACCAGTTCGGTCGTGACCTGCTGGCTAGCCAGTCGCTGCATCTGCTCGACGCCCTGCTCCAGATCGCGCACGTTGAGCAAGTCGCCTGCACTGGCCGGAAAGGCATTGCGCCAGGTGCCCCAGGTGGTGTCAGGTACCGTTACCGGCTCGGTTGTCGCGGTTACCTTGGCCGACTGGACCATGCGGATCTGCGCGATGCGACCGACGTGCAGCTGAAAATGCAGCGTACCATCGGCCAGATTCTGTGCCGGCAGCGTCACCTTCGTGGTCGCATAGCCCAGTTCGACCAACTTCGCATCCAGCACCGACGCAATCCGACTCAGGCCGGTAACGCCGACGCAGCGGTTCATATACGCCTGCGCGCTGTCGAGCAACCAGCCGAACTGGCGATAGCTCTCGCCGGTCAGTTTGATCTCGCGTATCACGAAGCATGGTGCTTCGACGGGCAGGACAGTGTCGAAGGACATGTCGCGGGACGGCTGCAGCACGTCGGACGACGGCTCCAGCCGCGATTGCTGCTCGCGGCTGCGTTCTTCCTGGCGACGCAGGCCTTCCTGTGCCGCAGAAGCGGGCAGGCTAGCTAGCGCGACACCACCGACCAGCAGCAGTGGCAAACACCCGAGCAGGGGTATTCCATGGCGCAAACAATAAACACGGGAGAAATTGATCAAGTTGTTCTTTCGAATAGACGAAAGTGGGCGAGATGAGGTCAACTCGCCATGGCATTTGGAGTGAGTGGCTTACTGCGGGGAAATGAACCAAATATATTTTTATTTGGCGATTTCAGGATTGGGAAGGGGTTTGACTTGCTTGCATTGTTCGTCGGCAAAAACCAACATCAATGTGTCGCGTGCGTGGACGATTGTCTGCGTGGCTATTGAACGGCCGCGCCCGCGCATCAATCAGGTCACGCGCTTACTGTTCGGGTTCAATCATCGTCGTCGCCAAGTCTGAGTGGCCCAGCGCTGCGGCAACATCACGTATGCTCTGACCCGTGAGCAGCGCGACTTTGGCAAACGTGTGCTGCATCCGCCGCCCTGCCCGCTCCCTGTAAGCGTGACGCAGTTTGTTCGAAGCGATCCGTGACGATCTTGTAGAGTCCTTGACGTGATTGGGTATCGGAGCTGACACGACAGCGTTAGCCTGCGTACAGACAGTTCTCTTTTATCACGCCACTCTGATTCTTCATTCTCGGGCTGCGCAGGCAACACGTCAGCCCAATTTCAAAGGTGAACCGATGAGCAATACAAAAATGGCGGCAGGCGCTGCATTTCCTGACATGGTGTGGGACGCGGTAGGCGGCGGGTCCATCGCCCCGAAGACAAATTCTGGCTGGCGCATGCTGATTGTGTATCGGGGCAAGCACTGTCCGTTATGCAAAAAATACCTCGATCAGCTTGAGCAACTGCAAGACGGATTCAAGGCAGCCAACATACAGATCGCGGCTGTGTCGGCCGACCCGCAGGCAAAAGCAGAGACAGAAGTTGCCGAATGCAAGTGGACTTTTCCCGTAGGCTACGGCCTGACACTTCCGCAAATGCGTGAGCTTGGGCTGTACATTTCTGATCCGCGTTCGCCAGAAGAAACCGACAGACCTTTTTCCGAACCTGCGATCTTCGTGATCAACCCGCAGGGGCAAGCCCAGATTATCGACATTTCTAATGCACCGTTCGCCCGGCCTGACCTTGCCTCCTTGCTGAAAGGCTTGGAGTTCATTCTCGCAAAAGGCTATCCGATTCGCGGAAAAGCCTGATAACGGAATTAGAAAGCTTAATCTGAACGGCGCGCTATGGTTGTCGTGGACTTCAAATGCAAGAAGGGCAACTGTAACGATGGGAGTTGATTTCTATCGAGCTCACCACTTGTTCGAGACACGGAGCTGGAAATTACCACTAGGGAAAGATTTGACTGTCGGCATGCCATCAATTTTTGACGGCAACCAGCTAATTGTCAGCGGCCAGATGGCCGTATTAGCTGTGATTTTCCACTCGTTTAACTGTGGTTGAATCGGCGGTGAGCTCACGCAGAATGCGCTGAGTCCTTGAATATATGGAGGCGGGGGTCGGGTTCGAACCGGCGTAAACGGCTTTGCAGGCCGCTGCATAACCACTTTGCTACCCCGCCATAGGGGATGATGTGACCACTAACTCGCATGTATGCAGTTGTCGAATTAGCTTTTAAGAAAATCCATTATGCGATTTTCTGATAAGAAAAAGGGAAGCTTCAACAGCTTCCCCTTTAATCTGGAGCGGGAGAAGAGGCTCGAACTCTCGACCTCAACCTTGGCAAGGTTGCGCTCTACCAACTGAGCTACTCCCGCATTCACAACAGAGGCGTATTATAGAGGCCCTCTTTTTTTTGTCAAGCCGGGAGCCACTGGGCACAGCAAAAAATCAGGTGCTCGATCACGCGTTCTCTTTCATGAGTGGCCATGCTTTTTTCAGGTAGTAAAACATCGACCACACTGTCAGGACAGCAGCAACCATCAACAGCCATTGTCCCCAGATACGCGTATCGATCAACCCCAGCAAAGTATCGTAATACAACAGCATCGGGATCGCGACCATCTGCGCCGTGGTCTTGATTTTTCCTATGGAACTGACTGCAACGGATTTGGAGGCACCCAACTGCGCCATCCATTCGCGCAAGGCTGAAATCGTGATCTCCCGCCCGATAATAATGAAAGCAATCACCGCATTGACACGATCAAGCTGCACCAGCACCAGCAACGCGCCCGCCACCATGAGCTTGTCAGCTACCGGATCAAGGAACGCGCCGAACGCGGAGGTCTGATTCCAGCGTCGCGCTAGAAAGCCATCAAGCCAATCAGTCAGCGCGGCCACAACAAAAATACAGGTCGATGCCAACCCTTTGTCAAACGCGGATATCCAGGTTCCAGGCAAATAAAACACACCCACCATCAATGGGATTAAGGCAACACGCAACCACGTGAGCAGGATCGGAAAATTCAGTGGCATGGGTCGGGCTCTTGAAAGTCAGGCTTGGTTTGTATTGGCGTTAAGACAAGCTTCCGGTATCCGGAGTTCGGCGGAAAGCAATGTGCCAGTAATCTAATGCAATTGACGATAAATGTCTTCCGCCAATTGGCGAGAAATCCCGTCGACCGACGTCAGTTCTTCTACGCTGGCATTAGTCACCTCACGCAAACTACCAAAACGTGCCAGCAGTTTTTGTCGTCTCTTGGCACCAATACCTTCGATTTCTTCCAGACGCGACGCTTGTCGCGTCTTGGCGCGCCGTGCACGCATCCCGGTGATCGCAAAGCGATGTGCCTCGTCACGTATCTGTGCGATCAGCATAAGAGCCGCCGATTCTTTGCCCAGTTCTTTGGCGGCACGACCATCGACGAACACGAGCGTTTCCAGTCCAACCCGGCGCCCTTCGCCCTTGGCAACACCAACAATAAGACCAACGTCGAGCCCGAGTTCGACAAACACTTGGCGCGCCACTTCCACCTGCCCTTTTCCGCCATCAATTAAAACGATATCCGGCATGACACCATCACCGTTAGCGACTTTTTCATAACGACGCATCAAGACCTGACGCATCGCTGCGTAGTCATCGCCAGGAGTAATGTCGTTGATGTTGTAGCGCCGATATTCGCCATTCTGCATGGCGTGATGGTGGAAGACCACGCACGAAGCTTGGGTGGCTTCGCCCTGCGTATGACTGATATCGAAACACTCGACGCGCAAGGTCTCGATGTCAGCACTGTCGAGGGCGAGCACATCGACTAGCGCGCGGGTCCGCGACTGCTGCGAGCCCTGCTCCGACAATAGCCGCGCGAGGGAAATTTCAGCTCCCTTGCATGCCATCTCCAGCCATTGACGACGCTGTGCCTGCGGCTGAAACAAGAGGTTAATCCGATGACCACATTGCTCGATCAACGCCAGCATCAACTCGGGCTGGTCAAATTCCAGATTCAGAATCAAGGTTGAAGGAATGAATTTTTCGAGGTAGTGTTGCGCCAGAAACGCCTTCAGTACTTCGACATCGATGGCATCCTCTGCCGTGGCGAGCGCGTTGTCCACATGGGTCGGGAAATAGGCGCGGTCACCAAGGTGCCGGCCTCCTCGCACCATTGCCAAGTTCACGCAAGCCCGTCCGCCTTGCACAATAACGGCAATGATATCGATATCAGCGTCACTGCCCGTTTCCATGGTTTGCTGATGCAGCACGCGTGACAAAGCACTGATCTGGTTGCGCACTGACGCCGCCTGCTCGAACTTCAACTCGCTGGCATACCCATGCATTTTTCCTTCGAGCGTTTGCATTACCTCGCTCTGCCGTCCACGCAGAAATTTTGCTGCATTCTCGACATCGAGGTTGTAATCTTCCTGACTGATTTCGGCGACGCACGGCGCACTACAGCGATGGATCTGATGCAACAGACAGGGACGTGTGCGATTGGCATAAACGCTGTCTTCGCAAGTGCGCAACAAGAACACCTTCTGCAGAATCTGCATTGATTCCTTGACTGCCCACGCGCTCGGAAACGGCCCGAAAAACTGACTGCGCTTATCCACCGCACCGCGGTAATACGCCATCCGTGGAAACGGCTGGCCAGAAATTTTCAGGTACGGATACGACTTGTCATCACGAAACAAGATATTGAAACGCGGCTGCAACGTCTTGATCAGATTGTTTTCCAGAATCAGCGCTTCTGCTTCGCTGCGCGTCACGGTCGTCTCGAGCCGCGCAATGCGCTCAACCATCATCGCAATCCGCGAGCTACTAAGGGTCTTCTGGAAATAACTGGAAACGCGCTTCTTCAGGTCCCTTGCCTTGCCGACATACAGCACATTATTGTCGCCGTCGAAATACCGATAGACGCCGGGCAGATGTGGCAGCTTGGAGACGGTATCAAGCACGATCGCACGCGGATCTGGCGGCGTGACGGTTGCCATCAGCGGGATTTCGTCAGGCATGCATCAAACTGGCAATCGTGCGCAGCGCCGACTGGTATCGTGGGTCCACTTGCAAGACATCCCATTGCACGGGCGTCCCGGATGGCATCAGCGCTGCGATGCGCATTGCGCTTGCCGACGTTGCCAATGCCGGGTCGAGTCCAGCGAGTAGTTGATCAGCCATATCGGGACGATTGCAGATCAAGACCATGTCACACCCGGCCTGCAGCGCGGCAGTCGCACCGGCGACCACGTCGCCAGCAATACTGGCGCCTTCCATGCTCAGGTCATCACTGAAGATGACACCTTGAAAGCCGATCTCGTGACGCAGTAGCGAAAGCCATTTCTTTGAAAATCCAGCCGGTGCCGAATCAAATTGCGGATAGATCACATGCGCAGGCATCACGCCCGACAAGCCCAATCCAAGCCAACGGTAGGGCTCGGCGTCATCAGCGATGATGGCATCAACTTCGCGATCATCGACCGGGATGGCGACGTGCGAGTCTGCCTTGACATAACCATGTCCTGGAAAGTGTTTACCGCAATTGGCCATCCCAGCAAGCAGCAGGCCATAGTTCAGACTTCTCGCCAGTTGTGCAACAACTGCCGGATCGCGATGAAAGGCACGATCACCGATGACGCCTGACTCACCGTGATCAAGATCGAGGACAGGAGTGAATGAGAGGTCGACACCGCAGGAACGCAATTCAGCTGCCAACACAAAACCAACATCGGTAGCTGCACGACCGGCCGCCTGCGGATCAATTTCCCATAATTGGCCAAGACGCCGCATCGCTGGAAGTACAGTAAAACCGTCTGTACGGAAACGCTGGACGCGCCCCCCCTCATGATCGACCGCAATCAGCAAACCTGGCCTGACGGCATGAATTGCCGTGGTCAGTGCCACCAGTTGGGCCCGGTCTTGCCAATTGCGTGCAAACAGGATCACGCCACCCGTCAACGGATGGCGAATACGCGCGATGTCGTGTTCATCCAGAACCGTGCCCGCTACATCGAGCATGACTGGCCCAACAAATTGTTGGTTGTTACTACTAACGGTGTAATTCATTTTTTCTCCACAATGACGAAAGCGACCGCATAGTCGGTTTCATCGGTAATCGAGACCTGGGCGATCAGGTCATGCTGCGTCATGAACGCGGCCAATGTGCCGCTGCACAAAACGACCGGTTTGCCATTTGAATCGTTCAACACCTGCATCGCGCGCCAAGTCATCGGCATCCTCATTCCCAGACCGATGGCTTTCGAAAACGCTTCTTTCGCCGCAAAACGTGTCGCCAGAAAGCTCAGACCACGCAGTTCGGACATGCTTGCTCGCCGGTGATATTTTTCCATTTCTTCGGCCCCGAGAATTTTCTGCGCAAATCTCGGACCATGGCGCTTGAGCGCCGCAGCAATGCGGCTGATACGAATGATGTCGGTACCGATACCGTAAATCATGGCTGCCGTTACCTACGTGCTTGGGTGAGGATTGCTTTCATGTCGCCGACCGCCGCTTGCCAACCGACCGCAATTGCCCGAATCAGCAAGGCTTGACCGACCTGAATCTGGCTAACATCTTCCAGCGAGGCAAGACGACCGACGTTGGTCAGATCGAGACCATGGGCAATATGAACCTGCATACCGAGTTGGGTCGCTGCAGCAGAACATGTCGCCAGTCGTTCAAACTCATCATCCGCGCCGCCAGCATCAGCTGGGTTACCGTACTTGCTTGCGTCAAACTCAATCGCGCTTGCGCCTGCGGCATGGGCTGCATGGACTTGTTCAAGAGATGTCTCGATAGCGACCTCCAGCAGGATCCTGTGCAGGCGCAATTGCTGCGCCTTGTCGGAGCTCGCATCCTGAATCGCCATACCTACCTGCTGCGGTTGTATGCTGAGCGCCTGTTCAAATAACGGACACCCTACCGGGTGCCGCACATGCAGTTTAATCATCAACGCTGACGCAATCGCCTCGAGCAGGACCGGGGAGACCTCTCCTGCCACCAGACTGATTACATCCGCACCAGCGGCTTGGGCAAGACGGGCAGCCTGAATCAGATCAGGCCCAGGTCGATCGGTGCGCAATCGAACCAACGGCATCAGGTCGACACAAAAATCGGGCCCCGTAGAATGCGGATTGAGATAACTCATCAGTGTCAATAATTCCTAAAGCTGAGTCAGATCGATCAGGATCTGCCTGGTATTAAGGGGAACGCCTCCGAGCTGATGCGCCAAAAGAAAACGCATCAGTAATTTACTCTGGCTCTGCGTCGTCATGCCCGCGTATTCTTCGCACTCCATATCAAGCAAAGTCTGACCAACTACCCGCGGCCAGATATCAGACTGCCGGGCCGGTCTCGCGCCGCGCTCGGGATCAACTACGTAGCTACTGGTCGGCAATACGCGCTGACCAGTACTCGAACACAGGGAAAGGTCCGCCGCCACGCCCGTTTCCTTCATCAGACGAAGTTCAAATTTACGCAAAACAATTGGTGCCGCTTCCCCGTGCGCCAGTTGATTCAGCGCGGCGACATAGTAATCAAACAGTCCAGGATGGGGATCATCCCGCGCGATCAACTTGATCAGTAATTCATTAAGATAAAAACCGCACAACAAGGCGGACTTCTCCAATGGCAGCAGCCCGCCAACCCATTCAGCACCTGTCAGCGTCCGAATTTCGGATTTACCTGTCCAACTCAACGACAACGGCTGAAACGTTTGCAGCACACCGCGTAATGCTGAATGAGGACGTTTGGCACCTTTGGCAACTAATGCAATACGCCCATGCTCTCGGGTAAAAGCATCAATAATCAGGCTGGTTTCCTTGTGCGCATAACTGTGCAGCACAAAACCGGGCTGGCCGGAGATCCGCAGAAGTTTTTCCGGAGCCGCCGAGCGGGACGACCGCGCCGGCGGCTTAGCCGTGGCCACAGGCAGATCAGGCTGCTCGGCTGCGCGGGTCACCCTGTCGACTTATTCGTAACCGTAAGCGCGCAGACCCGCTTCATTGTCCGCCCAGCCGGATTTCACCTTGACCCATATTTCAAGATACACGGGACCGCCGAAAAGACGCGCCATATCCAGCCTGGACTGCGTAGAAATTTCCTTCAGACGGGCGCCCTTCTGACCGATCAGCATCGATTTATGCGTGGATCGTTCGACCAAAATGGCAGCAAAAACGCGCCTCAAATCACCTTCCTGTTCGAATTTCTCGATCAAGACCGTACTCGTATAAGGCAGTTCATCGCCAACGAAACGGAAAACTTTTTCACGGATGATCTCAGCAGCAAGAAATTTCTCGCTGCGATCAGTGATGTCATCAGGACCGAACTCCGGAGGATTTTCAGGCAAGAAGCGCCGCGTCTCTTTTTGGAGGCCATCGAGCTGGAAGCGCAGTGTCGCCGATACCGGAACGACCGCCGCAAAATCATGCTTTGAAGCAATTTCTTGCGCGAACGGCAGCAACACTGCCTTGTCCTTGACCCGGTCAGACTTGTTGATCACCAGGATACAAGGCACCGAATCCGGAATTAAGTCGAGTACTTGCTGATCCGCTGGTCCAAAAGTACCCGCCTCAATCAGGAACAGGATGACATCAGCAGAGGTCAGTGTATTGGCGACGGTCTTGTTTAACGTCTTGTTGAGTGCGTTGGCATGCTTGGTCTGGAAGCCAGGTGTATCGACATAAATGAACTGCGTATCTTCTACAGTCTGAATGCCTGTAATACGGTGCCGCGTAGTTTGCGCCTTGCGCGACGTGATGCTGACTTTTGCACCTATTAGCGCATTCATCAAGGTCGACTTGCCGACGTTAGGTCGACCGACGATAGCGATATAGCCGCAGCGGAAATTCGGGGTTGTTGCTGATTCAGTCATGCTATTTTCGATTGGGTAACAGAGATGGAGTAGGCAGTTTCAGAGGGTGTTTCTAGCCCCTCTACAACAACGTTATTCGCGGGCTCAGCGGAGATTTCCACCTTGCTCGCCATTTTTTTTGTATCGGTGTCGATGTCTGGCGAAGGGAGACGGGATGATGCCAAGGCCGTACTCGGGGCAGTAGCGAGGTCAGTCTGAATCGTGGCAATTCCACTCAACTTCAATTGTGCCGCGCGCGGCTTGATCTTGCGCGGAGCGCCTCCCCCTTTTGGCGGATTAAATTGCAGTAGATCAAGAGCGCATTGTGCCGCTGCCTGTTCACCTGCGCGGCGGCTACCCCCCGTACCAAATACCTTAATATCAAACTTGGGAACCAGACATTCAATCTCGAATTCCTGATTATGTGCCGCACCGTGGGTTGCCACCACGTTGTACTGCGGCAGAGCGATCTTTTTACCTTGTAAATATTCCTGCAACAACGTTTTAGCATCCTTGCCAAGCGTCTTCGGATCGACCGTATCCAGAATGGGAATGTACAGTGAACGAATTACGTCTCGCGCGGCATTAAAACCAGCGTCCAGAAAAATCGCTCCGAACAGCGCTTCCAGCGTGTCCGCCAGAATGGATGGCCGCCGAAAACCTCCCGATTTGAGTTCACCCTCGCCAAGGTGCAGGAATTGAGAAATTTCTAATCTCTGTGCAATCTCGTACAACGCTTGTTGCTTGACCAAATTGGCCCGCAGTCGAGAAAGGTCACCCTCATCGATCTTGCTGTAGCGTTCGTACAGCAATGAGGCGATCACACAGTTCAGTATCGAGTCGCCTAAAAATTCCAGCCGTTCATTATGAGCGATGCTGTGGCTGCGATGCGTCAGCGCCTGCTGCAGCAAAGAAGCATCTTTAAACCAATAAGCGAGTCTATCTTCCAGAAGCATACAATCCATTTCAGTGCGCACAACACCGGGTTAAGCCGCCGGTTTCCTCGCGGCGGCCTTCACAGTCGTCGCCGAATAATCAATTAAGAGCCAGGTAGGACCAATCAACGGAATCTTTTTCTGATATGCCACGTTAATATCTATCTGATCACCGTCTTTTACTATATCCAGATCTTTGCTGGATATCGACTCAATGTACCCAACATTGGCCTGACGATCGAACGCTGCACGAATCTCCATCGGACTTGTTCCTGTAGCTTTCGCAACTGCGATTGCCTTTTTGATCGACATGAATTCGATTGCAGTGGGCACCACTTTTAGTCCAAGTACAACAACCACCCCGACCAGCATCAAAATCACCACTAGAGAGATCAGCGTCATGCCCCGCTGCCGTATCGATGACTTTTTTTGCATACGCTACTCCTGTCGTCAGTATGGTTGATCTAGTGAATGCCACCTATCCGCTTGAGGTTACCAAGATTCATCCAGACATAAAACGCTTTTCCAACAATATTCCTGTCCGGCACAAACCCCCAGTAGCGACTGTCGGCGCTATTATCCCGATTATCCCCCATCATAAAGTAATGTCCAGCAGGCACAGTGCAAGCGAACCCCTCAGAGTTATAGGTACACGCTTCGCGCATCGGAAAATTATCGATGTTGTTTAGCTCGTTAGGAGCTTGGGGGTTATTCAGTATTTTATGATCCACGGTGCCGAAGGTCTCAACATACTGCTTGGAGTAGGTCAACCGCTCCTCGTCCAGGTAATCTGGCAATGGCGCATACGAAACCGGAGCCCCATTAACGATCAGTCGCTTATTTTTATACACCACGCGATCACCAGGAGTACCAACTACACGCTTGATGTAATCCAATGACATATCTTTCGGGTACTTAAACACCATCACATCGCCGCGCTGCGGGTCATTAATCTCGATGATTTTCTTGTTGATGAGTGGCAAGCGAATACCGTAGGCAAATTTATTCACCAGAATCAAGTCCCCAACGAGCAGGGTCGGCACCATCGACGGCGAGGGTATCTTGAAAGGCTCATACAAGAACGATCGAAGAACAAAAACCAGCGCGATTACCGGAAAAAAACTACCCGAGTACTCAACCCATGTTGGCTGACGCAAGATACCTGCTTCCAGCGCCTGTCGGCCTGAAGCCTCTAATTTAATGCCTTCTGCCTGCAGTTTGGCGTTACGTGCATCGAACTCTCCAAGTGCAACGTCAGCCTTGATACGGCGTTGTTTCGCAAGGTAAAACACATCCAGAAACCAGATCACCCCAGAAATCACGGTCAAAACAAAAAGAATTAGTGCAAAATTACCAAAAATTACCTGGAAGTTCATTTGTCGTCCACTTGTAGAATTGCCAAAAATGCTTCTTGCGGTATCTCAACCGAACCAACTTGTTTCATTCGCTTCTTACCGGCCTTTTGCTTTTCGAGCAGCTTGCGCTTACGACTGATATCACCGCCGTAACATTTTGCCAATACGTTTTTACGCAACGCCTTGACGTTTTCTCGCGAAATAATATTTGCGCCAATCGCTGCCTGGATGGCCACATCGAACATCTGGCGTGGAATCAATTCCCGCATTTTTGCAGCCACGGCGCGGCCGCGGTAATTGCTATTACTGCGGTGAACGATAATCGCCAGCGCATCAACTTTCTCGCTATTAATCAGCATGTCGACCTTGACCACATCAGCCGAGCGATATTCCTTGAACTCATAGTCCATCGATGCATAGCCACGCGACGTCGACTTGAGCTTGTCAAAAAAGTCAAGCACGATTTCGGCCATAGGCATTTCATAGGTCAACTTGACTTGCTTGCCATGATAATTCATGTCGATCTGCATACCGCGCTTGCCCGTGCACAACGTGATGACCGCTCCAACGTACTCTTGTGGCATGTACAAATTAACCGTCACAATCGGCTCGCGCACTTCCTCTATCCGTGAGGGGTCTGGCATTTTCGACGGATTATCGACCATCAATAGCGTCCCGTCACGCAATACCACTTCGTAAATAACCGTTGGCGCAGTGGTGATGAGGTCCATATCGAACTCACGTTCGAGACGCTCCTGAACAATCTCCATATGCAATAGACCAAGAAATCCACACCGGAAACCAAAGCCCAATGCTTGTGAGACTTCCGGCTCGTACTGCAGTGCGGCATCATTCAACTTCAATTTCTCAAGTGAATCACGTAAGGCGTCATATTGATTAGCTTCCACTGGAAACAAACCTGCAAAAACTTGTGGCTGCACTTCCTTAAAACCGGGCAAAGGCTCCGCCGCAGGACGACTTGCAAGTGTGATCGTGTCACCAACCTTGGCTGCCTTGAGTTCCTTGATACCGGCGATGATAAAACCTACTTGCCCAGCAGAGATGGTCTCCCTGGTCACTGACTTCGGCGTGAATACGCCGACGCTTTCGGTCAAATGAACGGAGCCATTTGCCATCAGTAGTATCTTGTCCTTAGCGCGCAACGTGCCATTAAAAACTCGCACAAGCATGACGACGCCAACGTAATTATCGAACCAAGAATCAACCAGTAAAGCCTGAAGTGGCGCAGCAGGATCCCCCTTTGGCGGTGGAACCTTGACAATCAGCGACTCCAGCACATCTTGAACACCAAGTCCACTTTTTGCCGAGCAATGTACTGCTTCCGAGGCATCAATTCCAATGACTTCCTCGATTTCTGCAATGGCATTGTCAGGATCGGCCGACGGTAAATCAATCTTGTTGAGAACCGGAACAACTTCAACACCGAGATCAAGCGCCGTATAACAATTTGCCACTGTCTGAGCCTCGACACCTTGCGAAGCATCGACAACAAGTAAGGCTCCTTCACACGCCGACAGGGAACGACTCACTTCATAACTGAAGTCCACGTGACCCGGAGTATCGATGAGGTTGAGATTGTAAATTTGGCCGTCGCGCGCTTTGTAGGACAACGCCGCAGTTTGGGCCTTGATGGTGATCCCACGCTCACGCTCGATATCCATGGAATCGAGCACCTGTGCCTCCATTTCTCGGTCTGACAGGCCGCCGCACAATTGAATAATGCGGTCAGCGAGTGTTGATTTACCGTGATCGATATGGGCGATGATAGAGAAATTGCGAATGTTGTTCATGGACTAGAGCGCGATTACAAAAAAGGCGCTCCGAGCGAGGATATGTTCCTCAGGCGAGCGCCTTGTTTCAGGAGGTTAAACAGCTCCGCATCTTACCGGATTCCAGAGGGGAAAGCCCGTGAAATCCCTGCTGATAACGATGCGCCACCAGAAGCAATCTTTGGTGGCAGCATGCCAGAGCTGTTTAAAAATAATATGTTTATGGGGATGCTGCTATAAAACGAGACAATCGATCAACATCCAAAAAATAATGTCCAAGGTCGCTATCAGCTCCATCGCCGTAACTTCCTTTTAATACAGGCACCAATTCGTCGTATATCGCCAGTAGCGCGGGGTCGTCATCAACATCGAGGACACGGATACTTGCAGGTATCGCACCGAGCTGCGCTTTCAAAGCCGTCAACATGTCATCACACAGGTGGCAGTAACTACGAGAATATAAAGTGAAATGCATCAAGCAGAACCAGCTAAAAGTGGAAAGAGACTGCTACCAAACCGGTAGCAGTCCAAGCGAGGGCTGCAATACTATTGCGTGCCTGGACGAATGGGTACGAACTGGGATGCATCACCACGGCGAACTAGAAGCACAGCCATTTTTTTTGCGTCAAGCTTGGCAACCAAGCCCGCAAACTGCTTGGCATCCTTAACATCCGTATTATTCAGTCTCAGAACGACGTCGCCAGCGCGCAACCCTGCCCGTAAAGCAGCTCCTTCAGCTCCGTCGATAACCACCCCACCCTCTACCTTGAGCTCTTTCTTTTGCGCGTCGGTCAGGTCACTGAGCAAGAGACCAAGTGCATTCGCAGCTTGTTCGGCTTTAGGTTTTTTATCTTCACGCTTGGCTACTTTTTCCGGCTCCATTTCAGCCACTGTCACTTTGAGATCGCGGCTTGCCCCTTTTCGCCATATAGTGAGCACTGAGCTGCTTCCCGGCTTTGTGCCGCCAACGAGCCGCGGCAAATCACTGGAGCGATCAATATTGACCCCATTGAATTTGAGAATAATGTCCCCTGCTTCAACGCCTGCCTTTTCGGCAGGCCCAGCCGATTCCACTCTCTGCACTAGCGCGCCCTGCGCTTTGGCTAACCCAAGGGACTCCGCAACATCCTTCGTCAGTTCACCGATCTGCACGCCAATGCGTCCGCGTATTACTTTCCCGGATTGCTTCAGCTGATCAGAAACACGCATGGCTTCGTCGATAGGGACGGCAAATGAGATACCCATGTATCCGCCCGATCTACTGTATATCTGCGAATTGATACCAATGACCTCACCACGCATGTTAATTAAAGGACCACCGGAGTTACCTGGATTGACCGCGACATCAGTCTGTATCAATGGGAGATAGTCGCCTGTATCACGTGACTTGGCAGAAACAATACCCGCCGTAACGGTGTTGGCGAGGCCGAATGGTGAACCAATAGCGATGACCCATTCACCTACTCTGACCTTGCTTGAGTCTCCCATCGACAACCTCGGAAGACTGACGCCCTCGATCTTGACCAAAGCCACATCAGTTCGCTTATCAGACCCAATGATCTTGGCTTTGAATTCACGCTTGTCAGTTAGCGTGACGTAAACCTCGTCGGCGCCCTCAACAACGTGGGCATTCGTCATCACGTAGCCATCGGCAGAAATAATAAATCCAGAGCCAACTCCACGTGATACTTCCTCATCTGGTTGCGGAGCCCCAGGACGTTTTGGGCGTGACGGTTGATCCGGCTGCTGTTGCCGAGGAGGAACCGGAACACCAAAGAAACGCTTGAAAAACTCCTGCATTTCTTCGTCATCGGCCCCTGCACCAGGACCGTTAGACGCAGACTTGACTTTTTCTGTCGTGCGAATATTGACTACCGACGGACCGACTTTTTCTACCATATCAGTAAAATCCGGCAGTCCCACTACCGAAGTCGCCGCAGTGGCAGGCACGACCATCAGTGCATGAACACTCAATGCAAATGCAACATTGGCAACCAGCGAGTAGATTCTTCGTTTACTAAAAATAGATGGTTTCATAGAGTAGTTATCTGGCTTTGAATTCAATGGAGTTGGCAACCTGCTTAATGGCTGCAGCAGGTACTTCACCGACAATGGTAAGCCAAAAGTCGCCTTGTCGCTTACCGGTAATATTCATGGCTCCCTGCTGCATTGAACCCTCTGTTTTACTAAGAGAGCCGGGCTCAATGAAAACAGAAATTGCAGCAAAGCCATCCGAGAACACCAATTGTACTAATTCACGCTGCGAAGTAGACATTGTTGTGCCAGCCCTCGACGAATTTTCGTAAGCAGACACATCAGAAACAACGCGCTTCATTTCACGCACAAGCTTAAATCCAGGCGGAACGCTCCTGACTGACCAGCCTGGCGTCGAGATTGGCATCATTACGCTGTGCTCTACGTGCCAACCGGAAGTATTGAGAAAACTTGGTTTGACACGATTGCGATTGATATTGCCGATCTCTAGCTGCGTAAATGCTATTTGCTCTACAACAGCATTATTCTCATTGAGAGTCTGCGCGCGCAATAGCAAACCTGTAGATTTCTCAGCCCACAATTTATACCCGTAGCGCAAATTATCTTTCGGCTTCAGTATTAAGGCTAATGAATCGTAGCCAGCTACACGAACCGATTCACCAACTTCGGCATCATAAAAAAGCGTAATGTCAGCGCCATTTGAGGCCAATATTGCTGGAAAAACATCTTGAGCCCCCTTTTTTTCAATCAGCAGAGTTTTGACTTCAGGAATATAACAAACGATTTCATCATTTTTTCGGATGTATTCTCTCGGCTTTCCATCCAGAATCTCAAGCTTTTCTATTTCGTTCTTACCATCAAGAATGTGGGTAATGCGCGAAGTCCGAACTTGGCTTGCCTGCTGATACACAAACGTGCCTGAATAATTCACTTTTTTTGCCGCAGCCTGAATGCGTAGCAACCAACTCTGCGCATCGTGGCCCTCCTCGGGCAAAGAAAAATCCTTTGCATAGACGGAACAAGCAATCAAACTCGACAGGAGGACGACAAACTTGACCGCAACTAGTGTTTGCCGCATGAATATTATTTACCCGTGTTAGTTGCAAAAGTGGCAGAACGTGCGAACTGTGCGCTGCTATAAAGTGATGGAGAAAACTGCTGGTGCGCGAGCAGATACTCATCCATCCGTGAATCGCGTAACACTTCGACACGCTCCGACAGGGAGGAATCACTATTTTTTACAACCTTCAGGCCTGACAGTTGCGTTCCAGCGTCACCTGATTTCATCGCTAGTTCAATCGAGGACTTGTTGTTAAAAGAATTGGTAGCGACCATCAATTTTGGCAGACCGATATACATTACTGCAGCAGCAGCAGCTAATCCGGGTACGAAAAATTTTCGTCCTGCTGTCCAGCGTCGACCAGCTGTCCTCACGGAGGGCAAGACGTCTTGCGGAGCTGTCATTTTAGGAGCCAGTGAACGCATCTCGGACGGACGTGAAATGATCGCTGGCTCCAGTTCGAGGCGCGCTGCCATACGCGCTGAAAAACCTGCGCTCAAGCTATTAGCCATCTCATCCGAACGCAATGTGTCCCCTATCTGGAGATAGAGATTCCAGCAATCCTGCGCTTCTGGCTGGCGTAATTTTCTGGCAACCTCTTCGCAACGATGCTGCGCTAACTCGCCATCGGAAAATGCCGAAATTTCTTCGCGTATCATGTCATTCGATTTCATAACCACCTCGCTAAATCAACCACACCAACCCCTGTTTGTCCTTACTGACCACCTACCAACGCTTGTCGATCGCGGTTCCAAGCAACGGGCGCAACCGCTCAGCAATCGCTTCACGTGCCCGAAAAATTCGGCTTCTCACAGTACCAATTGGACACCCCATTGCCTCAGCGATTTCGTCATAACTCAATCCCTCGATTTCACGCAAGGTGATCGCCGTTCGTAACTCGTCTGGCAGCGCTCCCATAGCAACATTAACCGTTTCAGCAATCTGCTTGGTCGCCAGCATTGACTCCGGTGTATTGATATCTCTTAGGTTATCTGCGTCCTCAAAAGTTTCTGCTTCCTCTGCATCAGCATCCGTTGATGTCGGTGCACGACGACCTTGTGTTACCAGAAAATTCTTTGCTGTATTGATACCAATCCTGTAAAGCCATGTATAAAACGCTGAATCGCCTCTGAATTGAGGCAGCGCCCGATAGGCCTTGATAAAAGCTTCCTGAACAACGTCTTCTGCTTCGGCATGGTCGCGGACAAGCCGCGACACCAATCGCATTAGCTTCCTTTGGTACTTGATCACTAACAGCTCGAACGCTTTCTTGTCTCCACGTTGAACCCGTTCGACGAGTAGTTGATCAATATCGCGCTCTGTCGTCAATCCGCATTCCCTTACTTTTTCGCAACACGCACGCGGCCCGAACTGTTGACTGGTTGAAATGAGCAAAGTTCACTCTCTGAATCTCCTTTGCTCATGTTTTTGTTCCGACGCTCGATAATTCTGCACAGCTATCCAACGGCACGCAACGGACAGGCGGCGAAAAGCCGATGAAGATACACAATCACGGAAAATTAATAATGTTATCTTTTGATCTTTGTCATTTTTCAGTCGAAGTAACAACAATGATGAAAAAATAACGGTGTGGGGCTGGAATTGAAACAGGCAATTCTCATCCTTAACTGCCCGGTCCGATGAAGTGACGGCCGCCTTCTCTTGCTGAGAAAGTCTGACTTGTCCTTGCCCTGAGATATCAAGACATACAGGATGCCGTGAAATCATTACCTCTCTGAAGACGGCAAAAGCACAGATGAATGTAAAACCAGACAAGACCATACGCGCAGAAAAAAATAGCTCTGGCGCAGCGAATCCCCACAATGCAATCGACAAACCGAAAAGCAGTGCTGACATGTTCAGGCAGATTAATTTGGCTGTGCGTGAGGGAGTAACTACGACAGAAACAGCGATGGATGGGTCAGAGAAAAAGAAATCGCCGCCCTCTTCCGGGCGAACCCGAAAGGACGGCGGCGGCATCAGATCTTACCGAACACCAATGTACCGTTGGTGCCGCCAAAACCAAACGAGTTTTTGACTGCAACATCAATCACCATATCGCGGGCGACATTGGCACAGTAGTCAAGATCGCAATTTGGATCCTGATTTTGGAGATTGATTGTTGGTGGAGATTGTTGATTATGGACTGCCAGAACAGTAAATACCGATTCCAAACCGCCTGCTCCACCCAAAAGGTGGCCAGTCATCGACTTGGTTGAGCTGACGACGATATTTTTTGCCTGATCACCCAAAGTGCGTTTGATCGCTACTGTTTCTGCCACGTCACCGAGCGGTGTTGAAGTGCCGTGAGCATTCACATAGTCGACTTCGTCACTGTTGACGCCGGAATTACTAAGGGCAGAGATCATGCATTTCCGTGCTCCTTCGCCATTCTCCAGCGGTGCCGTCATATGATGTGCATCGGCGCTCATGCCAAATCCAAGCAACTCGGCATATATTTTTGCGCCGCGCGCCTTTGCATGCTCGTACTCTTCAAGCACCATGACTCCAGCACCTTCGCCGAGTACAAACCCATCACGATCACGATCCCATGGACGCGACGCGGATGCCGGGTCGTCATTGCGCGAAGACAATGCCCGGGCAGATGCGAATCCACCAAGTCCAAGCGGCGAAATCGTTGACTCGGAACCACCAGCAATCATTACATCAGCGTCGCCATATTCAATCATGCGACCAGCTGTTCCTATGCAATGCAATCCAGTCGAGCAGGCGGTCACGATGGCCAGATTAGGGCCACGTAATCCGTACTTGATCGACAAGTGACCCGAGATCATATTGATGATGGAAGCCGGGACAAAAAACGGGCTAATCCTACGCGGCCCACGCGCAGTGAGTTCAGCGTGCGTTTCCTCAATCAGTGGCAAGCCACCTATTCCAGAACCAACGATAACCCCAATACGATCTGCATTTTCTTCAGTAACGGTCAAGCCGCTATCCTGCATCGCCTGGATACCTGCGGCCATGCCGTAGTGGATGAAGGCATCCATGTGGCGCGCTTCTTTCGCCAACATATATTCTTCTACATTGAAGTTTTTCACTTCGCCGGCAAACCGGGTGCTGAAAGCCGTTGCATCGAACTTAGTGATGGCTGCGATGCCTGACCGACCTTCAAGAACAGCGTTCCATGCCTCGGAAACAGTGTTTCCTACAGGTGAAATGCAGCCGAGGCCGGTAATAACGACGCGACGTGGACGTTGACGTATGCGACTCAATAGGTTCTCCTAAACGCTATCTACTCAGGCTTTGACGTGTGCCTTGGCGTAGTCAATTGCTTGCTGAACGGTGGTGATCTTTTCTGCTTGCTCGTCTGGAATTTCCATTTCGAACTCGTCTTCGAGTGCCATGACCAACTCAACGGTATCGAGTGAATCGGCACCAAGGTCATCGACAAATGACGATTCAATCTTGATGTCTGCTTCTGCGACGCCCAGTTGTTCAGCGACGATTTTCTTAACGCGTTGTTCGATATCGGACATAGTGATACTCCATTGATTGGGTGACAGAAAGTGCGCGCATTTTATCAGGTTTGCGCATTGAGAATTTACTTTTGGCTTTCATTCTGAAGAATGATCAAAATGCTGCTTCGAGTAATAAATATTAACTAGCTCATGTACATTCCACCGTTGACGTGGATAGTGGTACCGGTGATGTAACTCGCTTGTGGCGAGGCAAGGAATGCGACCGTAGCAGCGATGTCTTCAGGCTGCCCCAATCGCCCTAATGGAATTTGTTGCATCAATTGCGCGATCTGCGACTCCGCCAATGCCTTTGTCATATCCGTATCAATGAAACCCGGGGCAATGCAATTGACGGTAATGTTACGACTGCCTATTTCACGCGCAAGGGCGCGACTCATCCCCGCAACGCCGGCCTTGGCTGCTGCATAATTCATCTGGCCGGCGTTGCCGGCGGAACCGACGACCGACGTAATGTTAATGATTCTTCCGGTCTTGGCTTTCATCATTCCGCGCAGCACGGCCCGAGACAAGCGCCCTACCGCGGTCAGATTTGTCGCGATAACGGAATCCCATTCGTCGTCCTTCATGCGCAGAGCAAGCTGATCAGCTGTAATGCCAGCGTTGTTGACCAAAATGGAGAGTCCTCCAAATTCTTTCTGGATGCGTTCGACTAACTCTGTACAGGCGGCTGCATTTGTTACGTCTAGCACCGCACCTTTTCCGGCTCCGGGCTGTTGCACCTCAAGGTAAGCAGAAATCGCGGCAGCACCACTCTCGGTGGTCGCTGTACCAACGACAATCGCACCCTGCTTAACCAGTTCGATCGCGATAGCACGCCCGATACCACGCGATGCGCCAGTAACCAGGGCAATTTGATTTTGCAAATTCAAGCTCATGATTTCGACACTCCATTCAACAACGCCAGCACACGTTCCATCGATGCGGCATCAGTGACCGCATCTGAAATCAGCGTGCTATCAATACGCTTGGTCAGACCCGAAAGTACTTTACCCGGGCCACATTCGATCACATGGGTGATGCCTGACGACGCCATTTTCTGAATAGTTTCAACCCAGCGCACTGGGCTAGCCGCTTGACGCACCAAGGCATCTTTCAGGCCGACTGAGTCGGTTACGATCGCCACATCGACGTTATTAATGACAGGAATGAGTCCGGCTGAAAAGTGGATTGGACCAAGGTAATCCCGCAAACGATCCGACGCAGGTTTCAGCAGCGACGAGTGAAATGGTGCCGATACGGGGAGGATCAGCGCACGCTTCGCACCTCTGGACTTCGCCAATTCACAAGCTCGCTCGACTGCCGCCTTGGCACCGGCGATAACTACCTGAGCAGGCGCATTAAAGTTGACTGCCTCGACCACCTCGCCTTGCGAAGATTCTGCGCACAAGGCAATGACATCCGCATCAGGCAATCCCAAGATGGCAGCCATCCCGCCTTGCCCAACTGGTACGGCTTGCTGCATGGCTTCAGCGCGAAAACGTACTAGAGGAACCGCGTCCTTGAACGATAAAACGCCGGCTGCTACCAGAGCTGAATATTCTCCAAGACTATGACCGGCAACAATCTCAGGAACAGGACCGCCAGCGGCGATCCAGGCCCGATACATTGCGACACCAGCAGCCAACATCACTGGCTGGGTATTGGTCGTCAAATCGAGAAGTTCTTTCGGACCTGTCGCAATGAGATCAGCCAGGTCCGTCTTCAAAAAATCCGACGCTTCAGCGAGCGTCTGTCTAACAGCAATATTATCGCCGAATGCGTTGAGCATACCGATGGCTTGAGAGCCCTGACCGGGAAAAACAAAGGCTAATTTTGTCATGCGATCGCTTCAATAAAATGGATTGACTCTACATTCGTGCAACAACTGCACCCCAAGTGAAACCGCCACCAACACCCTCCATTAAAACATGCTGCCCCGGCTTGACCCTGCCATCACGAACCGCAGTATCGAGGGCAAGCGGAATGGATGCTGCGGAGGTATTGCCATGCTGATCAACGGTAACAACCATTTTTTCGGCCGGCATCTGTAATTTTCTGGCCGTGCTTTGCATGATTCGGATATTCGCCTGATGCGGGATCAGCCAATCCAGTTCACTGGCTGTCATACCGGCGCTTTCAAGTACTTCGACCGCTACTTTTTCAAGTAACGAAACAGCCAATTTAAACACTGCCGGACCATCCATGGTCAAGAAGCCGCTACCGGCGAGTACACCGCCACTCACGCCGCCCTGAACGCACAAGATATCGCCATAACGCCCATCAGCATGTAACTTGGTCGCGAGGATGCCCGGCTCCGCCGCAGCGGAAAGAATGATGGCGCCAGCACCATCACCAAACAGTACACAAGTACCTCTATCCTTGAAATCAAGAATGCGAGAAAACACCTCGGCGCCAATCACTAGCGCTTTTTTGTGCGCGCCTGAGCGGATGAAGCTATCAGCAACCGACACGGCATAAATGAATCCGCTGCATACCGCCTGCACATCCACTGCGGCACAGCCGTTGGTAATTCCTAGCTTGCGCTGCACAACACAGGCGGTGCTGGGGAAACCGCCGAAATGATCAGGCGTCGACGTTGCGACGATAATCAAATCGATGTCATTGCCGACCAGACCTGCCATCTCAAGTGCATTTAACGCTGCCTGTACCGCGAGATCGCTGGAGAGCACCGATGGATCCGCATAGTGGCGCGCTGAAATGCCGCTGCGAGAAAAAATCCATTCGTCGGAGGTTTCTACGCCGTCCATGCCCAGTCGAGCGACGAGTTGCTCGTTGGTGACTCGATCAGGCGGCAAGCAGCTGCCTGTTCCGATAATTTTGCTATAAGTTGTCATGCGCTATTCTGCTCATTTAAATCAATCACAAGGTCCGCATTAATAAGTGCAGGAGCGACATCAACCTGCGGCATCATCGACGCTATTGTCAGCGAGATACGCGACAGCACATCATTTTTTGCGGCGTCGTAGGCGCGCTTAATGGCCCATTCATACGCATATTTATCTGCGCTGCCATGGCTTTTGAAAACCAGCCCACGCAGGCCCAGCAGACTCGCGCCATTGTAACGAGAAGGATTGATACGACGAGAAATCGATTTCAATGCTCCGCGTGCCAGCCATGCACCGAGCATGTTCAGGGGTGAACTGCGCAATTCTGCCGCAAGCACATTTTTTACAAAACGACCTAAACCCTCCGACGCTTTCAACGTGACGTTTCCAACGAAACCATCGCAAACTACGATGTCAGTCGTTCCCTGAAAAATATCATTGCCTTCAACATTGCCATAAAAATTGAGGGTACCTCGAACATGATCGGCTCGCAGCAAGGCGGCAGTTCGCTTGACGAGATCGTTACCCTTAATGTCTTCCTCACCAACGTTGAGCAAACCAATTGTTGGCCGGGCAATACCCTCCATTGCAGCAACGAGCACAGAGCCCATCAGAGCAAACTGATACAGATGTTGCGGTTCGCAATCGACATTCGCGCCGAGGTCAAGCATGTAGGTTGGCGCGCCTTTTTGATTAGGAATGATGCCGCAAATGGCTGGACGGTGAATGCCTGGAATCGTCTTTAGTACGTAACGCGATACTGCCATCAGCGCTCCGGTATTACCTGCCGAAACACAGGCATGTGCTGCATCCGACTTGACAAGGTTAATGGCCGCACGCATCGAGGAATCTTTTTTTCGTCGTAAGGCAATCTCAATCGAGTCATCCATGGCAACAACTTCGGATGCATGAACAACGGAAATTCGTGGATGGTCAATACGCTTGAGTTTTTTCAACTCGGCGAGAATGCTTTCTTCCTTGCCAACAAGAATAAGCTCTGCATCTGGCTCGTGATCGACAAAAGAGAGTGCCGCTTGAACGGTGACCGATGGCCCATGGTCGCCACCCATACAGTCGATTGAAATTTTAATTGTCATTGATTTGATTCAGTACCCTGCTCCAACCGCTACACAGCCGAAATTCGGTGTGACTCAATCTGCCGCAACGGGCTGTGTCAACACGTAAAAAAGCGGCACCAGGCAATAAATACGCTGAGCCGCTTTTTATAATTTGATACCAACGGATATTATTCGTCGTTTTTTGTTTTCAGTACTTTGCGGCCACGATAGTAACCGGTTGGGCTGATGTGATGACGCATGTGTGTCTCACCAGTTGTCGCTTCGACTGCCAGTTGCGGTGCAACGAGAAAGTCGTGTGAACGATGCATGCCACGCTTGGACGGGGACTTTTTGTTTTGCTGAACAGCCATGATTACTCCTAAACCCTAAGATCTCAAATTTTAACATAGTCGGCCTGTCCAACTACGACAAA
>JBLHLW010000006.1:0-89640 GCA_047621345.1 Minisyncoccia bacterium | reverse complement strand
CCCTACCAAAATGGCGTGACGCAGATTTGGTAGGGTGGGCACGAGGGGTATCGTGCCCACGCGGATGCACTAATGCATGGCCGGAAATAGCGGACGTTGCCAGTGCGCGCGCGTTGGCACAACAGGCCGTGCCCACCCTACCAAAATGGCGTGACGCAGATTCGGTAGGGTGGGCACGAGGGGTATCGTGCCCACGCGGATGCACTAATGCATGGCCGGAAATAGCGGACGTTATCAGTGCGCGCGCGTGGGCACAACAGGCCGTGCCCACCCTACCAAAATGGCGTGACGCAGATTTGGTAGGGTGGGCACGAGGGGTATCGTGCCCACGCGGATGCACTGGTGCATGGCCGGAAATAGCGGACGTTGTCAGTGCGCGTGCGTGGGTAACTGGCCGTGCCCACCCTCCTGAACCGGTGTGACGCAGGTAGTGGTGCGTATCGGTGTTACGAAATATTCACCGACATCCATACAGATTGAATGATCCCGATCAACACGTTGCGACTCCGTTTTCTGGAAAATATCGAGTCGTTTTCAGCACGTTCTCGCAGATGGAGTCGCACCCATGAATCACATTGTCAACTTCTGGACTTCCTCCCAGTCACAGCGAGGCCAATCAGTCGTCGAATTTCTCGTCCTCTCCGTTGCACTAGTGCCGCTCTTTCTGCTGTTTCCGATGATCGGTAAATATCAGGATATCCGTCACGCCACCCAGATGGCGAGTCGCTATGCAGCGTTTGATGCGACCACGCGCAATGACATCCAGAGTGTCGATGGCTGGAAGCCGGAAGCGCAGCTGGCCGATGAAATACGACGGCGTTTTTTCAGTAACAGCGATGCACCGATCAAGACCTATGACGTCGCCGGTGACTTCGATGCCAACCGTAATCTGGCCTGGCGTGACCCGTATAACCATCCGCTGATTGCACGTTTCAGTGATGTCGGTCTGTCCTTTGGTAATGGCAGCAGCACACACGCCGGAGGCTTGAGCGCCGCATCGGATAGCGCACCATTCAATCGCGTCCCATTGACAAATGCCGCAGCGATGGGTCTGCAGACTCCTGGCATCTATACCGCCAATGTCTCGGTGAAATTGGCCAATTTGCCGGCAGGTATCAAAAGTGTCGTTCCCTTTGATGCGATCGACCTGTCGATGCAACGGCATACCAGCTTGCTGTTCGAGCCATGGAGTTCGCCGTCTCCGCAAGAAACCGAAAATCGTTTTGGCAAGCTGGCACCTGTACCTACCCTGGCTTCGGGTGTTACGCCGTTCATTGCACTTGGTACCGGCATTGTCGACATGTTTAAAGTAAGCCCACCTGAATTGGGCAATCTGCAAAAGTGGCGCGATGTCGTTCCACAAGACCGTCTGGGACCGGTGGAGTAAGTCATGCCCAACCGCTTGTACTGCTGCCTACTCTGGATCACGGTGTCGCTATGTGCCAGCGCCACCCCGTTCGCTGCGACGCCATGGCCAAGTCCGGCATTGCCGGCGGCGCTCTCCACCTTTCCCATCGCTGACCAGATGACGGTCAACGGCCTGCCGATGCGCCTGAAAGGCTTTGTTTCTCCGCGCCGTCCTACCGAATTACTCGACGCATTCCGGCGTTCGCTCGGTCAGCCACTTGTCGAGAGTACGGTGGCGGGCAAGCAGGTACTTGGCCGTGCCGAAGGCGGGTTTTATATAACGGTACAAATAGAAGTCGCCGGTACCGGCAGCAAAGGCATTGTCGCGGTGACCGACCTGGTAACGATGGCCAGAGATCACGCGCAAGGACAGGGCGCGAATGGTCGCTGGCTTACCCGCCTGCCTGCCGGCTCCGTTATCAGCACCCACATGTCATCGCAGGAAAACGGTCGGCAGGTACTCCACATGGTGATACTTAACCGTCATGCCGCGTCTCTCAATCGCGATGCCTTGTTGCGCCTGATGACAGACGATGGCTACCAGCTTGAACGCGAAATCGGAACTGACGCTGTTTCACTGCACAACTTGCCGATGCAATTTTTTGACGCACGTACGCTGTATTTCAAGTCCCCAGGCAAGGATGCGATGGCCGTCATCAGTCGCAGTGGCGATCAGACCTCGATCGTGCTGAACACAACATTAACCTTGCAAGGATTCCAATGAAGAAGCTGTCATGTCGGCGGCCGTCAGGCCAGTCGATGGTCGAATATTTGGTTGTATGTGCAGCGCTAGTGCTGGCACTGGGTGTCGGCATGGGCCCGGACAGTGGCCTGCTTGAACTGATCACGGCATTCCAGAGCGCCTATCAAAATTACAGTTACGCCTTATCGTTACCAGAATGAATCTTATCGATATCGCCGGCATACCCGGCTTGCGCGTCGCCGTGGCGCATACTTTTTGGCAGCGTCTGATCGGTCTGCTGGGCAAACGTCGCCTAGCTTACGACAGTGCATTGTTGCTCGTTCCCTGCAGCAATATTCATACGGCGTTCATGTGCTTTGCCATCGATGTCGTTTTCATCGATTTGACGGGGGCCGTGGTGGCCATCTACCCACGCTTGCGACCATTCCGCGTTGCTTCGGAACCCACGGCTTATGCTTGTCTCGAATTATGCGGAGGCGGAGCCGCGCGTTACGGCCTGCATATTGGGCAACGCCTAGCCGCACCCGGAAGAATAATGCCGGATGGCGCACAGCGCCTTCCTAACAAGGAATACCGCATCCCATTGAGGGAAGAATCCAGACTAAAAAATGACCAGCCTGACGTTGTTGATCGTCGTGTGAGCGAGGAGCGCAACAATGCCGCCGCCGGTGTGCAGTTAGCAAGCCCAAGTGACTGATGCAAGGCTGATCCAGTTAAATGCACGGCATCAACTACGCGCCTTTCGTTGGTGCAATTGCATGTTGCTTTCCGTGCAGAATTTTTATTTCAGCGGAGATTGTCAAGACAATAATATGCACAACTTTCAGTTAACGTATTGAAAACAGGTGCTTGAAAAAAACAATGTAAACCAGCCAAAGCTGGCACGTTGCATGCAATAGAAGGTAGGTCTTGTCCACTTCCCGGAGATTTGCATGCACGCCTTGCCCAAGTTGTCCAGATTGCCCGCATTATTAAAGCGCTGCCTGGTTGCCGTACCGTTTGCATTGGTATTGCACGCAAGTGCTTTTGCCGAAACGGTTGCCCGCTACGGTATTTCGATGGCCGACATTCCGTTGACGACCGGCCAACCGGATCGCGGTGCCGGTGCGTACCAGTTCACTGGCCACACGATTTACGATCCGCTGGTGGCCTGGGAATCAAACATCGGCACCCGTCCGGGCAAGCTCATCGCCGGCCTTGCAAGTAGTTGGAAAGTCGATCCAAAAGACAGCAAAAAATGGACCTTCACCTTGCGTAAAGGGGCGCTGTTCCATGATGGTTCCGAGTTCAAGGCCGACGCCGTGATCTGGAATCTCGACAAGGTCCTCAATGACAAGTCGCCGCAATACGATGCCAAGCAAAGCGCGCAAGTACGGCCACGGATTCCGTCGATTGCGACGTACGCGAAAGTCGATGAGTACACTGTTGAGATCACTACCAAGACTATCGATGCCCTGTTTCCCTACCAGTTGCCGTGGTTCCTGATTTCCAGCCCTGCGCAATGGGAAAAACTGGGTCGTGACTGGAACAAGTTTGCTTCACAACCATCCGGTACCGGTCCGTTCAAACTCGACAAACTGGTGCCGCGCGAGCGCGTCGAGCTGGTCAAGAATGCCGCTTACTGGGACAAGACCCGGTTGGCACAAACCGACCGCATCGTGCTGATCCCGATTCCCGATGCACTGACGCGCTCGAACGCGCTGCTCAGCGGTCAAGTCGATCTGATCGAGTCACCGCCGCCGGATGTCGTACCGCAACTCAAGAGCGCCGGCTTCAAGCTGGTGACCAATATCACACCGCATGTCTGGCCGTATCACTTCAGTACCCAGCCCGGCTCGCCATGGACGGATATTCGCGTACGCAAAGCCGCCAATCTGGCGATTGACCGTGACGGCATCGTCAAGCTGATGAATGGTCTGGCCATACCGGCCAAAGGCCAGGTCGATACCACCAGTCCGTGGTTCGGTAAGCCGACTTTCAAGCTGACTTACGACATTGCGGCGGCACGTGCGCTGATGGCCCAAGCCGGCTACAGCCAGGCCAAGCCACTGAAAGCCAAAGTCATCATCGCGCAAGGCGGCACGGGTCAGATGTTGTCCTTACCGATGAACGAATACATCCAGCAAAGCCTGGCGGAAGTCGGTATCCAATTGGAGTTCGAAGTCGTCGAGCTGGAGACCTTGTACCTGCACTGGCGCAGCGGTGTCAAAGCCGACATGAATGTCGGCAAGGGCATCAGCGCCATCAACCTTGGCTATGTCACATCGGATCCGTTCTACGGCATCACGCGCTTTGTCGATAGCCGTGCGGTCGCACCGAATGGCGTCAACTGGGGTGGCTACAACAATCCGAAAGTCGATGCGTTGATCGATCAGATCAAAACCAGCTTCGATCCGAAAGTGCAGGACGGTTTGCTGGCACAAGTGCATCAGACGATGGTCGATGAATCGCTGATGCTGTGGGTTGTTCATGATGTCAATCCACATGCGCTGTCACCGAAGGTCAAGGGTTTCATTCAGGCGCAGCATTGGTTTCAGGATCTGACGACGTTGAAGATGTAGCGCATTCGCGTGGACACGATGAGGCCGTAGCCCCAGTAGGGTGGGTGGGCACAGGGGTATCGTGCCCACGCGTGCGCCCAAAAAAAAGCGCCAATTCCCTCCGGACTACCGATTTTGAAAGCCCCCATGTTTTCGTACATTCTGAAGCGTCTGCTCTACACCATTCCGATCGCACTGAGCGTCACGCTGGTGTCGTTCATGCTGGTCTATCTGGCCCCCGGCGATCCGCTCAATGCGATCGCCCCGGCCGATGCACCGGCCGAAGTCATCACCGCCTTGAAATCTGCTTACGGACTTGATCAGCCAATCCCGGTCCAGTACGGAAAATGGCTGTTGCGCGCCGTTCAGGGCGACCTTGGCAAGTCCATTGCATCGGGGCGCGAAGTCGTCACCGAAGTCCTAGGCGCAGTCAGCAATACGCTGTTACTGGCCGGTGTTGCCGGACTCGCCGGTGTGTTGACCGGTTGCATTCTCGGTGCGCTGGCCGGTTACTGGCATGGCGGCTGGATCGACCGCATCGCCACCGTGTTGTCCGTCATCGGCGTGAGTATTCCGCACTACTGGCTGGGGCTGGTGCTGACGATTATTTTCTCGACCAAGCTGGCCTGGTTTCCTGCGATGGGTGCTGGTCCGGGCGGTTCGGCCGCATGGGCGTGGGACCTCGAACATATGCGCTATCTGGTTTTGCCGGCGCTGACCTTGTCGGTGATCCCGCTCGGCATCATTACCCGCACGGTACGCGCGCTGGTGGCCGACATGCTGGAACAGGAGTTCGTGATTGCCTTGCGCGCAAGAGGATTGAGCAACACCGCGATCTTTCGCCACGTCGCCAAGAACACCGCACCGACCATCCTCGCCGTCGCCGGGTTGCAGCTCGGTTACCTGATGGGCGGCTCTATCCTGGTCGAAACCGTATTCGCCTGGCCCGGCACCGGCTTTCTTTTGAATACCGCAATCTTCCAGCGCGATATCCCGTTATTGCAAGGCACGATACTCGTACTGTGCCTGTTCTTCGTCGCCCTCAATTTGCTGGTCGATATCCTGCAACCACTGATCGATCCACGAATGGGACGTGCATAAATGGACCTCGCTCAACTCATCCCTACCGCTCTTCCCGAGACCGCTTCTGCTGCGCCTAGTCGCAGTTTCTGGAGCGTCGTCGGTCGCCAGTTGCGCCGTGATCCGGTCGCGATGATCAGCGCCTTCGTGCTGCTGGTGATCATTGGTGCGGCGATCTTTGCACCGTGGCTGGCACCGGCCGATCCGTTCAAGGCCAGCATGCTGCGTCGCTTGATGGCGGTCGGTTCGCCCGGTCACTGGCTAGGCACCGATGAACTTGGCCGCGATATGCTGACGCGCTTGATGTACGGCGGTCGCCTGTCGCTGCTGATGGGCGTCGTACCGGTGCTGGCCGCGTTTGTCATCGGTACCTCGATTGGCCTGTTCGCCGGTTATGTCGGCGGCCGCGCCAACATGATCACGATGCGCGTACTCGATGTGTTCTACGCGTTTCCCTCGGTGCTGCTGGCAGTCGCCATTGCCGGTGCGCTCGGCCCCGGCATGAGCAACAGCCTGATCGCTTTGACGCTGGTGTTCGTGCCGCAAATGGTGCGGGTGGCCGAAAGCGTGACGACCCAGGTGCGCCGGCTGGATTACATCGAAGCGGCGCGCATGAGTGGCGCATCGGCTTTCTCGATCATCCGCGTGCATGTGCTCGGCAATGTGCTGGGGCCGGTGTTCGTGTACGCGACCGGTCTGCTTAGCGTCAGCATGATCCTTGGTTCGGGCTTGTCCTTTCTTGGTCTGGGCGTGAAACCGCCGGAGCCGGAGTGGGGCCTGATGCTCAACACCTTACGCTCGGCGATTTTTATGAACCCGCTAGTAGCGGCATTGCCCGGCGCGTTGATTTTTATTACGTCGATTGCTTTCAACCTGCTCGCCGATGGCGTGCGCTCGGCCATGGATATCCGCAAATGACCACTCACATTCCTGCACCACCGGACCGCGGCGGACCCGCGCAACCGCTGCTCATCGTGCGCAACCTGAAAAAATATTTTCCAGTGCGCCGTGGTGTGCTGGAGCGCGAACGCAAGTTCGTTCATGCCGTTGACGGCGTCAGTTTTTCGATCACCAAAGGCACGACGCTGGGCATCGTCGGCGAATCCGGTTGCGGCAAATCGACCACAGCGCGATTGATCGCCAAGCTGATGGACCCCGATAGCGGCACGATGATTTTCGATGGTGAAGGCGTCGGTGAATTTCGCGGGCTGGAGCTAAAAAGCTTCCGCCAAAGCTTGCAGATGGTGTTTCAGGATTCGTTCGCGTCGCTCAATCCGCGCCTGACGATTGTCGAGACCATTGCCTACGGTCCGAAAGCCCACGGCCTGACCTCGGTTGCGGCCACCGAGCGTGCGCGCGCCTTGCTGGCGCGGGTCGGGCTGGAGCCGGACCAGTTCGGCTCACGCTATCCGCACGAGTTGTCCGGCGGTCAGCGCCAGCGCGTTAACATTGCGCGCGCACTGGCCTTCAATCCGCGTCTCGTCATCCTCGATGAAGCTGTTGCCGCGCTCGATAAATCGGTGCAGGCGCAAGTGCTGAACCTGCTGCAGGAATTAAAGGCCGAGCACCAATTGACCTACCTGTTCATTTCGCATGACCTGCACGTCGTGCATTATTTGTGCGATGAAGTGATGGTGATGTACCTCGGACAGGTCGTCGAGATCGGTCCGGTTGAACAGATTTATGGCCAGGCCGCGCACCCGTACACGCGTGCGTTGCTATCGGCCGTACCGTCAATGGACCCGGACCACCGTACCGAAAAACCGCCGCTGGCTGGCGATCCGCCGAACCCGATCAATCCGCCACCGGGTTGCCGTTTTCGGGACCGCTGTCCGCATGCCGAAGCAGTCTGTGCGCAATCGCCAGCGCTGCGGCCGGCGCGCAATTTGCCCGGCCATCAAGTCGCCTGCCACATGAATGATCCACATTCCGGCCACAGCGCGATCGCGCTGGAGCAAGCAGCATGAGTGCGCCTTTGGTCTCGGTCAGCAACCTCGGCGTGCAATTCCATGGCAACCGGATCGCCAGCGCATTGAACAACGTCAGCTTCGATGTACAGGCCGGTGAAGTGCTCGGTCTGCTGGGCGAATCCGGCTCCGGAAAAAGCGTCACGCTGCGGACGTTGCTTCGCCTGCATGCGCCACGCACCACGCGCATCAGCGGCAGCATCCATGTCGATGGTCAGGACGTGCTGGCGTTGCAGGGCAGGGCGCTGGAGGCGTATCGCGGCGGTGTCGTGTCGATGGTATTTCAGGAGCCGGGGCTAGCCTTTGATCCGGTCTACACGATCGGCCAGCAAATCACCGAAGCGATCCGCGCCCATGAAAAAATCACAGAGACCAGCGCCCGTGCGCAAGCCTTGCAGATGCTCGAGCGGGTGCAGATTCCGCAGGCGCGACGGCGCTTCGATGCGTATCCGCACGAGCTGTCGGGCGGCATGCGCCAGCGCGCGATGATTGCACTGGCACTGGCGTGCAAACCGAAATTGCTGCTGGCCGACGAGCCCACCACCGCACTCGATGCGACCGTACAAATCCAGATTTTGTTGCTGCTGCGCGAGCTGCAACGCGAGACCGGCATGGCAGTGATTTTTGTCACGCATGACATCGGCGCAGCCGTCGAAGTGGCCGATCGCATCGCTGTCATGTATGCCGGTCGTATCGTCGAAGACAATTCGGTGGCCGGCATCGTGCGGGCACCGCGCCATCCGTACAGCGCCGGTTTGCTGGCATCGACGGTGTCAGCCGAACATCGTGGCCAACCCTTGATCGCGATTCCCGGTGCGCCACCCAACCTCGCTGCGTTACCACCGGGCTGCAGTTTTGCGCCCCGTTGTGCGCACGCCAGCGATCGTTGCGTGAGCGAGATTCCGCCCGTGCTAGCCGATGGAGCGACACGGTTGGCGTGCTGGCATCCGATGGCGCTGACGTGAACGCGCCCGAACGCCAGCGCGGAGCGCGCGCTGACGAGATCAGCAAACAGATTGCCGATGACATCGTGCTCGGCCGCTTCGAGCCCGGCGCCCGACTTGATGAAGCAATGCTGGCCGGTCTGTTCGGCGTCTCGCGCACGCCGGTGCGCGAAGCGCTCAAGCAGTTGGCGATTCAAGGGTTGGTGGTGAGTCGTCCAAATCGTGGCTCAGTGGTCGCCGAGCTGACGCCGGAGCAGCGCGATCGTATGTTCGAAGCAATCGGCGAACTCGAAGCGGCCTGTGCCCGGTATGCGGCGATTCGTATGTCAGCGGCTGAACGTGAACATCTCAGCGCACTGCATGCGCAATCGCGCGATGCAATGCGCGCTGGCGATGTCGATCTGTATGATCGCCTCAATCATGCCTGGCACCAAGTGATCATCCGCGGTTGCGGCAATCCGGTATTGATCGAGATGACGCTCGGCTTGCGGCACCGAATCGCGCCATTCCGGCGCTCGCAATTTCGTAATGTCGAACGGATGAGCGCGTCCTATGAAGAACATGCCGTTATCATTGAAGCACTGCTGGCGCATGACGTGACGACCGCCCAGCGCCAGATGCGCGCCCACCTCGTGTCGGCACGCAGCGCGACGGCGCGGGTAGCCGGTTCCGATACCGGAAAAATCCCGCCAACGTGATACCGTCCGCCTCGCAATACCCTTAACCGCACAAGAACAAGGACCACCATGTTGAACACCGCCCGTGCCACTCACGCCATCGCTGTCGCCCCGCATCATCTCGCAGCGCAATCGGCCCTCGCCGTCATGCGTGATGGCGGCAATGGCATCGAGGCGATGATCGCCGCCGCCGCCACCATCGCGGTGGTCTATCCGCACATGAATGGCATTGGTGGCGATTCGTTCTGGGTCATCCTGCCGCCGGGTGGCGAGCCGATTGCCATCGATGCGTGTGGTCAGGCCGCGCTGGGAGCGACCATTGAGGCTTATCGCGGTCGTGGCCTGTCGGCCATTCCGATTCGCGGACCACTGGCAGCTAACACCGTTGCCGGTACGATAGGTGGCTGGCAAGCGGCGCTGGAAGTGGCCGCCGAGCTGGGCGGAAAACTGCCGCTGGCGCGCCTGTTGCGCGACGCAATCGGCTACGCACAGGACGGTGTGCCGGTCACGCTCAGCCAGCAGAATGCGACTGCTGCAAAGCTGCCGGAACTGGCGGCGCAACCGGGTTTTACGGACACCTTTTTGATCGGCGGGGCGTTGCCGCTGGCCGGCCAGCGCTTCGTGCAACCGCGCATGGCACGCACGCTCGGATTGCTGGTGCGCGACGGGCTCGATAGCTTTTATCGCGGTGAACTGGCCACCGAGATCGCCGTCGATTTGCAGGCGGTCGGCACGCTACTCGGCGCAGCTGATCTGGCCGCTTGCCGCGCCCAACGCAAGACGCCATTGCACCTCGCGCATTCGGCTGGCACGGTGTTTAACATGACGCCGCCAACCCAAGGCGCTGTCTCGCTAGCGATTCTTGGCCTGCTCGATCGCACCAGCCTCGCGCAGGTCGAACCCGACAGCGCCGACCATGTGCACCTCGTGGTTGAAGCGACCAAGCGCGCCTTTGGCTTACGCGACCAGTTCATCACCGATCCGGCTTACATGACGGTCGATCCGCAATCGTTGCTGGCACCGGAACGGCTTGATGTAATGGCCGCGACCATCCATCTCGGCGAAGCGGCGCCATGGGGCGCTGGCAAAGGACCCGGTGACACGATCTGGATGGGCACCATCGACGAATCCGGACTGGCCGTGTCGTTCATCCAGAGCATTTATCACGAGTTCGGTAGTGGCGTGGTGCTGCCGAAGACGGGTATCAACTGGCAAAATCGCGGTGCCTCATTCAGCCTCGATGACGATAAATTGCTGGCGCTGCGACCCGGCAAGAAGCCATTTCACACCCTCAATCCGGCCGCCGCTCGCCTCAATGATGGCCGCACGATGGTCTACGGCACGATGGGTGGCGACGGCCAGCCGCAAACGCAGGCAGCCGTGTTCACGCGCCATGTCGTCTTTGGCCAGCCGTTACAAACTGCAGTGACGGCGCCGCGCTGGCTGCTTGGCCGCACTTGGGGCCAGAGCACCGACACGCTAAAACTCGAACAGCGCTTTCCGCCAGCGGTGGTGGAGGCGTTGGCCGCACGTGGCCATGATGTCGAAGTCTTGCTGCCGTTCGATGAAACCATGGGCCATGCCGGCGCGCTGGTACGCCATCCCGACGGCATGCTCGAAGGCGCCAGCGATCCGCGCTCCGACGGTGGCGTAGCGGGATATTGATCATGATGAAGCGCCCGCGTTTTTTACCTGATAATTTCATGTTGATGATGTTGGTCACGCTGGCTGCCGCCACGCTGCTACCAGCCTCCGGCACCACTGCCGTTGTTTTCAACGTCGTCACCAACGTCGCCATTTGTCTGCTGTTTTTTCTGCACGGTGCCAAGCTGCCACCGCAAGCGGTGATCGCCGGCGCGACCCACTGGCGTCTGCATCTGGTAGTTCTGCTGTGTACCTTCGTCCTGTTGCCGCTGCTCGGGCTGGCGCTCAAACCGCTAGTGGCACCGCTGGTAACACCCGACCTGTATCTCGGCATTTTGTTTGTCTGCGTGCTGCCATCGACGGTGCAATCGTCGATCGCTTTCACTTCGGTGGCGCGCGGCAATGTGCCAGCGGCGGTGGTGGCGGCGTCGGCGTCGAATTTGCTGGGGATTTTTCTGACGCCGGTGCTGGTGGGATTGGTCGTTGTCGCCCACAGCGGTGGCTTGGGTTCGTTCGATGCAATCCGCAATATCGCGTTGCAATTGCTGTTGCCGTTCATCGCAGGTCAACTCTTACGGCGCTGGATAGGCGGCTGGGTCGATGCGCACAAATCGGTGCTCAAGATGGTCGATCAGAGCGCGATCCTGCTGGTGGTCTACACCGCCTTCAGCGAAGCCGTCAATCAGGGCTTGTGGCAGCAGTTACCGAGTCACTCGCTGTTCGGTTTGCTGCTCATTGATGTGCTGTTGCTGGGTGCGATCATGCTGATCGCGACGTACGGCAGTCGCTTGCTTGGCTTTAACAAGGAAGACGAAATCACCATCGTGTTTTGCGGTTCGAAAAAAAGTTTGGCCAGCGGTATCCCGATGGCCAAAATTTTGTTTGGCGGCCATGCACTGGGGGCAGTTGTGCTGCCACTGATGCTGTTCCATCAACTGCAATTAATGATTTGCGCGGTTTTGGCGCAACGGTATGCGCGTCGTGCGCAAATATAACGTGCTGCAGTGATGGTTTTGTAGCGAAAAACTAGAGTGCGACGCTTCGCAGTCACAGATAGTAAAAAGTCTGTTTCCGCGCAGCCTATTTTGGGGATAGCGGCGATAGAACATGGTATTTTTTTCGGGACAAATCTAGGTTATCTTTTTTTTGTGCTGGAGAAAAACTATGTCTTTAAGAAATTTTAGGGTCATCATTATCTTCTCGGCTCTCCTGCTTGGCGCGTGCAACGAAAATCTGGCGCCCGCTTCATCCAGCAGCAGTTTCGGCGGTAGTTTCGGCGCCTCGTCCAGGCTTGCCACAGTGGAGGTACCATTTGCTGTGGCAGCGCAGCCGACGGAAGCGCAGGCCGTTCGTTTTCTGGCGCAGGCGTCGTTCGGTGCCAACAGCCGCAGTATCAATCAAGTTGTGACCAGCGGCACCAGCGCCTGGATCAACAAACAGTTTTCCCTTCCTCAGACTTCCCATCGCGACACCCTTAACGCCATCAAGGCCGCATTGAATGCGGATCAGGCTCTCAACGAAGACAATTTTTTCGAATCATTCTGGAAGCAAGCCATTGAGGGCGAGGATCAACTGCGGCAACGTATGGTGTATGCCCTCTCGCAAATCTTCGTGATCTCGCTGCAGGAAAGCCAGATTGGCGACCATCCGATACTTGCCGCAAGTTACCTCGACATGCTAGGCCAACATGCGTTTGGCAATTTCCGCAGTTTGCTCGAGGCTGTTTCGCTGCACCCGGCAATGGGAATTTACTTGAGCGCGCTGCATAACCAGAAAGAATCTGCCACCCGCGCGCCGGACGAAAATTATGGCCGCGAGGTCATGCAGTTGATGTCGATCGGACTGTTCGAACTGAATCTGGATGGCAGCCAGAAGCAGCGTAACGGTGCGCCGGTCGAAACTTATACCAGCACTGATATCAGCGGCATGGCCAAAGTATTTACTGGCTGGAGCTGGGCTGGCCCCGACAAGACGGCCAATCGCTTTGTTGGTGACTATGACAACCCGGAGCGCGAATGGCAGCCGATGCAAAGCTATCCGCAATATCATTCCACCTCCGCAAAAAATTTCCTTGGTATCAGCGTGCCAGCACAAGGAGCGCCCGATCCGGAAGCTAGCCTCAAGACCGCACTGGACCGACTGTTTAACCATCCGAATGTCGGTCCGTTTATTGGGCGCCAATTGATCCAGCGGCTGGTGACTAGTAATCCGAGTCCCGCGTATGTGGGAAGAGTTGCGGCCGCCTTTTCCAATAATGGCGAGGGCGTACGCGGCGACATGAAAGCGATGATTCGGGCCATCCTGCTCGATCCGGAAGCCCGCAGCGACAGCAATCTCTCTGCCATCGAGTCAGGCAAGCTGCGCGAGCCGGTGTTGCGGCTGTCCGGCTGGATGCGTGCTTTCGAAGCAAGGTCGGCGTCCGGTCGTTTTCTTATTGGCAATACCGACGATGTACTTGGCTCGATCGGTCAGTCGCCGCTGCGGGCGCCGTCGGTGTTCAATTTTTACCGGCCCGGTTATGTGCCGCCAAATACGGCCATCGCCAATGCCAACCTTGTCGCACCTGAAATGCAGATCACCGGCGATACCTCGGTGGTCGGCTATCTGAACACCATGCGTGGTGCCGTCTCCGACGGCATTGGCCGCAATGGAGATATCAAGAGCGATTACGCCACCGAAATCCACCTCGCCGAGACGCCGGAGAAGCTGGTCGACCGCGTGAATTTGCTCTTACTGGCTAATCAGATGACTCCCGTATTGCGCACCCAGATTGTCGCCGCCGTGAATTCGGTTCCCGTCCCGGCCAACGATGTCACAGCTTCCGCTCAAGCCAGAAAAAACCGCGTCTGGCTGTCTGTTTTTCTGGCGCTTGCATCACCCGAATATCTGGTTCAGAAATAATCCGGAGGTCCTGATGACAAACACACCGCACTTCAATCCCTCGTGTGCATCACGTCGTGCCTTCTTGCGCGCGGCGTCAATGCTCTCGCTGGTCGGAACGGCTGGCGCACCGTTCGCACTGAATCTGGCGACCATCGGCGCGGCCGCTGCACAAACTGCGCCCTCCGATTACAAGGCATTGGTCTGCTTGTTCATGAACGGTGGCAATGACAGCTTCAATACCGTGCTGGCAACTGATCCAGATTCATGGGCCGAGTACCTGCGCCTGCGCGGTTCGGCCGAGAATGGGGCAATTGCGCTGCCTGCGGTCGGCAGTGTTGGCGGCGTACTGCCAGTCGTGCCAAAAACCGCACAGGCGGGACGCAGTTTTGCACTGCATCCGCATCTGCTGGAACTCAAGGGTCTTTTCGACGCCGGCCGCCTCGCCGTGGTGCCCAATATCGGACCGCTGGTGGTACCAACCACACGGGAGCAGTATCTAGCTGGCAGCGTGCCACTACCGCAAAAATTGTATTCGCATAATGATCAACAATCGCTATGGCAATCGTCGATGCCGGAAGGTGCCAAGTCTGGTTGGGGCGGGCGCATGGGCGACTTGTTGGTGGCATCGAATACCACACCGATTTTCACATCCATCTCCGTGTCGGGTAATGCTGTTTTTCTATCCGGCCAGAAGATCAATCAGTACCAGATCACGGATGCTGGCGCGGTGCCGATCGACGGACTCAGTGGTCCGTTGTTCGGCTCGAGTTCTTCAGCCAATGCGCTGCAAGCCATCATCAGTAGTGACCACAGCAACCTGTTTGAAAAAGAACATGCTGCGGTAGTGCGCCGTTCGATCGCCGCACAGAGTCAACTGGCAACCGGGTTGGTACCTGCCGGCGCTGCAGGGATTGCAGATCCAACCCCGTACAACAGCCAGCGACGCGGCCGATTATCCAGGAATTCACTGGCGGTGCAATTGCAAACGGTCGCCCGTGTCATCGCCAGTCGCAGCGCACTCGGAGCTAAACGGCAAATATTTTTTGTGGACATGGGTGGCTTTGATACGCATGACAATCAGAACGCCCGGCACGCCGAACTGATGGCGCGGCTTGACCATGCCATGGCGTATTTCGATGGCGTCCTCGGGAACCTGCAGGGCGCCAATCTGCGTAGTCAAGTCACACTCTTCACGGCGTCCGATTTTGGCCGCACATTCAGAAGTAACGGCGATGGTACCGATCACGGCTGGGGCGGGCATCACTTTGTCATGGGTGGTGCCGTGAGCGGGCAGGCAATCACCGGCACTTTGCCGGTGACGGGTCTTGGACATGCACAAGATATCGGTGGCGGTAGTTTGCTGCCGCAGTATTCGGTTGATCAGTACGGTGCAACACTGGCCAGCTGGTTTGGTCTGGGCGCTTCTCAAATCGCCGAAGTATTTCCCGGTATCGGCAACTTTACGACCAAAAACATTGGGTTCATGGCGTGACCCGTAGTCGACTGCAACGCTTAGGAAATCGACGCCAGCGGCAAATTGAGTAGCAAATTCTGTGGCTTGATACGCAGCAGGTCTTTGCCATCCATCGCACAGGCGAGATAGACCGGTCGTCCGGCAACGTCCGGTCGCACCAGCGACCGATCGGCGAAGGTCATCTTGAACAGCGACAGGATGCGCCGATTGCGTGTTTCGTCGAGCGATTTACCTTGATACAGATCGTTCAAGATCGCCGTGGCCTGTGCATCCAGACCGATATGCCAGGCCCATTTCTGGTCGTCGATACGCGGCACAGGCTCGACCGTGACGGTGACGCCGAAGAAATGCGCGACCCAGCGTTCGATCAGATGGCACAGCGCAGTCAGTGCGGGGCGATCCTGGCCGAAGGCCAATACCGTATCGTGGGCTTCATCGCGTTGCCAGTAGCGTGCCGCATTGCCCTGTTCCAGCACATCGAGGTCCACCCGGCGTGGCTTGGTGTTGGCCTCGACCAGCAGTCTGCCAAGGTCACCATAATTACTGCCGGATTCATGCAGTTCGACAGTGGCGGCATCGGCCAGCATGATGGCTCCTTCTTCCAATGCCACTTTCTGTGGCCGGAAAAATAGTTCGGCTGTCCGTGCCAGAACCGCATCGTCCGACCCATCGAGCATGCCGCGCAGGATCAGTTGCACCAACTGATCGATGAATAGCGGCGGTACGGTCACATCGCCTGAACGAAAAATTGCGAAGTAAGCTGCTTCTAGCGTCGTCGCGGCGAGCAAGCGATCACGAAATGCCAGCATCACACCATAGTTCTCACGCGCATCGGGATCCTGCAGCGCGGCCAGTTCGTTCGCTGTTACGGGCCGGCGTGGCGTGGCCAGCAGAGCCTGATGCAAAACCAGTTCTGCCGGGCAGGACTCCGGCACCGGTGCGACTTCCGGTCGCCTCCACCACGCGCGCAGCAGTGCGTCGCTAAGAATCAGTTTGCCGTCGCCGTCGCGTTCGGTCAGGTTGAAGCCGGAGTTGAGCCAGAAATCATGCATGGGAGTGGGTGCGCAGCGCGGTAATCAGAGTGCGCGCAGTATCCCACAGTGACAAGAACGCCAGCGGTTTCGCGCATTCTTGCGGCATCGATGAAGAACTTTCAACCAACCTGAGCACCATCACGCGTACATTAACGCCTTGTCCAACCCACCCGACGCCCTCCCATGATTACTAACATTGAAGACTTGCGTGTCCTTGCCGAGCGCCGCGTACCGCGCATGTTTTACGATTATGCCGATTCCGGCTCCTGGAGCGAGACGACGTACCGCGCCAATGTCAGCGATTTCAATGATCTGAAATTTCGTCAGCGGGTTGCCATCAACATGGAAAACCGTTCGCTGAAAACCACCATGGTGGGACAGGATGTGACGATGCCGGTGGCCATCGCACCTTGCGGCATGACCGGCATGCAGCGCGCCGATGGCGAAATTCTTGCGGCGCGAGCCGCAGAAAAGTTCGGTGTACCGTTCACGTTGTCGACGATGAGCATTGCCTCGATTGAGGATGTCGCAGCCAATACCAGCAAGCCGTTCTGGTTTCAGCTGTATGTGATGAAGGACCGCGGCTTCGTCAATGATCTGATCGACCGGGCCAAGGCAGCGAAGTGCTCGGCGTTGGTGTTGACACTGGACTTGCAAATTCTTGGTCAGCGTCATAAGGACCTGAAAAACGGTTTGTCGGCACCGCCAAAACTGACTCTCCCGAACATCGTCAACATGATGACCAAACCGGGCTGGTGCATGGGCATGCTGGCAACCAAACGCCGCACCTTCGGCAATATCGTCGGTCATGTGAAAGGCGTTGAGAACATGTCATCGCTGTCTGCCTGGACCGCCCAGCAATTTGATCCGGCGCTGTCGTGGGATGACGTGCAATGGATCAAGGATAAATGGGGCGGCAAGCTGATCCTCAAAGGCATCATGGATCCCGAAGATGCGCAGTTGGCCATGCGCAGCGGCGCCGATGCGCTGATCGTTTCCAACCACGGCGGTCGCCAGCTCGACGGTGCGGCGTCGTCGATTGCTGCATTGCCGGGCGTGATCGAGGCCGTCGGTGACGGGATCGAGGTCCACATGGATGGTGGCGTGCGTTCCGGTCAGGACGTACTGCGTGCCGTGGCACTGGGCGCACGAGGTGTCTATATTGGCCGGCCAGTGCTCTACGGATTGGGTGCCATGGGGGGCGAGGGCGTGAGTAAATGTCTCGAACTGATCCACAAGGAGCTCGATATCACAATGGCCCTGTGCGGCCAGACGGACATCCAGAAAGTGGGACCACAGATCCTGTTGCCGCGCCGCTGATCTGGCCGGAATGAACGGCGGCTTTCGGTACGCACGTGTGCCGAGGCGACTATTACGGCTGTCCTCCGATCCGGCTAGAGCGTCGTACCGCCAGTCTGGCGGCAGTCACCAGATCAGCCGATTCGACTGGTTTGGCGAGGTGGATCAAGTACCCGGCATCGATCGCGCGGCGCTTGTCTTCCGGGCGGGCGAAGGCAGTCAGTGCAATTGCCGGCAAGGGTGGCACGCCAGACGGTTCTTGCTGGCGTAGCAGTTGCAGTAGTTGGTAGCCGTCGATTTGTGGCATGCCGATGTCACTGACGAGCAGGTCCGGGCGATGTTCCCGGATCATCGCCAGCGCTTCGGCCGCGGAGGTTGCCAGCCGCACCGTGGCGCCGGCGTTTTGCAGGATTTCCTGTATCACGGCGCCGGTGTCGGGCTCGTCGTCGACAACGACGATATCGGCAAACCAGCTAGTGCCGAACTCACCGCTGGCGCTGGTGCGTTCCGTACGGGTTGCCGGCGAAGGGTGCATGCTGGACTGCAGTGCCGGTAATTCGATGGTGAACGTGGCGCCGCGCGCAACACCCTGACTGGTGGCGCTGACCGTGCCACCGTGCAGTTCGATGAGCGACTTGACGATCGATAGCCCGAGTCCGAGTCCCATGTGGCTGCGCGTGATGCTGCCATCAGCTTGTGAAAAGCGCGCAAATAGCGACGGCAGGAAAGCGGGCGCAATGCCCTGACCGCTGTCAGTAATCGTAATGATGACGCGATTGTCGCTAGTGATCTGGCGGATTGTCACTGTGCTGTCGTTGGCGCTGAACTTGATGGCATTCGAGAGCAAGCGACACAGGATCTGCTGCAGCCGCGACTGGTCCGCTTCGATTGCCATGCCTGGTTCGTCAATGCAGACATCGAGCTGGATATTGCGGCTTGCTGCCAGTGGTGCCGACAATGCCACGCTGGACCCAATGACGTCGTTGCAACGTACCGGTTGCAGGTCAAGATGGATCTTGCCAGCCATGATGGCGCTGGCATCGAGCAAATCATCGATGAGTCGGGCTTGCTGGCGTGCGCTGCGTTCGATCGTGGCGAGTGCACCGATGGCTTTTTCAGACATGCCGGTGCTGCTGCGTTGCAGGACTTGTGTCCAGCCCAGAATCGAGTTGAGTGGCGTGCGCAGCTCGTGCGACAGCGTCGACAGAAATTCATCCTTGATCAGGCTGGCGTGCTCGGCGGCGGCGCGTGCCAGATGGGATTCTTCGGCGCTATCGTTGTGGGCTTCCTCGATCCGCTTGCTGGCTGAAATGTCGATGGTGATGCCATTGAAACTGGTGGTGCCCAGTGCCGCATTGCCAGTGACGCAGCCTTTGGCGCGCAACCAGCGCACCTGACCGTCCGGTGCCCGGACACGGTATTGCATGTCGTAAGGTGAGCCATTGCCGATGGCGGACTTGATCGCGAGA
Organism: Minisyncoccia bacterium; assembly: GCA_047621345.1. Classification (GTDB taxonomy): domain Bacteria; phylum Pseudomonadota; class Gammaproteobacteria; order Burkholderiales; family Burkholderiaceae_D; genus Actimicrobium. Next base: position 70,519 of record JBLHLW010000006.1, on the reverse strand, counting down.
CGAATGCGGTGGCTGTCATTGGGATGCAATGCGCGGAGTAACTGTTCTAGCGTCAGTGTGGTGTCCGGGGGCAAGAACAGATGGGACATGAATGTCGGATTGCCGACCACCAGATCGCTTTCAAGCTGGTATTCGAACGTACCCAGTTGGGCCGCTGCGGCGCAGCGTGCCAGTCGGCTGCTGTCGATGCCGGTACCGGCATGCAGCATCGCGACTTCCTGTAATTGCAACAGGATTGCCTCCAGTTCACCGTTGGAATTCAACACGGGATGCAGCGCGGGACGCCACTGCAGGCCCGCCACGATGGGGCGTGGCGATGAGGGTATTGCAGCAGCAACACGGCTTTCGCAGAGAGCATCGAGTCCTGTCCGAAGTTCACCGGCATCGGCATCGGTCGTTTCGGGAAAAGCGTCGAAATAGGGGTGGCCGACTACTTCTTCACGCTCCTTGGCACTCGCTGTGAGGAAGCTGTCAGAGGCCTCAATAATCGTATAGTGCTGGTCGGGTAGCAGGACGACGACGCTGCCCGGCAGCGCTTGCATCACGTGGGAAAAATCGAACCTGGTAGTCATTGCAGATTCCTTAGTGGACATACATCGGTCGCGCACGGCGGTGCGTCAACATGGTAACGATTCTTCCCTGCGCGTTTGGCTTCGTACAATGCCGCGTCGGCCAGTCGGATTAGCCCTTCGGCCGGGGCCGTGCCGGACAGTGAAATGCCGATGCTGGCCGTAATGCTGACCTCGGTCTCGCAGATCAAATAGGGGGTGGTGACGGCATCAATCATTTTCTGCGCCGTCGCCCGGACGTCCTTCATGGTTGCCAGATCACCCAGCACCAGCACGAATTCATCGCCGCCAATGCGCGCTACGGTGTCTTCGGTGCGGGCCGCTGCCAGCAAGCGTTGCGACACCAGTTGCAGTAACTGGTCACCGTGCTCGTGTCCCAAGGTGTCGTTGATGTGCTTGAAGCCATCAAGGTCCACGTACATTAGCGCCACTAGCGTTCGGCCGCGTCTTGCGTGGGCCAGTGCAACGCCGATTCGGTCATCAAGCAGTCGTCGGTTGGGCAATCCGGTCAGCGCATCATGCAGTGCCAGATGGTGCATTGCTGCACTGTTGCGGGTGGCTTTGTTGAATAACAGGCGCACTTCCAGCATGTTGTGAATACGGTGGAGAATTTCATCAAGATGGAACGGCTTGACCATGAAGTCCATCGCACCGGCTTCGAGTGCATTGATCCGGTGATCCGGATGGGCTGTGATCGCCAGTACCGGAAGCCACGCGTCCTGCGCCAATTCATGCAACGCATCCATGACTTTGAAGCCGTCCATCACCGGCATCTGGATGTCGAGCAAGATCAGGTCGAACTTATGGAGTCGATGCAGTTCGGCCACGTCCTGTGGCTTTGTCGTCTCACTGACGTTGATATAGCCGTCCTGTTCGAGGACGGCCGACATCAACCTGACGTTGTCCGGACTGTCGTCGACGATCAGTATTTTTGCTGAATGAATGTCTTCTTCGCTGAGCATGGTGTCTGCGGTCTGCGGGGAAAAATGGCAAATTCTGGTGCCACAGGTTCCGCTTCAGGATCTCTAATCCCACAGGATAACGACAAAGCACGCGGCAGATTGTGCGCCACCGCACTTAAAGGTAATGGCGATGGCGATGGCTAGACGACCCCGATCTTGCGTGGCGCGCGTCGACTAATGCTAACCAGCCGGTACCGGGTGGCGCACGAAGGCAATGAAAACGTCGACCGGTACTGGCCGGCTAAAGTAATACCCTTGATACGAAAAACAACCCAGTGCGGCGAGGCGTGATTTCTGTTCGGCTGTTTCGACTCCTTCCGCAATGACAGCCAGTCCGAGGCTGGTGCCGAGTGCCACGATGGTGCCGGCAATGGCCTCATCGTTTGGATCAGTCAGGATGTCGCGCACGAACGACTGGTCGATTTTCAGTTGGTCGAGCGGCAAGCGCTTCAGGTACGACAGCGAAGAATAGCCAATGCCGAAATCATCGAGCGAGAAACCGACGCCATGCGCCTTCAGTTGCGACATAACCAAAATGGTTTGCTCGACGTCGTCGATGAGCAGGCTTTCGGTCAGTTCCAGTTTCAGCCGGTGCGGATTGGCGCCGGTGCGGTGCACGATGGCGAGTACCTCGTCGACGAAACCGCTCTGGCGGAATTGACGGGCACTGACATTGACTGCCAGGTTGAGACCGGCAAGGGCAGGGTCGTTCGCCCAGCCTGCCAGTTCGCGGCAGGCGGTTTCGAGCACCCAACTGCCCAGCGCGATGATCAATCCGGTTTCTTCCGCCAACGGAATGAAGGCAAACGGCGGCACCATGCCGCGTTGCGGATGATCCCACCGCACTAGCGCTTCCGCACCGGTAGGCCGGCCAGCGGCGTTGACCTGCGGTTGGTAATGCAGCAGAAATTGGCCGAGTCGCAACGCGCTGCGTAACTCGGTTTCGAGCACGATGCGTGCGCTGACAGCTGCCTGCATGTCCGGATCAAAAAAGCGCATCGTATTGCGACCGGCCGATTTGGCCTGGTACATGGCCAGGTCGGCGCGTCGCAGCAGTTCGTCGATGCTGTCGGTTGCTGCCGAAAACAAGGTGATGCCAATACTCGGCGTGGTACTCGGCTCGTCGGCGCCGAGCTGGAACGGATCCTTGAATGCATCGAGAATTTTTTCGGCAACCAGCTTGGCACGCGAGGCGGCTTCATCCGGTTGCTCGCACAGGTCCACTAGCAGGATGACGAATTCATCTCCACCAATGCGGGCCACGGTATCGCTGGCGCGCAGACAGTAGCTCAGGCGCACCGCTACCAACTGCAATAGCAGGTCGCCCATGTCATGGCCGAGCGTGTCGTTGAGGGTCTTGAAATTATCGAGGTTGATGCACAACAGCGCACCGCTGCGCCCACTACGTTCATTGGCCTCGATGGAATGCTGCAGCCGGTCACGCAATAGTAGCCGGTTGGGCAGGTCGGTCAGACGATCATAAAAGGCAAGATGTTCGATTTCGCTGGCAGCGAATTTGCGCTGCGTGATATCGGTTTCGATGGCCAGAATCGACTGCGGTGCGCCCTCATCGTCGCGGATCAGGGTCCAGCGTGCTTCAACGGCGACTGCGCCGCCATCCTTGCGTCGCTGCAGCAGTTCGCCACGCCATTCGCCGTCCTGCACGATGCGTTCGATTGGTTCTTGTAACTCCCCTGTTTCGGCGCTGGTTCGGCTGGGCATGTCCTCGCCTTGCGCTTCGGCACTGGTCCACCCGTATAGGCGCTGCGCGCCGTGGTTCCAGAATGTCACTGCACCTTGCATGTCGCGCACGATGATGGCATCGGTCGCCAGGTCGAGCAAGGCGGCTTGGTCGCGCAGTCGCACATCGGCACTTTCGCGTTCCAGTTCTGCACTGGCACGGGCACCAAAAATCCGTAATGTCGAACGGGTGTGCCGTGTGCGTTCGAGACGGTCGCGAAAAAGGACGAACAGCATGCCGATTGGCCGACCATCAGCGCTGTCGAGTCGCAGGCCGACGCAACTGCGCATTGACTCCGTGACGAAGGTCGGCGGGCCGGGAAAGCCGGCCTCGAGCTCATCGGTAATCACACATTCGCCGCGCTCGAACACGTGTGCGCAAGGCGTGAAATGCAGCGGACAAGCGAAGTTGGCATGGGCCTCGGTACCGATGATGGCCGCTACCGTCCGGGCAGATTCTTTGTTCGCATCTTCCAGTCGGGCAATGAAGCCTGCCTGTGCATCGACGGCATCGACCATGTTGCGTGTGAGCTGTTCGAAGAATCGGTCGGCCTTGCTGATCGATGTCGCGGAGACTGCGGCAGCGACTTTCTCGACGGTGATTTGCAGGCGCCGGCGTTCGTCCTGAAGACGCCGGTTTTCGATGCCGAAGGCGAGGTTGTCGGCTAACTCGCACAGCAAGGTCATTTCTTCTGGCGGAACTGTGCGCGCCTCGGAGGAATAGAGCGTGACGATGCCGAAGGTTTTGCCGTCATTACGCAGCGGTAGACTGATGACGGTCGAAAACCCTATTTTCGTAGCATAGTGGCTCCATGCCGCGAAGCGCGCATCTTGTGTCACGTTCTCCATGACGACGGGTTCGCCGCTGCGGATCGCCTGACCGGACGGGCCTTGACCGGTGGGCATATCGGCCGCCCAAGTGACTGAAACGCTGGTCAGCAGTTCGGGATCGACGCCGGCTTGGGCGACTGGGCGGATGCTGCATTGTGGATCGCTTTCGGCGTAGCCGACCCAGGCCATCTGGTATCCACCAAAATCCCGTGCGATCTGACAGATATTGTCCAGCAGTTCCTGCTCGGAGGCGGCGCGTATCAACATCCTGTTACTGGCACTAAGCATACGCAGCGCCCGGTTGAGACGATCCAGCAGCAAGCTCGATGCGTGCCGCGCGCTGACATCACTGATGCCGCCTATCATGCGTATTGGACGCTGGGCGCTGTCACGAATCACAAAGCCACGGTCAGTGACAAATGCATAACTGGCGTCCCGTCGGCGAAAACGGTACTCATTGGTCCAGTCATTGTCGGCGCCGTCAATCACGGCACGGATACTGCGCAGTACGCGTTGCCGGTCTTCTGGATGAATGCGTTCGGACCAAGAGGTGTTGCTGGGCTCGATATCCCCTGCGCGGTAGCCGAACTGGGCCTGCATGCCGTCGCTCCACCAGATCGAATCGTTGCTCAGGTCCCAGTCCCAGATCGTATCGGTGGTGGCACGGGCGACATTGCGAAAACGTTCATCGGCGACGCGCTGCAGTTCGGCCGCCGCTGCAGTGCTGGTGATGTCCTTGGCGATGCCGAAGATGCCGACAGCGACACCATCGACCATGATCGGCAGGTTGGTGACCTGGAGCAGGATGGTGGCACCGGACTTGACGTTTCCCCGCATTTCGTAGGTGGCACTGGTGCCGGCGAGCGCCAGCAGAAAATGGTCGAAGACGACTTGCTGGTGACTGGCGGCGATCAGCGCAAAGTATGTGGTGCCGATCAGTTCGGCAGCGGTGTAGCCAAATAGTTTTTCGGCGGCAGGATTAAGTGCGACAAAGTTGCCCCTTACATCAAATGAAGCGACCGCATCCGGATGTTGATCGAATAGTGAACGGTAGTGCTGGCTAATGATAGGTGTATCCAGTACGTTGTGTATCGGTGGCGTGTCGTGAAGTGTCATGTCAGGATTTTGCCTGGTTTTTTTCGCGTTCGAGCAGCGTCCATCCCGCCATGAACATTGCGGCGATGGAAGGGCCGACCACAAAGCCGCTCAATCCGAAAATAGACAGGCCGCCAATGGTTGAAATCAGCACCACGTAGTCAGGCATCTGCGTGTCCTTGCCAACCAGAATCGGGCGCAGAATATTGTCGACCAGGCCGATCACCAGCACGCCAAACGCAATTAGCGTAATGCCCTGCCAGATCGCACCAGTGAGCAGGAAGTAGATCGCCACAGGACCCCAGATCAAGGCCGCACCGATTGCCGGCAATAGCGACAAGACCGCCATTAACACCCCCCACAAGAGCGCGCCTTGAATGCCGAGGAACCAGAACATGAGGCCGCCAAGCGCACCCTGGCTGGCAGCAACGACGATGTTGCCCTTGACCGTGGCACGGATGACGGTAGCGAATTTTGCGATCAGCTGTTTTTTTTGTTCACGTTCCAGCGGAATCACATGCTTGATGCGAGCAGACAACGCCGCGCCATCGCGCAGCAAGAAGAACAGCAGGTAGAGCATCATGCCGAAACCGATGACGAAGTCGAACGTGTTCTGTGTGATGTTGAGCACCTGCCCGGCGATGGTCTGGCTGCCTTGTCGTATGACCAGCGACACTTTGCCCTGTAGTTCGGTAAAGTCGGCCATGCCGAAGCGCTGCAATTGCGTCACTAGCCACTGCGGCAGTGCCGCCAGAATTTGTTGGAAGTAGGTGCCGAAATCGAGCGACCCGTTACGGATTTTCTGGTACACCAATGCGCCTTCCTGCGCCAGCGACACGCCAATCAGCGTCACCGGCAGGATCACGATGAACAGCACCACCACTAGCGTGGCCAGTGCAGCCAGCGTGTGGCGTTGGCCGAAACGGTTGAGCAAGCGCCGTTGCAATGGTGCGAACAGCAGTGCCAGCACCGAGGCCCAGAATACGGATCCGATGAAAGGCAGCAGAATCCAGCCAAAGGCAATAGTTACGACCGCGAGTAAAAGCAGAAAGAATTTTTGGTGTAGTTCGGGATGCGTCATGAGCGCTCCTGTTGGAAGTGGCATGAAAGTTCGATGCATCGTACCTGATGAATCTTGTCTTTCGGTAAAACAAACGGAAAGTTAGTCACGCCCACAACGCACCAGTGCGCCAGAGTGCTATCCGGCGGCGCGACAAGTGGTGCAGGTACCATACCAGCAAGACCGCTGCAATCGACAGACCCAGTGACAGTCCGATCCAAAAACCAGTGGCCGACATCGGCACAGCCGGTGCCCACGGTAGCCAGGCTGGTGCCAGGCCAAGCACACAACCGAGCGGTATCGAAAAGCCCCAGAACGCCATCAGGTGGATTAGCATCGGTGGCCGGGTCACCTTGTAGCCGCGGATCGCACAGGAGGCGGCGACCTGTGTCGCATCGGATAACTGGAACAAGGCCGCTAGCAGGAGCAGGTTCACCGTCATATCCTGGACTGCCGGATCGGAGGTGTAGGCCGCTGCGATTTGATACCGGAACAGCGTGATGAAAGCGGCCGACACGATCGCAAATGCCAACGACAAGCCGACGCCGACCCAGGCCACGAAGCGGGCGCGTTCCGGGTCACCTTCACCGACGGCCTGGCCAACACGGGTAAGCAGCGCAATACCGAGTCCGAGCGGCACCATGAATACCAGCGATGAAAAATTGAGCGCAATTTGGTGGGCCGAGACGGTCACTGCACCGAAGCGCGCGACCAGCAAACCGATTACGCAGAAGGCACTGACTTCGGCAAAATAGGTGACGCCGATCGGTAGACCCATTTTCAGCAATCGCAGGATTTCGGGCCAGTCGGGCCGCTCCCAGCGCGTGAACGGCGTACTGTTGCGGTAGGCGGGTGCGTGCTGTATCCACCAGATCATTGCTGCCAGCATCAGCCACAGGCCAAGGCAGGTGGCCCAAGCGCAACCGACTGCACCGAGTTGCGGAAAACCCCAGTTGCCATATATCAGCAGCCAATTGACGAACACATTGAACAGCAGGCCGAGCAGAGCAATCACCATCGCCGGTTTGGTCTGATTCAGGCTGGCGCTGTAGCCATACAGTACCCGGAAGGCCGCAAATGGTAGCGCGCCGATGCTGATCACATGGAGGAACATCGCCGCCTTGTCGCGTACCAGTGGTTCCAGACCGAGGTGGTCGAAGATCAGTGTCGACCAGTTGGTGAGCACCATAGCGACCAGTCCGACACCGACGGCTTTCCATAATGATTGCCTTACCGCATGCGGTATCCGTGACTGCGTGCCGGCGCCAACTTCATGGGCTACGACGGCATTGATGGCCATCATGATGCCCATCACGGTGACGATCACGATGGTCCAGATCGATGAGCCCAGCGATACGGCTGCGAGGTCATCGGCACTCAGATGGCCGGTCATTGCCACATCGGCGACGGACATACCAACCGTGGCTAGTTGACCGATGACGACAGGCCAGGCTAGGCGCCATAAATCGGCAACTTCGGTGAGAACGGCGGTACGGCGATTGGGAACGGTGATCGGCATCGAGTGGGGCAAACCTATTTTGGAGTGCGGATTTTACTCTTGGCAATACCGTCGTGCTTATTTGTGATGGTCAATTTTGTAGCTGGCCTGTTGTGCCACGAAGCCATCGAAAGCCTGTAGCAAGCATTGCAGCTCGTTCGCTGGTTCACCCAGTTGCAGCAATGCGTGGCAAGTCGCTTCCAGTGTCGATAGCTGGTCGGCGCGCTGGGCTTTGCGAATGTGGTATTGCGAGGCCGGTGCATCGTGTAAGGCCAGTCGCGGCAATTGTTGCAGACGGGGATCGAGATGCAGCATTTTTCGGCTCTTGCGCCAGGTGCCATCCAGTACAATCACGCGCAATTGCGACAACTCCGTTCCCGCCAGCGACGGCGATGCGGTACTGCCGGGCTGATCGGGATAAAGCAGGACTGTGTGGCGACCCGTCAACAGCGTTTGCCATTGTGCGTCGGTGAAGGTTTCGCCGCGCAACAGGCAGCTACCGGGCAGGCTCATGTGGAGTAGCCGTGCGCTGCCTTTGGCGTTGTCGGTTTCCAGCGGATGCTGCAAGATGACGACCTCCGTCGATGCGGTCACGGGCGAGATCCAAGCGCAGATGCAGGTTGTTTGCGGACGCAGGCAGCGCACACACTGCGCGCGCCGCGAATGAAGTACCGATTCCATTAATTTGCTGACCTTACCCTGAAGAACACCATGCCAAAAAACAAGAAGCCTGCCCCCCGCAAATCGGCCGAGTCGCCGGAGCAAAAAGACGAAGCGCTAACGCGGCAACTCTGTGCGTTGTCCGCCTATCTGGCGGGCAGCCCGGCGAAGAATGCCACGACGGTGCAGAACGAGTCAGATTTTTACAAGATCATCAAGAAATGTCTGCATCAGAAAAAAGACGACATTCTCTACGAAGCGCTGGAATGGACGCGTCATGATGCGGTCCGCGCGTATCTGCTGCTCAAAGAGGCGATGGAGCAAGTCGCCGAAGTCGTGGTCATCGGACGCGAGAGCGGCGCTGCCACGGAAGTCAATGCCTTCGTGATACCGCTGTTTTTGCACACTACGGGTGGTTTGAAAGGTGCGCAGTGTTTTCAGGATCAGGAAGCTTACGAAATGTTGACCCGCAGTCTGCAGGAAGCCGGACTGGAAAGTCCTGATGCGACCGTCGTGCTGGTCAATCATGCCTACCAATTGGATGAAATCGACAGCATCACATTTAGCCATCTGCATGAAATGGTCCGCGACGCGCATGCGTCGATGCACGATATGCGCGCCGCTACGGCAACAGCGATTTCACGTAGTTTTGCCGAACCGATCGACGAGCCTTTCGCAGCGGATGATTTGGCTGTCGAGCTGCGTTTTCTGCTCGGCTTTTCAATGAAGTCGGTCGACGACAAGTTTTATCAGGCGCCTGCTGGCGAAGCCGACGCGGATGCCTGGTACGCCGCACGCGAGAGCCGATTCCAGCAATGGACCGAGCAAGTCACGCCGCTGGTACGACGCTGTTTCGGTCCGGTCGAGCGGGAGGTCGAGGTGCATTTCCTTTATCAGGATCTGTTTCATGGTGGCAAAGAGCGCGGGATTGCCGAGTATTTCATGTTGCAGATGATGTCGGACTTGAACCATGCATTGAGCGAGCAGGGCGTCGATGTCGCAGCGACCCGAGCCGTGGTTGGCCCGACTGAAGTGGGTGATGAAAAAGTACTCCGTGTGAATTTGTACGCCAACAGTGATGCGGCACTCGTGGCATCGTCGGAAAAGCCCTTATTGCAGACCGCCGATCTCGCCAGCGAACTGGCAGACATGCGCGATGCATTGGGCATGATCGGTATCGTGACGATTGCGGTTGCGCAAGGTTTTGACGAGGAAGGCGCGCCGGTCGGCGTTGCCGCTTGACGATCGTAGGGTGGGCACGGTTTTGTGCCCACGCGCGCACACTGTAGAACTCCGTCAATTCCTTTTGCGGTGCATTCGCGTGGGCACATAAACCCTGTGCCCACCCTACGAATTTAACGGCGCGGTTGCGCTAGCTACTTGCATGCGGGTAGCGAACGGCGGGTAGGGTGGGCACGGTTTTTGTGCCCACGCGTGCGCACTGTAGAACTCCGTCAATTCCTTTTGCGGTGCATTCGCGTGGGCACATAAACCCTGTGCCCACCCTACGAATTTAACGGCTCGGTTGCGCTGCTTACTGGCATGCAGGTAGCGAACGGCAGGTAGGGTGGGCACGGTTTTTGTGCCCACGCGCGCGCACTGTAGAACTCCGTCAATTCCTTTTGCGGTGCATTCGCGTGGGCACATAAACCCTGTGCCCACCCTACGAATTTAACGGCGCGGTTGCGCTGGCTACTTGCATGCGGGTAGCGAACGGCGGGTAGGGTGGGCACGGTTTTTGTGCCCACGCGTGCGCACTGTAGAACTCCGTCAATTCCTTTTGCGGTGCATTCGCGTGGGCACATAAATCCTGTGCCCACCCTACGAATTTAACGGCTCGGTTGCGCTGCTTACTTGCCGATCCGATCACGGAACAAGGTCAGTAGCACCCCGCCCAGCACCACCACAACACCGGTCAGTCGCACCGGTGAGACAGGGCGCAAGGCCGAGCCCAACAGCCCGAAATTGTCGATCGCGATCGACATCAGTAATTGTCCCGCGATGATCAGCACCAGCATGCTGGTCAGGCCGATGCGGGGAGCAAGGAAGGCGGTCGTGAAAAGGAAACCCGCCCCCAGCACGCCACCGGCAAATACCCACGGCGGTTGGCTTGGCAGGGTGGCGAGACTATTGCCGATGCCACCTCGCGAAATCGCCGCAAGGGTCAGGACCAGCGTGCCTATACAAAATGAAATCAAGGCAGCAATCACGGTATTGCCACCGATATTTAATGCCAGTCGGCCATTGATGGCGGCCTGCATCGAAATTGCTGCACCGGCAAGGAATGCCAGGCCATAGAGCAAGCTGTTCATTGGTTTACAGTGCTGCTAGCATCGATCGCACGGCATCCTGCGCTGCAGGATCACTCAACCCGAGGTCTGGTTTGGTTTCGACGAGCTTGTTGCGGTACGCGGCAGGCCAGCCGAAGGCATCATCGTCGATGGCGAACCAGTTTGCCGGTTTGCGTCGTTCGACGTCGCCCAGAACCTGCAAGCCGCGCGACATCGTGTCGAAGGCAGTTTGTGACAGGCCGGGATGATGGAAGGTCGATCCGATCACGCGATCCTGCAAGCTTGGCGACAGATCGTACTTGGCGGTGTCGAAACTGACTGCGCGTACCCAGCTTGTTGATAGCACGATCTTCAGCTCCGGATAAGGGGTGAGCAGTTCATCGAGAATGGGCATCCATTCAAAGAAACTCCGTTCCGCCTTGGCCAGGTAAAGACCGCGCTTACGGTTGCGCATAACCATGCTGTCGTGCAGTACACCATTGAAATCTAAATAGAGAATATTCATCAGGAATCGGTCGTATCGGTGGATGAGTCAGGGGGCAGGCAAGCCATCAGGGCTTGCACGTGCAGGTCAGTGGTGCCGAGCACGACTAGTGCATCGGCCAATTCGGTCAGGTAATCCCGGTTACGTCCACTCGGTCCGGTGGCCGCGGCAATCTGGCGTGCGATCGCGCCGTCGGTAGCCGGACCCAGGTAAGCGGCATTGTTCGGATCGGCAATATACACCAGTCCTTGCGCGGTGCTGTCATCGCCAAAGGTCAGGGTGGTGCTGAATCTCAGGTAGCCATTTTTTTCACGGTGGTCGAGATGGCTGAATACGTCAGGTCGGATCAGATACGCCATACCGGAACAGATTGCGCCGGTTTGCGGTGCCAGCGTCACGACGCGTCCCGGAAATTCTGGCGTGCCGCGATGATCATGCGAGCCTTGCCAGAAGCGCCGCACATGACCACTGATACTTGCTTGTTTGCGCTCGAGGTACGGGAAGTCCGCCTTGAAGATGAGCGAGCCATAGCCAAACAGCCAGACTTGCTCGTGCTCGCCAAAACGGTGCCTTAAACTGTTGACTGCAGTCGTGTCGATGTCCACGGGAGTGGTGACAATCAGGCTTTTTTCAGGAAGCAGGTTTTCAGGACCAGTCCCTTGACCTTGTCGACATTGCATTCGACTTCTTCCGGGTCATCAGTTAGCCGGATATTTTTGGCAATGGTGCCGCGCTTGAGGGTGACCGAAGTGCCCTTGACTTTGAGGTCCTTGATGAGACTGACCGAATCACCGTCTGCCAACAGGTTGCCGTTGCTATCTTTTACGTCCACGAGTAAATCCTTGTTTGGTTCAAGCGCCGCATTATAAGCGAGCGAGCAGTGCTCACTGCCGGAGTTCGAGGATTGCCGTACTAACAATTCACTGTGGATGCGAGTGGTTTGCATTCGCAGGCTATCTTTGTTACGCTAGTCATCTCTTTTTAACTGGCGGACTCCATGAATCCAATTAGCGCAGCTGTAACATCATTGTTCATTCTGGCTGCGATCCCTGCAGTCGCGCAGGAAAATGTCGTCAACATTTATTCGGCACGGCATTATCAGACCGATGAGGCGTTGTACGGAAATTTCACGAAGCAAACCGGTATCAAGGTCAACCGTATTGAAGCGGGTGAAAATGAATTACTGGAGCGAATCAAGAACGAAGGTATCAATAGCCCGGCTGATGTCTTCATTACCGTTGACGCGGCGCGACTGGCCAAGGCAGATGAGCTCAACCTGTTTGGCTCGACTGGCTCGAAATTGTTGGCCGAACGTATTCCGGCTAACCTTCGTACGGATGACTGGTATGCGTTTTCTACTCGCGCCCGCGTCATCGTCTACAACAAGGCGACGATGAATTCTGCCGACATCCAGACCTACGAAGACCTCGCTAATCCGCGGCTCAAGGGCAAGGTCTGTGTCCGTTCGGGATCGCATCCTTACAACCTGTCGCTAGGCGCCTCGTTCCTGGCACACCAGGGCGAAGAAAAAGCGACCGCCTGGGCCACGGGCATGGTGAATAATTTTGCCCGTTCGCCCAAGGGTGGCGACACCGATCAGATCAGGGCGGTCGCTGCTGGTGAATGCGGCGTAGCACTGGCCAATTCGTATTACATCGCGCGGTTGATGCGTTCGGACAAGCCGGAAGATCGCAAGGTGATGGCGTCGGTCGGGATCGTCTGGCCGAATCAGGCAACGACCGGTACGCACGTTAATATTTCTGGTGGCGGCATGCTGAAAAATGCGCCGCACAAGCAAGCGGCTGTGAAGTTCCTTGAATATCTGGCGTCGGACCAGGCGCAAGTGTACTTCGCGGATGGCAACAATGAGTGGCCAGTAGTGACTGGCGTAAAGATCAGCAATCCGGCGCTCGAGCAAATGGGCAAGTTCAAGCCCGAGACGCTCAATGTTGGCGTGCTGGCGAAAAACCAGAACGAAGTGCAAAAGATTTATGATCGGGCTGGCTGGAAATAAAGGCCGGTAGTAAAAAAAAGGCGCTGCGGCGCCTTTTTTTTATCCGCTTTTTTTGCTGCGTGTAATTTGCCATGACACCAGAATCAGCGGCAAGACGCCGACGGCAACGATGGCCAGTGACGCGGTCGAGGCTTCGCCCAACCTTTCATCCGAAGCTAGCGTGAATGCCTGTGTGGCGAGCGTATCAAAGTTGAATGGGCGCATCACCAGCGTGGCTGGCAACTCCTTCATCACATCGACGAATACCAGCAAGCCGGCAGTGAGTAGCGATCCCCGCAGCAGCGGCAGATGAATGTGCCACAGCGTACCAGTCTGGCCATAGCCGAGCGAACGGGCAGCATCATCCATCGACGGGGTGATCTTGCTCAGGCTGGTTTCGACGGTTTGCAGCGAGACCGTCAGAAAGCGCACGAGGTAGGCATAAACCAGTGCCGCAATGCCGCCGGTCAGCAGCAATCCCGGATTGTGGCCCGTCCATGAAAGGATGCTGGCAGCCAGCCATGCGTCGAGTCGTGTCACCGGGATGAGTACGCCGACGGCAATGACCGATCCCGGGAACGCATAGCCCAGACCGACGATCCGGTTCAGCAGTCGCGGCCAGACGCGTCGCGACAAGCGTGCGCTGTACGCGAGCAATACCGCGATCAGCACCGCCACCAGCGCAGTGACTGCGGCGAGTATGAAGCTGTTACGTGCCAGTATCAGGAAGCGTGCACCAAACTGCGCGTCGCCACCACTGAGCGCCATGCGCAACAGCAAGCCAGCCGGCAGCAGAAAGCCGAGTGTCAGTGGAATGAGGCAATACAGCGCTGCGCCAGGACCTTTCCAGCCACGCAGACGGTTGCCGGTATGCGGACGATTGCGTCCGGTGGTATTGTTGAAGCGCGCACGACCGCGGGAAAAACGCTCCAGAAAAAGGATCAGTGCAACGAAGCACAACAGCCCGGTTGCCAGTTGTGCTGCGGCGACATGATCTCCCAGTGAAAACCACGCCCGGTAAATGCCCGTGGTGAAGGTGGTAACGCCGAAATACGATACTGCGCCATAGTCAGCTAGCGTTTCCATCAGGGCCAACGAGGTGCCGGCGGCAATAGCAGGGCGCGCCAGCGGCAGTGAAATTCGGAAAAAACTTTGCCACGCTCCCAGTCCCAGCGAACGGCCGACTTCGAGCATGCCACTGGCGCGTTCCAGAAAGGCAGCGCGTGCCAGCAGGTAGACGTACGGATACAGCACAAAAATAAATACGGCGACCGCCCCGCCTAGTGTGCGCACATCAGGAAACCAGTACTGGCCTATTTCCCAGCCGAGGCCATCGCGCAACCAGGTTTGTACTGGCCCGACGACTTGCAGGAAGTCGGTATAGGTGTAGGCCATCACGTAAGCGGGTACGGCCATCGGCAGGACTAGCGCCCATTCGAAGATGCGTCGCCCTGGAAAGGTATGGACACTGACCAGCCAGGCGGTCGAAACCCCGATCAAAATGACGCCAATCGACACGCCGATGCATAAGATTAATGTATTGGCAATATAGGTCGGCAAAACAGTCGAGGCTAAGTGATCCCAGGTATCGGACCCATCACCGGCAGCAAACAGATTGGCGACGACGCTCAAGATTGGCAACGCTACCAGTGCGGCGATAAGAATGGCCAGTATGCCCAGCAGTGACCAGTTTCGACGCGGCGCTGTGCGCGCAATGGTTGTCGTCATGGTCTGCAAAATAAGCCTTTATCAAAAGGCGAATTATAATTGACCCTCTCTATTAATCGGGCGGCGCAATGGCTTTATTGGAATTGCAGGACGTGAGTTACGCCTATGGCGCGCAAAAAGTGGTCGAACAATTGTCATTGCGGCTACCCGCCGGTGCGATCGGCTGCCTGCTGGGTCCCTCCGGTTGCGGCAAGACCACGGTATTGCGCTGTATCGCCGGATTTGAAACAGTCAGCAGTGGCACGATCCGGGTGGCTGGTGACGTTCTCAGCAGTCCGGCCATGCATGTGGAGGCCGAGCGTCGTCGCATCGGCATGGTGTTTCAGGACTACGCGCTGTTTCCGCATCTGGACGTGGCCGCGAACATCGCCTTCGGCTTGCGCGGTAGTTCCATGGCAACGCAGCAGGCGCGGGTGCAGGAGCTGCTAGAGACCGTTGGTCTGGCCGGCCAGGGTAAGAAATTTCCGCATGAATTGTCGGGCGGCCAGCAACAACGGGTCGCTCTGGCCCGCGCGTTGGCACCTCGTCCACGGCTGCTGTTGCTTGACGAACCGTTTTCGAATCTGGATGTTGAATTGCGTGAGCGCTTGGCATTGGAGGTGCGTAGTATCCTCGCTGCCGAAGGCATCACTGCGATCCTGGTCACGCATGATCAGCATGAGGCCTTCACCATTGCTGACGAAATCGGGGTCATGCACGAGGGTCGCATCCAGCAATGGGATACGCCATACAACCTTTACCACCAACCGGCAAACCGCTTCGTCGCTGATTTTGTCGGGCAGGGCGTGTTCTTGCCGGGCGAAGTCATCAGCGCTAGCCGCATCCAGATCGAATTAGGCATCCTGTCGAGCAACATGCTCGCTGGCGGCGATGCGGATGCGATTGCGCGTAAAGTCGGTAAACGCGTGACTGTCCTGCTGCGCCCGGACGATGTTGTGCATGACGATGCCAGTCCGCTCCAGGCAGAAGTGCTGGCGAAGGCTTTTCGCGGGGCAGAATTCCTCTACACATTGAAGCTCGTCAGCGGCATGCACGTGCTGTCAATGGTTCCTAGTCACCACAATCATGCGATCGGTGAGCGTATCGGTATTCGGCTCGGTGTTGATCACGTTGTGGTGTTCCGGGCCGACGAGGGATCTTAGGCGAGCAAGCCGATCAGCGTCTGCAGCGTATCTGCTTCATCGATCGGCTTGTCATCGCGCAGGCGTAACATGCGCGGAAAACGCACCGCGATACCCGACTTGTGGCGCGGTGACCGGCCAATGCCTTCGAAGCCGATTTCAAACACCAGCGTTGGCGTGACGCTGCGCACCGGCCCGAATTTTTCAATCGTGGTCTTGCGGATGCGTGCATCGACGATTGCGATCTCGGCATCGGTCAGGCCGGAATAGGCTTTGGCAAATGGCACCAAGGTGCGGCTGCCATCGTCGGCCACATCCCAGACGGCAAAGGTGTAGTCGGTGTAGAGCGAGGCGCGCCGTCCGTGCCCGCTTTGGGCGTAAATCAGCACGGCATCGATGCTGTACGGATCGACTTTCCATTTCCACCAGACGCCAACATCTTTGGTCCGGCCGACACCGTATTGGGCATCGATTGCCTTGAGCATCATGCCCTCGACGGCGCGGGCGCGGGACTGTGCGCGCAGGGTGGCCAGTGCTTCCCAGTCAGCAGCGACAATTAACGGCGAAAGTTTCAACTGGGTGGAATCGACACGGGCGACCACCTTGTCGAGTACTGCGCGCCGCGCCGATTGTGGCTGCTCGCGCAGATCGATGCCGCCATATTCGAGCACGTCATAAGCGATGAGTACGGCTGGCAATTCAGCGAGCAATTTTGCGCTCAGGGTTTTACGGCCGAGACGTTTTTGTAACTCGGAAAAAGGCGCATGGGTCTCCGTGCCCCAGATCAGAATTTCGCCGTCAATGACGGTGCCGTCGGGCAACGCGATTGCCGCGATTTCAGGAAGGCTCTCGCTGATCAATTCTTCGCCGCGCGACCAGACCCAGGTCTGGCCATCGCGACGGACGAGTTGGGCGCGGATGCCATCGTATTTCCACTCGGCTTGCCAGCGGGCGATCGGACCTAGCGATGCGGGATCGGCCTGCAGCGGATGCGCCAGAAAAAACGGAAACGGCTGGCCACCGCGCAGTGCCTGCTCTTGATCCGAGGTTGGTGCGATCAGCGCCGTAAAACGCGCCGCGCTTGGCCGCTGGCGGACATCGGTCCAGCCCATCAGGCGTTGCGCGATCAGTTTGCTGTCGAGCGCAGCGACTTCGGCCAGCGCGCGCGTGACTAGCAACTTCGATACACCAACCCGGAAGCCGCCGCCAATCAGCTTGATCAGCAAAAAACGTTCGCGCGGTTCCAGTTCATCCCAGTAACCCAGTATCGCCGTACGGATCGTCTCCGGTGGCGCGCCGCGCAACGGCGTGATGCGTTCGTCCATCCAGCGTGCGAGTCCCAGTTCGCTGCGCCGTTGCGCCACTGGCAAGATGTGGGCGATGGTTTCGGCCAGATCGCCGACGGCGTGGTAACACTCGTCGAACAGCCAGTCATCAAGGCCGGCCGCTTCGGTCGCAAACTGCCGCAGCAGCTTGGTCGGCACCGCCTGACGCGGCTTGCCCCCAGCGAAAAAATAGACTGCCCAAGCGGCGTTTTCCGGTGCCGCGGTGCGAAAGTAGACCACCAGTTGCGCCAGCTTGCGGGTGGTCGAGGTGGTCGCATCGAGCGCGTCGTAGAGCCTGGCAAATTCACGCATCGACCACCACCGGCGCTGGCTGGGCATCGTCTTCTTCGACGCCATATTCGGTCTGGAAAGCACCCGCCTCCAAGCCGTTTTGCTGAAGCCAGCGCACCATTACGCCAACCTGTCCATGGGTGACGATGACGCGCTGCGCGCCGGTCGCCTTGATTGCTTGCATCAGACCGGGCCAGTCGGCGTGATCTGACAGCACGAACCCGCGATCGACGGCGCGCCGTCGCCGCGCGCCACGCAACAGCATCCAGCCGCTGGCAAAGGCATCGCTGTAATCGCCAAAGCGTTTGAGCCATGGCGAACCGGCCGTTGCCGGTGGCGCCAGTACCAATGCACGTTTCAGGTCGGCCTTGTCAGTGATGTCGGTGAGAAGTTGTGTGTCGGGCAGGGCGACGCCGGCGGCACGGTAGACGCGATTCAATGGCTCTGCGGCGCTGTGGCAAATGATGGGGCCGATGGTGTGGTCGACGCCACTCAGTACGCGCTGCGCTTTGCCGAACGAGTAGCAGAACAGCACACTGGCACGACCATCGGCGGCATTGGCGCGCCACCAGTCGTTGATGTCGTCGAAGACGTCCTGTTGCGGTTGCCAGCGATAAATCGGCAGGCCGAACGTGGATTCGGTAATGAAGGTGTCGCAACGGATCGGTTCGAAGGCGGCGCAGGTGGCATCTGCCTCGACCTTGTAGTCGCCCGAGGCAACCCAGACTTCTCCTTTGTAGTCGATGCGTACCTGTGCCGAACCGAGCACATGCCCAGCCGGATGCAGCGAAATCGTCACGCCGTTGTGCAGCAACGTCTCGCCATAGGCCAGTGTCTGCAAATTGATCTTTCCCAGGCGACTATGCAGGATGCCTGCACCGCTGGTGGTGGCCAGATAGTGGGCGTGGCCGGTGCGCGCATGGTCGGCGTGACCATGCGTGATCACGGCGCGATCGACCTTGCGCCACGGGTCGATGTAGAACTGTCCCGGTACGCAATACAGGCCCTCCGGGCGGGCAACAATCAGGTCAGCCATGCTTGCTTATCCGCTGCGTGTTTAGCCATTGCCCAACGCGTCCACCAAAAAGGTTAATGCCCAATCCGCCCAGTACGAGCACGCCAGCAACGATCTTCCACCACTGCATGGGTTCTCCGAGAAACAGCGTCGCACTGAGCATGCCGGTAACCGGTACGAGCAGTGCAAAGGGAGCGATTGTCGAAGTCGGATACTTGCGCATCAGAATCGACCAGATACCGAAGCCGACCAGCGTGTTTGGATAGGACTGAAACAGAATTGCTCCCGCCGATGTCCAGTTCAATTGCGTGGCTGCCTTGGTCCACGCATCGATGCCCTCGACCAGCAATGACGCCACGATCAAGGGTGGAACCGCTAGCAACGAGGCCCATACGACCAGTTCGATTGCATTGACCTTGCCCATTTGTTTGGAAAATATATTCGCGATTGCCCAGCAAAACCCGGCGGCGATGACCATCACGAAGCCGATGACGGTTGGCTTGGCATCAAGTTGCGAGGCCACCAGCACCATGCCGGCAAGTGCGATCAAGGCGCCCACCACTTGCGGCAGGTGAGGACGTTCACCTAGCAACAGAACGGCCAGGCCGATCGTAAAAAAGACTTGTAGCTGGATCACTAGCGACGCCAGTCCTGGCGGAAATCCCAGCTCAATGCCTGAATAAAGCAAGGTGAACTGGAGTGCGAACTGGAACAGACTGTAGCCAGCCAGCAAACGGAATGGCAGCTTGGGTCGCTTGATAAAAAACACCAGCGGCAAGGCGGCAAACAGGAAACGCAGAGTGGTAAACAGAATCGGTGGCAAGCCTTGCAGTCCCAGCTTGATGATGACGAAGTTCGATCCCCAGATGATGACAACAGCGAGGGCAAGGAGGATATCGGTGGGTTGCATGGGAAGGGCGAATGAAAACGAAGGTCCGATTGTACGGCTTGTGGGCAGATGCTTCGGGAGAGGATGATTGCTCAATCGCTCTGCGTGGTTTGTTATTCTTAGGTAATTCGACACTGGCGTCGAATTGACGTGCATTATCGGTACTGATGGTCGGGTACGGCATCATCACAATCACGACACGCACCGCCTCGAGCGGCTACCACATCAGTTCAACCTGCTACCGGTGATCGCATTCATGACAGCTGTTTTCCTTGTTCCCCCAAAAGTCGACAAAACATCGGTTCGTGACGGACTTTTGCAAAAAATAGGTGCTGATGCCGGATTGCCGGCTTTAGGAAGTTCCATTTACCAAGTGGTTCAACTGGCATCGTCTGGCGATGAGGCCGTTCGCAACTTGGCGCATTTCGTTTTGTCCAATGCCGGTCTGACTCAGAAAATGCTACGCCTTGCCAATACAGTGACGTATCGAGTTGCCTCTGGTGGACAGGTGACCACGATTTCGAAAGCCATTTTTTTGCTGGGTTTCGATGCCGTCAAGACCAGTGCGCTGGCGATGCTGCTCGTCGATGGCATGTCGGGCAAGCATGCACAAGACGTCCGGGCGGAGTTATCGCAAGCGCTGTGCGCCAGTATTGTCGGCCGTGAGTTGGCGCGGCGCAGTCATTTCAAGGATTCCGAAGAAGCTGCGGTGGCGGCCTTGTTCAAGAACATGGGGCGCTTGCTAGTTGCCTCGCATGACCACGCGTTGTATAAGGAAATCGCCGCACTGATGAGTGCAGAGAAGGTGTCGGCGGCACAAGCTTCAATGACCTGCATCGGTTGTAGTTTCGATGCACTCGCCGAGGGAGTGCTCCACGAGTGGCAGATTCCGGACAGCATCGTCAAGGCATTGGCTCCGTTGCCGGTTGGCACGATTAGGCTCGCCAAGAGTCGGCAGGAGTGGCTGCAACAGGTAGCGGTATTTAGTGCGGCAGCAGCAGCGCTCATTGTCCAGAAGCGCGATCCGGTCGGCGATACCGCCAGTCACCTATTGCTGGAACAATTTGGTTCAGCGCTGAGCCTCGACCAGGATGCCATGGTGGCGCTGTATAAAACCGTCATCGAGCAAAGCCAGGCGCTGATTGCGTCAAATGGAACGGAACCTTTCCCCGAGGCGACTGCTGAGCCTGCTGCTGAGGTCTCGATATTGCCATCGGACATCATGATGCACGGCGAGCCGGAACTGGACAGGTACGTCGAGATCTTTTATCCCAGTGGCAAACCGATGAATGCAAAGTTGTTGCTACTTGCTGGTGTCAAGGACGTGACGGAGATGATCTCTTCAGGTCGCTGCAAGATCAATGATCTGATGTTGTTAGTTCTGGAGACGCTGCATCATAGCCTTGGCTTTCGCTTTTCTACCCTGTGCGTATTCGATCCCCGTAGCAGTCAATTCCGCTCCCGCTTGTCGCTAGGTAATTTACCGGCAATAGCTCAGGCTGAATTCACCTTTTCAGCCGATAGCGGCCGTGATTTGTTCGGTCTTGCGTTGGCTAAAGATGTCGACTTGCTGATTTCCGACGCCCATGCGGCCAACATTGTCGCGCTGATTCCAGCCTGGCACCGCCGCGCGTTGCCGGATGCACGCAGTTTTATCGTCTTGCCGTTGTTGGTTATGGGAAAGCCATTTGGTCTGGTGTATGCCGACCGTGTTCACGACGCGCCGGAGGGCGTCCCAAAAGACGAAACGGCCCTGATCAAGATGTTGAAAGGGCAGCTCCTGGCGGCATTGGCTCCCCATTGACGGCGTAGGATTACAACGTTAGCAACCACGACATCTTCGGTCGTCTAGATATCGGCGCGTTGGTTGACCTGTCGTCAGCCACACTGATTAGGTCACAGCACCGTTCGCAGCGCGAAATGGATTACGCTCGTGCAGTTCATCCATGTAGGACTCAATACCGCCGGTTTCCCGCTCCAGAAAGCGTTCAATCGCATCCGAAAAAGAGGGATGCGCCAACCAGTGCGCGGACCAGGTTTTCTGGGGCAGAAAGCCACGGGCCATCTTGTGCTCGCCCTGAGCACCTCCTTCAAAACAGGCGAGGCCGTTGGCAATGCAGTATTCAAGCGGCTGGTAATACGCGGTCTCGAAATGCAGGCAGGGCACGTCCGCAATGGCACCCCAATATCGTCCATATAGCGTGTGACCATCATGAATCACCAGCGATGCTGCGATTGGCACACCGTCTCGTTCTGCGATGATTAACAAGATGTTATGTCCCATCGTGGCGCCGATACGTAGGAAAAAATCAAGACTCAGATACGGCGTCGAATGATGCTCGGTATAAGTCTGGGCATAACAGCGATTGAAGAATTCCCAGTCTGCCGGGCTGGCATCGGTACCGGCGACCTGACGAAAAATAATGCCTTGCTCGGCGACTTTGCGGCGCTCGGCACGGATATTCTTGCGTTTCTTGCGTTCGAGCGATTCGAGGAACGCATCGAAACTGGCATAACCAGGATTGAGCCAATGAAACTGTACTCCCGCACGTAACATGAAGCCGGCGTCCTTGAGCTGATTTGCCTGCGCTTCGGGAGGGTAAAGAACGTGTGTGGAAGAGACCTTGCTGTTGGCCTGTATTGCACACAGCGCCTCGATCAGCGAAGTCCGCGCATCGTCATCGCGCGCCAGCAGTCGGGCGCCGGTCACGGGCGTAAAAGGTATGGACGACAGCAGCTTCGGATAATAGTCGAGGCCATTGCGCTGATAGGCATCTGCCCAGGCCCAGTCGAACACATATTCGCCGTAGGAATGCATCTTTGCATAGAGCGGAATGGCAGCGACCAGTTGCGGTGTGGTGTCGATGTCTTCCCATAAAATCAGGAATTGTGGCTGCCATCCGGTGGCAATTGACGCACAACCGGTCTCATGCAAGGCATCCAAAAAAGCGAACGACAAGAACGGGTTGGCATCGCCCTGCAAAGCCAGCAGGCCATCCCATGCTTGCTGGCCGACGGCGCTCAGGGACGAGACGATTTGCGTGCGATAATTCAAGGTGATTCCCTCTATGACTTTATGTCGTTTTAACGTCGCGAGCGAATGCAGGAAACAATCATGAGTGCGTCTCACAGTTGATCCTGCTACCAACCCGCCAAAACTTTTTTGCCTGAAGAATTGTATCCATGACAGTTAAAGTTGCCATTGCGCAAATTAATAGTACCGTCGGCGACCTGAGCGGCAACCGTGCGAGGATTTTTGCCTTTGCTGAGCGAGCCGCAGCGCAAGGTGCCGATGTGGTTGTGACGCCGGAAATGTCATTGGTCGGCTACCCCCCTGAAGACTTGCTCTTGCGCGGTGCATTTTACGCACAATCTGCCGAGCAAGTCGCCTCGCTGGCGGCTGATCTGTCCGTGTTTGCCGGGCTCCATGTTCTGGTCGGATTGCCGGTGATCAATGACGGCGCGCGTTTCAATGCGGTGGTGGTGCTTGCCGGTGGGGAGGTTGTCGCCACGTATTGCAAGGCCGAGTTACCCAACGATGCTGTCTTTGACGAAAAACGCTATTTTTCTGCTGGCGAACAGGCCTGCGTCTTCAAGGTCAAGGGCGTGACGTTCGGCATCAATATTTGCGAAGACACCTGGTTTGGTCGTGCGCCGGCACGTGCTCGCGCTGCCGGTGCGCAAGTGCTGCTGGTACCGAACGGTTCGCCCTACCATATGCACAAGTTGCACTTGCGGTATGACATCATGCGCGCCAATGTCTGTTCACAGGGCTTGGCTTTGGTCTACGTCAATCTCGTGGGCGGCCAGGATGAATTGATCTTTGATGGCAACTCGTTCGTGATGGATCAGGCAGGACAACTCCAAGCGCAACTCAAGCATGTCGAAGAAGATTTGCAGTTAGTCCAGTTTGATGGCGCGAAGCCGCTGCCGGGCAATATCGCAGCCCCGTTATCCGTCGAGGCGCAGGTCTACCAGGCGCTGGTACTCGGGGTGCGCGATTACATCGGTAAAAATGGATTTCCGGGAGTGTTACTGGGCTTGTCAGGCGGTGTCGACTCGGCACTGACATTGGCCGTCGCGGTCGATGCGCTTGGCGCTGACAAGGTACGTACCGTGATGATGCCATCGCCGTATACCGCCGAGATTTCATGGATCGATTCGCGGGATATGGCACAACGGACTGGCGTGCGCTACGACGAAATCGCCATCGCCCCTTGTTTCGATGCGTTCCTCAGCACACTGGCGCCGGAGTTCGCCGGTTTGCCCCTTGATGCGACGGAAGAAAATATTCAGGCGCGCATTCGCGGCACCATGTTGATGGCCTTGTCGAACAAGCATGGTTCGATCGTGCTGACAACGGGCAATAAAAGTGAGATGGCAGTCGGCTATTGCACACTCTATGGCGATATGGCTGGCGGTTTCGCTGTACTCAAGGATATTGCCAAGACGCTGGTCTACCGGTTGTGCGCGTATCGCAACACGCTCTCAGCGGTGATTCCCGAACGTATCTTGACACGTGCGCCATCTGCCGAATTGCGGCCAGACCAGACTGATCAGGACTCATTGCCGCCTTACGAGATACTCGACGGCATCATGCAGCTGTTCATGGAAGAGAATCGCAGTGTCGACGAGGTCATTTCCGCTGGTTTTCGGACCGAAGATGTCGCGCGAATTACCCATTTGATTAAGATCAATGAATACAAACGTCGGCAATCGCCGGTCGGTATTCGCGTCACGCACCGTGCATTTGGGCGTGATTGGCGGTATCCAATCACGTCGAAATTTCGCGGCTAGTTTAAAATCAACGCATCAATGTCCTCATTACAGCGCAGCCCATCAAAGGATTCACCATGAAACAAATAACCGCCATCATCAAGCCATTCAAGCTAGACGAAGTTCGCGAGGCCCTCGCCGAAGTTGGCGTGACCGGACTGACTGTGACCGAGGTCAAAGGTTTCGGCCGCCAAAAAGGACATACCGAGTTGTACCGTGGCGCAGAATATGTCGTTGACTTCTTGCCTAAGGTAAAGGTCGAAGCAATCGTCGACGATGCGGCAATGGAGGCTGCTGTCGATGCGATTATTAAAGCGGCGCGCACCGGCAAGATCGGCGACGGCAAGATATTTGTTCAAAACGTCGAACAAGTCGTTCGTATTCGTACTGGTGAGACCGGATCGGATGCGGTCTGAAACAGCCCGTATTTGAGCGATGTTATTGAACGGATTATCGCCGAGCTAACTCGCGTCGTTTTACCTGTATGCCAGCCTCCCTGCGGCGTATTACCCTTTGATCCGGTCGGGTAATGGCTTCGGCTTATCCCGCCTTACGGTTATCGTTTTTTCAATGCACTATAGAAACTTTGTGTACTTCCGGGGTACTTTAGTCTATGTTCCATCCGTAACGAATAAATGCAGAAAGATGCAAAAAAACGCTTCTTCTCACAAAATCGACTCGGGGAATGTCATGGATGATCGTAATGCGCTAAACAGACAGGACTTACCGACGTTGATCGAACGGGAAATCGAAAGTTCTTACTTAGGGCAATTCATTCCATTGCAATACCATCACAACATGTTGATGGACCAGCGCCGGATGAAAAATTTCAAGGCGGCGATCAACGCCGTTGTATTTTCTGGGGCAAAAGTCCTGGAGTTGGGAGGCGGCACCGGTGTGTTGTCCTTTTTTGCTGCTGCAGCAGCCGAAAAAGTCTGGTGCGTCGAACTCAATCCGGACATGGTCGCTGAGGCGCGTCGGCTACTGTCGCGCAATCAGCATGGTCACAAAGTTGAGGTCATTCAGGCGGATGCGTTCGTCTACTTGCCACCGGAACCGGTCGACGTAGTGATCTGCGAAATGATTCATGCCGGGATGCTGCGAGAAAAACAGGTCGACATGATGATGTCGTTTAAACAGCGTTACCTGGCTCGCTTCGGCGGACCGCTTCCGCTATTTGTGCCGGATGCCGTCATCATGGCGGTGCAACCGCTGCAACTGGACTACGATTTCGAAGGTTTCAATGCCCCAATCGTGCAATTCCGTGAGCTCACGCGGGAGGCCGACGACACGATCGAACTGGCAGAGCCGCAGGTCTATAGCATGCTAGATTTTCAGGCTGACGTGGATCCGCTGATCAGTTGGAGCGGCCAGTTCACGATGGCGCACAGTGGCACTGTGTCCTCATTGCGTTTCATTACCAAGAATATCCTTGCCGTACTGGTCGACGAACAATCGACGATCGACTGGCTCAATAATTACATGATCTTGCCGCTCAACGAGCCAGTCGATGTTGTCGCGGGCGACGTGCTGCAGGTCAGTTTCCACTATCGCGCCGGTGGGTCTCTGCCGTCGCTACAATCGACGATGATCGCATCGATATCAGCGCGCCAGATCGACCCGGATCTGGCCTTGATTCTGGCTTGAACGTTGTCAGGCAGGATGCAACTGGCGTGCTGCTGCATCAAAAGCTGCCGGAGAAATGTCCGGCAAATCCAGCTTGATTGCTTGGGTGTACTGACTGAAATTGCGCTCGATGGATTTCAGATAGGCCGGGTCGTAGTGCTGCACCAGCAGTTCGTCAACCAGCAACGGCAGATGGCCATCACGCGCCATTGCTTGCCACAGGCTGATGCGTTCCTTGCCATACATCGTTACCAAACATTCGAGTTGCTCGGCCAACGTGTCGGGCGCATCGACGAAGTTGTCATATTCATCCATCAGCAATTGCACCCTGTGCGGCTGCGCCAATCCCAGCGCGATGCATGGCGAAGCACGGATGCGTTCCATCAAATCTTCCGGCACGCGGACATTGCCGACCTTCTTGCTTTCGGATTCGACGAAGACCTCGCGCGCAGGGTCGAAGTTGCGCAGCGCCTGCCATAGTCGGGTTTCGAACATTTTTTGGCTGGGTTGCGGCGCGCTGGGCCAGCCACCAAGCACTGAGCCACGGTGTTCGGCCAGTTGTTCGAGGTCCAGTACCTGCGCACCTTGTGCTGCCAGCGTTTGCAGCAAACGGCTCTTGCCGCTGCCAGTGGTGCCGCACACAACGCGATACTGCAGGCGCGACGCCAGCGCCGGTAGGCTGGTGTTGACGTATCGGCGGAATTCCTTGTAGCCGCCGTCTAACTGGATCGCCGGCCAACCGATCTTGGCCAGGATGTGCGTGAGCGCACCGCTGCGGTTGCCGCCACGCCAGCAATAGACCAAAGGCTTCCAATCTTTCGGTTTGTCAAAAAATAGGTTGTCGATGTGCCGACCGATGTTGTGGGCGACCAAAGCCGCCCCGGCCTTCTTCGCTTCAAATGCATTGACTTGCTTGTACAAAGTGCCGATCCGGATGCGCTCGGCATCATCGAGCACGGGGCAGTTGATAGCCCCAGGCAAATGGTCTTCGGCAAACTCACCGGGACTGCGGACATCGATAATGGCGTCGAACTGTGCCAACTGCGGTAACAGTTCGGCAAAGGGGAGCAGGGCGGGATACTTCATGGATTTATTTGCTTAAAAGGGGCTTGAGATGCGGCCAGATCGTGTCGAGGATGATCGGATGCGCTTGTGCGGTCGGATGGATGCGGTCAGCCTGGAATAAGAGCGGCTGACTGACCACGCCGTCCAGCATGAACGGTACCAGTGCCGACTTGGTTTCTTTAGCTAGTGTCGGAAAAATCGCGGCGAAACGTTTGGTGTAATCGGTACCGTAATTGGGCGGCAATTGCATACCGACCAGCACGACCCGGGCGTTGGATTTTTGGGCTGCATTGATGATGTTACGCAGGTTTTTCCGAGTATCGCCAAGGGCCAGTCCGCGCAAGCCGTCATTGGCACCAAGTTCAACCACAACGATGGCTGGCTGGTTTTTGCTGAGCAGGGCCGGCAATCGGGTGATGCCACCGCTGGTTGTTTCGCCGCTGATGCTGGCATTAACCAAAGTGGCATCGATCCCGGCGTCTTTCAGGCGTTGTTCTAGCAGGGCGACCCAGCCTTCACCACGCGCCAACCCATATTCGGCCGACAGACTGTCGCCAAGCACAAGCACTGTTTTTGATGCAGAATAAGCGGCTGACGTACACATCGCAACGGTTACCATTACCGCCACGCGTGCCCACTTTGCTACTCCCCAATTTCTCACTGACTCTTTACGCATGCCTGAATTTTCCAATATGAATGTTGACCAGAATGTTGCCTCTGCTGTACCACTTGCTATCGAAGCCAAGCGGTTGACCAAGCGGGTCGCCGATGCGACCGGTGAGTTGACCATACTCGATGGCATCGATTTTACCGTGCCAGCTGGTGCAACGCTCGCTATTGTCGGTGCTTCCGGCTCAGGAAAGTCAACGCTGCTCGGCCTGATGGCTGGGCTTGATACACCGACTAGCGGCACCATTTTTCTTGATGGAGTAGACCTGTTTGCCCTCGATGAAGATGGCCGAGCCGGCGTCCGCATGGCTAAACTGGGCTTCGTGTTCCAGTCTTTCCAGCTGCTTGGGCATCTGACAGCACTCGAAAACGTGATGTTGCCACTCGAGTTACGTGGTGACGATAACGCCAGAGACAAGGCTGCCGCGATGCTGGGCCGTGTTGGTCTGGACAGCCGACTGCGCCACTATCCCAAATTTATGTCTGGTGGCGAGCAGCAACGCGTCGCACTGGCGCGGGCATTCGTGACCGAGCCGCCGCTACTATTTGCCGACGAGCCGACCGGCAGCTTGGACGCCGCCACCGGCGACGCTGTTATCGACCTGATGTTCGAACTCAACCGCGAGCGCAAATCAACATTGGTGCTGGTAACGCATGACCGTCAGATCGCAGCACGCTGCGGCAGTACGATTACGATCGCAGCCGGTCAGATGGTTGTGCAAGCGCTGGCTTGATGACCGTTGCCGTATTGTTTTGAAGAGTCGGTTTGAGACGATTGATTTCACGCCGTATCTGCAACGTCAATTCACTGGCAGTCAGTCCAACCGGACCGTGGCCATCCCGCACCAGCACATCAGCAGCGTGACCATGTAGCCAGGTTGCGCCGGTGGCCGCCTCCCAGGCCGGCCACCCTTGTGCCAGCAAAGCGCCGCATAAGCCAGCCAGAACATCACCGGTGCCGCCACTAGCTAGCGCCGGGTTGCCACTCGCATTGACAGCCATGTGCCCATCCGGCCGGGCGATGATGCTGCCAGAACCTTTGAGTATCACGATGCTCTGCAAGCGTGTTGCGAGCGCTGTGGCGGCCGCGGTGCGGTTGCTCTGCACCTGTGCAACCGGACAACCGAGCAAACGCGCTGCTTCTAGCGGATGCGGCGTTAGCAGTACCGGCGCCGGATGCACGGCAACCCGCTGCTGCAACGCCGGATCGGCCGACATGAGGTTCAATGCATCGGCATCCAGCACGAGCGGGCGACTGCTTTGCAAGACACCGTGCAGCAGTGCTGCGGCTGCTGCGCTGTTACCCAGTCCTGGTCCCGCCACCAGCACTGCCTTGCCGAAGTCGGCGCCGCTGGCACTGCGGCACATCAGTTCCGGATGCAGCGCATCGTAGGCTGGTACCGCACCGATGAATGCGACATGGACCTTGCCGGCGCCGGCAAACAGGGCGCAGCGTGCTGCAAGAAGGGCGGCTCCGGTCATGCCATCAGCGCCACCGACCACCATGACATCCCCATAGCTGCCTTTGTGGGAAGCATGTGAGCGCGGCCGGATGGCGGTGGCAAATAGTGCCGGGCCAGACAACTCCAGCGCACAAGCCGGGTAGAGCGCAGCGTCGATACCTAGGGTGTCGACAATGACCGTGCCGGCTTGCTCGCGCCCGTCAAGGGTGTGCAAGCCCGGCTTGTCGCCGATAAAGGTAATCGTGTAATTAGCGCGGACAGCCACGCCGCCGATCAGCGCGCCGCTGTCGGCATCCAGTCCGCTCGGGACATCGATGGCCAGTACATTGAGGTCGAGTCGGTTGATTGCGCGGATCAGGTCGGCGGCAGCACCGTCGATGGCGCGCGTCAAGCCAATACCGAACAAGCCGTCGATGACTAGTGACCAGTGATGTGCCGGCACGGTATCAATGAAGACAACGGGAGTTTGCTGTGCCCGCAGCAGTGCCTGTCGTGCATCAGTCGGCAGTCGTTCGGGGTCGGCACAGAGGTGGACGTAGACGCTCGCGCCTGCCTCCACCAGTCGTATCGCCGCCTCGAGCGCATCGCCACCGTTGTTGCCCGGGCCTGCAAGGATCAGGATGGTGGCGGCGCCCGGTGGCACGGTGAGCAAGGATAGCGCGGTAGTGGCGGTCGCCAGTCCGGCCCTCTGCATCAAGGTGCCGGCGGGAACGTGCTGCAGCGCAGCTTGTTCGATTTGGCGGATGGCGCTGACGCTGTAGAGTGGGTGCATGAGGTCAGCCAAAACGCGACAGCGTCAGGCCATCGAGATCAATATCCGGCGTTCGACCCGATACCAGGTCACACAGGATTTTGCCGGTGCCAAGTGCGGTGGTCCAGCCACTGGAACCATCATCGAGGGCGAGGTAGACATTGCGAACAGGTGTCGCTCCCATGACAGGTACACCATCGGGCAGCATCGTGCGCAAGCCGCTCCAGAGCGTAGCGTTGTTGTAATTGCTGGCATTCGGGAACCAGTCGGTCGCGACTTTGCGCAAGGTACGCTGTGCAGCTTCCGGGACTTCCGGTGAACGAGCCCCCGGATCGAGCACGCCAGCGACGCGTATGCGATTGCCAAAGCGTGTGATGGTGGTCTTGTAGGTGTCATCGGTCAGCGCGGCCAAGGGCGCTTCATCGAAATCACGGATGCTGCAAGTGGCGCTGTAGCCTTGCACTGGCAGGGCGGGCAACCGTACGCCAAGGGCATGCAGCAAGGTCGGATTTTCAATGCCGGCGGCCAGCACAACGGCGTCGGCGGTAAAACTCGTCCCCTCCATGTGCAAGGCGACGCGTTGGTCGATGCGCTCAACGCGGTCGACGGATTTACCAAACAAAAACGTCACGCCGATTGACTGGGCGATGGTTTTCAGTTGCTTGGCAAAAAGGGCGCAATTACCGGCTTCGTCTTGCGGAAAATGAAGTGCCGCAGTCAATGGCGTTGCGGCGTGCAAGGCTGGCTCCAGCAGGCGCGCTGCTTCGCCGTCCAGAATGTGGTGGGGAATTTCCATTTCTGCCAGCAAGGTCAGCAGTGGTTGCGCTAGCAGCACGTCGCGGGCACCACGGAACAGTTGTAAATGCCCCACTGTCTGCTCGTAATCCATCTTGTAGTGCAGGCGCAATTGCTCGAGCAATTCACGGCTGTAAAAGCCGATGCGCTGGAGGCGCAGCTTGTTGATACGGAAGCGCTCCGCATCGCATTCGGCAACCCAGCGTCGCGCCCAGCGCCACAGGGCCGGATCGAGCCGGCGGCGCAGTACCATCGGCGACTCTTGCCTGAACAGTTGTGCAAAAATTTTCCCTGGCATGCCGGGCGTTGCCCATGGCGCCGATGCCGCCGGTGCGACCAGTCCGGAGTTGCCGAAGCTGGCTTCTTCAGCGACATTGCTGCGTCGCTCGATCAGCGCGACTTCGTGGCCGGCAGCAGCGAGAAAATACGCTGTGCTGACACCGACGACACCACCGCCTATCACCGCTACTTGCATGTGAAGCATCCTTTTTCGTTTCTATCCACGGTCATTAAGGGGTTGTCCTTTTCTTTGGAGGAATAAAGAAATCCAGCGGACGCTGAACCAGTCGCGATAACAGCGCCTTGACCAGTGCGCCGCCCCGACTGAACTGTACCTGACGGGATCGCAAAGCGACGAATAGCGCCAACCCAAAGCTTACCAGCAGATTTGCGGTCCCAATACAAAGTATGCCAAACACCGAAGTCAGCATGACTTGCGCGCTGACCTGAAAATCCAGCCCTACCCAGGCAATGGCAAGATTGCCCGCTGAAAAAGTAATGTGGCGTATATCCACCGGTAAACCGGTCAACTGACCGAAGGTGCCTATTGAGCCGAGCAGCAGGCCAAAAAAAAGATTACCCATGAGTCCGCCCAGATTTTTTTCGAGGTAGGCGGCGACGCGTGCATGACGTGCAGGGCCGAACACCCGTCGCCAGCTCTGCAATTGCAAAATCCGTTGTGCCATCGACGTATAGACCGCGCGGTTGTCGAAATAACCCGAGATCATTCCGGCCAAAAACAGGCAGACCCCAGCGATTGCGGCATGAAATAACGCCAGACTGGTGAATGGATTGATGTCATGCAGCATGTGCTGTGCTTTGTCCGGTGAAACCAGTTGATGTCCGTTGATCGCGACCCACACCGTGGAGATTGCCAGAGCAGTCGGAAATACCGTCATCAGGTTGCCGACCACGGCAATGAATTGAGTGCGCAGCACCTTGACAATCAGGTCGGCCAAGCTATCGATACCAATCGTGCGATTGTCATTTGCATGCAGGTCGGCTGCAATGCGGGCTGCCGTCATCGCTGGTTGCTTGGTGGCGACGGTAAAGTGCAACAGATGGATCAGGATGAAGCCGAGTGAATAATTCAGGCTGAATAGAAAGGCTTCGACCAAGGGGGCGCTGCGCAGGTAACTCAGCAAAATTTTTACTAGGGCCATGAAGGCGATGAGGAAGCCGGCACCTGCCGAGGAACGGAACATCGTGCCGTAAGCCTGACGGTCATCGGCAATATAGTGTTCGCCAGTATGGCTGGCGTTTTCGGTGACATTGCGTGCTAGCAGGTTGATGTTGGCCGAAAACAGTTCCCTGACTGCGTATTTTCGGTTGTGTCCCTGTGCCAGATCCAGCGCCAGCGCGAGGGCCAGTTGGCGGCGTTCGGGAGTCCATGACAGCGTGCTCTTGGCGGGTGTCAGATCGACTAACATCAACAAGCGGCGTAATCGGTCGATACTCTGAGTCAGTCGGACCAACAGATAGGTCAGCGCAACACTAGTGCCGCGATGCACGGCATTTTTGCGGATGCGTCCGATGATGTTGTCGCATTGCTCCAGCATTACCAGCAAGTGGGCGGCATCGTCTGTCGGTGTCATCACGTCATCGGATTGGCGTAATACATTGGCCAGATAGCGATGGACTTCGGCGTTCTGGACCAGAAAAGGCGATTCGAATTTTTCGAGATCGGGATGGATGCGCACCAGCGAGGGTTCCAGTCCCATCGCGCTGATCCGGTATGACAACGTCTGGATGGCTTCGAGTAATTCGACATGAGCCAGACGGCGGTCAACGACGGCACTGCGCAGTGCCGTATCGGTTGATGCCACATCGCTCGTGGCAATGACATCGAACAGCATTAGCCAGTCGGCCGGCTCGATCAGTCTGAGCCATTGATAGTCGGTATTCACGCGCAGGATGCGATCGAGGCAGTCGCTCAAGTACAAACTGTCGATGGCCGGGGGCAAGATACGAAATGACAAGCGCCGGAATAGTTCAGTAAAAAAGCCATCGCTTGGCAAAATGCCGGTGTCGGTATAAAGGGTCGTATGACGGCGCTGCGATAGCACGTGCAGCAGGTAGTGCCGCAATGCTGCGGCGTGCGTCGGATTTCCTTTGATGAGCTGGATCAGCATGCGCAGTCTGGATGTCGCCACTGCGCCCTGATCTGGTTTGGGCGGACGGATCAGGGCGACCAGTTCAGACAGCGCGCCCATGTCATTGCTAGCAGGATGGGCGGTAATACGTTCAAGTAAATTCAGCATGCAATTAGAAAAATGGAGCGGGCGGGAAAGCTGGCCCGCAGTGTGTCATGCCCATACCGCTTATGCACGAAAGAGATGATGGTGATGTGCGTACCGCTA
Organism: Minisyncoccia bacterium; assembly: GCA_047621345.1. Lineage (GTDB taxonomy): Bacteria > Pseudomonadota > Gammaproteobacteria > Burkholderiales > Burkholderiaceae_D > Actimicrobium. Next base: position 37,183 of record JBLHLW010000006.1, on the reverse strand, counting down.
CGTACGCTGGAACAGGCGGACGGTTATTGCTGTCGCTCAGCCACAAAAATTTCAACGCGCCGATTGCGTGCGCGGCCATCGCTGTCATTATTGGAGGCGATCGGATCACTGTCGCCGCGACCTTCGATGGTGAAGCGGTAGGGTGCAACGCCGCGGCTGGTCAGATAGTCGCGCGTCCGGCTGGCGCGGTCGACCGACAGCGGATTGTTGATTGCTGCGCTACCGGTGCTGTCGGTGTGGCCGATGATGGTGACGACCGTCGCTGCATTACTGTTAAGGCTGTTGGCGAAGCGGTCCAGTACCGGACGGAAATCCGGCTTGATATCCGAGCGGTTGGTATCGAAAGAAATGTCGCTCGGAATGGCCAGTTTGAGCCGGTTGTCGGCAGTCTGGGTGACCTGTACGCCGGTTCCCTGTGTGGCTTGTTCCATCGCGCGCTTCTGGTTTTCCATGCGGGTTGACCAGACGTTGCCGAGTGCGGCCCCAGCCGCCGCACCGAGTACGGCGCCGCCTGCAGTGCGGCCACCTCCGCCGCCGCCAGTCGAGGCACCGAGGATGGCACCGAGTCCGGCACCGATTCCTGCACCAGTAGCGGTACCGCGCTGCGTACCGGACATATCTGCGCAGCCGCCAAGGGCGATCGCGCAGGTGACGAAGGCGGTTGTTATAAGGCGGGATGGTCGGGTTGTCGTGGTCATCAAGATTCCTTTAAATAGGGGGGGGCTGCGCAGTCAGTTGGTGGGTGCTTATTTTTTCAGCACGCTATGCTTGCCCAGGTCGTCCTTGTCAATGTCGATGCCAACGGCGACCTTGGCCATCGTCAGCATTTGTTCCATCTTCGATTTTCCCGAATCCCAGATATCGGCTTTCAGGATATCGACCCGCAGCAGTGTTAGCAATGGATCCTCCATACCCTGCGGGAAAAACAGCTTGAATTCGGGCTTCCAGAGCTCCTTCATCAACGCACGGTCCTGCGACAGAGATGCGGTTCCGGACGAAGAAATAAAGCGGTGCTCGGAAGGATCAGCGTAGCAGAGCAGGACCGTAGGGTTTTGACTAATGTCGGCAACTGCTTCGGAGTCGGTTGCCGTAAAAAACCACACCGCACCGTCGCGACCGGCCGCTTGGGTGGTGAACGGACGCGCCTCCATCAAGCCTTCCGCATCGTGCGTGACGAGCATGGCAAATTTGATGGCGTTGATTTTTTCGTAAAAGAGGGTCCAGTCATTCATTGCATTCTCCATAAGGTGCGTTAAAAAAAATTCGGTCAGTCAGGCATCCCATGGTGCAGCGAGGCCAGTTCGTCGGCGTGCTCCTCTTCGACTTCCAGGATTTCGATGAGCATGCGGCGAGTGGTTGGGTCGGTATCGCCGATGAACGTGATCATTTCGCGATAGCTGTCGATGGCGATGCGTTCTGCCACCAGGTTCTCGCGAATCATGTCTTCCAGCGTAACCCCTTCGACATACTCGGCATGACTGCGGGACGACAAGCCATCAGGCGAGAAGTCTGGCGCGCCACCAAGTTGCACGATGCGTTTGGCGATCCGGTCGGCATGACCTGATTCTTCTTCGGCATGCGCAAGGAATTCGGCTGCGACTGCCGTGGCATGGATACCTTCGGCCATGAAATAGTGGCGCTTGTAGCGCAGTACACAGACCAGTTCGGTGGCCAGTGCGCCGTTGAGCATGTCTAAAACGGCCTTGCGATCGCCGCTGTAACCGCCCGTGACGGCCCCGTCTTCGATGTGTTTGCGGGCGCGCAGGCGCAGCGTGGCGGTATCGGTCAGGGTAATGCGGGCATTTTTTGTCATGTGGCGTTCCTTGTATTTTTTTGGGAGGAGTTGCAGCTTGAATCGCTGCAAGCGTTGACGCTTTTAGGCAATTTGGTACAGACAGGTAGTCTGACGAAACGTGGCCAAGCGGGGGAAGCAGATCGCGTTATAACGGTTTGCGTCCTGAAATAATGCGCAGCAGGATCACGACAATCGCGATTACCAACAAAATGTGGATGAAGCCACCGATCGTGTACGAAGTGACGATACCTAGCAGCCAGAGGATGAGAAGGACAACAGCAATTGTGTACAGCATGATTGGGTAAGTTCTCCGTTTTTGATTATTAGGCTGGAACCTGTCGCGTTACCGTTCTGGAACCGTCCGCTACCCGGCGCGGCGAATTCAGATCGCTGAGCGCCAAGGCATGCTTTCAATTGTGCTGAGACGCCGGCAATATTTCTGTGCGACAGCGTACATATCGCCGCAGATTTGTTAACCGGCAGTAGGCCGGCTGTCCGAAATTTCTAGTGTGTCCAGTGACTTACAGCGATGGCGTTGCGGACGCGGTAGGGTAATCCGCCCTGTCTCTTTGCCTTAGACGATCGGCATGTCGTTTATAGGGTTAAAGATTCGCGTTATGTACGGTGCCGTACAGAACGTATTGAACCTGCTCGTTAAAGTTCGGCGTGTTTAAGGCCTCTTTATTAGTCGCCAACTCGACAGAATGTTGTAGATAACAGTCGTGGTGTCGCAGGAGTGTTGAGCCCACGTCATTTTTATCCATTGTCCGTTTCATTTATTTCACAGGGAGTTCCACCATGATTTTTTCCAAACGCATCAGTACATTTTTCCTTGCCGCTGCCTTGATCGCTGTTGCAGGATGTGCTTCGACGAGCACCAAAGAAGGCACCGGCGAGTACATCGACGACGCCGTCATCACCACGAAAGTCAAGGCTGCGATCCTCAATGAGCCTAACCTGAAATCGTCCGAAATCAATGTCGAAACCTTCAAGGGCGTGGTACAACTGAGTGGCTTCGTCAAGGTTCAGGCCGATGCAACCACTGCAGCGACTCTGGCACGCGGTGTCAAGGGCGTGATGTCAGTGAAGAACGATATTCGCATGAAGTAACAGCGTGTTGGCCGGGGCATGTTGCTCGGGCGATTGCTGCGCATTCGAAGATTGAGCGGCTCGGCAGCCAATGCCGAGCCGTTTTGCATTGAAATGGTGTGGTAGATTTTCCGATTGTGTACTCCCTTTGCCTTCATTGAGCGATAGATGACGACCCCTTCTCTTGAATCTGCAGTTGACGCTGACGTGTCCATCGTTACGCTGCCCTCGTCACCAGAAAAACCGATTCTGATACAACGCATACATGTCGATGCGCGCGGCTTGTCGCTAGCCATCATTGCCGTGGTGGCGACGCTGTTTGCGCTGCAAACGGCACAAAAATTTCTCATTCCGCTTCTCTGCGGGATTTTTTTGGCGTACACACTCAACCCAGTCGTCGCCTGGCTGGAGCGCCGCCGCATTAAACGACTAATCGGTACTGTGCTGGTCATGATCACGCTGAGCGGCAGCATTATGGCCGTCACAAACACGCTGACCGATGAGTTTCAGTCCATCGTCGAGACCCTGCCGGAGGCATCACACAAGGTCGCGCGTGCGGTGCTGCGGTACCAGTCCGGACAACCGAGTGCGTTGCAGCGCATGCAGGCAGCTGCCACTGAAATCGAATCGGCCACTTCGGGGACGCGGACTCGCCCTAGCGCCCTTTCGGCCGAACAACCGAGGGTGCGTGTTAACGATTTGCTGCTGGCTGGTTCACGAGGTGTTGTTGGTCTGATCGGGGAGGCTATCGTCGTCTTGTTTCTGGTGTTTTTTCTGCTGCTATCGGGGGATACCTTCAAGCGCAAGCTCGTCAAGTTGACCGGACCATCGTTCTCGCACAAGAAAATCACGGTTCATATTCTCGACGACATCAACCGCTCGATTCAAAAATACATGTCGATGCTGTTGGTAACGAATTCCTTGCTGGCCGTGCTGATGTGGATTTCCTTTCGTTTGATTGGCCTCGAAAATGCCGGTGCTTGGGCGGTAGCGGCTGGTTTGCTACATGTGATTCCGTATTTCGGGCCGTTACTCATCACGGTGGCTGTTGGCCTGATGGCTTTCCTGCAGTTCGGCACGCTCGCTCCCGTTTTGCTGGTGATTGGCAGTTCGCTTGGCGTATCGACGTTGGTTGGTACGCTAGTGACGACCTGGATGACCGGTCGGATCGCCAGAATGAATCCGGCTGCGGTGTTCATTGCGTTGCTGTTTTGGGGCTGGTTATGGGGTGTTTGGGGCATGCTGTTAGGTGTGCCCGTGGTCGTGATTATCCGGGTCGTTGCTGAGCATATCGATGGGATGCAAGCGGTGGCGGAGCTGCTCGGCGAGTAGCCTTGTTGCCTGTGGGCCTGTTTCTTGCTGTTATCTATTTGCCGTGTCGTAGAGCGACGACCGTGCACCGGGTCGCAGTAGGTACCGCACCCGCATTGCAACCGTGCCGCACCTGATTCGGGCGCTCCGGAATTCATCGCACGATAACGGGTAGTTACTTCATGTGGCGCACACTTTCCCGTCTGGCCGGCAGCCTCAGCGTCGGTCGCAAGTTGGCATTGATTTACTTCCTCGATCTGATTACCGTTATTTTTATTTCCGGCATCCTGATCCACGAAAAGTATATTGCGATTGATTTTGCTCGCAAAGAGTTGGTCGGCAACGAGTACATCGCTGTTGTGCGCGATGCGTTATTAAGCGTCGTACAGCCGCCCGCAGCGGACATCGTGCCGGGTCCGGCGCAAGCCGCACTGTTGGTCGGTGCCGCTGAAGCGCGATTGGGCAGGCAGATGGAGAGTAGCCAACTCAACGTGCAATTTGTCCGCGGGCTTCAACGCTATGCGTCGTCGCCCGAAGCGCAAGCCGATACGGTTGCGCTGGGGCGACAGTTGCTGACCCGTATCGGCAACCAGTCAAACCTGATCCTCGATCCCGATCTTGACAGCTACTACACGATGTCGCTGGTGTTGCTGCGATTTCCGGAACTGCTCGATGTGATTGCGCAGATGCAGCAACTGGCGCAGCAGATGGCAGGTTCGCCAACGGCAGGACATCTTTACGAACAGACACAGTTCCTCATCCTCGAAGGGCGTATTGATGCGATCGAGGCGGGTATCGACAGCGATTATCGCGAAGCGTATGCCGCCAGTTCTGCACAGCTTAAGGAGACGCTTTCTAGCGGCCAGCAGACACTGACCACCGCCTTGGCAGCGTTTCGTGCCGGCAGTAAGCAGTTAGCCGGCATGCCGGACGGGACGGCCAGCGGAGCGCCTCTCGCTGGTCTTGTCGCGCCACTGCCCGTGATGCATGCGTTGCGTGACGCCTGGTCACAAGCCCATCTGGAAATCGCGCGACTGCTCAATGAGCGGGTCGATGCTTCGTTTCATCGTATGTGGCTGCACCTTGGCACGGCGCTGCTGTTGATGGTGATCATCCTGACATTGGTGATGTTCGTAGCGCGACAAATCGCGACACCGATCAGTCGATTGGCTGATATTGCTGGTCGCGTACGGCGCTCTGGCGATTACACCTTACGCGCCGGTTGGAACAGCAATGATGATATCGGCCGACTGGTAAGCGCCTTTAACGGCATGCTGCAACAGATCGATCGGCATCGCATCGAGCAGCAGGACCTGATCGCCCAAGCCAGTGCCGCGCAAGCGCAGCGAGCGCTCATTGAAGCCATTTCAATTCCGCTCATGGTGACGTCAATACCTGATCATCAGGTGCTGCATGCGAATCAGGCGGGTCGTGCCTGGCTGGACGGGTATGACAACGACCCCTGGTTGCGCGGCATGACGCCCGCTTTGCGAGCGCATTTTTTCCAGCAGCTCAGTGATACTGGCGTAGTAGATGAATTCGAAGTGCGCTGGACCGCCGGGCCGATACCTTCGTGGGCGCTGGTGTCAGCGCGTCGCCTGCAGTATCAGGGACGCGCGGCCGTGTTGACGACTTTTACGCCAGTCAACCGCATGAAGCAGATGGAGTCCGGGTTGGAACTCTGGGCCAAGGTGTTCGAAGCGTCGTCCGAAAGCATCGTCATCATGGATCACAACGGGGCGGTAGTGACCGTGAACCGGGCCTTCCGGCGCGGCACCGCTTTTGAAATGCATGAGCTGCTTGGCCAGACAGCCGAGGCCATCCTGTCACAGCGCAATCCGCCCGACCTGTTAGAGACCGTGCGTCATGTCACTGCTGTCAAGGGTTCCTGGCAGGGCGAGGTCTGGTTCAACCGCAAGAACGGCATTGCTTATCCGGCCTGGCTGGTCATGAATGCGGTACGTGACAGCGATGGTGTTATTACCCACTTCATTGCCATGTCGCTCGATATCAGCGAACGCAAGGCCAGCGAACAGCGCATCCATTACTTGGCCCACCATGATGTGCTCACCGGCTTGCCGAACCGATTTTTATGCGACGAACGATTGACACTATCGATCCAGCAGGCGCGGCGTCAGCAGGACCGGGTGGCGGTACTGTTTGTCGACCTTGATCGCTTCAAGAACATTAACGACTCGCTCGGCCATCATGTCGGTGACCAGTTGCTGTGTTCGGTCGCGGCGCGGCTTGGAGCTGCCGTGCGCGATGGTGACACCGTCAGCCGGTTGGGCGGCGATGAATTCATCGTCATCCTCAATAATGTCGATCAAGTTGAGGAGATCGGCAAATTCATCGAGCGGCGCCTGATGCTGGCGGTGTGCGAGCCCCACATTATCGATGGCGTTGAGTTGACCATCTCCTGCAGCATCGGGGTGGCGGTCTTTCCGGATGATAGCGATACCATCGAAGGCCTGAAACGGCATGCTGATTCAGCCATGTACCAGGCCAAAAAGCTTGGTCGTAATAATGCCCAGTTCTTTACGCCGGCGCTCAACGAACGGGTTACACGCCACTTGCATCTGGAGAGCGATTTGCGGCGCGCAGTTGAACGCAACGAACTGGTGCTGCATTACCAGCCCCGTATCGATGCGCGCAGCGGACGTCTGGCAGGAGTTGAAAGCCTGTTGCGCTGGCAGCATCCGGTCGAAGGACTGGTCGCGCCGGCCTTGTTTATCCCGTTGGCAGAAGAGTCAGGGCTGATCGTTGGTATCGGTGCGTGGACCATCCGCGAAGCGTGTCGCCAGCACCAGCTCTGGCGCGCAGAGGGCTTAGGCCAGATCCCGGTGTCGATTAATTTATCGGCCTTACAGTTGCGCGATGATGGCTTGCTTGCGGTGCTGAGCGAGGCAATTGCACGCTATGACGTGCCGCCCGATCAGATCGAACTGGAGCTGACCGAGTCGCTGCTGATGGAACATGTCGATGCGACGATAGAACTGCTCCAGCGTCTCAAGGCGCTGGGCTTTTCTTTATCCATCGATGATTTCGGGACTGGCTATTCGAGCCTGAATTACCTTGTGCGCTTCCCGATTGACAAGCTCAAGATTGACCGTTCCTTTGTCCAGAATATTCACTCGTCGGCGGCAAACCTGGCCGTTACGCGCGCCATCATCGGGCTTGGCCATACGCTTGGGTTGGCTGTGGTGGCTGAAGGTGTCGAGCTGGCCAGTGACGTACAGGCTTTGCTCGAGGCTGGATGCGATGAATTTCAGGGTTATCATTTTGCCCGGCCAATGCCGCCGCTGCAGCTGACTGCTTGGCTGGAACAGCATTTGGCCGTTGCGGTTTAGCGCAGATATGCCTGTTACTTGTGCTGGCATGTCGGGCGCTATGTGGGTATTGGCGACCGTGACCAGTGCTTTCGATGGTTCACACGCGTGAACAAGTTCTTTCGACGCGCCACGTCCGAACCATCCTGCCTTTTTCACGCTCAAGAAGAGGCGCTGAGGTCCGTTGACTCAATGCTTGATCCGGCCGTGCAAGCGGCGCAGTCCCATCCAGACGAGCAGAACGATGACCGGCACCATCAAGCCCGTGACGAGATCCGTGTTGATCGGTAGTCCCGCTGACTTGGCGGCTTTTGCCGCATAGCCACACAGGCCAACCATGTAATACGAGACCGCCACGACGGACAGCCCTTCGACCGCTTGCTGCAGGCGCAATTGCTGGGCCGCGCGCGCATTCATTGATTGCAGGATCTGCCGGTTATGCAGTTCCTGCGCGATGCCAACGCGGGTGCTCAGTAATTCATTGGAGTGGGCGATCCGTTCGGCCAGTGCGGTTTGCCGGCGGACCGTAGCGGAGCAAGTACTCATCGCTGGTGACAGCCGGCGCTCCATGAATTCACGCAGTGTCGGCAAACCATCGATACGGACTTCACGCAGTTCTTCAATGCGTGCCTTGACCAACTGGAAATAGGCATGGGAGGCCGAGAACCGGTAGCTATTATCGACAGCGAGTTTCTCGCTGCGTGCGGCCAGGCCGGTAATGCTGCGCAATAGCGTGCGCTCGTTGTCGTCTGGCTCACCTGATGCTTCGGATGCTCCAGTCACGGTGACAACATCATCGCTATCGACCATCTCTGCGGTCAGTCGCGCCAGTTCGGCCTCGATGGTATTGAGGGTTGTTGCCGACGCCTGAGCGCGGGGCAGGCCGAGCAAGGCCATCATCCGGTAGGTTTCGATTTCGAGTACGCGTTGCACCAAACGCCCGAGTTGATGTTCGCGCAGGCCAAGATCGCGCACGACGAAGCGGCTAAAGCCGTCGCTCTGGATCAGAAAATCGCTCCATACTTCGGCATCTTGCAGTACGACACTCGCCGCGAGCGACAGGCCTTCGAAGACAGCGCGGATTTCTTTACTCGTGGTGTCGTCCGAACGACCGGACTTGTCCAGAATGACATGCGCGGCGACCAGTATTTTGCCACTTAGTCCGTGCAGCCAATGCTGCGGAATATGCATCAGCGGCGTGCGCTCGAATGCTTGTGCAAGCGGAAAACTGTCGACTTGACGCATCGCGAAGGTGAAGGTGGCGAACTCGGTGTGACATTCCCATTTGAGGCGGAAACGACCGAAATCATAGTAAAAATATTTGGCATCGTCGGCTGGGCCGGCCACACCGAAACAGCCACACAGATCGATGAGTTTGCGCAGATGCCAGTCTGGCGTGCCATCAATGTCGGCATACAGCGCCAGATGCGTCACGCTTTCTGGTGCGTCAAGCTGAAGGAATGGTCGGGAGTGTGCTTCCGCCGCCAGCGCCATGCGCAGCGGGTGATTCAGGATAGGTGAGGTAATCGGCATGGGGCGAACTATAGCAGGGGGAACGGGACAGCCGTCTGAGGTCGGTCAGGATCAGGCATGAAAAAACAGCGTCGCCGGAAGCATCTGGCGACGCGATGATAACGACGGACTAGGCAAGCACCTTGCGGATCGCAGCAGCCAGTTCTTCGGCAACGAATTTGGCGACATAGGCGTCCGCACCTACGTTACGGACATGGTCTTCATTGGTTGTGCCCGATAAGGACGAGTGGATCACCACCGGTAAACCGGCAAAACGCGGGTTCTGCTTGATATTGCGCGTCAAGGTAAATCCATCCATTTCCGGCATTTCAAGGTCGGTCAAGACCATGGCGACCTTGTCGCGAATACTCTTGCCTTCGGCTTCAGCGGCACTGGCCATCGACTGCAACTTGTCCCAGGCTTCCTTGCCTGTCTTGGTCATGATGAACGGTGCACCGATGGCATTGAGTCCTGCTTCAATTAATGTGCGAGCGACTTGCGAATCGTCCGCAGCCAAAATGACGGTGCCTGGTTTGAGCAGCAGTTTCGGCCCGATAGTATCAGGATCGACATCCTTGTCGTTACTGGGCATGATCTGACGCAGGATTTGTTCGACATCGAGTACCTGAGCCAAGCGGGTAGGTTCGTTGGGTACTTCCAATCTTGCGATACTCGTGATCATGCCACCGACGCCGCTGGCTTCAGCCGAGAGGACCTGGCGCCATTCAAGTCGAACAATTTCTTCGACTGACTCGACGGCAAACGCTTGCGTCGAACGCGCGTATTCAGTGACCAGCATGATATTCAGTCCGGTTTTAGGGATACAACCGACCAGCGCAGGCAGGTCGATCACCGGAATGATCTGGCCGCGCAGATTGACGACGCCAAGCAGATTCGGGTGGGCGCCGGCAACCGCCGTCAATTCAGGCATCGCGACAATCTCGCGCACCTTGAAAACGTTGATTCCATAGAGTTCGGAGCGATCGCCGTTGACATCTCCACCAAGTCGGAACAGCAATAATTCGAACTGGTTGGAGCCGGTCAGGTTGGTACGTTCATTGACTTCTTGCTGGACTGATTTCATAAATGGCCTCGGTGACGAAAGGAGCGAAATGCTGCGTTGATTATCGGTTGTTATTGGGCAATAGGTGGTTATCGCTTTGCATATTGTGATGTTCCGAACAACACTTCTCTGGCTTTGTCATCGGTCAGCGGTTTGCGCAGGTCAGCTAGTACGGCAACGCCGCGCTGCACCGCAGGACGCGCAGCGATGTCATCGAACCAGCGCTGCACGTGTGGAAACTCACTCAATTCAATACCCTGATTTTTCCACGAGCGGATCCACGGAAAGGTCGCGATGTCGGCGATCGTATAGTCGCTGCCAGCCAGCCAGGTGTGTTCACCCAGACGGCGATCCAGCACGCCGTAAAGTCGTCGCGCTTCATTGGTATAGCGGTCTACCGCGTAGGTGATTTTTTCGGGAGCGTAGATACGGAAGTGGTGGGCTTGTCCCAGCATCGGGCCGACTCCGCCCATCTGGAACATTAGCCATTGCAAGGTGGTGAATTTTTCGCGGTCGGATGTCCCGAGAAATTGTCCGCTCTTGCCAGCGAGGTAAAGCAGGATCGCCCCGGACTCGAACAGCGAGATCGGCTTGCCATCGGGACCATCGGCATCGACGATCGCGGGGATTTTATTGTTGGGTGAAATCGCCAGAAAGTCCGGCTTGAACTGGTCGCCTGCACCGATGTCGATATGATGCACGCGGTAGGGCAGGCCAAGTTCCTCGAGCAGGATATGGACTTTGTGGCCGTTCGGTGTAGCGGTGGAATAGACATCAATCATGGAAGCTCCGTCACTGAAAACTGTGTGAACACTGCGAGCCGTGATTATGCCGTTGTTTGACGCGCCGGTGCAGACCAAGTGGTGGGCACCGGCGATCTTCGGGGATGGACTACTCAGGAGCGCGTGATCGGCAGTTCCGTATCTTCGCCTGGCAGGCTCATGTGCTTCGCTAATTCCAGTTTGGCGATGGCGTTGCGATGCACCTCATCCGGACCATCGGCCAAGCGCAGCGTGCGGTTGCCGGCCCACATCGACGCCAGCGGGAAATCATCACAGACGCCACCACCGCCATGGGCCTGAATGGCCCAGTCGAGTACTTGCTGGGCCACGTTAGGCGCCAGCACCTTGATCATCGCGATCTCGGCTTTGGCGTGCTTGTTGCCGACGGTGTCCATCATCCACGCCGCTTTCAGCGTCAGCAAGCGGGCGCTGTCGATCTGGATTCGCGACTCGGCAATGCGTTCGCGCCAGACCCCTTGCTCTGAAATCTTGCGACCAAATGCCACCCGTTCATTGAGGCGCTTGCACATCAGTTCGAGCGCGCGTTCGGCCACGCCGATGGCGCGCATGCAATGATGAATGCGGCCAGGTCCGAGCCGACCTTGGGCGATTTCAAAGCCACGGCCTTCGCCCAGCAAAATATTCGAGACTGGAACGCGCACGTTGTCGAAGCGGATTTCGCAATGACCATGCGGCGCATCGTCATAACCAAAGACCGTCAATGGCCGTACGATGGTGACGCCTTTGGTCGCCACCGGCACCAGAATCATCGATTGTTGTTCATGGCGCGCTGCCTCGGGATCGGTCTTGCCCATCAAGATGAATATCTTGCAGCGCGGATCACCGGCGCCGGAAATCCACCATTTGTGGCCATTGATGACGTAGTCGTCGCCATCACGTTCGATGCGGGTGGCGATGTTGGTGGCGTCCGATGAGGCGACATCCGGTTCCGTCATAGCGAAGGCGGAACGGATTTCGCCGCGCAATAACGGCTCCAACCATTCGACCTTGTGGGCTTCGACACCGTAGCGTTCGATGGTTTCCATGTTGCCGGTATCGGGTGCGCTGCAGTTGAAGACTTCTGGTGCCCAACTGACGCGGCCCATGATTTCGCACAGCGGTGCGTAATCGAGATTGGACAAGCCTTCTGGTGCACGATCCGATTTCGGCAGGAACAGGTTCCACAAGCCTTGCTCGCGCGCCAGCGGCTTGAGCCGCTCCATCAATTCTGTCGCCAGCCAACGGTTACCTTTTTCGCTGCCGTTGCGGTCGATTTCCTGTTTGTAGGCTTTTTCGTTCGGATAAATATGTGCGTCCATAAAGGCCAGCAATTTTGTCTGTAGTGTCTTGCATCGTTCCGAATACGCGAATTCCATCTTGTCTCCTGTTGGCTTGTTATCGAAATTTATAGGGATGAAATTGATTGTTTGCAGGCGTACTGCCAGCCCATCTCGGCCATCGCACGCGCTGCTTGACCGGCCTTCAGCGCCTGGGCGCTGGCGGCGGTGCCATCGACGAAGCGTTTCATGATGCCTTGCAAAATGCCCGCCATACGGAACATGTTGTAGGCCAAATAGAAGTTGAAATCTTCAGCACGGATGGTCTTGCCAGTGCGTGCGCAGTAGCTAGCGATGTACTCGGCCTCGATTGGAATCCCGAGTGCCGGTAAGTCCAGGCCGCCGATTCCACGGAACTGGCCCGGAGGAATGTGCCAGCTCATGCAGTGATACGAAAAATCAGCCAGTGGATGCCCCAGTGTCGATAGCTCCCAGTCGAGGATCGCGAGGATGCGCGGCTCGGTTGGATGGAACATCATGTTGTCAAGCCGGAAGTCGCCGTGGACGATACTGGTTTCATCGCCGGGCGGGATGTTCGCCGGGAGCCACGCCATTAATTGATCCATGGCGTCGATTTTTTCTGTTTCGGAGGCTTTGTACTGGCGTGTCCAGCGATCAATCTGGCGACCGAAATAGTTGCCGGGTTTGCCGTATTCGGCCAGACCGATGGCGGCGTAATCGATTGTGTGCAATTGCGCGATGACGCGGTTCATTTCGTCGTAGTGGGCGGCGCGCTCGGACTTGTCCATTCCCGGCAGCGACTGGTCCCACAGAACCCGGCCATCGACGAATTCCATCAGATAGAAGGCGCGGCCGATGACGGCTTCATCGGTGCACAGCGTGTATTGTTTTGCGGCCGGAAAGCCCGCCTTGTTCAGCGCGTCCATGACCCGATATTCGCGATCGATGGCGTGTGCGGAAGGCAGTAATTTGGCGGCCGGACCTGGTTTGGTCCGCAGCACGTAAGGCTGGCCATTCGCAGTAATCTTGAATGTAGGATTCGATTGTCCGCCCTTGAACTGCTCGATCGTGATCGGACCCGAGAATCCGTCGACATGACGAGATAAGTATTCCTGCAACGCCCCTAGGTCGAATTGCTGGCGTTCGGCGACGGGCATGGTGCCCATGAATTCTTCAAACATCTGGTCTCCTGGGTACTTGTTTTTATGCATTCTACCTGAACGAATCGTACGATCGTACTATTTAATCCGCTTCAGACTGTGATCCCGATGGCGTGGTTCAGCGATAGTGCGGCGGTCTTTTTTCAAGGAAGGCGCTGATGCCTTCCTGCGCGTCGCGATGGTGGAGTGATTCGACAAAGTTGTGCTTCTCGGACTCAAAGTGTTTGGCAAGGCCATGTGTTGGCGCTTCTCGCACCAGTTCCTTGATACGTGCAATGGCATTGGGCGAACGGCTCGCTAGCTGTTCGGCCCATTCAAGTGCGGCATCGAGCGCGCTGCCATCAGCAACCACACGGTTGACGAGACCGAGCTGGAATAGTCGTTCGGCGCTTATCGGCTTACCGTCCATGAGTATTTCTGTCGCCAACTGACGTGGGAGTGCCTGATGCAAGAACCATGATCCGCCGCCATCCGGCGTCAGGCCAACATTGACATAGGCCATCAGGAATGTCGCGGAGATGCCGGCGACGATCAGGTCGCACGCCAGCGCCAGCGAAAAACCGGCGCCGGCAGCACCGCCGTCGACGGCGGCGATGACTGGCTTAGAACAGTCGCGCAAGGCGTCGATCAAGCCATGTAGCAGATCGATTGAGCCAGCTTGTGCCGATCGGGGCAACGCGCGGTTTTCAATTAGCCGGTTCAGGTCACCTCCAGCACAAAAAAAGTGATCGGCGCCTGTCAGCACGACAACGCGTAGTGAATCGTCGCGTTCGGCGGTGGCGAGCGTTTCAATTGCTGCTGCCGTCATGTCCGGATGCAATGCGTTACGTTTGCCCGGATTGGACAGAGTGAGTATTAAAGTGGCGTTGAGGCGGGTTGCTTGTAATTCTGCTGACATGGCTGGATTTGGCAAGTGGTGGCGGGAAGTGCGCCAATCATGCATGATTTGGGCGCGTTTGGGGCAAAGGAGCGAACTTGCAAGCAGGACATAAATCCTTGAGAATGCGTCTTGTCATTTTCGAATGGTGTAACTGACTCTCTCCAAGCTGATCATTTGTTCATATTAATTTTTGGTAACTATTCATGGCTGCGGAGGCCTTTTGTGAGGAAGTTCGAAACGATGACGCGCTTAAACCTCGATCCGGCCGTGCGTCTGATTGGAACTGCAGTACTGATTTTGTGTGCTAACTCTGCTCAAGCTGTTGGTCTCGGAAGCATTCAGGTCCAATCCGGCCTTGGCCAATCGCTCAAGGTAGTTGTCCCGTTGATTGGTGCCGATAATGCTGATCTGCGAATTTCCTGCATTAAATTCCGTATCCAATCGCTGGATGGTGTCCTCATCACGTCGCCGGTGGCGTCGATTATCAAGTCTGCACAGGGACAGTCTTTTATACAAATAACGACTCGCCAGCCGGTCTATGAGCCAGCGATGTCGGTTTCGGTTGATTTGGCTTGCGAGTCGCAGGTGCACCGTGATTTTCAGATTTTGCTCGACCCGGTGGTTAACTTAACCGACACGCTCGTCGTTGCATCCCCGGCCAATACAGGTAATGCGACCGGTACCCGGACAGACGCAGGCAACACATTTATTCCTGAAAAGGATAGTGCTCGTACTAAGCCAGCCACGATTGCGGAACGCAATAAGCGAGGTGCTGTTGGCGCCACCAGTGCACCGCAGAGTGTGGTGCCACTTGCGCGCGATAGCCGCAGTGCGACACCACGAAGTGTATTGAAGCTGTCATCGCAAAGCCTGAGTGCCACTGAGCTCCTTAGCCTCGGGCAGCTCAAGCTAAGCCGCCAGTTGACGGATCCGACCATTGCCGGCGACGTGCCATCGCGTGAAGAACTCATTCCAGCGCAACGGCGCTACGCAATGCTGCTACGCGGGGAGGATCCGCTCCTCCAAACCGAGCAAGAAAATATCGTACAGCAGAAGCAGATATCCAGACTGAAGCAGCAATTCGAAGCCGGTAAGATCCAGCGTGCAGTTGATCAAGTCGCCTTCAATGAACTGCAGAAAAATTCCTATCCATTCGAATGGATTGTTGGCCTGTTGGCGCTATTGCTGGGCAGCCTGGGGACTGCAGGATGGCTGGGATGGCGGATGTGGCACTTGCGAAATGAGCCCTCCGAGACTGCGTGGGACTTAAGCATGTTGCGCACTGAACCCCCCGATGTGCCAGGCCTGGTTGAAAATCCTGTCGATGCCAGCAGGCCAGAAACCGCCGCGGCTAATATATCTGTCAGTGAAAAGAAGATGGTCCGTGAATCGGATGAGACGCCCTCTTTTTTGCAAGACAGAGCTTTTCCTATTAACAATCAGGTGGAGAGTGTCGCGCCTGTGGTCAAGCAGACCGACGATTCTATGGAGACACAGTCTGTCGTTGCACATGAGTCGCTGCAATTTTACCCAGCCCGTGTTGAGCACTTGAAAGTAGAAGAAATTTCCGATGTGATGCAAGAAGCGGAGTTCTGGCTGTCACTGAATGATCCCGTTCGGGCCATCGAAATTCTCGAACCTTATGGCAAGCTTGAGCAACCTGAGTCACCAATGCCATGGTTATTTCTGCTGGACCTTTATCTGGAGAGCCACGATCAGTCTCGCTATGAGGAGTTGCGTGAGCGAACGATCCACACTTTCAACACACGCATTCCGGCCTGGAATGAAATTTCCGATATCACTCCGAGGATGAGTCTTGAAGACTTTCCGCACGTCGTCGATCGTATTTGCGCGTTATGGGAAACCGATCACGTTATTGCTTATCTTGAAAGCCTGTTGCTTGATAATCGAGGTGGGGTTAGGCGTGGGTTTGACATCGAGGTGTATCAGGAAGTGCTGTTGTTAATGGCCATGGCAAAAGAGCTCAGTCTTGACCCGCCACGCGTGGCATTAAATGACTAGCTGTGTTTAATGCTGGAATAATCATGCTGCTGTTCCGAGCAACTAAGTTTGTTTCAGGAGCCAACAAGAATCTCTAGGTGCTGTCCCAGTGAGGTGTTTTTAAAAGTTATCCAGATGAATAACCTCTTTAAATAAGCTTGATTGCATAAAAGTGCGCGTAAGCAACGACTAGTAATTAATGGTTGGTGTCGCGTTGGGTAGTGCGCCAGAGGCAACCCATATTTCTGGTTTGAGTATCAGGAATAAGCCAGCTCGACGGGTCTTTCCGGCTAATTTCAGCAAAGCTTTGTCTTTGGTGATCAATACCGAGGCTTGTGCATCACGAGCTAGTTCAAGAAATTTCTGATCGTCACGGTCCTTGCATAGTGGCAGCCGGGCCGCATTGCTATCCGGTGCTTTGTCGGGTAAGCAGTTAACCATGGCATCAAATTCCATCATGCTGCGTTCCCGTGTAGCGTCGTCCAGTTTCAGTTGGGCGTATCCCAATACAATGAGCCACTCCATCCGACAGTCGGCTCGGGTAATGGCCTCGATGGTGCCCTCCTGCAGCGCTGCCAGCAAACTATGCCAGCGTGGATCTCGGAAGACAAACAGGTCAAGGCAGACATTGGTGTCGATTACGATTCGGTTGGGTATCATTGGGCTTGCCTATTATTTTTACGACTGCAATTTATGCTCATCGTTCTATCCCCTGCCAAAACTCTCGACTATGCCACAGCACCAAGTACGGATTTTTTTTCTACCGCTGATTTCATTGATCAGTCGTCTGCCCTGATTGATACCTTGCGAGAATTATCGCCTGCAGAAGTCGGTACGTTGATGCACATCTCTGATCCGCTGGCACAACTCAATGCGACGCGTTATCTCAACTGGACATCGACCTCGACGACCGCTAATGCCAAGCAGGCCGTGCTCGCGTTCAATGGTGATGTTTATGAAGGACTGGATGCACCCTCGCTCGCGCCGGTACATCTTGATTACTTGCAAGAACATCTGCGTATTTTGTCCGGCTTGTACGGTGCGCTGCGCCCGCTTGACCTGATGCAGCCCTATCGGCTTGAAATGGGAACGCGGTTAGTCACTGCCAGGGGCAAGGACCTGTACGCTTATTGGGGTGATGCCGTCACCGAAGCGCTCAATACCCAGCTTGCCTCACAAGGATCATCCACACTAATCAATCTGGCATCCGAAGAATATTTCAAAGTGGTCAGGCCGGCGCGGTTGGCGGCATCTATCATTACGCCTGTGTTTCAGGACTGGAAAAATGGTAAGTACAAGATCATTTCGTTCTACGCCAAGCGGGCGCGGGGATTGATGACGCGTTATGCGGCGCAGGAACAGATCAAGGAGGCAGATGGTCTGCGTGATTTCAACCTTGCCGGGTATGCCTATGATGCCAATGCCTCGGACGCGACACATTGGATGTTCAGGCGGCGTATCAGTGATTAAAAAAAAGACCTCGAAACGAGGTCTTTTTTTAATTTACCAGATTTTCCACCACGGTCCGTCGACGTTAGGACCGCCACGGAAATAGACGCTATTCGGAAAATTCTGATTCATTACGCGGCTGGTATCGTCACGTAGCTTAGGGATGCCTAGCGCGTCATAGCTACGGGTCATGACGAACAAGGCTTCTTCGGTGGCCGGTGCAGTAGGATATTCCTTGACGGCGAACTGAGCACGGTTGACTGCGGCCACGTACGCGCCGCGTCGGAAATAATATTTCGCGACATGGACTTCATGCTGCGCAATCGCGTTGACCAGATACTTCATGCGCAGGCGGGCATCGGGCGAATAGATGCTGTCCGGAAAACGCTCGATCAGCAGCTTGAACGATTCGAAGGCTTCGCGCGCGGCTTTCGGATCGCGTTCGGTGGCATCCTGACGCGAAATAAAATCGAACATGCCAAGCTTGTCATTGAAATTAATCAGCCCGCGCAGGTAGTACATATAGTCGACATTGGGATGATTCGGGTGCAGCCGGATGAACCGTTCTACGGCCGCCAGTGCTTGTGCCTGATCGCTCTGGCGGTAATACGCATAAGCCACTTCCATCTGGGCCTGCTGAGCGTATGTTCCGAACGGATAGCGCGATTCCAGTCGTTCGTAATGTTTGATTCCGGTATCGTAGTTACCGGTTGCTATTTCGTCGCGTGCCTCCGCGTATAATTTGGACGCTGACCAATTTTTGGTCTCGTCGATTTTCTCAGGCAACAGGCCACACGCCGAGATCGTGAACACCAGCGCCAGTGCGGCGCATTTCAGTAATTTGTTTTGCATAGTCTTTGCAAGAATCGCTTCGTGAATTATTTCGTGAATTAATACATCAATTAATACGTGAATCGCACCGTGAATCTATTTGTGAATTTGTAGTACTAATCAATAGGCTGATTATAGCCGATGGGACTTGCCGTGAGATTAACGCCACCGTTGCATGATGCGGAAAACCTGCCCGACCTCGAGATCGACGAGCAGGAAGAATATACCGGGGCTTTGCCCGACATGCCGTCTATCGAACTTGACCTGACGCCAAGCGACTGCGGCGACCGGTTGGACAAAGTCGTCGCCCGTCTGGTTCCGCAGTTCTCGCGCAGCCGTATGCAGCAATGGATTGACGATGGTTTCGTCACCGTTGATGGCAAGGTCGGACGTAACCGAATGACGGTCTATGGTGACGAACATATCGTCGTCCAACCGCAAGCTGCACCCGAAGATACCGCCTTCACCCCCGAAGAAATGGCCCTCAATATTGTCTACGAAGATGAGGCAATTATCGTCGTCAACAAACCAGCCGGTCTGGTCGTGCATCCGGGATCAGGTAACTGGTCAGGTACCCTGCTTAACGGTTTGCTGCATTATTGGCCGGCGTTGATTGGCGTGCCGCGCGCTGGCATCGTGCACCGTCTTGATAAGGACACCAGTGGTCTGATGGTGGTCGCCAAGACGCTAGAAGTTCATACCGATCTGGTGCGTCAACTGGCTGCGCGTACCGTTAAGCGCGAGTACTTTGCGCTGGTCTGGGGTACCCCCAACTTGAGCGGGACGATCGATGCATCGATGGGTCGGCATCCGCGCGACCGGATCAGGATGGCCGTGCTGGAAAGCATGTCTGCCAAGCCGGCTATTACGCATTTCGAGCGGATTGAATCCGGTCTGCTGGATCGCCGTCCTGTCAGCCTGATGCGCTGTCGCCTTGAAACGGGCCGCACGCATCAAATTCGCGTGCACATGCAATCGATTGGTTTTGCGCTGGTCGGAGACACGTTGTATGGCAAGCAGCATCTGGCACCGGCATTCCATCGCCAAGCATTGCAGGCGCGCCGTCTTGGATTGGTCCATCCGGTCACCGGCGAAGACATTGAATGGCGTGTCCCGTTGGCCGATGATTTCGCCGCACTGATCGCTTCGGCGGGCATTCCTGAACCGGACATGATGGATGACTCTTATCAGGAATTCGTCGAGGAGTAATGCCGTGACGATTCTCACGCTCGACTGGCCAGAGCTGCCACGTCATGTTCGCGCCATGAGTACGACGCGCGTCGGTGGGGTCAGTGTGCCTCCGTTCGATGATGGCGCTCAAGGCGGAGGGTTCAACCTCGGGGTGCATGTCGGTGATGATCCCGCATCAGTACGGCATCACCGTGAGCGCTTGCGGGAACTGTTACCAGCCGAGCCTGCCTGGCTGACCCAAGTTCATGGCAACGTCGTGCTTGATGCCCACCATGTCAAGGACGCGCCATGCGCAGACGCCAGCGTCAGCGATCAGGCCGGCATTGTTTGCGCGATCCTGACGGCCGATTGCTTGCCGGTGTTGCTGTGCGATGTGTCCGGGAGCGTCGTTGGTGCTGCCCATGCGGGTTGGCGCGGACTAGCTGGCGGCGTACTTCAAAACTGCGTGCTAGCGATGCAAAAAAAAGGGGCCGGTGAGTTGCTGGCTTGGCTTGGTCCGGCTATCGGACCGCAGCAATTCGAAGTGGGCAGTGAGGTGGTTGAGGCCTTCGTCGCCAATAATCCGTCGGCGGCGGCGGCCTTCCTGCCGCGCTCAGGCGCGGCAGGAAAATACCTCGCTGACCTGTACCAGCTTGCGCGTCTGGTGCTGGCAGGGCAGGGGGTCTCGCGGGTTGCCGGTGGAACGCATTGCACAGTGATCGAGCAGGATAAGTTCTATTCTTTTCGACGTAGCGGCCAGACGGGCAGGATGGCGTCGCTGATATGGCTGGATCAGTGACGGGGCGTCATGGCTCGGGAGAATTTGCTTTCTCTGCACTGCTCTTTGCCTCGCTGTCCGCTTCGGCGAGACGCTTGGCTTTCTCTGCTGCTTGCCGCTTTCTCTTGCGTAATGGTGTGCCCATCACGTATAAAAGGACGGAGAGCGGAAATGCACAGTAAAAGATAAAAGTCATTACGCCAGCGATAAATGAAATTTCTGTCAGCGCCATGAGCAAGACGACGTACACCCAGGCGATGGCTACTAAATACACATACATGTTGATCCGTTCGACTCCGATAAACCGCAACGATACCTGAAACGAAGAGCCCCGCATGACTCGACCTGATCCGCTTGCCGCAATGCCCGCCTGGATGGCCCAGTTGGCCGACACGACCCAGTGGCAGAACTTGCTAAAACCTTTATCGGCACCGGGAAGCCAGCCAGCCATTCCTGGACTGCCCGCCGTCGAATTCGACCCGACTGCAATTGCCACTTTGCAAACCGAGTACATGCAGCAGTTGGGCGCATTGTGGCAAAGCACAATGGTCGCGTCGACACCCGCCACGGCAGACAAACGGTTTAGCGCGCCGGCATGGCAATCCAACCCGATGGGGGCATTCAATGCTTCGGCATATCTGCTCAATGCGAAGTTTCTCAATGCGATGAGCGATGCCGTCAAGGCCACTCCCAAGGTCAAGGAAAAGATCCGTTTTAACGTGCAGCAATTGGTCGACGCCATGTCGCCGGCAAATTTTTTGGTGACCAATCCCGAAGCGCAACAACTGCTGCTTGAGACAAAAGGCGAAAGTCTGACGCGTGGCGTGACCCAGTTGCTGGCAGATATGCAAAAGGGCCGTATTTCGCAGACGGATGAAACCGCCTTTGAAGTCGGCAAAAACGTCGCCACGACCGAGGGAGCGGTAGTCTTTGAAAATGAATTATTCCAGCTACTGCAATACAAGCCGCTGACCAAAACGGTCTTCGAGCGACCGCTGCTGATCATGCCGCCTTGTATCAACAAGTTTTATATCCTCGATCTGCAACCGGAAAATTCGCTGGTGCGCTATGCGGTCGAGCAGGGACATACCGTGTTCCTGATTTCATGGCGCAATCCGGACGCGTCGCTGGGGCATCTGACTTGGGACGATTACATCGAAGAGGGTGCTTTCAAAGCGATCTCGGTGACCCAGCAGATATCAGGGCAAGAGCAGGTCAACGCGCTCGGTTTTTGTGTCGGCGGCACCATCCTCTCGACCGCGCTGGCATTGCTGTTTGCGCGTGGTGAAAAACCCGTCTCCAGCCTGACGTTGCTGACCGCTTTTCTCGACTTTACGGATACCGGCATCATTGATGTTTTTGTCGATGAGGAAGCAGTAGTCAAGCGCGAACAGGCCATCGGCAAGGGCGGTCTGATGGAAGGCAAGGAATTTGCCCAGACTTTCTCCAGCTTGCGCGCGAACGATCTGGTCTGGAGTTACGTCAAATCAAACTACCTGAAAGGCGAAGCGCCGCCACCGTTCGACTTGCTCTACTGGAATTCCGATAGCACCAATTTGCCGGGGCCAATGTTTTGCTGGTACCTGCGCAATACCTATCTCGAAGACGGTCTCAAGCATCCAGGCAAGGTCAGCGTACTGGGTGAGCCGGTTGACTTCGGAAAAATTGCCGCACCGACGTTCTTGTATGCCTCGCGTGAAGATCATATCGTGCCGTGGACGTCGGCCTACGCCACCATGGCGCTACTCAACCCGAAGCATCCGAAACTGAATCAGTTCGTGGTCGGTGCATCCGGACACATCGCCGGTGTCATCAATGCGCCAGCCAAAAACAAGCGCAGTTTCTGGAGCAATGACAAGGCCGCCAAATCGGCTGCCGAGTGGATGGAAAAATCGACTGAACAGCCCGGTAGCTGGTGGCCATCATGGGCCACTTTCCTGCAAAAGCACGCCGGCAAACAAACCAAGCCACGCGAGTACGGCAATGCTGACTACCCGGTCATCGAGCCCGCACCAGGGCGTTACGTCAAAGTCAAAGCCAGTTGATGCGAAGGCGGTAGTCCTGACCACGCATTTCTTGCAAGAGAGGTGCGTGGGATGTTTGACCCTATAATGATTTAGCTCGAAACGAACGAGCGTTCAATTCGGTGGTGACTAACGAAGATGCGTTGCGACGCAATAAGTGGAATGTTCAATGAACAGTGTTAAAAAAGTAGCAGAGCGACTGATCAAGAAATATCCGAATCGCCGGTTATACGATACCCAGACCAGTTCCTACATCACGTTGGTCGATGTCAAGCAATTGGTACTGGAGAACGAGGTTTTCATGGTCGTCGATGCGAAGACCAGCGAGGATCTGACCCGCGCTATTCTGTTGCAAATCATTCTCGAAGAAGAGTCGAACGGTTCGCCGATGTTTTCCAGTGAGGCACTGTCGCAGATCATTCGTTACTACGGTCATGCGATGCAGGGCATGATGGGCAACTATCTCGAAAAAAATATTCAGGCATTTATCGACATCCAGAACAAACTGACCGAAAACTCGAAGGGCATGTATGAAGGCAAGCCCTTCAGTCCCGAGATGTGGACCCAGTTCATGAATGTTCAGGGGCCGATGATGCAGGGGATTACCAGTAACTACATCGAGCAGAGCAAGAGCCTGTTTGTACAGATGCAGGAGCAGATGCAAACCCAGACCAAATCGATGTTTGGTGCGTTTCCATTTAATCCGCTGGATCCGACGAACAAGAAATAAGTAGTCAAGAACCCGCCCGATCCGGAGCGGCGCAGAGGGTACAATGGCGGCTTCGCTTTTTGTGCCTTTTTTTACGCCCCCATCTCATGTCCAGCCCATCTGTCGTCATTCCCGTTGCCGTTCTTCCCGTCACTGCACCCAAAGTTGGTTTCGTCTCGCTCGGCTGTCCCAAAGCGCTGGTCGATTCCGAGCAAATCTTGACCCAACTGCGTGCCGAAGGCTACGAGACCGCCAAGTCCTACGATGGCGCTGACCTCGTCATCGTCAACACGTGCGGCTTCATTGACGCTGCAGTGCAGGAGTCGCTCGATGCGATCGGCGAGGCACTGCACGAAAACGGCAAGGTCATTGTCACCGGTTGCCTCGGTGCGAAGAAAGACGCCAACGGCGAGGACATCATCCTGAAAGTGCATCCGAAAGTGCTGGCCGTGACGGGGCCGCATGCACTCGGTGAAGTCATGGATGCAGTGCATATTCATCTGCCAAAACCGCATGCGCCATTTCTTGATCTGGTGCCGCCGCAAGGCGTCAAGCTGACGCCTAAACATTTTGCCTACTTAAAAATTTCCGAAGGCTGCAATCATCGCTGCAGTTTCTGCATCATCCCGTCGATGCGTGGTGATCTTGTGTCGCGGCCGATCGCCGAAGTCATGCTCGAAGCCGAAAACCTGTTCAAGGCTGGGGTGCGCGAACTGCTGGTGATTTCGCAGGACACCAGCGCCTATGGTGTCGATGTCAAATTCCGCATGGGATTCTGGAATGGCCGTCCGGTCAAGACCCACATGACCCAGTTGGTCGAGGCACTGGGCGAACTGGCCAAACAATATGGCGCCTGGGTGCGCCTGCATTACGTTTATCCGTATCCGCATGTCGATGCGATCATCCCGTTGATGAACGAAGGCCACGTGCTGCCGTATCTCGACGTGCCATTGCAGCATGCCCATCCGGATGTCCTCAAGCGCATGAAGCGCCCTGCCAATGGGGAGAAAAACATCGAGCGCATTCAGGCCTGGCGGGCGATGTGTCCCGACATCACGATCCGCTCGACTTTCATCGCCGGATTTCCCGGTGAGACCGATGCCGAGTTCGAGTATCTGCTGGATTTCCTGAAAGAAGCTGAAATTGATCGGCTGGGTTGCTTTGCCTACTCGCCAGTTGAAGGCGCGACCGCCAATGCGCTTGATAATCCGGTGCCAGAAGAGCTGCGTGAAGAACGCCGCGGCCGCGTCATGCTGCTGCAGGAGCAGATCTCCACCAAGCGCCTGAAAGCCAAGGTGGGCAAGACACTGCGCGTGCTCATTGATTCGCTTGATGGCAGCGGTGGGGTGGGGCGCTCATCTGCCGATGCACCAGAAATCGATGGCGTGGTCTACGTCAAACCACCGTTCGAACCGCATCGCAAACTCAAGGTCGGTGATTTCGTCGAGGTCGAGATTACTGCCTCCGACGCACATGATCTGTGGGGCGAAGCGCAGTAAATTCAAATTCTGCAACCGTTCATGGAGAGCAAGGTATGACCCATCCAAAATCTCTGCAAACCCGGCTCAGTCACAGTGACTACACCGCACCGGAAGGCTTCGATGCTTTCCCGGTGCCTATCCACCACGCATCGACAGTCGTCTTCAAGGACGTCAAGGCGATGCGTTCGCGCAGTTGGCAACACAAGAATTCGTACACTTACGGCCTGCACGGTACGCCGACGTCGTTCACGCTCGAAGCCCGTCTGGCTGAAATCGAAGATGCCCATCAGTGTTTGCTAGCCCCGAGCGGGTTGGCGGCCATTGCGCTGATCAATCTCGGACTTCTGAAAAGTGGCGACGATGTGCTATTGCCCGACAATGTCTATGGTCCCAACCGCGACATGGCGCAGTGGCTGGGGCAAGACCACGGCATCAGCGTGCGGTTCTACGATCCGATGATCGGGGCGGACATCGATGCCCTGATCCAGTCCAACACGCGCTTGCTGTGGACCGAAGCACCGGGCTCGATCACGATGGAAGTGCCGGATATTCCAACACTGTGCGCCGCTGCCCATGCGCGCGGCGTGCTGGTGGCGATCGACAATACCTGGTCGGCAGGACTTGCTTTTCGTGCCTTCGAGCATGGCATCGACATCATCATGCAGGCGCTCACTAAGTACCAGTCCGGCGGCTCCGATGTTCTGATGGGCGCGGTGCTCACACGGGATGCAGCGATTGCGCAGCAACTCGGGCTGGCGCACATGCGTCTGGGGATGGGTGTCGGGATGGATGATGTTTATCTCGTGTTGCGCAGTTTGCCGAGCATGCCATTACGTTTCAAAGCGCATGACGTGGGGGCGCGCGTCGTCGCCAACTGGCTAAAAAGCCGTCCCGAAATCACTACCGTGCTGCATCCGGCACTGGAAGATTGCCCCGGCCATGCACACTGGCAGCGCGACTTCACCGGTGCCGGTGGCTTGTTCTCGGTGATTTTTGATGCCCGTTTCACGGAGGCGCAGACCGACCGTTTTGTCGACAGCCTGCAGTTGTTCCGCATTGGTTTCAGTTGGGGCGGCAGCAACAGTCTGTGCGTGCCCTACCGCATGGCAGGGATGCGCAAGAACTGGTCCCATACCGGGCAACTGGTGCGCTTCAACATCGGGTTGGAAGATCCGCGCGACCTGATCGCCGATATCGCGCGTGCGCTGGACGCTATCGCTAATTGAGCCTACATCCGGTAGCCGCACTGCACCCGGATTAGCGCTGCATAGCTGGCATCGGCCGATTGTTATTGAGATCAACGAAACCGCGGATCAGTCGATACGCCTTCCAGAGCCACGCGCCAAACCAGATCAGGTACGCCAGCGGGATCCCGATGAAGGTGATGAAGCATAGGCCACCGGCGATGATCCAGAACAGATACCACCAGAAGGAGGCAATCTGCCAACTGTGGTGGCTGTAGACGAACGTGCCTGCGGCGTCGCCTCGCTTGACATAGCTGATGATCAGCGGAATCCACGAAAACGCGCCCAGCGCAAAGACCAGACTCAGTGCGTGAAAAATATACAGCCACCAAGCGACGTTCTTGATGGATTGGGTTTGCTGGTCGAATACGACATCTTGTGCCATGAAAATCCTTCTGCATAATGAGCAATATCGCTGCAGATGCCGCCACGTCGGGAGAATTCAAGCGCGCATCGGACTCCCCAAAACAAAATAAAACAGGCACAGGTCAGTCCATGTCCGTCAGCGCGCGTGGCCGCGCTGACGATACTCCCCCGGACCGGCGCCGGTCCATTTCTTGAACGCCCGATGAAACGCGCTGGCTTCGGCAAAACCCAAGTCACCTGCGATGTCGGCCATGCTCCTGTCGGTGTGGCACAGAAAGTCGACCGCCATGTCGCGTCGCAATTGATCCTTGATGGTTTGAAACGTCTGGCCTTCTTCGTCAAGTCGGCGGCGTAGCGTCGACGGTGTCATGTGCAGGCTGTCGGCGACCACGTCGAAATCAGGCCACTCGGTGCGCGCCGCAGTGCGCAATCGGCGCCGGATCTGGGCGGCCAAACCGGTCGTGTTCTTGTATTTCAGGACGATGTTAGCCGGGGCCCCGCGCAGGAAATTTTTCAGGCTGTCGCGGTTCTGGATGACCGGTAAATCCAGATGGGACAGCTCGAACGAGAGCCGGGTCGCATCGGCATCGAAGCAAAGCTGTTCGCTGTACATGCGCTGGTATTCGGCGCTGCGCGATGGTTCAGGATAGGCGAAGGTCGCCGAGCGGATCGCGATGCGCCGTCCGACCAGCCAGCAAGCCACGCCATGCTGCATCATCAGCAGCGTCTCGACACCAAAAACATGGACTGTTCGTCCGGCCGTTTCGCGAATGACCAGATGCGCATGGCGCTCATCGACTTCCAGCGCACAGTGAAAATCATCCAGAATCAAATTGAAAAACCGCGCCATCTGCAGCAGCGCCAGTCGTAGCGTTGAGCAATGAATCAGGCCCTGACAGAGCATGGCAAAACTGCCCGGCTTCATGCGCCGACTATCCTGATTGAACAGTTCGTCATCGAGTGCCAGCGCGACACCGCGCCACAAGGTGCTGAAATTTTGTGCGGTGACGCGACTTTGCGACGACTGCAGCAATACAGGTGCGATGCCAGCCTTGCGCAGCAGCGCGGCGGGATCAATACCGCGTGCAACGACCGCTTCAAGGGCCGAGCGTACGAAGTAAATGGAGACGTTACCTTTGTCCATGGAAGGGCGGAGAGTGACTGGTCGGGAACAAGCAGCGAGTGTAGCGCGAAGCACGGTGCCTGCCATGTCCCGTTGACCATTCCAACCAACTAGTTTGCCGTTTTTCGGTATGGCTATCGGCCACCGACCTTCCTATACTAGAAAAATTGACTTTCGTTCCTGATCACCCCTTTCGTGAAGCGACCCACCATGACTGATCTCTCCGTTGTCCAGAAACTGACCGAATACAAAGTCGTCAACAAGGTTCGCTTCGTCACGGCTGCCTCATTGTTCGATGGTCACGATGCCTCGATCAACATCATGCGCCGCATCTTGATGGCAAACGGCGTCGAGGTCATCCATCTGGGTCACAACCGGTCGGTCGATGACATCGTCACCGCCGCCTTGCAGGAGGACGTTCAAGGCATTGCGATCTCCAGCTATCAAGGCGGCCATGTCGAATATTTCAAGTACATGATTGACCTGCTGCGTGAACGCGGCGGCGCCCACATCAAGGTGTTTGGCGGCGGTGGCGGTGTGATCGTCCCGACCGAAATTGCCGACCTGCACGCGTATGGTGTCTCGCGTATTTTCAGTCCTGAAGACGGTCAGCGGCTTGGCTTGGTCGGCATGATTTTGTCGATGATCCAGGCGTGCGATATCGACCTGTCGACCTACGCACCGACCGCGCTCGCGCCGCTACAAAACGGCTCGCTAGTCGAGCGACAGCGGCCCCTGTCGCAATTGATTACTGCGCTGGAAAACAACCAGATGAGCGCTGCGCTAAAAAGCGAACTGCACACCGCTGCCGATGTGATCAAGGTGCCGGTACTCGGTATCACCGGCACCGGTGGCGCAGGTAAATCGTCGCTGACCGACGAGCTGATCCGGCGCATCCGACTCGACCAGGAGGACGCGCTCAACATCGCCGTAATCTCGATCGATCCGTCGCGTCGCAAGTCCGGCGGTGCACTGCTCGGTGACCGCATCCGCATGAATGCGATCAGTCCCTGGGGCGGCATCAGTCGCGTTTTCATGCGCTCGCTGGCAACGCGTGAAGCCGGTTCTGAAATCTCCGAGGCGCTGCCCGACGTTATCGCCGCCTGCAAGGTGGCCGGCTTTGATCTGGTGATTGTCGAAACTTCCGGCATCGGACAAGGCGATGCGGCCATCGTCGAACATGTGGACCTGTCGATGTATGTGATGACGCCAGAATTCGGCGCTGCGTCGCAACTCGAAAAAATCGACATGCTCGACTTCGCTGACTTCGTCACGATCAACAAGTTTGACCGCAAGGGGTCGCTCGATGCACTGCGCGATGTGGCCAAGCAGTACCAGCGCAACCGCGAATTGTGGAACCTGAAGCCGGAGCAAATGCCGGTGTTCGGCACGCAGGCGTCGCGCTTCAATGACGATGGCGTCACCGCGTTGTACCAGGGCTTGCTGCCCCGGTTGGTCGAATGTGGTTTGCCGGTCAAACCCGGCAAGCTGACCGCCGTGAACGTCCGTCACTCGTCGGGCAAGAATGCCATCGTGCCGCCGGCGCGCAGCCGCTATCTGGCCGAAATTGCCGACACAGTGCGCGGCTACCATGTCTTCACCGCCAAAAACGTCAAGCTGGCGCGCGAACGCCAGCAATTGCAGGAATCAAAACGCATGCTGGCCGAAGCCGGCAAGGTCGTTGATATGGACGACCTGATTACTGAACGAGACAACAAACTCGACGCCGGTGCCAAGCAATTGCTCACTGGCTGGCCAGCGATGCAGCTCGCTTATGCCGGCGATGATTACGTCGTCAAGATCCGCGATAAGGAAATTCGCACCCGACTTGTGGCGACTACGCTGTCGGGCACCAAGATTCGCAAGGTCGCCTTGCCACGCTTTGAAGACCATGGCGAAATCCTGCGTTTCCTGATGCTGGAAAATGTCCCGGGCGCGTTCCCGTACACCGCCGGCGTGTTCCCGTTCAAGCGCGAAAACGAAGACCCGACTCGCATGTTTGCCGGCGAGGGCGATGCCTTCCGTACCAATCGCCGCTTCAAGCTGGTTTCCGAAGGGATGGAGGCCAAGCGCCTGTCGACCGCCTTTGATTCGGTCACGCTGTACGGTGCCGATCCGGCAGTGCGTCCTGATATCTACGGCAAGGTCGGCAATTCGGGCGTCTCGATTGCGACGCTTGATGACATGAAAGTACTGTATAGCGGCTTTGAATTATGCGACCCGACCACCTCGGTGTCGATGACGATCAATGGTCCGGCGCCATCGATTCTGGCGATGTTCATGAACACGGCAATCGACCAGCAACTCGACAAGTTCCGGGCTGAAAAATCGCGGGAGCCGACTGCCGAAGAAGCGGCAAAAGTCCGTGCCTGGGTGTTGCAGAATGTGCGCGGGACAGTGCAGGCCGATATCCTCAAAGAAGACCAAGGCCAGAACACTTGTATTTTTTCGACCGAGTTTTCGTTGAAAGTGATGGGCGACATCCAGCAGTATTTTGTTCACCATCTGGTGCGTAATTTTTACTCGGTATCGATCTCCGGGTATCACATTGCCGAAGCCGGCGCGAACCCGATTTCACAACTCGGCTTCACGCTGTCGAATGGCTTTACGTTCGTTGAAGCGTATCTGGCGCGCGGCATGAAGATCGATGATTTTTCGCCCAACCTGTCGTTCTTTTTCAGCAATGGCATGGACCCGGAATACACGGTGTTGGGCCGCGTTGCACGGCGCATCTGGGCGGTGGCGATGCGCGAAAAATACGGTGCCAACGAGCGTTCGCAAAAGCTCAAGTACCACATCCAGACCTCGGGGCGCTCGCTGCACGCGCAAGAAATCGACTTCAACGATATCCGCACCACGCTGCAGGCGCTGATCGCGATTTACGACAACTGCAATTCGTTGCACACCAATGCCTACGACGAAGCGATCACCACGCCCACCGATGAGTCGGTGCGCCGTGCGCTGGCGATCCAGTTAATCATCAACCGCGAATGGGGTCTGGCCAAGAACGAGAATCCGAACCAGGGCAGTTTCATCATCGATGAATTGACCGATCTGGTTGAAGAAGCCGTGCTGCAGGAGTTTGAGCGCATCGCCGAACGTGGTGGCGTGCTCGGTGCGATGGAAACCGGCTACCAGCGCGGCAAGATTCAGGAAGAATCGATGCACTACGAGCACCAGAAACATGACGGCACGTTGCCCATCATCGGCGTCAATACCTTCCGCAATCCGAAGGCCAACGACACGCCACAAATCATCGAACTGGCACGCTCCAGCGATGAGGAAAAGCAGTCGCAACTGACGCGTCTGGCGGCCTTCCACGCATTGCATGCCGACGAGTCGCCGGCGATGCTGGCGGCGCTGCAGCAAGCGGTGATCGAGGATGGCAACGTGTTTGACAAGCTCATGGATGCGGTGCGGGTCTGCTCGCTCGGACAGATTACCGATGCGTTGTTCGAGGTAGGCGGGCAGTATCGGCGCAGTATGTGACAGCGGCAACGAGTCCGGCTTCGAGCTATCCGTCATCAGTGAAAGTGTCGAGCAACAGAGCAGTTTTAGTCGATTAGAAATTGATTCGATGATCTTCGACAGAAAAGATCAATACTGCTCTTTTAGGTCATTTCTGATTGGCCGGTGGAGATAATGGAGCGAATTCACTCTGTTATTTATGCATGTAGTAACTATCTCCAGCGGACTTAGTTTGAAACTATATTGTTTGTTATCCAGCAAAAAAGTGGCGGAACGGTCGCGGCGCGCGGCCTGCATAAGAAAAACAAGACGTTGATTTACTGTGGGACGCCAGAAAGCGAGTGCAATTTTTTCTCGATATGGAAAGGGTTGATATGTCCATGATCGATTTACTCAAGACAGTAGATGCCACTTTTGAGAGAAGTGAGGATCGGCTCGAGACAGCAATTAATGCAAAAGGCTTTGAGGTCGATTTCATTCGACGCGTGGCGGTTTCCGACGATTTGCATCCGGTGCGCTTTACCGATCATGAGGATGATCTTTGGCCCATACAGGTTGCGCGTGCATCCGTGCTGACTTCCTCTCCAAAGTTTTCTCAAGTCGTCATTTCATCGGCTGGCCGCATGGCGACAATGACGACTATTGACCCCGTTGTTTTCGTAGAATTCAAAAAATGGATGGCTGCCAAAGCGCCGAACAGGGCGAATCAGAAAAAAAGACGTGATTTGCTCCAGGCAAATATTGTTGATGAGTTGATCACTGAAAGGATTCTGGTTTCAGCGATGACGAACATCGCTGATCAGGCTGCACTCGAAGATCCAGATCTATCCGCGAACGCGCCGTGAGACTCCTCAAAGAGGAAGCCGCATTGCCGCCACTCACAACAGATCCATTGCCTCCACGCGCGCGAAAGACTTTGGCGGAATCACATTTGATTGCGGCGCAACCGGCGCTGGCGCATCGAGGAAGCCTTCAAACGGCGCAAGCACCGTCTCAACCTGGAGCAGGCGTCGGGCCTGTCGCAATACGCGGTCATGCAGGATGTCGCCAGTTGCGCATGATTCCGGCGATCATTTATTTGCCGATCACGACGATGGCAAACCAGCTTCATAAAGACTGACGCTGTGTCGCTCTGCTTCAGACGCCGTTCGTTGAGGCTGCCGACAATCGGCCACACTGGCCTTATTGCAAGTACTTTGGAGCAATGTGGCAATGCTTGTTATGCTGGCAGACTTCATCTTAATAATCAAAGAGACTCATGGACTTTTCACACTCGCCGGAAATCAAGGATCTGCAGGAACGTACCCGTCGTTTCATCGCCGAAGTCATCATCCCGTTCGAAAATGACCCGCGTCAAACCGGCCACGGCCCCACTGAATCGCTGCGTGAAGAACTGGTGGCCGCCGGTCGCGCTGCTGGCTTGCTGACGCCGCATGCCTCAGTCGAATTGGGTGGACTTGGCTTGTCCCATGTCGCCAAGGCGGCCGTGTTCGAAGCTGCAGGTTATTCGCCTCTCGGTCCGGCTGCGTTGAACATCCATGCGCCCGACGAAGGCAATATTCATCTGATGGAGCAAGTTGCCTCGCCGGCGCAAAAAGAGCGCTGGTTGCGTCCGCTAGTCGAAGGCCGCACCCGTTCGTGTTTTGCAATGACCGAACCGGCTCCCGGTGCCGGTTCGGACCCATCGATGCTGCAAACCATCGCCATTCAGGATGGTGATGATTACCTGATCAGTGGCACCAAATGGTTTATCACCGGTGCCGAAGGCGCAACCTTCGCGATCATCATGGCGCGCATGGAAGACGGTTCGGCAACCATGTTCCTGACTGACATGGACCGTCCCGGCATCGTGCTGGAACGGCTGATGGAGTCGCTTGATTCCTGCTTTGCTGGCGGTCATGGCGTGCTGCGTTTTGAGAACGTACGCGTGCCGGCCACCGATGTTCTCGGTGAAATCGGTAAGGGCTTTCGCTATGCGCAGATTCGGCTAGCGCCGGCGCGACTGACGCACTGCATGCGCTGGCTCGGCCAGGCGCAACGCGCCCACGACGTCGCGCTGGCCTATGCGAGCGAGCGCCAGGCTTTCGGCAAATCCTTGGCCGAGCACGAAGGCGTCGGCTTCATGCTGGCTGATAACGAGATGGACTTGCACACCGCCCGGCTCAATATTCAGCACACCGCCTGGGTGCTTGATCAGGGAGGCCGCGGCAATATCGAATCAAGCATGACCAAGGTGATTTGCTCGGAAGCGATCTGGCGCGTGGTTGACCGTTGCGTGCAGGTCTTGGGCGGTCGTGGCGTGACAGCAGAAACCATTGTTATGCGCATCTTCAAGGATGTGCGCGGGTTCCGGATCTACGATGGCCCGAGCGAAGTGCATCGCTGGAGCATCGCCAAAAAAATCGTGAGCCAGCAACAGCAACAGCAACTCGGCTAACGACGCATCAACCGGTCGCCTCTGCCAGCCTGTCGCCTTGTCGCCGCTAGCGGCGTGCGACAGGCCGCAGGAGGCCGATGGCGCGGGGCGTGAATACGCGGTATTGATTGGCCGTTCACGCGCCCCTGACTCGCGCTACGGCAGTACCATCCCTCGGCACGTTCCACCGGCACCAGCAACAAGCCGGTCGTGTCTTGTACTCGCTTTCCCTCTTTTCATCTTCCCCGCCTGCCGATTCGCCATCCCTCGCCGGGCACGGGTGCGTCTTTTTTCGTGATTGATAGTGAGTCACGACATCATCTTTCGTCAGCATGTTTTTGTTGTGCAAAATAAATACTTTAGGTAGCATAAAGTTCTTTTTTGGTAACAATTGCGCGGGCAGGCGCCTAGGCGGCCGTGACGATAAATCAACTGGAGCACCCGTTCATGATTGAGTCCACCGAAGTTGCCGGCCTGACGGTTCCAGTAAAGGAACAAACATGTCGCTATGCGATAGGCATCGGTTCCTCGGCTGGCGGTCTGGAAGCCTTGCGCGAATTCGTGGCTCGTCTGTCGCTTGGCCTCAACTGCATCTACGTCATTGCGCAGCATATCTCGCCAAACTACCGCAGCATGATGGCCGACATCCTTGGTCGCGATACCGTCTTAACGGTGCGGGAAGCGGTCGATGCTGAGTTGCCTGCGATGGATGTGATCTACATCATTCCGCCGGGGTACAACCTGGTGTTTCGTGATGAACGTTTTCACTTGTCGATCGCGCCACCCGAAATCTCTCCCAAGCCCTCAGTGAATCTGCTGTTTCAATCCATCGCCGATACTTTTGATGAGCGGGCGATTGGTGTGATCTTGTCAGGTACCGGATCCGACGGAACGCGCGGTTTGCGCGCCATCAAGGCCGCTGGCGGCATGACGTATGTGCAGACCCCTGATACGGCCAAGTACAAAGGCATGCCTTGCTCGGCCATTGATGACTGTGTGGCTGACCGTATCCTGGCGCCAGACGCTATTGCACAGGAGATCGAGCGACTGGTACGATTCCCGGATAATGTCCCCGAACACGAAGGACTGGAACAGCGTCCGGCTGAACTGACCGAGTTGTTCGAACGCGTGCGGCAACGCACCAAGATCGACTTTTCCAGTTACAAGCTGTCGACCGTACAGCGGCGCTTGCAGCGACGCATGATCGTTACCGAAACCACGACCTTGTCTGCCTATCTTGCTTACATTACAGGCCACGAAGAAGAACTTGATGCCCTGGCGCGGGAAACGCTCATTTCAGTAACGGAATTTTTTCGCGACAAAGCGGCATTTGATGTTCTTGCCCGACAGGTGGCGGAATTGCTCGCTCGCAAAAAATCGGGGGACGATGTCCGCGTCTGGGTGGTTGGCTGCGCCACCGGCGAAGAAGCCTATTCGTTGGCGATGGTGTTTTTATCGCTGATCGAAGACGCAGGGCGCCCGATGCGCTTGCAGATTTTTGCATCGGACATTGACAACAGCGCGCTCACCTTTGCCCGTCGCGGCGTGTACAACCAGAATGCGGTTGCCGAATTGCCGCCCGGTTATCTGAATCGCTATTTTCAGGTCATCGGAAACGGGTATGAAGTGAGCAAAATACTACGGGATTGCGTGACGTTCGCACGCCAGGACATCGTCATCGACCCCCCTTTCTTGCGCGTCGACCTGGTAACTTGTCGTAACGTGATGATCTACTTTAATGCCGACTTGCAGACCAAGGTGCTGGCGGTGTTGCGTTACGCACTGCGCGATGATGGTCTGCTCTTCCTGGGACGATCTGAAACTGCCAACCAGCAAGAAGGCCTGTTCGATGCCCTGGACCGCAAGGCACGGCTGTACCGACCAATCGGACAAGGCCGGCCGTTGTCATCCGGATCCGGCCGACCGGCCTCACGCGGGCACGTAGTCCGCGGCCACAAGCCGGCAACGCGGCAGGACACGTCGCATGCGGCGCAATTCCTGAAAACCGCGGCCGACAGTATCGGTCCGGCCATGTTGATCGACGGTGGTTTTCGGATACTTCACAGTCAGGGGGATGTCGATCGCTTCATCAGCTTTCCGTCCGGTGCTCCTGAAATGAATCTGGCACAGTTGATCGTGCCGGAACTGACCAACGAATTGTTGACGACGGTACGCCGGTCGACGCGTCACCATGCCCGCTTCCATAGTCGCAAGCGTCGTATCGCGACGCTCGATGGTGCGGTCTGGCGACTGGTGGTCCACCCGGTGTTGCAGGCCGATGGTGGCACAACGGCCTTTCTGGTGGTCTTCGAAGCAGCCGGAAAAATCCCCTCCGGGACAATGAATGCGGGTAACAACGACAGCGACGACGGCAATGTTGTTCAGGAACTGGCCACGACGCGCGAGCAACTGCAAACCCTGATGGAAGAAATGGCCGCGTCGAACGAGGAAATGCAGGCGCTGAACGAGGAGATTCAGGCTTCCAATGAAGAGATGCAGGCAGCCAACGAAGAGCTTGAAGCCAGCAATGAAGAGTTGCAGGCTACCAACGAAGAACTGGTCAGCGTGAACGAGGAAAGCCAGGTCAAGTCGATCGAGCTGGCCATCATCAATACTGAATTCGAAGGGGTGTACAACACCATCGATTTTCCGGTGGTGGTATTCGACAAGGCGCTGTTTTTGCGGCGTCTCAACAATGCGGCGGTACGCAATTTCGGGCTGTCGATTGCCCACGTCGGACAGCACATTGCCCGCCTCAATTTGCCCGACTATCTTGATCCTGTCGGCAGGTTGCTTGGCAGCGTGCTTGCAAAGGCACTAAAAGAAGAATTCCCGGTTATCACGGATGTCTGTGCGTTCCAGGTCCTGATGACGCCGGTGCTCGATAGTGCGGGTGATGCAGTGGCGGCGGTACTGGTGGTGCTGGACAACACCGATCTGGTTCTCGCGCAGCAAAAAATTCAGGCCAGCCAGCAGCGTTTGCTGTCGATCATGAATAATTCGGTCTCGGTCGTCATGCTCAAGGATATGGCCGGCCGCTACGAATTCATCAACCGGCGCTTCGAAGAACTGTTCGGTATCCAAGCCGCAGCGGCGATTGGCAGGACCGACTTGCAATTATTTGGTGTTGGCATCGAACAGATTCTGCGCGGCCGTGATCTGGAGACTATGCGCATTAGTGCCGTGCTGGAATCGGTCGATGTGCTCACCGTCGGAGACCGCTGCATCCAGCTCGATAGCGTACGCTTTCCGCTGTTCGACCAGAGCGGGGTCGTGTGTTCGATCTGTACTCAGTCCACCGATACCACGCACAGGCGTCATGCCGACGAGCAGTTAAGGCTGGCGGCCAAGGTGTTCGACCGTTCCGGCGAAGCGATCGCCATTACCGATGCCAAGGCAGTGATCCTGACGGTCAATGATGCCTTTACAAAAATCACCGGCTACACCAGCAGCGATGTGATTGGCCGCGATCCCCGGATGCTGGGCGCCGGCCAGCATCCGCCCGAATTTTTCGAGGAGATGTGGACGACGTTGCTCGCCAATGGCAACTGGCAAGGCGAAATTATCAATCGCCGCAAGAATGGCGAAGTTTACCCAGAATGGCTGTCCATCAATTCAGTCAATGCCGAAAATGGTTCGGTCATCAATTACGTATCGATCTTTCGCGACATCACTGCGGTCAAGAATTCCCAGCGGCGCATCGAATTTCTGGCTACCCACGACGAGTTGACCGGCCTGCCGAACCGGACACTATTGAACGATCGTCTCAAACATGCCATTTCAGTGGCACGGCGCAATCGGCAGAAGTTGGCGGTCCTGTTCATCGATCTCGATAATTTCAAGAACATCAATGACAGCTTGGGCCACGATGTCGGTGACATCCTGTTGCGGCAGGCCACCGAAC